>JANWXD010000068.1 GCA_025055455.1 Bryobacteraceae bacterium
GAGGCGGTCCAGCGCCGGAACTGGCGGAACACCGAGTTCCAGTTGCCGAGTTCGGCCGGCAGGTCACGCCACGGCGCGCCGGTACGCGCGATCCAGAAGATGGCGTCCAGCACCCGCCTGTGGTCGCGGGCAGGCCTGCCGCCGAGCGGGCTGGCCGACACCACGAAGGGTTCGAAGAATGACCACTCCTCGTCCGTAAGCAGTCCGCGAAGCAACGCCGATCTCCATGCCAGAGATCAGCGTGGAATCACGCCCGAGTCCGGCTGGGAATCTCCCAAAGTCGGTTTGTCCACACGGCCTAGAGCTTCAGATGAAGCAGGAGGAGATGACGCCGCTCCGGGTGCTGACCGACAAGGCGGTTCTCCCCTTGCTCGCCCTCGATTCAGCAATTTCCCGGCGCTGGGACGGCACTACCTATCAGCTGGACTAGCTGTTCGCCTTCGTGGGGCGCTGGTTCGCCGGACCGGGAGCCGATCTGCGCAGACCGAATCACGCCGAGGCATTCATCAGCCCGTGACATTCCGTCACAAGAACGCTTGACGGATTGACTCCCAGGATTGACTTTCGAGAACTACGACGCCCCCAGGATTTCCCAATGGGAAGACGGGCGGAAGTCGATCCCGGCCTAGGTCGCCAGCGCCATGCGCCGACTGGCCGCGGCCTTGCCGACCCGCTCCACGGTTCTCTGCTTCGCCAACCAGCGGCTGTCCGAAGAGATCGGCAAACCCCTGAAACGGTGAGGCGCGACACGAGGAGAGCCATCGGCCTGCCTCTTCGTCGTTTTCACGGCTCCGCGGCATCCTGGTCCTGTTATCATGGCCGATGCCGACGCCGGAGCACCCAGGATGACCCCCCGCACACTGTTCGGAACCTGGTTCAAACGCAGCACAACACCAGAGCAAGCCGCGCCATTGCCTGCACCAACGCAGCCCGTTTCTCCGCGGATCGCGCAGATCTTCCGGCAGGGCGGTACGAGGCTTCGCGCCAACGCATCTTCTCCGTCCTGTGTCGACGATCAGCGCGCCGGACCCGGCGAGAGAGACAACCCGACAGCAATGCCGGCGCAGCCAGCGCCTGTCGCCGAGCGGCGCATGAGGTTCCAGACCGCAGCCCCGCAGGCGCTGATGTCGTCTCGCATGCCGGAAGGCAGAGCCCCCGAGGAGAATGCCCTGTTCCGCAAGCGGGTCGCCATGCAGCGGGCGTCGAACGCCTGGGGACCCTTGCTGACGGCATGGAACGTCTGCCCCGCAGCGTGCCATGGCGTCTGGACACTGCCGGGTCTGATGTCCGCCATCCGCGAGGAGGCGGCCGCCCTTGCCAACCAGGCGTGCCCCGGAGGGGCGGAGGACGATCGGCTGCGGATGGCGTTCGTCGCCATGATGGCCCGCTGCCTTGCCGGCGAGCTCCGCTACGGCGCACAGGCAGGGCACCCCCTCCCCCAGGACGTCACCGTCAATATAGCTCGCGATCTTGCCGCCCTGGTGGAAGAGCCGCCGGTTCGCAGCCTGCCGGACGCCACTGGCGAAGAGGTTGTCGTGCGCGGCCGCTCCTCCATGGCCCTGTCCTTGGCCGATGCCGCCATACGGCTGCTGCCGCCCCTGGCGCGCCATGCCGGCACGGCGACCCGCGACACGCTCGCAAATCTCCTGGGGGTCGTCCATCACCGGGCTCTGAGCCTGGCAGACGCCCTGTTGGGTGAAAACCCGACGGAGCGGGCTCGCCAGTCCTTGGTGCAGAGCCTTTTGCGCCGAGAGAGTGACCTCCTCGCCGCGGCTCTCGATGCCTTGCCTACGGCCGGTCCGGGAAGCCTGAGCCGCGGGAGGCAACCTCTCGAACATGTGATCGAGACCTACCTGCGCTGGTCGAAAGACGCCGAGCACGCCGTGACAGCAAGCCTGGAAGCCGCGTTCGACGAAAGCCCTGTGGCTCCGACGACACAACCCGCCAACGATTTCAGGCGATGAACACCGGCTACGTCTGGCATGAGAGCCCCGGCTCCTTGCGAGCCGGTCTGAGCCTTGACGCTCAAGCGCCTGATTAATAACGTGCCATCAAAACAGCGAATACATGCCACTCGCGGTTTAGTGATCGTATTCCGGATTCAAGCCATTGGGCTTGCAAGAAAGAAGAACTCGCGGCACGGTAGCCAAGTAAGAGTCTATTCACCAACGCCCGGTAGCAACCCAGGGGTGACGAAGAGGAAGGCAATGCGCCGAGGTCAGACCGTCGCCAGAAGGTCGAAACCGATATCGGTGCCTAACCGCTTTTCGTCCCTGAATGTCCTACCGTTGACGCATCAGGCAACGCGGCCAGGACGGCCATCACCACCGCCGGAGATCCCAACATGAAGATCCTCGTCGTCTCCCAGGAAGGGGAAACGAGCCGCCGTGTCGTCCTCGGGCTGCAGCAGGGCGGCTTTGTCGTGAACATGTACGGCCCTTACGACGATGTCCGATCCCTCATCGCCAAGGATGACGGGCTGGCCGTCCTGATCGGACCCGATTTGCGAGGCATTGAGCCACGCACGCTCGTGCGGAGCCTACGCGCCTCCGGCGATGATAGGCCGGTCCTGGTGGTGGCCTCCGACCATCTCTATGCGCAGCGCGTGGCCCTTCTGAATACGGGCGCTGACGATGTCTTCGCGCACCCCTGCCCGGTCGAGGAAATCGCCGCCCGCGTGAAGGCCGTGGTGCGGCGAGCCCGTGGCTTCGCGAAACCAGAGATCGCTCTCGCTGACGTGGTCCTGGACCTCAACGGCCGCTGCGTCAATGTCGGGCCAACCAAGGTGGCGCTCACCTCGAAGGAATATCAGATCCTCGAACTCCTGGCGGTGAACCGCGGCAAGGTGCTGTCGAAAGACACCATTATGAACCACCTTTACGACTACGACGCCGTGCCCGACGCCAAGATCATCGACGTGTTCGTCTGCAAGATCCGGAAGAAACTGGTCAACGCCGGAGCCCCCGAGACCATCTCGACCGTCTGGGGCCAAGGCTACATGGTGCGTGACGAACGCTCAGGCGCGCGAGGCACCGCACGCGCAGTCGAGGAACGGCGCGTAATGGCGACGACGTAAGGGCGCTGGAGAGCGCCCTTTTTCGCGCTTATCGCTTTCAATCACGGAATGCGACCTGGGCGACATTCGGACGTGGCCCGCCGCGGCTAGCCCGGGCGGATTCCCGGGCCCCGCCACGCACGGCAGGCATCATAGGCGCTGAACTGACTGCGGGCGGGCCGCCATCAAGGCGAAGCTGGCCGACCTGCGGGATCGCCACGGCATCAAGGCCGAGGAGGTGAATCCGGCCTACACGTCGCAGACCTGCTCGGCGTGCGGCTATGTGGACAAGAAAAACCGCCCGTCGCAGGCCCGTTCCCGGTGCCTGTGGTGCGGGCGCGACATGCACGCCGACTGCAATGCGGCGCGGAACATCGGGCGACGCCGTGCGTCGCCCATCG
Organism: Bryobacteraceae bacterium; assembly: GCA_025055455.1. Lineage (GTDB taxonomy): Bacteria > Acidobacteriota > Terriglobia > Bryobacterales > Bryobacteraceae > JANWXD01. The sequence continues at coordinate 3,457 of JANWXD010000068.1, forward strand.
GTTCCGCGTTCCAGCCGAAGGCGGCGGTCCTCGGCGGGCTGGTGGAGGGCTTCTTGGCCCGCCATCCCCCCGCCGAGCGAAGGCCGTGGCCGTCAGGTCGTGGCCGATCCGGGGCGAGGGTCTGCCCCGCCGACCCGAGGCCAGCCAACCCGTATCTTGCGGGTCGTGTGGTCTTGGCGAGGTCGTCGGCCAAATCGGCGGTGAACCACATTTTGTGCTCACCTACGACAACCCGATAGTGACCTTTCGATGCCTAGGCCGTGTGGACAAACCGACTTTGGGGGATTCCCAG
>JANWXD010000069.1 GCA_025055455.1 Bryobacteraceae bacterium
TGGCGATCGGTGAAGTACGAGTTGATCTACCCGGGCGACTTCGCCGACGGGCGCGAGTTGTGGCTGGCGCTGGAGCGCTACTTCCAGTTCTACAATCACCGCCGGCCGCATCAGGCGCTGGACTACCGGACGCCCGCCGAGGTCTGGGCCGGACCGCGAACGAACACATGAAGCGGGAGCGCTTGGGGCTCTGCCCCAAACCCCGGGATTTATCGCATTGGGCCAGACTGGCTGCCTCCGGCTGGGGGAAGCAGTGCCGCTGGCTTACAATCAAGGAGCCTCGCAGGAAGACAGGGCAACGCAGGGATGCGACCCGAGCGCCTCACGAGGTCCGGACTGACAGGGCGGTAGAAATCCCGCCCTCCGAACCCGCCGCGACCCACTTAAGGAACGGGCAAAAACTGTCCAGTCCGTGGGGTCCACCTCAGTTCTTGGGGTCCACCTCACCGCCTACCAGTATCGACAACGCTGCATTCATTCTGCGATTCACTTGTGCTTGTGAAAGCCAGGCATGCCATCACACAAATGCCCAATAAGTTGAGTCACTCGTAATTTCTTTGATGGATTTAAGTGTCCGCCCTCTGCTGTAAAGTGCGGGTATGGAGAAGCAGCTTGAAGGTCTCTGGGTGACTCCGCGAGAGTTCGCCAAGCTCGTCGGACTCAGTGAGCAGGGGCTGGCGAACCGACGGCTGCGTGAGCGCAGGAGCAATCGACGCGAACCGAATGCGCCGATTTGGCGAAAAATTGGCCGTTCGGTACGGTACTTCGTCGACCCAGATCTTCTGGCCCCACGGAGGGAATGACTCCTCCGCTTCATGTGGCGCACATACGCTGGTGCGCCATGTTGGCAAACACGATAAACACACCCCATTACTTATATGAGGCTGAACAAAACTATGCGATCCTGTTCGATAAAAGTACACCACATTTCCGAGAAGGCGCCAAGCAGATGCCTGCCCGCGGAATGCAGAGACGCGTTCCCACTGGAGGTGTTGCCTCGGCCCATCGCTGAATTCGCACAAGCCGTCTCGCAGGCGGTTGGCTGCGGGGCGGATTACCCTGCTGCGGCCGCGCTCGCCGCCATGTCAGTCGCGATTGGCGCAGGGCGGCTGGTCGAGGTCGAGCAGGGATGGCGAGAGCAAGCGTCACTATTCTTGAGTTTGATCGGTGAATCTGGTTCTGGGAAAACGCCCTCTCTTCGGTACGCTCTGAGCCCTGCGATCCGGCTGATGGAGGAGCTCAGCCAAACGAAGGATCACCGCTCAGTCGCTGTCAGTGAAGCCACGGTGGAGGCGCTTAGCCTCCTGTTGAGGGAAAACGAACGCGGCGTGCTTTTCGCGCCCGACGAACTTTCAGCCGTGTTCGACGGCTTTGGCGCATATCGGGGTGGGCGCGGTGCGGACCGACAGTTTTTCCTCTCGTGCTGGAGCGGTGAAGCTTTGCGTATCACGCGCGTCAATCGCGCCCAAGGCCCCCGGCGCCCGGAGAGCATCATAATCCCCCGGCCTTTTCTCACAATCGCGGGCGGCATCCAGCCGTGCCGGCTTGAGGTCTTCGGATGCGAGAACCTGCGTGATATCGGACTGGCCCAGAGGTTTCTGTTTGTGAGCACGCACGGGGACTCCTATCCGCATGGCTCCGCGGGCATCCCTCGATCCGTTGCAGATGCGTACGCGTCGTTTCTGGGGGAGCTTGCCAGATATCGCGGAGCCGGGTGCGACCCAGTTTCCCGATCTCTGGTCCGGAAGCTGACGCCGGACGCCCATGAATTATTCGTCGCCGCCTCAGAGGATTTTCACCGACGGACCGCCGACTCGCCGGATCTTCGTCTGTACGCACCAAAGCTCCGCGCCTATCTGGCACGATTTTCGCTCATTCTTCACGAGAGCGCCGTCGTCTTCGGCGAGCAACCGGACACTGTTAGCGAATGGACGGTGGCCCAGGCTTTTGAGCTTGCTGACTACTTTCTACAGCAATACCGATGTTTTCTGGTATCGCGAGAAGATTCAGAAACCGCTGCCCGGGTTCTGCGATTGATGGAGGCCGCGCATGCTCGTGGCGGGGAACTCAGCTTAAGGCAGGTTTACACAGGTCACATTGGCGGCGCGCGAAACAATGCCGAGGCGTTTAAGCTTCTGCATTCCGCCGCACGGATAGGGGTCGGACGCATTGTCACTCGATCGCCCAAGCACGGCGGCAGACCGCAAACGCTGTTCATCCTTAACCGCGCATGAGGGGCGCTGCATGCGGCGAATGCCGATCGATTGCCGATGTGGGCTCTGCAATCGAACTCGTTCAACACGTGACACTTGCGTTTGGTTTCGGCTGATTGCCGATTGCAGCAGAAGCAGCAGAAAAATAGACGAGCTGGATTATGCTTATTTCTTGCTGCAATCGGCAGTCGGGCCAGGCTGGTCCAATATGTCCAATTGTCAATTAGTTGTGGATTCTTCTCGACTGCAGCAACCATGCTGCAATCGCCCTATCCGACTCTGTCAGGCTTTCGAAACAGACTGTCGGAGCCGGAGATCTAACCGGGACTACCCTCCTCAGTGGTCCTATTTTGTGTAGGTGTTATCGTGCATCCTGCCACGCGTGAGTGCAGTGGCCTCTTCTTCCATAGAATCGAAGTCGAGGTGAAGTCCCCGATGCCGGATTGCATTCCTGAACCACGTGCTGCCCTCTACGCCCGCATTTCGACGACGGATCAGGGCCAGACGGCGGAGAACCAGCTCGTGCCGCTGCGCGAGTTCGCCGTCCGGCAGGGCTGGGTGGTTGTGGCCGAGTTCGTCGATGAAGCCAGCGGGGCGCGCGCCGACCGCCCGGCGCTGCGAGCCCTGCTCGATGCGGCCGTGCGCAAACAGTTCGACCTGCTTCTGTTCTGGTCGCTGGACCGGCTTTCGCGGCAGGGGGCGCTGCGGACGCTTGAGCTGCTGGACCAGCTCACGCGCTGCGGGGTTGCCTGGCGCAGCTACACGGAGCCATACCTGGATTCGGCGGGCCCGTTCGGAGAAGCGATTATTGCCCTGCTGGCGTCGCTGGCCCGACAGGAGCGGCTGCGGATCCAGGAGCGGGTGCGGGCGGGGCTGGAGCGGGCGCGGCGGGAGGGCAGGCGGCTGGGCCGACCGCGGCGGGTCTTCGACCGGCTGCGGGTGATCGAGCTGCGCCGCCAGGGGGAGAGCTGGCGCGAGGTAGCCCGCCAGCTGGGTATCAGCACGGGGACGGCGCGGCGGGTCTGGGCCGAGTGGCAGGCGAGGCGTGCCGAAAACCTTCCGGCAGGCGGGTCCGGCGGCTGAAACAAAACGCGCGGGTTTTGTGTCGCTGCTGAGGCTTGCCGGAAAGAGGTCTTTTTGGCACGTTACGGGCAACTGGCGAGTGGCAATCGGGTGCCTGAAGGAGATGCTGCCGCATAGGACCTCGGCTGAGGACGCTGCGGATTGATTCGCGGAGGCGGGCGCTCAATGACGACACTGCGCCTGGAATCCGGCCTCCCGTTGTGGTAGGCCACACGGCAACGCCATTTGAGCGGCGAATCGGCGTACGGCAAGCGATGCTACGAGCTGGTTCCCCGCTGCCGGACTCGGCGGACGCAGATGGATCCTGTCGTCGAACACCGATGGCCGGCGTGGCCGTGAGCCCAGGCGAATTCTCTTCACGGT
>JANWXD010000006.1:0-132598 GCA_025055455.1 Bryobacteraceae bacterium
CCGGTTTGGAACGTCGTGACGCCGTTGATGCCCCAACCGGAAATCAACTTGTCGGCTGCGCCGGTGACGCCGCTGGCGAAGCGCTGCCCTTTGCCAAACGGCAGATCCAGCACATAGCTGATCACGAGGCGGTGCCGCACGTCGTAGTTGGCCAGCGACCGCTCGAGCCGGAGATTGTTGTTGTTCTGCGCCGCGAACCCCCCGCCGGGTTCCAACCACCCCGTGAGCGTGTCCGTGTCGCTGATCAACTTCGCCCAGGTGTAGGCGAGCAGAACGCTACCTCCTTGGCTGAAGCGCTTTTCGCTTTTCACCTGCAATGAGTGGTAAATCGAGTTGCGGTTGGCCGGAGCGCCGATCGCCACGCTGGTGTGGTGCGGAAAAGGCCGCAGCAACTGGCCGAGCGCCACCGTGCGCGCCGCCAACGCCCCCGTCGTGATCTGCCCGAAGAACGGATTGTCCACCTGGCGCTGCAAGTCGGCGCCGAGGCTGAGGAACTGATCCGGCAGTTGGTTGATCTGTTGCGTGTAGGCGGGCAGGTGCGTCCCTTTCGAGCCCGCATAGGCCGCCTCGACGACTGCACCGGAGGGGATCTCGCGCTGAATGCTGAAGTTCCACTGCTGCACGGTCGGATATGGATCGCCCGGAAGTGGCCCCTGGATGCCTACCCCCGCAAAGAACCGGCCCACGTCCTGACTGCGCCCCGGCGCAGGGAGCAAGCCGTTCGGAAACGGGTTGCTCAACACGTTGGCGGGCGTCAGCGAGCCGTCCAGCGTGCCGACAAACGGGTTGTTAAAGCCGTTCACCAAATCGTTGTTCGGACTGATGGCGAAGACCACGTCGTTGCCGACGAAGAACAGGCCATAGCCGGCGCGGATCACCGTCTTGCTGAACGCGCGCCACGCCAGACCCGCGCGCGGGGCAAACAGGTGATACATGTTCGTGTTGTTGCGGCTGGGATGGTCCGGCGAGTTGACCAGCGCCAACCGTCCCAGGAGCTGTCTGCCGTCCGGCCCGACGATCGGGCTCGGGGCCCGCGGCAACAGCACGGTCATCCGGTCGAAGCGCTCCGACCACGGCCCCGGCCCCTCGTACCGCAATCCGAGGTTCAGCGTAAGCCGGCTGGTCAACTGGATCGTGTCGCTCGCGTAGATGGAGCGGTAGATCTGCTGCCCGGCGACGAGGGCCGCCTGGCGCAAGCCGCCGCCGGTGCCGTAGCCCAACAAGAATGAGGCGAAACCGTTGCCGCCCGATGCCGTGAACGGATTCTGGGCGGTGAACAACGCGTCGAAATCGAAAGCTCCGCTGGGATTGTTCTCCTGGTAATAGTTGTGCGTCAGCCGGCGAACCTCCGCGCCGAATTTCCACGTGTGCCGCCCGGCTATCTTGGTCAGCGACGGAACGATCGAATAGCTGTCGTTGCGGGCGATGATGCGGCTGCCCGTGCCGTTGGTGGCGAACACGTCGTTGTAGCCCTGCACGCGCGGAATGGGTTGGACGCGGAAGACCACTTGACGGTTCAACTCCGAGGGCCAGCCCAGTTGCGTGAGGTCATAGCCCAGCGTTTCCGGCGTCCGGTCGTAGGAGAAGCGCAGAAAAGCCAGGCGGACGTCCAGCACCGTCGTGGGGCTCACGGTGTAGGTATCCGCCAGGACCACTTGATCGGTCACGAAGGTCTCCGTGCACCGGTCGACGCAGGTCTTTGTCCTGTAAGGGTCGATCGGCAGGTTCAGGTTGGTCCAGCGAGTGAAGCGGCCGAAGATGCGCTGCTTGTCGCTCGCCGTGTAATCAATCCGGCCCGTGCCCTGGTCGTTGTTGCCGCCCACGCTGGCATTGGTCGTAAAGTTGTTCACCGCCGTAAACGGCAAGCCGGGACCGTTCGGCAAGGCCCACAACGGGATCATGGCCCGGGCGGCTCGATCGATCCGGCTGTTTGGAATCGTGTTGTTCGGGAAGGGCTGCCGCGTGATGATTTCGCGGCCGCTTGCGTCAAAGCCGCACGGGGCATTACCCAGGCGGCCGCAAGTGGTCAGGGGGTCGTAGATCGGCACCAGGGCGCCCGTTGCCGTGCGCACATTGGAAAAATCGCCGCGGCGCATCGCTTCGGTGGGAACGGTGTAGGTAAACGATTGGCCCTGCCGCAAGCGGAATCCCTCATAGGATCCGAAGAAGAAAAGGCGGTCCCTCAGGATGGGCCCACCTAAGTTGGCGCCGAACTGGTTCTGGGTGAACGCCGGCCGTTCGATGCCGCTGCGATTGTTGAAGAACGTGTTCGCGTTGAGCACCTTGTTGCGAAGGAATTCGTAAACGGTTCCGTGGAAGTTGTTGGTGCCGGACTTGGTGGTGAGGTTGATTACGCCGCCGGCGAAACGCCCGAATTCGGCCCCCAGGCTATTCGTCTGAACGCGAAATTCCTGGATGGAGTCCTGGGTCGGCACCAGCGCGGTCAAGTTGATATAGCTGACATTGACCGGGCCCCCGTCCAGATAGGCAGCGCTCTGATTCGCCTGCCCCCCGCCAATCTGGTAGTTGCCCCAAGCAAACGGGTTGGTGCCGGTGGGATTTTGCATGGACTGGCCCTGGGGCACGACGCCAGGCACCAGAGTCACCAGATTCAGCACGTTCCGGCCGTTCAGCGGCATCTCGAGCACCTTGCGCGCCTCGACCACTTGCCCGAGGGACGCATTCTCGGTCTGCATCAGCGGGGTCTCCGCAGAAACTTCTACCGTCTGGGTCACCTCTCCGACCTCGAGGGTGACATCGATGCGCACAGCCGACTGGACCTCGACCAAGACCGGCTCCCGGGTCAGGCGCTTGAAGCCGTCTTTCTGGAGGTCCAGGCGATAGCGGCCCGGCACCAGATTGACAAACAAGTAGTTGCCCTGCGCGTCCGTTCGCATGGCGCGACGCTCCGCCGTACCGATGTTGGTCAGCACGACGTTGACCTCAGGCACCACCGCGCCCGTGGGATCCGTGACGGTGCCCACGACCGAGCCATAGAACGTCTGCGCCGCGACCGGCGCGGCCAGCAGCAAAACCACAGTCGCTACGAACACAAGGCGCATAGCCCCTCCGCGAAGCATGGATTTCATGGCGACGGATGCTATCATAGGTGGCGTCCGAAGTCAAGGGAACGGGCGAAAAATTTTTCATGCACGCGCCTTGCGTCGGTATCCTGTTGGGAGCCATGCAGTTAGTCTGCACGGAGGGGCTGAACTTTGTGCTCCGGCACTCCCCGACCGCGCAAAAGTATCTCGTCGAGACGATGACCGGCGGTGTCGCGCTGCTGGACTACGACCGCGATGGCAGGCTGGATCTTTTCCTGGTCAACGGCGGCAAGCTGGACGACGCGGTGCGGCCGCCCCTGCGGTTGGCGCGCCACCATCCGAACTACTGGAACCGCCTGTACCGCCAGCAGCCGGACGGGCAGTTCATTGACGTCACCGTCAAGGCTGGACTGGCGCGCGCCGGCGAGTCGAACTACGGCATGGGAACGGCGGTCGGAGATTACAACAATGACGGATATCCGGACCTTTATGTCACTAACTTCGGCCACAATCAACTCTATCGCAACAATGGCGACGGCACCTTCACCGACGTAACGGCGGAGGCGGGAGTTCACGGCGGGGGCTGGTCCGTTTCCGCCGGTTTTTTCGATTATGACCGCGACGGCTGGCTCGACCTGTTCGTCAGCCGTTATCTGGACTGGGATTTCACCCGGAATCTCCACTGCGGAACTCCCTTTCGAGCCTACTGCCGGCCCGACCGCTACCACGGCACGACGAACCTGCTGTATCGCAACTTAGGCAACGGGCGCTTCCAGGACGTCAGCCAGCAAGCCGGCATCGCCACACCTGTCGGAAAAGGGATGGGGGTCGCCTTCCTGGATTACGACCGCGACGGCTTTCCGGACATCTTTGTCTCGAACGACGGCATGGAGCAGTTTCTCTATCGAAACCTGGGCGACGGCCGCTTTCAGGAAGTGGCGTTGGAAGCGGGCGCGGCTTTGAGCGACGATGGAAGGCCGTACGCGGGCATGGGCGTCGCCGCCGGCGATTACGACAACGATGGGTGGCCGGACGTCCTGGTGACGAATCTGGCCCTCGAGCACTGGGCCCTGTATCGCAACGAGGGGCAGGGCCGGTTCCGCTACGTCAGCCGGGAGACCGGTCTTGCCGCCATCAGCGCCTCCAGCTCCGGCTGGGGCGCCGGGCTGTACGATTTCGACAACGACGGATGGAAGGACCTATTCGTGGCTCGCAGCCACGTGCTCGACAACGTCGAGAGGATTCACTCCGGGCTGCGGTACAAAGAACCGGCCGGACTGCTGTGGAACCGCGGCGGGCGGTTCGTGCTGGAAGACCTCAAGGGCGCGCCCGCCGTGGCCGGGCGCGGCGCAGCGTTTGGCGACCTGAACAACGATGGGGCGATGGATGTCGTGATGACCGCTCTCGGCGAGCGGCCTCAGATCTTCCTGAACCGGCGCCGCGGCAACCACTGGCTCACGGTGCGGTTGGTCGGCACGCGGAGCAATCGCGACGGCTTGGGCGCCAAGGTCCGCGTCGCCGGCCAGTGGGCCGAGGCGACCACCGCCGGTAGTTACCTTTCCGCCAGTGACGCGCGGGTGCACTTCGGTTTGGGCGAACGCGCGCGGGTCGACGTCGAGATCGAGTGGCCCAGCGGCCGGCGTCAGCTTCTGGCGGGCGTCGCCGCAAACCAGATCCTGGAGGTGCGTGAACCGTGACAACTTGCCTGCTGGCGCTTGCCGTTGCGCTCGGCGCGCAAGCGCCCCAATCCAGCCTGCGCGAGCTGGCGGAAGCGGGAATGAAAGCCAAACAGGCAGGCGACCTGGCGGCGGCGATTCGCGCCTTCGAACAAGTGGCGGCCCTGGCGCCGGAGCTGGCGGCGGCGCACGTGAACCTTGGCGCTGCCCTCTTGGAGGCCCAGCAGTACGACAAGGCGGTCCTCTCTTTGCGCCGGGCCCTGGCGCTAGATTCCGGCCTTCCGGGAGCGCATGCCATGCTCGGCACGGCTCTGCTCATTCAGGGTTACGCTGCCGAGGCGATTCCCCATCTAGAACGGGCGCAAAGCTGGGACCTGCTCGGCGTGGCCTTGCTCGAGTCCGGCCGCACGGCGGAGGCGATCCCAGCCCTCGAGAAGGCCGCCACCCAACGCCCGGACGACCCCGACCTGCTGTATTACCTGGGGCGCGCCCACAGCCAGCTGTCCCGGCAGTTGTTCGACCGCTTGCTCGAGGCGCATCCGGATTCCGCCCGGGCCCACCAGCTCCTCGGCGAGGCGCACCAGGCGGCGGGCAACCGTGAGCTTGCCGAAAGGCAACTTCGCGCGGCCCTCGAGCGCCGCCGCAATCTGCCCGGAGCGCACTTGGCTTTGGGCGAGCTCTATGAAAGCGCAGGCGATTACCGGCGGGCCGAACGTGAGTACCGCACCGAAGCGGAAATGCGTCCCGGCGACGCCCGGGCGGCGATGAAACTCGGCAGCGTGCTGCTGAACCAAGGCCGAGTCGAGGAGGCGCTTCAGTGGCTGCAACGGGCCGATCGCCTCCGCCCCGGCGTGCCCGAAACGCAGCTCCCATTAGCCCGCGCATGGGTCTCCGCGGGGCGGTTAGAGGAAGCCGAGAAGACCCTCAAAAAAGTGCTCGAGCAAGAGACGGACGCCCGACTGGCCGAATCCGCCTCGTTTCAGCTTTATCAGGTCCTCCAGCGACAGGGTCGGACGCAAGAGGCCCAGCGGGAACTCGAACGCTACCGCCGCATCCGCGCCGGACGGCCTCCCGCCGCGGCAGCGAAATAAACAGACGCTAGGGGGCGCCCGCGCCGCGACCCGTGTTTGCCCATGACCCCCCACTCCGCTGCCATTGCCTTCCCCACATCGCTTGCGCCACGATCCACGACTTCTCCCAGGCCGGCAACCGGATTCGGCGGGCCATCACGTCGAAATCCGACCGCTCGATCCGCTCGAGAAGCTTGCGGTAGATCGCGATCAGGGCCCAGAGGGCAGCACGACCCTCGGGGGCGACCGCCCCGATGAGCGGGGCGGACTCGCGATAATACCACGCGGCTCGCACCGCCTGGCGCCGCAATACCTCCACCACCGCGGGCGTGCGCCGTCCGGCCAGCACATCCTCGGCCCGGGCGCCTGCATGGGCCAGGTCCTCTTCCGGAAGGTAAATCCGGCCTCGTAAAGCGTCCTCCCGCACGTCCCGCAATATATTGGTAAGCTGGAACGCCACGCCGCACTTCTCCGCTAGCGCCAGCGCCTGAGCCGATTCGAATCCCAGCACGTGCACAAGCGACAGGCCGGGGACCGAAGCGACTTGGTAGCAATAGCGGTACAATTCCTCGAACGTCGCCATTCTTCGGGGCCGCAAATCGCCCGCCACGCCCTCCAACACTTCGTAGAAATAGTGGCGCGGAATTCGATAGCGCCGCACCGTGTCGGCGAACGCCGGCCACAGCGGTCCCGGCGGCGAGCGGCCTTCGAGAGCCTGCTCCATGTCCCGCCGCCAGGCCGCCAGCGCCGCAGCCGCATCCGCCCCCGGTTCGTCCGTCAGATCGTCGCACCGCCGCATGAAGGCGTAAAGGGCGCAGACGGCGTCGCGCTGGGGCGACGGAAGGAGCCAGAAGGAGTAATAAAAGTTCCGCGCCCGGCGTCTCGCCAGGCGCCGGCACCACGCGTACGACTGCGCCACCGAGTCCTTCATGCGGCCTGCCACAGCGCCGTCCGCGCCACCGTGCGCACCAACAACCACGCCCGCTCGGGGCGGGAGATCCGGGGACGCCGCACGAAGACGTCGTAACCTTGCGCGGCGATCTTGTCGAGAATCCTGAGCCCGCCCTGGGTGAACAGTTCGATGTCCACGGCAAGCCTTCGGTCCACCCGGCGCGCCAGCGGCAGTCCCTCGAGGAACAACCGCCGCGCAACTTCGGTCAGCTCCCGCAGGGCGGAGCGAAACTCCGCCGTGGCCCTCCGCGCCCAGACGTCCTCCAAGCGGCATCCATGGCGTTCCAAGACGCGCAGCGGCAAGTACAGCCTCCCCCGATCGAGATCCGCCCCGACATCCTGACAGAAGTTCGCTAACTGCAAGGCGGTGCAGGTCGAATCGGAAAGCTTCTGGCGCTCCGGATCGCAATACCCGCACAGGTGGAGCACCAGCCGTCCGACCGGATTGGCCGAACAGCGGCAGTAGTCGAACAGGTCGGGATAGTCCAGATAACACGTCACCGTCTGGTCTTGGATGAACGCCCGGATCAAATCCAGAAACGGCGGCTTGGGCAGGACGTGCCGTTCCAGCGTGGACCGCAGTGCGACGAACACCGGATGCGTCGCCCGGCCTGCGAACAGATCGTCCGTCTGCTGGCGCCACCACGCGAGCCACTTCAGGCTCTCGGCGGGATCGCCGAGTTCGTCGGCCAGGTCATCCGCCCAGCGGCAGAAGGCGTACACATTGAAAAAATCCTGGTGCAGTCGTCGCGGCAGCAGCAGGCTGGCGACGTGGAAGTTTTCATAGTGACGGCGCGCCAGCCAGCGGGTGTACGCCTCAGCCTCCCCCAGCGCCCACTCGCGACCGAGCGCTTCCGGCGATCGAAGGAACTCTCTGGGAACGAGAAACACCGTGTGCGCCGCTCCCGAACTGTCTTCCCGAACTTCAGGGAATAATCGCCGTCTTCAAGTGCCCGTTGTGACTGGTGAGATACTGCATCACTTCCAGGAGATTGGCCAGGGGCTCCTCGCCCTTGACGAAATCCCGAGCCGTGATATAGCCCGCGTAGATCACCTCCAGCGCTCGCCGTACGTGAGCCGGGGTGTGGTGGAAGCTAGCCAGACAGCGGATCTCCGAGTAGTGCAGCAGTGCGGTGTCGAGCTGGATGCGTGTGTCGCTCGGGCAGCCACCGAAAAAGTTGACCCTGCCGCCACGCCGCACCAACTGCACCGCCAGTTCCCAGGTGGCGGGCGTTCCCACAGCTTCGATGGCGATGTCGGCGCCGCGTCCCGCCGTCAGGGCGCGCACCGCGCGCGGCACATCGAAGCCGCCTCCTGTCAGCAGCACCTCGTCCGCCCCTAACCGCTGCGCCCGCTCCAGTTGCTGGGACCGGCGTCCCACGGCGATGACTCGCGCTCCGTGAACCTTCGCCAGCCGCACGAACATGAGCCCGATGGGTCCCAGGCCGATCACCGCCACCGTGTCGCCGCTTTGCACGCCGGTCTCTTCCAAGCCGCGCAGCACGCAGGCCAACGGCTCGGCCAGCGCCGCGTCTGTGTAGCCGATATGATCCGGAATCGGGTAAGTATTCTTGCAGACAATCCGGGCCGGGATGCGGATATATTCGGCGTAGGCGCCGTTGTTGAACAACAGGTCCTCGCAGAGATTCTCGTTGCCGCGCAGGCAGTAATAGCAGTTTTGGCAGGGGGCCGAGTTGGCGGCCACCACCCGCTGGCCCACGCGGAACTCACGCACTCCTTCGCCGACCGCCACCACGTCGCCCGCCAGCTCGTGGCCGAACACCGCCGGGGGCACAATCATCCGCGCATGATAGCCGCGCAGGAACACCTTGACGTCCGTCCCGCACGTTAGCGCCGCCTTGACCCGCACCAACAGCTCCCCCCGGCCGATCGAGGGAACCTCCACCGCCTCGACGCGCAAGTCCTCCTTGCCGTAGAGGACGGCGGCCATCATGTGTGTTTTCACGCGAACCGCCTTTGTGGCTGAACCACAATTTTCAACGATTCTTCTGTGGGATGCAACGCGAGCTCGATTCCCTTGTGAATCTCGTCCAAGCCGATGCGGTGCGAAATTAGCTCCTCTACGGGCAGCTCGCCGCTGAACACCAGCTCGGCCGACTCCTTCTGAAGGTCCGCCGAGGCACTGTAGCAGCCGAGCAGCGTGCGCTCGCCCACGCAGATGTCGGCGCCGCACAGCTCCACGGTTTCCTGGCGCGAGGTCTGCGCGAACAGCAGAATCCGGGCCCCGGGACGCGAGCACCGCATCGCCTCCAGGACGATGCCCGGCGCGGAAACCGCCACGATCACGGCGTCCGCCCCCCGCCCTCCCGTGAGGTCCCTGACACGCTCGGCCACGGCCACGGTCCGCGGGTCCCATGCCTCGACTGCGCCGAACCGCAGGGCCAACGCCCGCCGTCGCGCGATCGTGTCGGTGGCCACCACGGTTGCTCCTTCGCGTCGCGCGAGCATCGTGAACAGCAAACCGATCGGCCCCTGCCCGAGCACCGCCACCAGCTCGTCGGGCTGCAACGCCAGCAACCGCACCGCTTTCAGACACGTGTTCACGGGTTCCACAAAGCAGGCCCGTTCGAACGGGACCCCCTCGGGGATCCGCTCCAAGCCCCGCGGCACAATCCAGTCCAGGACCCGCACGTACTGCGCGAAGCCGCCTCCGGCCGGCTCGTAACCCGCCGTCACGCCGACCTTCTGATAGGTCGCGCATTGGGCGTACAGCTTGCGCCGGCAATAAAAGCAATCCAGGCACGGCACGTGATGGAAGACCACGACGCGGTCTCCGGGCGCGAACTGGCGCACCCCGGCGCCCGTTTGCACGACCACACCCGCCGTCTCGTGGCCGAAAATCCGCGGGGCCGGGAGGAGATCCTGCGCGATCTTTTTCAAATCCGTATGGCAGATGCCGCAGGCTTCGACCCGCACCAGCACCTCGCCGGGGCTCGGTTCCGGCGTGGGCACCTCCTGGACCCTTACGGCGCCGCGGCCGACGTAGACGGCCGCGCGCATCCGCGAAGGAATCGAGCGATCAGAAACGGCAGGCGCCAAGAAATTCCCCCAGACGTTCCGCCGCAGGACGGCAACGGCGGTAGAACCGCCACAATTCCGGCAGTTCTGTACCGGGCCGGCGAAGGGCCCCGGCCAGCACGCGCCACGGCACGATACGGCCGTCGCCGTTGCGGGCCGCGTTGAAGTCCACCCGCAACGGCTCCCATGCCGCATCCACCACCACTTTCACCGCCGCAAAGGGCAGGCCCGCCGCCGCGGCGGCGGCGGCCACCGCAGCCGCTTCCATTTCGACGACCGCCCACCCCGCCGCCCAAAAGCGGCTCTTCTCCTCGACCTCGCGGACCACCGCGTCGCACGACAGAACGACGCCGACCGCATGAGGCAGCTTTGCTTGCAGAGGACTCGCCTCGTACGCCGTGCCGTCTTCCGCGCGAACCACTCGCGTCGCCACCAGCACGTCCCCCGGATGCAGAGTCGGATCCAGGGCCCCGCAGAATCCCGCGCTGATCAGCGTCGCCGGAGAGATATGTCGCAAAGCCCAGTCCACCGCCCGCTGGGCCAAGCGCTGCCCATGCCCTCCGGCGACCAGCCACAGGCGGGTGCCCCCCAGTTCGACTTCCCATGCTCCGTCGAGGGGCCAGTCCAAGCGCCGGCGATTCTGGCACCGGCGCAAAATCCCGGCGAGCTCTCGGGCCTCTGCCGCCACGACCAGCACTCCGTCGTGCGTCATTTCCGCCTCGTCTCAGCAGTACCCGTTGCGACGGAACCATTCCACGGCCCGCCGCAACGCCTCATCCACCGGCCCAGGCTCGTAACCCAGTTCCCGGGCCGCCTTCTCGTGCGAGACCCACATTTTTTTGCGCGCCATGCGCACCCCATCCAGCGGTACTCGCGGCGGATGGCCGGTCAGCCTCGCCCAGCCCGTGCTCACCGCGCCGGCGATCCACGCCGCGGCGAAGGGGAGCCGCAGGCGGGGAACGCTGCCCCCGGTGATGGCGGCGAGCTTTTCCAGAATCTGCCGCAGAGTCAAGTTCTCCGCCCCAAGAATGTACCGCTCGCCCGTCCGGCCGCGTTCCAGCGCCAGCCAGTGCCCTCTGGCCACGTCTCGCACGTCCACCAGGTTCAACCCCGTGTCGATGTACGCCGGCATGGCCCCACGCAGGTAATCGAGGATGATTTTTCCCGTTGGCGTCGGCTTGACATCGTGCTCGCCGACCGGCGCCGTCGGGTTCACGATTACGACGGGAAAACCCGTTCGGGCAAACTCCAGCGCCACTTGCTCGGCGAGGAATTTCGAACGCTTGTAAGCACCCAGCATATCCTCGAGGCTTACCGGCGTGGCTTCCGTTCCCTGCCCGCCCTCGGGAACCCCGATGCAGCCGACCGTGCTGGTATAGACGACGCGCTCGAGCTGGGCCCAGCGCGCTGCCTCGAGCAGGTTCCGCGTGCCTTGCACGTTGGAGGCGTAGAGTTCCCCCGGGTTCGCCGCCCACAGCCGGTAGTCGGCCGCGACATGAAACACCGCCGCGCAGCCCCGAACGGCACGCTGCACTGCCTCAGGGTCCCGCAAGTCGCCCAGGGTTTCCTCCACCTCCAGTTCCCGCACCGAACCGAGGCGCCGCACCAGCGCGCGAACCCGCCAGCCCCGTTCCAGCGCCACGCGCGCCACATGCCAGCCCACAAACCCGCTTGCACCCGTGATCAAAACCGGCGGCAATTCTTACCGCAAGGCCCACCGCAGGAGGCGCCAGATGTCGCCTGGCCTGGCGTTGATCCCCAGGGCAGCCGACGGTTCGTAGCCGCAATGCACCATGCAGTGCTCGCAGCGTGGGTCGTTGCCATGCCCGTACTGCTCCCAGGGCGTTCGAGTCATCAACTCCTCGAAAGTGCGGTAGTGCGCGTCGGTGATGAGGTAGCACGGCCCTTTCCAGCCGCGCACGTTGTACGTTGGATTTCCCCAGGCCGTGCAAGGCAGCTCCCGCTTGCCCTGGAGAAACTCCAAGTATACGGGCGAGGCGTTCAGCCGAAACCGCCTCGCCAGCCGATCCACGTGCCGGAACTTTTCCTGGATGTCATCGCGCGTCATGAAGATTTCCCGGTTGTTGACCGACGAGTAGCCGTAGGCCGGCGAAATCATGTGTCCGTCGAGCTGGAGAGGCTCCAGATACTCGAACAGCGCCTCGATCTCGGCCATGTCGGTCTCGCGGTAGACCGTGGTGTTCGTGCTGACCTTGAACCCGGCCGCTTTGGCGGCACGCATGCCCTCGATCGCTTCCCGGAAGACTCCGTCCCGCTCCACGCACCGGTCGTGCGTCTTTTCCAAGCCATCCAGGTGCACGTTGAAGAAAAAGCGCGAATCCGGACGGAACTCGTGGAGGCGCTTCCGGATGAACATCCCGTTCGTACAGAGATAAATGTGGCGGCCCCGCTCGAGAATCCGTCGCACCAATTCTCCGATCTCCGGGTACAGCAGCGGCTCGCCTCCACAAATGGAAACGATCGGCGCCCCGCATTCGTCCACTGCCGCCAGGCACTCGTCCACGGTCAGCTTCTGGGTGATGGTGGATTCGTACTCCCGGATGCGCCCACAGCCCGTGCAGGTGAGGTTGCAGGCATGCAGCGGTTCGAGCATCAACACCAGCGGAAAACGCTTCTGGATCATCGGATGCGGCCGCCGGCCGTTCCCGCTTGCCGGCCCTTGGCGCCAAATCTGGAAGGGATTGCCTGCGTCGGTGGCTGCAGGCGCCCGCCGTTGCCATTCCGGCTTCGGGCGGCGCTTGTTCCTGAGAATATAGCCCGCTAACCGAAGCGTCAGGGAGAGAGGAAACCTCATCGCGAGCCGCTGTTCTCCGATTGGTGAGCGCGCAGAAACTCCGCGAGCGCCATCAGCGGGAAGGAGATCCGATAGAGCTGATAGGTCAGATAGAACACTCGCGGGAAACCTGTCCCCGTAGCCAGCTCTTCCTCCCATCCGCCGTTTGCCTGCTGGGTTTCGAGCAGGTACTCCACCCCGCGCCGCACGCTCAAGCTGCTCGCGTCGCCGCTGGCCAGCAGGCCGAGGATGGCCCACGCCGTCTGAGACGCCGTGCTCTCGGCGGGCACGAAGGCGGCGTGGTCGTAGCTGGCGCAACTTTCGCCCCACCCTCCGTCGGCGTTCTGGATCGAGCGAATCCACTCCCCGGCGCGCAGGATGTGCGCCTCGCGCTCGTCTTCGCCCGCCGCCCGCAGGCCCCGCAAGGCCAGGAACGTCCCATAGAGGTAGTTCACGCCCCAGCGCCCGTACCAGCTGCCGTCCGGCTGCTGCGTGCGCCGCAGATAGGCTACGCCCCGGCGGACGGCGCGATGCGCGCGGTCCAAGCCGCACCGGCACAGCGCTTCCAGTACCCGCCCGGTGATGTCCGGGCAGGTGGGATCGAGCATGGCGTTGTGATCCGCGAACGGCACCTCGCTCAGGGACGTCCAGTTGTTGTCCGCATCGAAGGCCGCCCAGCCGCCGTCCGACGACTGCATGGCCACCAGCCAGCGCAGCGCCCGCCGCATGGCCGCCTCCCGGGCCTCGCTCGGCGGACAGCGGGAGAGGGCCAGCAGCACCATGGCGGTGTCGTCCATGTCCGGGTAAAACTCATTGGCGAACTCGAAGTACCAACCGGACGGCTCGACCCCGGGGCGCTTCACTGCCCAGTCTCCGCGCCGGCGTACCTCCCGGCCGAGCAGCCACTCGGCCGCGCGTCGCAGCGACTCCTGGCGCGCACATCCGGATTCCGCTAGCACGAACGCGGCGATGGCCGTGTCCCAAACCGGGGAAAAGCACGGCTGGAAAAAGAACCGCTCGCCGTCATCCGTCAGTAGGCTCATGAACTTCTGTTCGGCCTCCGCGCGGTCCGGGTGATCGCGGGAGTAGCCGAGCACGTCCAGCGCCATGATCGCGTACAGCATCGGCGGGTAGATGGCCGCCAACCCGTCGGAATACCGCAGGCGTTCCAACATCCACTGCTCGGCGGCCCGAACAGCGCGTCGCCGAACGGCTTGCCAGCCATAGCGCTCCCACAGCTTCCAGCCTCGGTCCAAGGCCAGAAAAACGTTGCGCCACGTCAGAAGCTTCTCCGAACGCCGAAACCCCAGGCTCGCCCCCGGCAAAAACAGCTCCTGGAGCGTGAACCCCTCCGGCACCGGACGTCGCGGATCGGCCGCCTGCACAATCGACAGCGGGATTACGATCGCCCGCGTCCAGGACGACATCTGATAGATGAACTGCCCCGGCAACAGCATCATCTCCGGGGGCACGGAAGGGCAGAACTCGCGCGGGTACAGCCCGAACAGGCTCAGGTTGATCTTCACGTAGCTGTTGGCCGCCTGGATTCCGCCCAGCGAGAGGATCCGTTCCCGAGCGCGCCGCAACTCGGGCCCGTCGGCGGGCAGACCTGCCAGTTTCAAGGCGAAGTATGCCTTCACCGTGGCGCTGACGTCGGCCGGGCCTTTCGGGTAAATGTTGAACCCGCCGTCGGGCAACTGCCGGGCCACAATCGAGCGCACGGCTTTGTCTACCAGATCCCGCGTCGGGGGATTCCACGTCTTTCCCGAGGGCGGATAGAGCCACAGTTGCAGGAGGATGAAATCCGATTCGAGCGTGGTGTCGGCGGTCAGCTCACCCCACCAGTAACCCTCCGGGCGCTGTAAGCTGCTCAGGTGCTCGCCGGCGCGACGCAACGCCTCCGCCGCCCCGGCGACCAGGTGATCGCCGACCTGAACACCTGTGGTCATACGCTCCGGACCAGCTGGCCGGAAACCTGGACCAGTTCCGCAGGAAGCTGAAAACGCACGTCCTCTTCCGTCACCTCGAGTTCTTCGACGCGCGCGTAACCGCGGCGCTTCAGCGCTTCGATCAGTTCGTAGACTAAGTGCTCGGGCGCCGAAGCGCCGGCAGTGACCCCCACCGTCTGCACTCCACGAAGCCACTCTTCCCGGATCTCGCCGGCGTCGTCAATGAGATACGCGGGAGTCCCCAGCCGCCGGGAAACCTCCGCCAGCCGCTGCGAATTCGAACTATTCTGGGAGCCGATCACCAGCAGCAACTGGCAGAGCGGCGCGGCCGCCTTCACGGCCAGTTGGCGGTTTTCCGTCGCGTAGCAAATATCCTGCGCCGGCGGGCCTTGGATCTTCGGGAATTTGCGCCGGAGCCGCGCCACGATGTCACGCGTTTCATCCACGCTCAGGGTGGTCTGTGTCAGGTAGCAGACCCGGTCGGGATCCGGCACTTCCAGCCGGTCGACATCCTCCTCGGTCTCGACGAGGACACTCGAGTCGGGAACCTCGCCCAGCGTGCCGATCACCTCGTCGTGGTCCCGATGCCCAATGAGCACGACAGTATAGCCCTGGCGCGCAAACCGCAGCGCTTCCAAATGCACTTTGGTCACGAGCGGACAAGTCGCGTCGATCACCTTCAAATTGCGGGACGCAGCCATCCGGCGCACCACCGGCGCGACGCCGTGGGCGCTAAATATAACCCGCGCCCCTTCGGGAACTTCGTCCACTTCGTTGACGAAGATCGCCCCGGCAGCGCGGAGCTCTTCCACCACATGCCGGTTGTGGACGATCTCCTTACGCACGTAAATGGGCGGGCCGAACGCCTCCAACGCCAAGCGCACAACGTCGATGGCGCGCACCACACCGGCGCAAAAGCCCCGGGGAGTGAGCAGCAAAATCCGCCGGCCATCCACGCAGGCACGATCCCCGTCAACCTGGCTCATGGAACTCTTCCATTATACAGGCCTCGCGACGATCGCTTTTCTGCTAGGCTTGAGCCAGGAGAAAAGTTGCGGTGAATCATGCAACAGGCCCCGGCGCTCGGTCCCTGCCGGCCCCTGCGGCTTCCCGCACCGGAGGCTCAGCGCACTCGCCGCACGCCGCCCCCTATGGATCCACCTGTCACGCCCGATGAAGAACGCCGCCTGGAATCACTGTGGCGTTACGCCGTCCTCGACACGCCGCCCGAGGAAGCCTTTGACCTCATCACCCGTCTTGCCGCCCGGTTGTTCCGGGCTCCGATCTCCACGGTTTCCCTGCTGGACCAGGCCCGGCAGTGGTTCAAGTCACGCTACGGTCTGGCGATCAACCACACGAGGCGCGACGTGGCCTTCTCGGCGTTTGCCATCCAATCCGACGAGGTCCTGGTGGTGCCCGACACCCATGCCGATCCCCGCTTTGCGACCAATCCTCTCGTTGTCGGCGCGCCGCACATTCGCTTTTATGCGGGCGCTCCTCTGATTACACCTGACGGCTACCGTGTGGGCACGCTCGAGGTGTTGGATACCCAACCGCGCAGCGAGTTCACGGCGGAACAAGCGGCTTTTCTGGAGGCGCTGGCGCGCTTGGTGGTCATCGAGCTCGAGTGGCGCCTCGCCCTCATCCAAGCCCGCCAGTCCGAGCAAAGGCTTCGCGTCTCCGAGGAGGCCTTCCGGCGTCTGTTCGACAACGTACCCGCCGGGATTTATCGCACCACCCCGGAGGGGAAGGCGCTTCTTGCCAACCAAGCCCTCGTGGAGATGCTAGGGTTTGCTTCGCGGGAGGAATTTCTGGCGGCCGACATCCGCAGCCTTTACGCCGACCCCTCCCAGCGAACCGAATATACCGCGCAACTGGAACAGGAAGGCGAACTGCGCAACGTGGAGCTGCTGCTCCGCCGGCGGGACGGCCGCTTGATCCGCGTACTGGAAAATGCTCGTGTCGTCCGGGATCCGCAGGGCGGCGTGCTGTACTACGAAGGCATCCTCACCGACGTCACGGAAACTCGCAACCTGGAGGAGCAACTTCGCCAATCGCAAAAGATGGAGGCGATCGGCCAGCTCGCCGGCGCTGTGGCCCACGACTTTCGCAACCTATTGACCGTGATCAACGGCCACTGTGGTCTGCTGCTGGAGCGGTTAAGTCCGCGCGATCCGTTGCGCCCGGAGATCGAAGGCATCCGCGCGGCGGCCGAGCGCGGCGCCGCTCTCACGCGGCAATTGCTGGCTTTCAGCCGGCGCCAGGTGTTGCGCCCTTCGGTGCTCGACCTGAATGTCGTCCTCGAGCAGATGGGGGACATTCTCCGGCGGCTCCTCGGCGAGAATGTCCGGCTCGTGCTGGAAACCGAACCGGCCCTTCCCCCGGTCCTGGCGGACCGGAGCCAAATCGAGCAGGTGATCCTGAATCTCGCTACGAACGCCCGCGATGCTATGCCGCGCGGCGGTCAGCTCACCTTCCGAACGCGGAAAGCGGACTCCGGCAGCGGCGTGGTGCTCGAGGCCTCCGATACGGGCCGCGGCATCGATCCCGCCATCTTGCCCCGGATTTTCGAACCGTTCTTCACGACCAAGCCCAACGGCACGGGTCTGGGATTGTCCACGGTCTATGGAATCATCAAGCAAAGCGGGGGAGATATCGCCGTGGAAAGCTCCCCCGGGCTGGGGACCACGTTTCGGATCTGGCTGCCGGCTGCCGACCTTACCCCGGAGCTCGGCGTGGGAGCGGCCCCCGAGCAAACGTTGGACCAGCCCCGAGCCACCATCCTCGTTGCGGAAGATGACGATGGGGTTCGCACCTTGATCGTGCGCATCCTGAGGCGCCACGGTTACTTAGTGCTGGAGGCCAAGAACGGGGGAGAAGCTCTCGCTCTCGCCCGTCAGCATTCCGGCCCGATCGACCTGCTGTTGACCGACGTCCTGATGCCGGACCTGAGCGCGTCCGAGCTGGCCCAGCAGTTCTCAGCGCTGCAGCCCACCACGAAACGGCTTTATATTTCCGGCTATCCCGGAGCGGTTCCCTTGCAACCGGAGGTGCCTTACCTGGACAAACCCTTCGACCCGGCCACCCTGATCCGAAAAGTCCGGGAGGTGCTGGAGTCGTGAGGGGAGCGGCGAAACTGCGTTCGGCCCAATGGAACAGTGGATCTGCTTCAGCCCCAGTCCGGGTCTGATCCTCCGGGTCGCCGCCACCTCCCGGGGCGTGTCGCGCATCCTGTTGCTCGACTCGGGGCGGGCCGGACGGCATGCTGCCGCTGCTCGCCCACAAACGTCGTCGGGCGACGCTTCACCGGAGTTGCTTCGCGCCGTCCGTGGGCAACTCCTCGAGTACTTCCGAGGCAAGCGTCGGGCCTTCGACCTGCCGCTCGAGCTCCGTGGCACGCCCTTTCAGCGACGGGTCTGGCAAGAGCTGACGCGGATCCCGTACGGTGCCACGCGCAGCTATGGCGAGATTGCCCGCGCGATCGGAGAACCCGGCGCTGCCCGCGCCGTGGGACAGGCCTGCGGCGCGAACCCCGTCCCGATCGTCGTGCCCTGTCACCGCGTCATTGCGGCGCACGGAGGTTTGGGCGGTTACGGGGGCGGGCTGCGCCTCAAACGCTTTCTGCTCGAGCTGGAGCAGGCCTCCCTTTCGGGACACCCGCTCGGGCGTCGCGCAAGAGCCGGTTGAGCAGCTCCAGCAGCTGATCCTCCTGTTCCACCTCGATACCGATCTTGAGCCAGCACACGCGGACCTCGTGCCGATCCCTGGGGATCGCGAACGAGAAATTGCACGCATCTTTCTCGGTGGTCAGGAGCGCCTCCACTCGCTCCTCCAGAGCCTGAGCCCTCAGGCGCCGCCAGTCCGCCTCGTTGTATCGGTGATGATCCCTGAACTGCGCCCGAAAGACCGGCTCGCGGCCCAGGCGCTTCAACGTGCGCCAGAACGAAGCCGGATTGCCGAGGCCGCAGAAGGCCCCGACGCGCGAAAATGGCAGTTCTCGGGGCGGCCACCGGTGCCCCGTTTTCGTGTCTTCCCAGTACAGGGGAACGACTCGCGAATAGAAAACGGGCGCGCTTGGGTTGTACCTTCGCACCGCCGCTTCGAACCCTTTCCGGGGACAAGCCGCCTCCGCCCGCGTGACCACCACCGCATCTGCCCGCCGCAGCGCCTCTAGCGGTTCGCGCAAACGTCCCAGCGGGAAAACCTCGCCGTTCGACCCGAAAGGCGCCAGGCCGTCCAGCAGCACGATGTCCAGGTCCCGTTCGAGACGCCAGTGCTGAAAGCCGTCGTCCAGCAGGAACACATCGGGATGAAACCGCGCCTCGACGACGCGTCCCGCCGCAGCGCGCCGCCCGCTGATCCCTACGGGCGCGCAAACCGAACGGATCAGAATCTGCGCTTCGTCTCCGGTCTGCTCCGCAGGAACGGATTCGCCCGCAGCCACGACGAGAGGGTCCTTTCGGATTCGGCGCCCGTATCCGCGGGTCAGAATCGCCGGCCGAAAGCCCATCCCGCTCAACTTGTCGGCGAGCCAAGCCACGAACGGGGTCTTACCCGTCCCGCCAAGGCTGAGGTTGCCGACACTGATGACCGGCGTCGCCAGGCGTTCCCGCCTCGCGATGTTCCAAGCCCTCTTCGTGGCGCTCGCGCCCCGCCACACCCACGAAAGAAGTCCCAAGATCGGCCACGCCGGCCCGGGCGGAAGATACCGCGGCACGGTTTGCTGGTACAATTGCAGCGCCGCTTCGGCCGCGCGCTCGGCCGCGCCGCGATTGGATGCGGCAACCCGTTGCGCGCGCCGACCGAGCTCGGCTCGGAGGTCTGCGTCAGACAGTAACCGCTCCAACGTCTCCGCCAATTGTGCCCCCGAGGCGATCTCCACACAGGCGCCCGCCGCGCGGAACTCCGCCACAATCTCCGGAAAGTTCTCCATGTGCGGCCCGATCACGATCGGGCGGCCAAAAAATGCGGGCTCCAGGATGTTGTGCCCGCCCCGGCGCGCCAGCGTGCCTCCCATGAACACCACGTCGGCCACGGCGAACAGACTCAGCAGCTCGCCCACCGAATCGAGCAGCAGAACGCCGGGCAAGCGAAATTCCGCACCCTCGCGCTCCAGATGCGAGCGCCGCACGAACCGCACGCCCGCCCGCGCCAGCTTCGCCGCAGCCGCGTCGAAAGAGTCGGGCTTCCGCGGCACGTGGATCCACAACAGAGCTGCATGCCGAGCCGACAATTCCCGGAACGCTGCGATGGCCTCCTCGTCTTCGTCCACGTCGCCAGGGAATGCCGGCGGCATCGTGCTGGCGGCGATGACCACTTCCGTTGGCCGAACGCGCTCCAGAAACGTTCGGACAGCCCCCGGGAGCTCGACAGCGCCGGCCTCGAAATCGTACTTGAGGTTTCCTCCGTACTCGACGCGCTCCGGCTGTGTGGTCAGCGCCCGGAAGCGCTCCAGGCTCGTCCGGCTCTGTGCGAGAATCCGATCCGCCAGACCCAGCACCGGAGCGAAAAACCACCGCCAGCGGGCATATGTGGGGGCCGTGCGGTCCGAAATCCGAGCGTTGACCAGCAGCAGCCCGGCCCCAGCGCGCTTGACCTCGCGGTACAGGTTCGGCCAGATTTCGGTCTCGGCCACCACGACCAGGGACGGCCGCAGCGTGCGCAGCACGCGCCGCACAGCAAAACAATAATCGAGCGGAGCAAAGAATATTCCGTCGGCCAACGCCCCCAGGCGCTGCTCGGCGACTTCCCGGCCCGCCACCGTGGAAGTGGAAACGAACAGCGGAACCTCCGGAAGCCGCGATCGCAGCCGGCGCAGCAGACCGACTAGCGACATTACTTCACCGACGGAGACGGCATGTAGCCAGATGGCCCCGGGCGCATCCTGTTTCCACTTAGAAGAAACAAATCCCAGCCGCTCCGGAAATCCTCTGCGGTAACGGCGATCCCGAAGCACTCGTCGGACGAAGTAGACGACAATGACCGGCAACGCCACCCATTGGAGCAAGCGATACAGGAGGTATATGAGCCGGAGACGCAAAGGCTGGATTCTTTTCCTGAGTATAGCCGCGGCCCTCGGCGCCGACAAGGACAAACGCTTTCAGGCAGGCCCAGCCAGCGCCTACCCCACGCGGCAAACCATCCAGGAGCTCACCATCGCCGCCGACCCGTTCGCCACGGAAGCCAAGACGCGCCAGGCGTTCGGCAAACTGAATCCCAACCGCTACGGCGTGCTGCCCGTGCTCGTGGTGATGGAGAACGCCGGCCCGGAAGCGCTCTCCCTGGAGACGGTGCGCGTTTATTACATCACTGCGGAGGGGCAGAAAATCGAGGCCACTCCGGCCTCCGAGGTGCGTTACGCTACCGGCCCGAAACGGCCGGATCTGGTTCCCGGACCCTTGCCCCGGCTGCCCGGCGCATCCGGCCGGCGCAAGAGCCCTCTGGACGTCTGGGAGATCGAAGGGCGAGCGTTTGTCGCCAAAATGCTGGCCCCCAGAGAGTCCGCAAGCGGATTCTTTTACTTTCAAGCCCCACACCGGGCCGGCGCCAAACTTTTCGTCTCCGGCATTCGGGTTGCCGCCACCGGACAGGAGCTATTCTTCTTCGAGATTCCGCTCGACGCCGCTCGCTAGTCGCTCCGGCTTATTTCGTCGCGGAGGCTGCCTTCTTTCGCACCGCAGGCTTAGGCGGCTCGGGCTCCGGTCCCACGCGCTCGATCACCACGCGTGTGATCCGCACCGGCGTGCGGGGCCGATCGTTGGCGTCCCGCGGCACGCGTGCGATTTTGTTCACCACTTCCTGTCCTTCGATCACCTGACCGAAGATGGTGTGGGCGCCGTCCAGGTGCGGCGTCGGGACTTCGGTGATGAAGAACTGGCAGTTGCCCGTCCGCGGACCGGCGTTCGCCATCGCCAAGCGGCCAGGCCGGTCGAACTTGAGCGACGGATGGAACTCGTCCGGGATGGTGAAGCCAGGGTCCCCCATGCCGGTGCCGGTAGGATCACCCCCCTGAATCATGAATCCCGGAATCACACGATGGAAAATCACGCCGTTGTAGAGGGGGCGCCGGACCATCTGTCCCGTCTTGGGATCGCGCCAGGCTTTGCGTCCTTGGGCCAGATCCACGAAGTTCTTTACCGTAATCGGAGATTCCTTTTCGTAGAACTTGACCACGATGGTTCCCATGGTGGTCTCCAGCCGGCCGTACAACCCCGGCTCCCGTTCGGCGGCGGGGGGCGCCGGCTGGGCCGGATCCGTGGCCGTTTGGGCGGCGAGGGGCCACCACGCCAACAAGACCGACAGAAGTTTGCGTGCCATACCGGGCATTATACTGGAGCCAAACAAGAATTTAACAACGGAATTTACAGCCAAAGTCTAGGCTTTCCTTCCCCTGCGTGTTAGGCTAAAACGGCATTGTTCACCAGGTAAGGAGGGTTTTTCATGCCGAGGCTAATGCTTGCGGGCCTTTGCGTTTCGATTCTGTCCGTTCTGGCACGAGCCCAGACCACGGAGGTCGTCCGGTTCCGCGCGCTGTTGAGTTCATCGAAGGAGATCCCACCGGTGACCGCGGGAACTCTCGCGATGGGCGAAGCGGTGGTGGAGTTCGTCCTCCAGAGATCGGCCGCCGGAACGATTCAGTCCGGAATGGTGGATTTCCGGATCAGCTACACACTTGGCCAGGAGGAGACCTTGACCGACATGCACATTCACCGCGGCGGCGAGGGCGTCTCCGGTCCCGTGGTGGTCCGCCCGGCGTTCGGCACGCCGTTCGCCGCCTCCGGCACCGGTTCGTTCTTCCGCGTGGCCAGTGTCACGGACTCCGCAGGGATCGCCACGTTGGAAGCCATCATGGCCAACCCCGCGGGCTACTACATCAATATCCACTCACGGTCCAATCCGCCCGGGCTCATGCGGGGCCAGCTCGAGCCGGACACGACGGCGATCGCGGCGGTCCGAGCCGCAGAGACCAGATTGGACGCCAAGCTGGACAGGGTCGACGGGAAGCTGGACACGATCATGACCATGATCCGCAACCTCGCCTTGGTGCACGGCCTGCGCCTGCCGTGATCCGAGCCGTTACCCTACCGTGGCCCGGCAGCGGGCCACGGCCCGCTGCCAGCCGGCGAACAGCTCGTCGCGCCGGGCTGGGCTCATTTGCGGCTCGAAGACCCGCTCGACGCGCCAGAAGCTCTCCAGTTCTTGCGTGCTTTTCCAGAATCCGACGGCCAGCCCCGCCAAGTAGGCGGCGCCGAGGGCGGTGGTCTCCACGTCCGCCGGCCGCACGACGGGGCGTCCCAGAATGTCCGCCTGGAATTGCATCAGCAGATTGTTAGCCGTGGCGCCCCCATCCACCCGAAGTTCCCGGAGGCGCTCGCCGGAATCGGCCTCCATGGCTTCGACCAGCTCGCGCGTTTGATAGGCGATGCTTTCGAGTGCCGCCCGCACGATATGAGCCCGCCCGGTGGCTCGCGTCAGCCCGGTGATCAGACCGCGCGCGGCAGGATCCCAGTGCGGCGCGCCCAGCCCTACGAAGGCGGGCACGAAGTAAACGCCTCCGCTGTCCGGCACGGAGCTCGCCAACGCCTCCGACTCCGCAGCGCTTGCAAGCAGACCGAGCTGGTCACGTAACCACTGGATGGCGGCGCCCGCAATGAAGATGCTGCCTTCGATGGCAAACTGCGCCGAAGCGTCCGCCGAGGCGGCCCGTGTGGCGATCAAACGGTTGCGCGACACCGCCGCATGCCCGCCGGTGTGCAGCAAAGCGAAACATCCGGTCCCGTAGGTGTTTTTCGACATCCCGGCGCGGAAGCAAGCCTGGCCCACCAGCGCCGCCTGCTGATCGCCAGCGATCCCCGCAATGGGAATTTCGGCGCCCAAATGCTCTCCCGCCGTCACGCCGGCGGAAAAGCTCGACGGAACGATCTTCGGCAGCATGGCGCGTGGCACTCCGAAGATCTCCAGCAGCTCCGGGTCCCAGGTCCCGGAAACCAAGTTCATGAGCATCGTGCGGGAGGCGTTGGAGGGATCGGTGACGTGCAGCGCGCCGCGGCTCAATTTCCAGGCCAGCCACGTGTCCACGGTTCCGAACAGCAGCTCGCCATCGCGCGCCCTGCGCTCCGCTTCCGGAACATGGTCCAGGATCCAGCGGATCTTGCTGGCGGAAAAGTAGGCGTCCACCACCAGCCCCGTCAGCGCGGTGATGCGCGCCCCAGCCGGTCCGGCCCCCAGGCGCTCGCAATAGTCCGCGGTGCGCCGGCACTGCCAGACGATCGCCGGGGCGACGGGCTTGCCGCTGGCCCGCTCCCAGACGATCGTGGTCTCGCGCTGATTGGTGATGCCCACTGCAGCCACGGCCGTCGCCCGAATGCCCGTTCGGGTCAGCACGCGGCGTGCCGCCTCGAGCTGGGCCTCCCAGATCCCCTCCGGATCCTGCTCCACCCAACCGAGCTGAGGATAGACGCACTGAATGGGCACGGATTCCATTGCCACCCGCCGTCCGCCCTCATCGTAGAGAGCCGCTCGGGCGCTCGTGGTGCCTTCGTCAAGAGCCAGGATGTAGCGCAACCCGGCATTATAATGGAACCTCGCAGGGATGTTCTTCCGCAGGCAAACTCCCAAGCCTCCCACATTCGCAGAGCGTGTGGAGGCCGCCCGGGCCGCCGGTTTCCACATCGAGCCACTGGGAACCGGACGCGTCCGGGCCCGCCGCGACCAGTGCGCGGCGATCGTCGAGGACGCAGCCGGCTCGAGCCCGCGCATCGAACGGGCCGGCCTCGTGCTCGGCGACGAGATTGCGTTGCTCGTCGACGGCGGCTATCAGAAGTTCTTCGTGACGCCGCAAGGCCGCCGCAAACCGGCCCTCGCAGCCGAGTTGAAAGCCCTGCACGATTTCGAAGAGGACTTGAGAGAAGCGCTCGGACTGCCGAGTCTGTACAACGAATCCCTCGGCACGCGTTTCGACTTGCATGTGTACGACCGCCTCAAAGGGCGGGACGGCCATCAGTAGCCCGGCGCTTGCAGGCGCTCGAACAGCTGGCGACGCCCACGCGCTTCTGTTTCGCGACCGGCGCGGGCCAGGCAGGCGCTCTCCAGTAGAAAGACGCGCGGGAAGCCCAGAAACGCGAAGGGATGCTCCGGACCGGCGGGCGGGAAGCCGTAGACGCCGAGCAGCGAACAAGCCTGCTCCGCTTGACCGGCTTCGAGCAAGGCCCAAGCCTGAAGGACCGCGAGGGGCTCGGGCGCGAACGGATCGGTACGCCGACGCAGCTCGGTGAGCGCCACCGCAGCTTTCGAGAACTGGCGCGAAAGCAACGCGCCATACGCGACTGCCGCCAGCCGCTCCCGGGCATCGGTGGGAAACTCCTGGGCCGCCCGAGCCTCGAGCTCGCCGCTCGCGCTCATGGGCTGCGCCAGAAAGACGCACAGACGAGCCAAAGCCCTCGTCGCTGCACTCTGCGCTTGCGCCGCGGCCTGTCCGGCATAGCGGGCCGCGGAGGCAACATCGGAAGCGGCAAGCCGCCACGCCGCCATCTGCGTGGCGGCAAACGCCGCCGCTTCGGCCGAGTCCAGCCGCGGCAACCGTTGCGCCAGCCTGGCCTCCGCCGCCTTACGGTCTGCCGTCCAATACTCCCACTGGGCTTGGCGCAGCTCCGCCAGCGGGTCGCCGGCTTTGCGACGCGTGGCGACGTATTCTTCGAACGTCTTGTCGGCCCCGGTGCGATCCCCGAGCGCGAGCCGCGCCCGGGCCGCTTTGTATAGCGTCGCTCCGGCCAGGAATGCGGGATTGCGCTGATAGGCCTCGCGGTAAAACCGTTCGGCATCAGCAAAACGTCCGAGGTAGTAATGTACGTCGCCCAGCGAGTCCAGTGGATTCGGATCCTGCGGAGCAAGCCGCCGATATTGCTCGAGCGCGTTGCGGGCTGCCTCCAAATTCCGTGCTGCGGCTTCCGCGTAGCCGAGCTCGTTCCAGGCCAGAGGATTGTTCGGCTCCAGCTCGGCCGCCCGCCGATAACGGGACGCTCCTTCCTCGAGAGCGCCTTGGGCGAGCTCTAACCGGCCCAGAGCGCGTTGTGCGCCGGCATCGCTCGGCATCATGCGCACCAGTTCCCGCAGAGCTCGGACCCCGCTTTCCGGATCGTCCCGCGCCATCGCCACCAATACCGACAAGCGCGCTCGGTCCAGCGGACGAAAGCGCGCGGCGTGCGGGGCCGCCTGCTCCAGCACGCGGGCCGCACCGACGCGATCGCCCTGGCCCAACAGCCTCTCGGCCCAACGGAGGTACGCCGGCCCAAACGCTGGATCGGCCTCGAGCGCGCGGCGGTAGGCCTCATCGACTTGCGGCCCGGCGCCGAACAGCGCCTCCGCATAATTTCGCAGAGCCGCCAGGCTCCGGGTGACGGGGGGATCCGCCTGTGGGTCCGCACCTCGGGCCAGCGACTCGAGCACGGCCCGCCAGTCGCTCAGCCGTCCCTCGACCGAGATCGCCTGCCGGCGGCCGGAGGCGAGATCCTCGATGCCCGCGCGGATTCGCAGCCGGTCCCCATGAGTCGTAAAGTAACCTCCGAAAACCGCCGCGGCGCCCGCAGCCACCGCGTCACTGCGGCTCACCGCCACCTGCGGCGTCCAGCGCGCAGAGGAGGCCAATTGGTCGGCCAGCGAAGCCGCGATGCCGGCGCCGAGCCATCCCCCGGCACCCCCACTGAGATCTTCCAGCGGCGTGAGCGCCAACGGAGTACGATGCACCGCCTCGCGCCTTCCACAGGCGCTCAGGGTCAGCACACCGATGGCGGCAAGCCAGCGCTTCCTCACAACGCGCGCGGCGGTGACGCCATCAGCTGTTGAAACTCGGGGAGTTGTTGCAGGCTGGCGAACTCAGGCTCCTCGAGGAACTTCTTGCGGTCCCGGAAGCCTTCCTCCAACGCCTTGCGCACGTACTGGACGGCCCGATCCGTCATCCCGGAGTTCGCATAGGTTTTCGCTAGAAAGTAATAGAACCGTGCGCGTTCCTCGACGCTGCGCTCTTGCAACATCACGCCGTAGGTACTACGATGCTCGAACACTTCCGGATCGAGCGCCAGCGCCTTCTGATATGCTTCTAGGGCTTCCTTGTACTTTTTCCTCGCGAAATATGCAGTACCCAGGTTGCTGTAAATCGATGCGGAATTCGGGTTGATTTTTAGCGCCTTTCGGTATTCTTTGATGGCGCGCCGATAGTTCTTCTTGGCATAGTACAACGCGCCCAGATTATTGATTGCCTCGGCATAATTTCGATTCAACTTAATGGCCGCTTCATAGTGGCGCTTGGCGGTGTCCAGCTCCATCAGTTGGTGGTAGGCAATTCCCATCTTGTTCCAGATGCCGGCGCTGGGCGCGGTGCGGAGCGCCTCTCGATAGGCGTCAATGGCTTCGCGGTACATCCTGCGGGCCATGTAGACGTCCCCCCGCTTTTCCGGCGTCAGAGGGTTCGGCGCCGGCGAAGGCGTTGCGACAGCCGGCTGCGGGATGACGGTGGAAACTTGCTGGGCCGCAGGGGTTTCCTGAGCGGGGACAAGCAGAGCGGAGACGGCGGCACTCACGAGAATGCGCGCCAGTGGGGCCGAGCGGGTGGATGTCATACTCCACCTCCTCCCCTATTTAAACACATCCAGAAGCTTGCGGATCCAATTTCTGCTCTCTTGGCGCGGTTTGGCTGCAGGCGAATCGTCGGCCAACACGGGCACTCGCGGAGGCACCGTCTCTCTGGCCGGCGCGGCCGCCTGAGCGGCTCGCTGGGCCGCCGTCCCCCGGGGCTTGCCACCCTCGGCCCTCTCGGCCAGCGCCGACTCCCAGCCCGCGATCTGAGTGGTCAGAGCCTGTGCAGCGCCATGCACACGGCACGGTTCCACAGGCTGCGTGCCCGCCACGAACACCTCGGGCTGGACCGCCGGGCAGGCGGGCGTCGCCAACGCGCCCGAGACCGGATCCACGTCCACGGTCAC
The DNA here is from genome assembly GCA_025055455.1 of Bryobacteraceae bacterium. Lineage (GTDB taxonomy): Bacteria > Acidobacteriota > Terriglobia > Bryobacterales > Bryobacteraceae > JANWXD01. The sequence continues at coordinate 27,501 of JANWXD010000006.1, forward strand.
CACCCCGTCCGGCGCTTCGAACGGCGCCACCGAGCGGTACTCCCGAAATTCGTGCGCCCGTTTCATGAATTCGGTCCAGATCGGGAGGGCCGAACGCGCCCCCTCCAGGCCGAGTTCACGGTTGTCGTCGAAGCCGACCCAAACGGCGCAAAGCAGCTTCGACGTGAAGCCGACAAACCACCCGTCGTGCGAGGTTCCCGTCTTGCCTGCAGCTGGCAGCCAGAAACCCCGGGCCCGGACGCCAGCCCCCGTGCCGCGCCGCAACACGTCTTCCATTAGATGCACCATCATGTACGCTACGCGGGGATCCAGGGCGGCGCGCTCGACCGGCTTATGCTGATAGAGAATCCGTCCCCCGTCGTCGCGCACCATTTTGATCCAATTCGGCGCGACGTACACACCTTGATTCGCGAAGACTGTGTAAGCGCCGGCCACCTCTAGCGGCGTGACCTCATAGGCCCCCAGCGCCACGGACGGGGTAGGCTTGATCCGCATGTTCAGGCCGCACCGCACCGCCAGATCTACGACCGCGTCGTAACCTACGGTTTCGGCAAGCTTGACGGTCGGCACGTTCAGTGACTTGATCAGCGCCTGCCGCAAGGTCACCGTGCCGTGATACTCGTTTTTGTAATTGGCCGGCTCATACGGTTTGTCATCGAACCAAAACGTGGTGGGGACGTCGGGGATCGTGCTGACGGGAGTCAGGTACTCGGAGCGCCCTTCCAAGGCCGTGTTCAGGGCAGCCGCATACACGAAGGGCTTGAATGCCGATCCGGGTTGCCGGCGCGCCAGAGCCCGGTTCAACTGGCTCTGGCCGTAATCCCGGCCTCCCACCAGCGCCTTCACTTCGCCCGTGCGGGGATCGAGAGCCACCAAGGCGACCTGCGCCTGTGGGTGCGGGCCTGTGCGGCCCCGCCAGCGCCGCTCGAGCTGTCGGTCGACCTCCTCGAGCCCCACGCGCACGGCCTCGGCCGCGGCGCGCTGTACGTTCAGGTCAAGGGTCGTGTAAATGCGGTAGGAACGGCCTTGAAAGTCATGGTCCTGGAAGCGCTCCTGAAGCTCGTCGTTGACAAGATCCACGAAGTACGGAGCGTCCGCCGACTCGCCGCCGCCCTTGACGACCGTCAGGGGCGCCGTCACCGCCGCGGCATACTGCTGTTCGGTGATAAAGCCGTTTTCGCGCATCAGCGCCAGCACCACATTGCGACGAGCCCGGGCCCGTTCCGGCCAGCGCACCGGATTGGTGTAGCTCGGCCGCTGGATCAATCCGGCGAGCGTCGCCGCTTCCGGCAGGGTCAGCTCGTGCAGGTCCTTGCCGAAGTAGGCCCGGGCGGCTTCGCCGAAACCGCGGATGGCGAAACTGCCCCGGCGTCCCAAGTCCACGTGGTTGGCGTAATACTCGAAAATCTGTTCCTTTGTAAGTTTCTGCTCCAGGTGCAGCGTAATGAGAACCTCGGCCGCTTTCCGGCGCCAGGTCTTGCGCGTGTCGAGCCACAGGCTCCGCGCCAGCTGCATGCTGAGGGTGGAGGCGCCTTGCTCCATGCGCCGCTCTTTCAGATCGACGTAGGCCGCCTTCAAGATCCGCAGGGGATCGAAACCCGCATGCTGGAAGAAGCGTTTGTCCTCCGCCGCAATGACGGCGTCCACCAGCACCTTGGGGATGTCCTGAAACCGGACCGGACGGCGCTTTTCCCGGTTGCGGTTGAACAGATTCGTGATCAGCTCGGGCTCGAGCAGATACTGGGTCCGCGCCGTGCTATCTCGCATCGAAATGATCTCGACCACCCGCCCGTCGGCAAACTTGATCACACCCGGTTCCTGGTCGAAATAGGAATCGCGTCCCGGAAAAATTTCGATGGCGTCGGGACGCAGATGGTACCAGCCCAGCGGATTCGTGCTCGATTCGGTATAGCCACTGCGGCGAAGCTGGCGGACAATCTCTTCGCGGCTGATCTCCTCGCCGAGCCAAACGACTTTCGGGGCGGCGAAGATCATCGAGGTGGTCTCGTAGGGTCCCCGGGCCAGCCGCTCGTCGATAAGACGAGCGTATTTGACGTAATAGTAAGTAAATACTCCGAGCCCGGCGGCCCCGCAGAGCACCCCGAGCACCACCAGAATCTTCCCCAGAGGATGCGTCAGGACGCGCACGAGCATAGCGTCTCGGCTCACGCGGAATCGAATCGCCAATCCTTCGCCCTCAGTTGCATTTTCGCAGATCTGCGACCCGGGCCCACCGCTACCGGGCGCCGGCTGCCGCCCGGAAGTGAAGATCCACGGTGTACACGCCCAGATCCACGGGCACGGCATAGCGGACCGCGACCCGCAGGCCGGAAGCGCCGCGGGTCACGCGCACGTCTCCGCTTCGCACCGGCAGTCCCATGCGAGCCGCACGGTCCGCCACCGCTACCGCGGCGGCGGCCGGAGAAAGCTGCCCCATCGCCGGATCTTGCAAGAGCCCTTCGAGGTCTCGCTGGAACTCGACGTTCCGCCAGTACAGCGGTACCATCCGCACTCCGAGGTAGGTCAGGGTGCTGAGCAACAGCACCGCGGCAGCCGAGCGAAGGATCCGCACCGGGCGCACTCCCTTCACCTCCGCAACAGATTGCGCAGCACGAGCAGGAGGTTGGCAGGACGCTCCGCCAGGCGGCGCATGAGGTAGGGATACCAGGCCTCGCCGTAAGGCACGTAGAGACGGAGCCGGTAGCCGCCGCGCGCCAGTCGCCGCTGCAAGTCGCGGCGGATGCCGTACAGCATCTGGAACTCGAAGCGGTCTTTGGAGATGCCGTGTTGGTGCGCGAAGCGGCACGCATGAGCGATCATTCTGGGATCGTGGGTGGCCAGCCCGGGGTAAGCGCCTTGCAGCAGCAGCACCTCCGCCAGGCGGCAGAAGCTCGCGTTAATTTCACGCCGCTTGGTAAAGGCGATGGAGGGCGGCTCCCGATAGGCGCCCTTGCACAGGCGCACGGGCACGCCGCGGGCGCACAGCGCCGCCACGTCCGCCGCGCTGCGCCGCAGGTAGGCTTGGATGACGGCCCGAACGTGGCCGCGGCGTTCGTGCATCTCCGTCACCAACGCCAGGGTTCGCTCGACGTAGCCGCTCGACTCCATGTCCACTTCCACCGACGTGTGGGCTTCGGCGGCGCGGGCCACCACTCGCTCCAGATTCGACCGGCACGCGTCCAGGGATACGTCCAGGCCGAACTGCGTCAGTTTAACGGAAACCGTGGCGGCCAGGCCTTCCTGGGCGATCCGATCGAGCGCCTCCAGATAAGCGTCCGCGGCGGCTCGTGCCTCCTCGAGCGAAACCACGTTCTCGCCGAGGTGATCGAGGGTAACCAGGATGCCCTGGCGGTTGAGACGGCGGCACACCGCCAGCGCCTGCTCGAGCGTGCGACCGGCAACGAAACGGCGCGTCACCAAGCCGGCGGCGGGTGAGGTTTCGGCCCAGCGGCGCAGCCCTCGATGGCGCGAAAGATACAGCAGCAGGCCCCGGAGCATCGGGCGGGCTCACGGAGATTCGATGCGGCGCGGTTCCCGGGGGCGGGTGTCGACCTCATGCAGCTCTTGCAGTTCCTCCCTTGCCGCGACGCCCAATTCCCGAATGCGGTGGAGCGCGGGAAGGAGCCGCGCCTCCCAGGAGGCGACAGACTCGTTGTAGGCGCGAACCGCGCGGTCCAGGTGGCGCGCTACTTCGGCGTAGTAGGCGTCCCATTTCACGATCCGGTCGTAAAACTCGGCTGCCACGCGGCGGATCGTTTCCGCATTTTCCGCCAACTGGTGCTGGCGCCAGCCGAAAGCCGCGGCTTTCAGGGCGGCAATGAGCGTGGTAGGCGTCGCGAGCAACACCTTTTTCTCGATGGCATCCTCGAGCAGGGTCGGATTCTTTTCCAAAGCCGCGCTCAGGAAGTGATCCCCGGGCAAGAAGAGCACCACCATCTCCGGGGCGGGCTGAAACTGGCTCCAGTACTGCTTGCTGGCGAGCTGCTCGACGTGCTTGCCCAACTGCTGGCTGTGGCGGAGCAGAGCCTCGTTGCGCCGGGCCTCATCCGGAGCCTCGATCGCCTCCAGGTACGCGGCCAGGGGCACTTTGGCGTCCACGACGAGCGTGCGCCCGCCCGGCAAGTGAACAATCATATCCGGACGGATCCGGCCGTCCCCCGCGCCGTAAGTCGCCTGCTCGACGAAATCACATCGCTCGACCATGCCCGCCAGCTCCGCGGCCCGCCGGAGGGTCAGTTCGCCCCAGCGGCCGCGCACCTGGGGCGTTCGCAACGCCGAAGCCAACGCAGCGGTTTCCCGGCCCAGGGTCTGCAACTGCTCCCGGAGAGTGCCGAACATCTGCTCGCGGGCCCGCTCGAGATCGCGCACCTCAGACGCCATGCGGTCCAGCGTTTCGGCCAGCGGCCGGAGCATGCCCTCCATCGCCGTGTGCTTCTCCGTCAGGTCGCCTGCGATTTGCGCCCGCACCGTCTCGAGCGCGCTGCGCGCCACGTCCAGAAACGCGCCTTGGTTGGAGCGAAGGGCGGCGTCGGCGAGAGCCTGGAACTTCTCGCCCATCTGGGTAGCCGCGGCTTCCTGTGCGGCAAGCCGGGACTCGGCAACCTCTTTGGCCGCCTGCAGCCGGGCCATCCGCGCATGCAAATACAGCCAAACGAACAGACCACCGACGAGCGCCCCCACGGCAGCCCCGGCAAGCGCCCAAGCTAAAGCATGGTCCCCCGGTGACATCGTATCTCCTTCCACGGTACAGGATCGGCGGGTTCGCGGGGAGAGCCAATGGCGTCAGCTCCACTGTGCACGGACACTTTTTCTGGCCCCTTCCCGCTCCCCGACTTCTGCGCCGAGGAAACCAGGCCCTGTACCGGGGGAAAAGCGCCGGGGCCGGCGGACGCACGCTCCGCGGAGCTTTGCGGTAAGCTGAGGGGAGCCATGAACCGCCGCGATGTGCTCAAAACCGCTGCGTTCGCCTTGCCCGCCGTTTCGTATTCGCAAGCACGCCCGACCAGCAAGCTCGGCATCCCGGGGCCCTTCCCCGGCCGCGTGATCGCCGTCCATCACCCGGCAAGCATCGTCGCGGGCGCCTACCAGCGCGACGCCGTGCGCGTCATGCTGCACAAAGGCCTGATGGAGCTCACGGGCGCCGAAACCCCGGCGGAGGCGTGGCGCTACTTTTTCGAGCCGGGCGACGTCGTCGGCCTCAAGCTCAATCCCGTCGGCCGACCGTTTGTGATCTCCGCCCCGGAGGTAGTTCAAGAGATCATCGAAGGGCTCAAAATGGCGGGCGTCAAGCCGCGCGACATCGTCGCCTACGACCGCTACCGGCGCGAGTTTCTCAAAGCCGGCTTCGACACGTGGCTCCCGGAAGGCGTGCGCTGGATGTGGGCCACAGATGCGCCGCATCCGCTACAGCTCGACATGGACGGCTACGACCCGGACCACTACATGGAAACGGCGGTCGTCTTGCCCGAAGCCAATCCTTCCGATCCCCATCACCGCCGCTCCTATGTCGCCAAGTTTCTGACGCGCGAGGTCAACAAGATGATCAACCTCTGCGTGTTGAAACACCACCAGTCGGCGGGCATCACGCTCGCTCTCAAGAACCTGTCTCACGGGCTGGTGAACAACGTCAGCCGGAGTCATTCCAGCCCCACGCTCAATACGTGCGGAACGTTCATCCCTGCCGTGGTGGACCTGCCCGTGATCCGCCAAAAGGTGGTGCTTCACATCCTGGATGCGGTCAAAGGCGCTTACCACGGCGGGCCGGGACGGCGGGTGGAAAAATACGTCTGGGAACATAAGACGATGTACTTCGCCACCGACCCGGTGGCGCTCGACAAGATAGGCTGGAAGGTCATCGACGCCAAGCGGTTGGAAATGGGGATGAAACCTGTAGGAGAGGCCCCGCCCGATGCAGACAGCCGCTTCTACCGCATGCAGCCCGAGCACGTCGAGATCGCGGCGGTGCTGGGTCTGGGCGTGTTCGACGACCGGAAAATCGACCTGCGGAAATTCGACCTCGGTTGAGCCACAACGCAACGGCGCTCAAGCCAGCCCGCGCCGCTCCAGCTCCCGTTTCAACTGTTCGGCCGACTCGAAGCGCACCGCGTCGATCCCCTCGCGTCGCGCCGCTTCCACGTTGGCTTCCAGGTCGTCGGTGAAGAAAATTTCCTCTGGCGCACAGCCGGCCCGCGCGATGGCCGCGCGGTAGATTTCCGGCGCCGGTTTCAAATAGCCCATCTCGTAGGAGAGCACGTGGTCGTCGAAGTGGCGCAAGATCGGATAGCGCTGCTGGATCATGGCAAAGTGGATGGCGTTGGTGTTGGAGAGCACCAGCAAGCGGCTGCGCCTTTTCAACCCTTCCACCAAACTCTCTGGGACGAGCGTTTCCGGCAGGAAAATGCTGCTCCAGAGCTCGCAGAACCGCTCGTAGCTCACCTCGAGGTGCAAGGCGGCCGAAAGCCGGCGCACGAATTCCTCCGGCGACACCTCCCCCCGCTCGAACGGCGGTACGAGTCCTGTGGCCGCGATGCGCCGTTTGACTTCTTCGGGCGGCAACCCGTTGACCGCCGCCAGCGCCTCGTAGCCGCGCCGGGTGTCAAAGGGGACAAGCACGTTGCCGAGATCGAAGATGACGGCCCGAATCACCGTCTTTCAGTGTAACCTCACCCCGGGCGGATTCCGAGGCATGATAGGCTGAAGTGTCAGGTCCCGGGCTCCGTGCGACGGGAGGCCGCAAACCCCGCCAGGTCCGGAAGGAAGCAACGGTAGCGGCTGGCCCCGTGTGCTGCGGCTCACCCGGGTCCTGACGCTTGCCAGGCCGCGCGCACGCCATGTATCAGGTGCTTGCCCGGAAATACCGGCCGCAGACGTTCGCCGAGCTCGTCAGCCAGGAGCATGTCCGCACCACTCTGGAAAACGCCATCCGCCGCAATCGTATCGCCCATGGCTACATCTTTTCCGGTCAGCGCGGCACGGGTAAGACCAGCGTGGCCCGCATCCTGGCCCGGTGCCTGAACTGCGTCCAGGGACCGACGGCTTCCCCCTGCGGCCAGTGCGCCTCCTGCATCGAAATCGCCAGCGGAAGCTCGGTGGACGTCATCGAGATCGACGCCGCCTCGAACCGCGGCATCAACGAGATGCGCGAGCTGCGCGAAAGCGTGCGGTACCGCCCGGCCCGCGACCGGTACAAAGTTTTCATCGTCGACGAAGCACACCAGATTACCCACGAGGCCTTCAACGCCCTTCTGAAGACGCTCGAAGAGCCGCCCGAGTGGGTGGTGTTCATCTTGTGCACGACGGAGGCCCACAAGATTCCTGCCACGATCGCGTCCCGGTGCCAGCAGTTCAGTTTCCGCTCGCTGGAGTTCGACGACATCGTCGGACGTCTCGAATGGGTGTGCCGCAAAGAGTCCATCGACGCGGACGCGGAGGTGCTAGGGGTGCTGGCGCAAGCCGGCGACGGCAGCCTTCGGGACGCGCTGTCGGCTCTGGATCAGGCGATCGCTTGCTGCGGAACGAAGCTGGACGCGGCGGAAGTGCGGGCCTTGCTCGGCATGTTCTCGCTCGAGTCGCTGCGCCAGGTCACGGAAGCTTTGCTGGCTTTCGACGCTTCGAAAATGCTCGAAGTCGTGCACCAACTCGAGCGCGACGGCCACAACTTGCAACATTTTTGCCGGGAACTGACGCGCTACTTCCGCAATCTTACGGTGGCCAAGATTGCGGGCCCGGAGACGCGCCTGATCGCGGCTTCTCCCGAGGAGCGGCGCCGGCTGGCCGAGATCGCCGAATCGTTCAGCCGGGAGGATTTGACGCGCTTCCTCCAGATCACTCTGGAGCTGTACGGCGAACTCCAACGCACGCTCGAGCCGCGCCTGCACATGGAGCTCGGGCTTCTCCGCTTGCTTTACGCGGGCCGTCTCCAGCCCATCGAAGAGGCTCTTTCCGCATTGGCGGGCGCGCCCCAACCTGCGCCCCCGGGCAAAGCGTCGGCGCCACGGCCGACGGGCACGCCCACCGCCGAATCCGCTTCGACCGCCGCTGTGCCGGCATCGTCCGGCTGGCCGGCGCGCCTGGCTTCGGCCCTGCGCGAACTCGGCCTGGCCTACACCGCAGACGCCGTCGAGCATTCCACCGTGACCGAAAACCCAGGCCGGTTGTCCTTCGTCACGCCGCGCGAGTACCGGCTCTCGATGAGAGAAGCGGAAATTCGCAAGGCACTCGCCAAACTGGGCCGACCGGAGCTTCAGGTGCACATCCAGTTCTCCGCCAATGCCGAGACCTCCGGGACGGACGCGCCCGCCGAGACGCCCTCGGCGGACGAGGAACTGACGCGCCGCGCCCTCGAAGATCCCGAAGTGAAGCGCTTCCGTGAGACCTTCGGAGGGCAAGTGCGGGCCGTGCGAAATCTGAAACAATAACAGCTGGCAGCTCCCGCCAGGGGGCGCTGCCGAGAGGCCGAAATGAGACTACCCGGAAACATGCAGGCTGTGATGAAACAGGCCCAGCAGATGCAGGAGCGGCTCCAGGAGGAGATCGCCCGCATCCGCGTGGAGGCCTCCGCGGGAGGAGGCATGGTCACCGTCCAGATGAGCGGTCAGAAAAACATCCTCGGCGTCAAGATCGATCCCGAAGCCGCCTCCGACATCGAGATGCTTCAGGACATGGTGATGGCGGCCTGCAACGAAGCGGCCAAGAAAGTGGACGAGGAGATTCAAGCCAAGACCGCCGCGCTGCTGGGCGGACTCGGTCTTCCGCTGGGCCTGTTCTAGCGCCGCATGCCGGACTTCGCCGAACCGCTGGCTCGCCTCATCCAGGAGTTCAAGCGCTTGCCCGGCATCGGCCAGAAATCGGCCCAGCGGCTGGCCTTCCACGTGCTTCGGGCCTCGCGGGAGGACGCCGAACGCCTGGCTCAGGCCATCCTCGATGTCAAGGACCGCCTGGGCCTGTGCGCGCTCTGCAACAACATCAGCGACAGCGAACTCTGCCCCTTTTGCCGCAATCCGGCGCGGGATCCCTCCGTCATCTGCGTGGTGGAGGAGCCGCATAACATCCTTCCCATCGAAACCACGCGGCAGTACGAAGGTCTCTATCACGTCTTGCACGGCGCCATTTCCCCGCTGCGCGGCGTCGGTCCGGAGCAGTTGAAGATCAAGGGTCTGCTGGAACGGCTCCAATCGAGGAACGTGAGAGAAATCATCCTGGCCACCAACCCGACCGTCGAGGGCGAAGCCACAGCGGCGTATCTGGCCCGCCTCCTCAAACCTTTAGGAGTGCGCGTCACGCGCATCGCCATGGGCATTCCAGTGGGCAGCGACCTGGAATTCGCCGACGAGGTGACGATGTCGAAGTCGCTGGAGAATCGGAGGGAGTTGTGAGCCGGCGATCGGCAATCAGCGGTCAGCGATAAGCGGTCAGCAGGAACAGGCAAGGGAGGCGGGAAGCACAGGCAATGGCCCGTCGGGATCCCTCTCCCGCAGCCCGATTTCGCTGAGCCCTCCGATGTCCACCTCGACCAGTTGATTGGCCGGACGCGGGCGCGCCAGCTCCACCCGAAGATAGTTGTCGCTCAGCGCCACGCCCTCCTGCTCCAGGGTCAGGACCGAAAGACGCCGCCCGACCATGCTCTTGCGGAACTCCAGGTTCTTGACCGCCGCCAGTTCGCGCAAGATGCGGTTGCGCTCCTTTCGCACGGGCATCGGCACGCTTCCCCCCATGGCGGCAGCCGGCGTGCCTGGCCGCTCCGAATAGGTAAACACGTGCAAATAGGTGAAGGGAAGGCTCTCGATGAAGCGGCGGCTCTCTTCGAACTCCGCCTCCGTTTCGCCGGGAAAACCCACCATCACATCCGCCCCGATGGCGGCGGTGGGCATCCACGCCCGCGCCTTGCGGATGCGGTCCTCGTAATGCCGGGCGCGATAGCGCCGCTTCATCCGCCGCAGGACGCTATCCGACCCCGTCTGCAAGGGAGCATGGACGTGCTTGGCGATCCGCGGTGACGAGGCCACCAGCTCCAGCAGTTCGTCGCTCCAGTCCATCGGCTCGATCGAACTGAGCCGCAGACGCTCCACCTCGGTTTCCGCCAAGAGACGGCGCAACAGATCCACGAGCCGCAGTCCGATGCCCGGCTCTCTGCCCCACCGGCCGAGGTTGATGCCGCTCAGCACAATTTCCCGGTAGCGGCGACTCAAGTCACGGACCTGCCGGATCACCTCCTCTGGAGCCGCGCTCCGGCTCCGCCCGCGGACGAACGGGATGATGCAAAACGAACAGCGGTGGTTGCACCCGTCCTGAATTTTCAAATTCGGCCGCGTGCGGTCTCCTCCGGCCTCGATCACCGGCGCCGTGACGAGCTCTCGCTGCGCGAAGATATCGCCCACGCAGATCTGGCCGTGATACGGGGCATGCGGCTCCCGCAGAAGAATTTCAGGGATCTGCGGCTTGTGGGAGTTGCCGATCACCCAGGCGACGCCGGGTAGCCGGGACAACTCCTCGGGGGCCCGTTGGGCATAACAGCCGGTGACGAGAATCCGTGCCGCGGGGTTTTCCCGATGAGCCCGCCGCACGGCCTGGCGCACGTCTTGGTCCGCCTCGGCCGTCACCGTACAGGAATTGATAATGATTACGTCGGCTTCGGCCGCCGGTGCGACCTCCCAGCCGAGGCGCACGAGGGAGGCCTCGAGCGCCGCTCCGTCCGCCTGCGTCGCGCGGCAACCGAAATTCTGGATGAAAAAGCGTTGCACCAATGCCCGCCTCGGGCCGGCTTCGAGATCCCCAGGCCGCCGTGCATGGGCCGGGGCGTCACTGCTTCGATTGTACCCGCTGCATCTGGCTGACCGCAGCTGGCGGTTCGGTGATGAGCCGGGCGCCCCGGTTGAACGTGAAATAATGAAATGCCCACTGGATGAGCACTAACAGGCGGTTCTGAAATCCCACCAGATAGAGTAAGTGCACAAACAACCAAGTTACCCACGCGGGAAAGCCGTCGAACCGAAGCCATTGGAAGTCGGCCACGGCGTGGTGACGTCCGATGGTAGCCAGCGTGCCCTTGTCTCGGTACCGGAACGGGGCGATGGCCCGGCCGCGCAGCCGTGCCTGGATGGCCCGGGCGACGTAACGCCCCTGCTGCATCGCCACGGGCGCCACCGCCGACAGCGGCACCCCGTTCTGGACGGCGCACGCCAGGTCGCCGATGACGAAGATCTCCGGCCGGCCGGGCAGGCTGAGGTCCGGCCCGACGAGGACGCGCCCCGCTTTGTCCAGCTCCGCCCCGGCCCGCTCGGCCAGCACCTGACCCAGCGCCGAGCCCCGAACCCCGGCTGCCCACAGCACGGTTTTCGCCGCGATCCGTTCGCGTGCGCCGCCGCGACGCTCGAGCACGACGCCCTCGGCATCCAGATCTACGACTTTCACCCCCGTCAGCGGCCGGACGTGGTGGCGAATGAGGGCACGTTCGGCCTTGGCTGACAGCGCCGCCGGATAGCTTGGCAACACCCGGTCGGCGTGCTCGACCAACAGGATGCGTGCCTCCTGCGGCCGGATGGCGCGAAAGTCCTCTCGCAGCGTGTGGTTGGCAATTTCGCCGAGCGCCCCGGCCAGTTCCACGCCCGTCGGTCCGGCGCCCACCACCACGAACGTCAGCCAGGCTCGGCGTTTGTCCGCGTCCGGTTCGCGTTCGGCGGCCTCGAAAGCCAGCAAGATGCGCCGGCGCATCTCGGTGGCGTCCTCGACGGTCTTCAAACCCGGCGCGAACCGTTCCCAATCCTCGCGGCCGAAATAATGGTGCCGCGCCCCGGTGGCGACGATGAGAAAATCGTACGGGATTTCCCCGTCGGCAAGCTTCACCCGCCGGTTGGCGACATCCAGGTCGCGCACTTCCGCGAGCCAGACGCGCGTGTTTTTCTGATGGCGCAGGACGCCGCGCAGAGGAGCACAGATATCGCCCGGCGACAACCCCCCAGTGGCCACCTGATACAGCAGCGGTTGGAACAGGTGGAAGTTGCGCCGGTCCACCAGCGTCACTTCCACCGGGGCCCGGCCAAGCCCTCGTGCCGCCTGGAGCCCGCCGAAGCCGCCTCCGACGATGACGACCTTCGCTCGCAATCCCCTCAAGCCACGGGCATGCCGACGCGGCGGAGCACCACGAACTCCGCCACGTTCTCCGACGTCAGCAGCCCCAGCAAGCGCCCCTCCTCCATCACCAGTGCGCAGGAACCGGCTTGGGCCAACAGCGGGAGCGCCTCGGCCAGATCCATATCGGGGGGCACCTGAACAAAATCACGATTCATGACCCCGGCCACGTAGGCACTCGGGCCCTCCGAGGCCATGGCCCGGAGCAGGGCCGCGCGCCCCAGAAGTCCGAGAACCTGCTCGCCGTGCACGACCGGGAAGTCTTGTTGACTGGTGGCGAGCAACAGTCGCGCCGCGTCGCCGATGGTGTCTCCATGAGAGAGTGTGCGAAAGTCCGTGACCATGGCGGCGCGCACCGGCAGGCCGTGCGTCAAGGAGCGCCCCATCGCGGCGGCCCCCTCCTGCGCGGCGCCCAAGTAGACGAAAAACGCGATGAAGAGCAGCAGGAAATTCATCGAAAGCAGACCGTACAGCCCCATCAAGACCGCCAGGGCGCGGCCGGCGCCTGCGGCAATGCGCGTGGCTTCGTCCTCTGGTTTGTAAAGACCGACCAGGGAGCGCAGAATGCGTCCGCCGTCCATCGGAAACGCCGGCAGCAGATTGAACAAGGCCAGAACGAGGTTGCCGGCCCCGATGCGGGTCCAGATGCGCGCGTCAGCGGGTTCGCCCAGACTGCGAAGCGCCGGCCCCAAACCGGCACGCTCCACCAGGCCGAGAATCAAGGCCGCGATCGCCAGATTCACCGCCGGGCCGGCGATCGCGATCCACAGCTCTTCCCGAGGCCGCGGGCTGCGCTCCAGACGCGCTACGCCGCCGATGGGAAACATCACGATCTCGAGGGTCCGTATGCCGTACTGCCGCGAAACGACGGCGTGCCCGAGCTCGTGCAATAGGACCGAGGCGAATAACCCCAGCACATAGAGCACATATTGGATCCCCGGCTGTTTCCCTCCCAGACTGACGAACAAAAGAAAGACCAGCAATAGCAGGAAGGTGAAGTGGAAGCGCACCGGCACGCCGAAAATTCGCAGGACGCCGACGCTGCCCGGAATGCTCGATTCCGCCTGCGCCGAGCGACGCTCCCGAGCCCCCATGGACTTCTCTCCAGCACCACCATAGCACCGCCGGGGAAATGAGGTGACCGCGTCGCTACGCTTGCGCTTCGGCCCAGGCCGGTTGCTCCACCCGGCCTGGGGTTCCAAAGCGCACCGAGACGATCTTGGAAACACCCGGCTCTTCCATCGTGACGCCGTACAAGGTCTCGGCGGCTTCCATGGTGCGTTTGGCGTGGGTGATGAGCACGAACTGCGTCTGGTGAGACATCTCCCGCAGCAGCCTCATCAACCGCCCGATATTGGGCTCGTCGAGCGGCGCATCCACTTCGTCCAGGATGCAGAACGGACTGGGCTGGTATTTGAAAATGGCCAGCAACAGCGCCAGAGCGGTGAGAGCTTTTTCGCCACCGGACAGCAGCAGCACGTTTTGGAGGCGCTTGCCCGGCGGCGACGCCACGATGTCGATCCCGGATTCGGCGGCATTGGTTTCGTCGGTGAGCCGCATCTCGCCGACGCCCCCGCCGAAGAGAGCCCGGAACGTTTCCCGGAAGTGCGCATTGATGGCGTCGAAGGCCTCCGTGAACCGCCGCCGCGTTTCGGCATCGATCTCGCGAATGGCTTTCTCGGTATCGCGAATCGAATCGAGCAGGTCCTGCCGCTGTGCGTTGAGGAAGTCGTAGCGCTGCCGTGTCTCCTCGTACTCCTCCAAAGCCTGCGGATTGACCGGCTCCAGGGCCTCCATGCGCTCGCGGAGCTCCTGATGCTTGGCCTCGATCTCGGCCAGCTCCTCGAGGGAGGGCAGCGACTCTTGCCCCGCCACGATGTCCTGGATGGCGGCCCCCAAGTCTCTGCGGCAAGTTTCTTCCAGGAAGCGCAGTTCCGTCTGGAGCCGCACCAGTTCGGTCTCGCTCGCGGCGCGTTTTTCCTGGACCGCCTGCGCCTCCAGTCGCAGGCGCCGGAGCTGCTCGTCGAGGGCCGCCAGCTGGGAGCGGATTTCGGCGGAACGAGCCGCCCACTGTTCCGCTTCGCCTCGGGCCTTTCCGATTTCGTCTTCGAGTTGGGCGAGGCGCTGGTCCAGCGCCACGTTGGCGTCGAGCAACCGCGCGCGCTCCGCAGCGAGCCGCTCCATTTCCGCCTCGAGATCCTGGCGACGCCGGTCGTTCTCCGCCCGTTGCGCCTCCAGCCGCCGCAGGGCCGATTCGTTCGCCCGCGCCCGCTCTTCCAGACCCGCCAGTTCGGCACGTAAGGCAGCGTGTTCTTCGCCCGCGCGCGCCGCCCGGGCTTCACAGTCGGCGAGTTGGCGCCGCATCTCGGACAACGCTTCCTCCTGCTGCTGGCGGGCGCGCTCTTTCGCTGCAATTTCCTCCCGCCACTGGCCGCCCTGCCGGCTCGCTTGGTCGGCGGACTTGCGAACGCGGTCCAGCTCCAAACGGGCCACCGACAACCGGGATCCACAACGGCTGAGCTCCTCGGCCAATTTCCGGAGCTCGTGCTCCAGGCCGAGCGACTCCTTCTCCTGGCCCTGCTGTGCGTTTCGAACCTGTTCCAAGTCCCGCTCGAGTCCGGCGATTTCCTCTTCCAGCTTGGCCAAGTCCGCTTCGCCGCGGTCCAAGTCCTGCGCGCGCGCCGCCGCCAGGGCCTGGAGCTCCCGCAGCTGGCGCTTGAGAGAAAGGGGACCGCTCGAGAGTTTCCTGCCTCCGCTCACGGCGCGGCCGTGATAGCACGCCCCGTCCGGCAGCAGGAAGTACAGTTCCGGGTACTGCCCCGCCAGCCGCTGTGCGCTGGCGGCATCTTCGGCCAGAAAGCATCTCGCCAACCGCGGCAGTAGCTCGGCCGGATGGCGGCCCAGACCGTTGACGAGCCGCACGACGTCCTGCAAACGGCCGGCAATGCCGGTTTCCGGTCCGATCGGGGGTTCACCTCCGAGGGGTTCCCTTCGCGAGTGAGTCAGGCGCGAGTCGTCCTCGCCGTACACGACGAAGGTGGCCCGTCCCTCCAACTGGGTGGACAGCAGCTGCACGCCCAGACGGGCCTGAGGCCAATCCGAGACCACGACGTATTCCAGTTCCTCGCGCAGAAATGCTTCCGCCGCCTGTTCGTAAGCCGGTTCGACCTCGAGGAAATCGGCGAGCACCCCCAAGGGCTGGAACTGGCCGGCGCGTCCGTCGGCGACGGCTTGAAACAAGCCTTTGACCGCCTCGGTCGTGTAGGCCCGGTGACCGAGAATCTCAGCGAGAGAGTCCCGGCGCGCCCGGAGGCGGGATACCTCGCTGCGCAGCGCTTCCAGCCGCGAGCGCAGCTGCGCGGCGGCGGCCTTCCGCGCTGCCAGTTGCTCCTCGGTCCGCACCCGTTCTTCCACCAGAGCCCGAAGCGTCATCTGACGGGCTGCGAGTTTCTCGGAGACCTCCGCCTGGGCGCGCTGCAATCGCTCCCATTCCAACAGCGCGCTTTCCTCCTCCTTGCGAAGTCGTGCTTCGTCGCGCTCGAGTCCCGCCAGGTACTCCTCCAGCTGCGCCAGTTGATTGCGCAACGCAGAACTCTCCCCCAGCAGAGCCAGCACGCGTTGGCGCGCCGTTTCGATGGCTTGCTGTAAATCCGCCACGGCCCGTTGGAGGTGCGCGCGCTCGCTGGCTTTCGCCTCCAGCCGAGAGCGTAATCCGGCGGCCAGCTGCTCGACCTCCGCCACACGGCGGCGGCACTCTTCAAGCTCCTGCGCCAAAGCGACATTCCGCTCGCCCAGCTCCCCACTCTCCCGCTGCGCTTGCGCCAGCCGCTCTTCGAGGGAGGCGGCCTGCTGCGCCTGACTCTCCCTGCGGCCCCGCGTGCGTTCCGCTTCCAGCTCCCAGTCCGCCAGCCGCTGGCGGGACGCCGTCGAAGCGTCTTCCGCCTGGTACCCCCTGCTTTGAAGCTGAGCGTACTCGGCTTCTTGCTCGGCCAGTTGACCCGATACACGCTGCAGCTGCGCGTTCGCCAGGTTCAGATCGAGGGCGATCCTTGCGGCCTCCCGTTCCAACAGGCTGTAGCGCGTGGCGAGCAGACGCCGCAGTTGTCCCATCCACTCGGCCTTGAGCTCTTCGTAGCGGCGCGCCTTGGCCGCCTGCCGCTTGAGCGAGTTCATCTGGCGGGAAACTTCCTCGAGGATGTCGAAAACGCGAGTCAAATTCTGGCGCGCAGCTTCCAGTTTCGCCTCCGCCAGCCGACGCTTGGTCTTGAATTTCGTGATCCCCGCCGCTTCCTCGATCACGGCGCGGCGGTCTTGGGGCCGCGAGCTGAGAATCTGGCCGATCCGGCCCTGCTCGATGATGGCGTAGCACTCCGGTCCCAAGCCCGTGCCCATGAACAACTCTTGGATGTCGCGGAGGCGCGCTGGCCGGCCGTTGATCAAGTACTCGCTGTCCCCGGAACGGAACAACCGCCGGGTGATGGTGATCTCCGCCGGACGCTCGGGGGCCTGCCCGTCGCCGTCGGAGTCCCCGTTGGCGCCCGACCGGAGACGGGACGCTTCCGCGGCGGAGGGGTCCACCAGCGTGAGGGTGACGGTGGCCATTCCCACGGGCTTGCGGTCGCGCGTGCCCGCAAAGATCACGTCCTCCATGCGCGTACCACGCAACGACTTGGCGGACTGCTCCCCGAGGACCCAGCTGACGGCGTCGCTCAGATTCGACTTGCCGCAACCGTTCGGACCCACGATCGCGGCGATCCCCGTGCCGTGGAACCGCAGCTCGGTGCGATCACAGAAGGACTTGAATCCTTGCAGCTCCAAGCGCTTCAGTCGGAGTAAACCGTTGGTGTTTTGCGGCATATTTGCGATGGGGCGCACTGGTGGCGCCACTCGGGGGATGCCTTTATGGTAAACCGAAAGCCGCGACGTGTAAAGATGTGGAGGGCTACATCTTGGGACGAATGTCCGTTCGCCCCAACATGTAGGCCCTGTCAACCGCCCGGCTCTGGCTCGCGGCGTCGGGCGACAAACGTACGGGAAATGTAGTCGCAGAAACTCAACCGCTCCTCGTCGAAGAGCACCCACAGGAAGCCGAACCCGGCCGGCAGCAGGCTCAGCGTCCCTGCGGCGACTCGGCCCAACCGCTGCCGCAGCCCTGCGGGCTGGCCGTCGAAGTCCAGCCACCTCAGCCGGCTCCAACGCATTCCTGGGGAGGCTCCGGACAAGGCGGCCAAGAGCCGGTAGAAGAGCCAGATCAGGGCAAACGTACCAGCCCCGACCGCGGCGGCGCTCACGGTGAGGGGAACAGCGCCCGCTCCCAGGCGAAAGATCGCCACGAACAGAGCCCAAGCGGCAAGGATCAACGCCAGATCGAGGACCGCCGCCCAAACCCGGATGCTCAAGGGTGCCACTGGCACCTCACAGTTCACGGAAGGCTGCACGCCAGCTGTCCGGAGCGGCGATGGGGTGGGGAGTTCGAGCAAAAAGTCGAGCTGCTGCTGGACCGGTGCTTGGTAGCGCCGCGCGTCCCTTGCCGCGCCGGCGCCGCGGATCGTTGCGCGGCTTCCACGGCGCGTCGCACTCGCGGGGAACGGGATCACTCGAGGCGCCGATGAGGCCTCCCAGCGCAGCTCCTCGAACAGCCACTGCTGTTCCGGCGGCGGCACGCGCCCTCGGGGCGGCGCCGCCGGCCGCGTTGTGACGGAAGCAGTGAGTGCGAAGGCGGTTTCGCCGCGGGGGCCGCCTGGGACCAGCGGTACGCTGCGCGGAGGACGCTGAAAGGGACGGCCGCACCGGGCGCATCGGTGAGCGCCTTCGGGATTGGAGTACCGGCAATACCGGCAGTCCATCAGGCCGGGCCTCTTGCGCTGCCTTGCGAGTTCGATTTCCTGCATGCTAGCGTCGGAATTTGAAACCTCTTCCACGAGCGCCGCGCGACGCTTCTCTTTCCCTAACTAACATAATCTTCGGAATTTGTCACGGCGAACTTTGCGTCCTGCTCGCCGTGCTGGCGCTGCTTGTGCCGCACAGCACCGCCCAGCCGCGCGCGCCGGAGCAGCCCGGACCCGGGGAGGTGCTGCTCCGGGCCCTCACCCAGCGGGCGGAGGGCCCATGGTTCCGGCTCCAAGGCGCCGTGGAGATCGAAACCAACGAGATGCGGCTCACGGCGGACGAAGTGGAATACAACCAGGAAACCAAGGAGGCACGGGCGTCCGGCCACGTTCACTTCCGTCACTTTGCCCGCGGCGAAGAACTTTGGGCCGATCGGGCGGAGCTGAATCTGGCGGAGGAGACCGGGCGGTTCTATCGAGTGCGCGGTGTCACGCCGCCGCGGGTCGAGCCCCGGCCGGGCTTGCTCGTGACGAGCAATCCCTTCTACTTCGAAGGTGCCTGGGCGGAGAAGAAAAAAAATCGCTACATTCTCCACGACGGCTTCGTAACCAACTGCGAGCTGCCCCGGCCTTGGTGGAAGCTGAGTGCTCCCGTGTTCGACATTATTCCCAACGAGCGGGCCATCGTGCGGCGCTCCACGTTCCGGCTCAAAGGCGTCCCGTTGTTTTACTCGCCATTTTTTTACAAATCTCTAGCATCGCAGCCGCGCAAGAGCGGTTTCCTCACGCCGAACCTCGGAAATTCTTCGCGCCGGGGCAAGATGGTCGGCATCGGGTACTACTGGGCGATGCACCGCAGCCTGGATGCCGCTTACCGCGCGCAACTGTTCACCCAGCGCGGCTTCGCCCACCATGTGGACGTTCGCGGCAAGCCCACGCGCACGAGCGACTTCAACGTTTACCTTTACGGGGTCAACGACCGCGGCCCGATCTTGCCGGGGGGACGCCGTGGGGACAAGGAAGGCGGCCTGATCCTGAGCGTGGAGGGGCGCTCCGAGCTGGGCGGCGGCTGGCAGGCCCGCGGCGAGGGCAACTACCTGAGCTCGCTCCGATTCCGCCAGGCCTTCACGGAATCCTTCAATGAAGCGATCTTCTCCGAGGTACACTCCGTGGGCTTCGTGGACAAGCACGGGAGCAGCTGGGGGCTGAACTTTCTATTCGAGCGCAACGAGAACATCCAGAGCATCCGGCCGGGCGATACGATCGTGATCCGCAAGCTGCCGGAGGTGCAGTTCACAAGCCGGGAGCGCCAAATCTGGAGCCGCGGCCTGCCCGTGTGGGTGTCGCTCGATTCCCGCGCTGGCCTGGTGCGTCGGAATCAGCCGCTGTTTCAGACGCGGCAGTTTCTCGAGCGGGTGCACTTGGCGCCGCGCGTCATGACGGCCCTGGAGTGGAAAGGTTTCCGGCTGCTGCCGTCGTTTTCCCTGAGCGAGACGCACTATGGGGAGCGTTTCGAAAGCGGGAAAGTGACGGGCCGCAACCTGTTGCGGAGCGCCCGGGAACTCGCCATCGAGCTTGTGCCGCCATCGCTGGCGCGCGTCTTCGAGGGTCCCGGGTGGCTGGGCGATCAGGTCAAGCACGTCATCGAGCCGCGCCTGTCGTTCCGCCATGCCTCCGGAATTGCGAACTTCGACGACCTGATCCGGTTCGACGAAACCGAGCTGCTCTCCAACACCACGGAAGCCGAGATTTCGCTCATTCATCGGCTGTATGCCAAGCGCCGCGGCGAGGTCCAGGAAATTCTCAGCTGGCAACTGTGGCAACGCCGATATTTCGATCCGGAATTCGGGGGCGCGGTCGTCGCCGGGCGCCGCAATGTCGTGCTGAGCTCGGCGACCCTGACGCCCTTCGCCTTTCTGGACCAGCCACGCCATTACTCTCCGGTGGTCTCCGTGTTGCGCCTCAGCCCCTCGCCCCGTTTCGGCATGGAATGGCGCAGCGATTACGACCCGCTGCGGGGCAAGCTGGTGAACGGAGGCTTGACGGCGGACGTCCGCTTCTCGGAGTATTTCCTTTCCTTGGGCCACAATTTCGTCCGCAGCTCGCCATTGTTGACGCCCGGGGCCCACCAGTTCCGGGGCCTGCTCGGGATCGGCAACGAGAACCGGCGCGGCTGGAACGCGGCCTTCAGCGCCATCTACGACGTCCGCACCGGCGTAATGCAGTTCGCCACCACCCAAGTCACTTACAACACGGAATGTTGCGGCTTCAGCGTCCAGTACCGGCGCTTCGGCTTCGGCACGCGGAACGAGAACCAGTTTCGCGTGGCGTTTTCAGTAGCGAACATCGGCTCCTTTGGCACGCTCAAGCGCCAAGAGCGATTGTTCTGAATCCGCGGAGTCTCGATGGCCCGAGTACGCCTGGCGGGCACGATCCTGACCGGCCTCCTGGGCGGGGGCTTTGCCACGTGTTGGGGCACCGAGTGGTTCGGCGCCAATCTGCCGTGGGTGCACTACGGGGACATCGGTTGCAATGCGTGGGGTTGCCGCGGGTTTTCGACCCTGGGGTTCGTCGCGGAAACCTATCCCGGAGCGAGGTGCCTGACCGACGTCCGGCACGTCGCCTCCAACCCCTTTTCAGGCCAGCCCGCTCTGGCGTTCCGCGCAACCTGCGACGGCCGGGATCCGGCAGCGGCGGCCGGCGAGCTGTACACGGATCCCTCCGCAACGGCGCCCGTGCCCTGCCCCAAGCGCCTCCCTGGCACCCTGTTGGACCTTGAAGGCGTCACCCTTCGAACGCGCATCTGTTTCCCGCCAGGCAGCGCCGGGTCTCCGCAAGCGCCAAACACGGTCCAGTTTCTCTTCAAATCACGCGTGGGCGAGGAATTTCCCTCGCTGTACAGCGAGCCCGTTCCGATTGCACCCTCTTGGGAGCAGCAGTGCGCCGACCTGGAGTTTCGCGTCAGCAACGCTGGGCCGGGACACCGGTTCGGGGCCTTTGACGCCCGGCGCGTGGCCCTCGTCGGACTCCGGATCGCGGCCGGTGCGGCGCGACTCGACGGGGAGTTCTACCTGGAACGGTTGGTTCTCGAGACCCAGCCGCCGATCGTGTACGACTTCCGCACGACAGCTCTCGAGGAAGATCTCGTCCTCATCCGGCGGCTGGCCGAGGCGCTGGGCGCTCGACCCGTGGCGCGGGTCTTCACGCTGGTGGACGGGCGCTCCGGAATCGAATTCGCCTCCGACGGCACGGTGCGCGGGCTCCAGCAACAGGCGCTGCGCGATTTCGAAGCCCTGGTGGAGGCCGCGCGGAAAGCCAGAGTATGGTTGATGCCTGTCCTGTTCGACTTCGGTTGGTTCAGCCGCCCGCGGCAGGTCAGCGGGGTCCAGCTGGGCGGCCGGAGCTATTTCGCTCGCGATCCCGTAGCGCGGCAAACTCTGCTGGATCGCGTCCTCGCGCCGCTGCTGGAGCGGCACGGCAACGAGCCGTGGATCTACGCCTGGGAGGTCATCAACGAGCCGGAGTGGGTTACCACCGGAATTGCCGGTTTCCGGCCGGATGAGCGGGAACACGACCCGGTCACTTTGGCCGAGATGCGCGAGTTCGTGCGCGCCTGCGCCGATTTGGTCCGCAAATTCACCCGCCACCAGGTCACCACCGGCAGCGCGCGCCGGTCCTGGACACCGCTTTGGGACGGCTTGGGGCTGTCGCTTCACAGCTTCCATTTCTATGACTGGGATCGAGCGGAGTCATTTCCGTGGCGCCCGTGGACTCAGCTCGGGCTGGACGGACCGGTGCTCATCGGAGAAGTCCCCACTTCGGGGAGTTCTTTCCGGCCGGGCGATTATCTGCGCGCCGCCCGCGCCGGCGGCTATGCGGGCGTGTGCCTGTGGAGCTGCCGCGCCGCCGACGCCGCCTCCGACTTCCCGGCGGCGGCCGCGGATCTTTGGGCGCGCGTGCCCCAGGTTTCGCTTCCCGGCCTCGTCAACGCGGCCAGCTTCGCGCCCGGTCCCTTGGTGCCGGACGCTTGGTTCTCGCTGTTCGGAGAAAATCTCGCCTCAGGCCTTTCGACCGACCACTCGTTGCCCCTTTCGCTCGGCGACACGGCGGTGAGCATAGCCGCCGACGATCGCGCCGCTTACCCGGCGCGCTTGTTATTCGTGGCGCCGGGCCAGATCAACTTACTGGCACCCGGTTCTGTGCGGCCCGGGCGCGCCGTGGTCACCGTGCGGCGGCTGGATGGCGGGGTGGCGGCGGTCGAGGTTCCGACGGCTCGCGTTTCCCCGGGCTTGTTCACCGCTGACGGCTCCGGGCGCGGCATCGCTGCCGCCCTGATCGCGCGGGTGCGCGGCGGCCAAGTCACGCGCGTGGAGCCGGTTTTTGATTGCGAGCCTGCCGGCGGCGCCTGTCGCGAGCGCACGTTCGTCTTCGGGCCGCCGGACGAAGAGGCCGTGCTGATGCTGTTCGGCACTGGCATCCGCCACCGCGCCGATTCCACCCAGATTTTCGTGCGCGCCGGCGGCGACGAACTGCCCTTGCTGTATGCGGGAGCGCAAGGCCAGTACGCAGGTCTCGATCAGATCAATGTGCTGCTGCCGCGCGCGCTCGCCGGCAAAGGAACAGTCGAGGTAGTGCTGGTCGTCGAGGGCCAATCCTCCAACGCCGTCACGCTGCGCTTCGACTGAGGCGCCATGTCGCCCGCCGGGGAACGGTTGCATGAAGGCGGAAGCGCTTCGGCCGTCCTCGCCCACGCGGCGAGTCAAAGCGGCCTCTTGAGGATCTTGATGTTCGGCGGCAGTTGAAATAGGCTGTCGCTCAAGTTTTGGTTGATCGCCACGCTCTCCGAGAAAATCTCGTAGACTTTTTCCCCATCCCGGCGGCGGACCATCGTGAACGGCCACTGGATGCCGCCGACGTCGCGATATTTGCCGAACTCCATGTCTTCTTCGATCCGGCGTCGCGTTTTCGGATCGCGCCGATAGAAGACCTGCCGCAGGGGAAGCTTCGTCGAGCGGTGGAAGTACACGCTCACAACGCGGTTCTCGGAATCCACCACGTCGACGATTTCCACGGGCTGGTTCATCCAAACCTCGCTGCCCCGGGACTCGAACAGGAGACCGGGCTCGTCGAGCCGCTGGCGGAGGATGTAGAAAATGTTGTGCAGCGTGCTGGCGCGGTAGCGCTCGAGCGCTTCCTCGGGGAGGGGCCGCGCGCCTCGAAAGGTAATCTCCCAGCCGGCATCCCCCGTGAACAGCACGGAGCTGTATTCGTCCTTGCCGAAGGCCTGCCGCTCCCGCACCCCTAAGAAGTCGGCTGGCGCGGTCTGGGGGCGCGGCACGTATTTCGTATAAATCTTGGCGATTGACAGTCCGGAAAGCTCTTCCCGGTAAAAGGAGTAGGCGCGCCCGGTCTCCACGCGGTCCTGCATGGCGAGGAAACGCCGGCCGCCGAGCGCTTCGAGGGCCTCATGAACCACGCGGCGGCCATGCTCCTGCTTGGTTTCAGCCAAGCCCGCCGCAGCGACCAGCAAAACGACGAGCCCCTGCCTCATCCGGTTCGACTCCCAACGCCGGCCGGGCGATCTAAGCCGCCGCCGAATTCCTTCTCCGCCGCCTCCGCATAGGCGCGATACGTGGCCTCGTCGAAGAGAACGAACACGGCCTCGCGCACCTTGTTCTCTGGGCGCGCAAGCCAATCCCGCACGATCCGCAGGGCCACAGCCGCGGCCTCTCGCACGGGATAGCCGTACGCTCCGGTGCTAATCGAAGGAAAGGTGATCACTTGGACCCCGCGTTCTTCCGCCATCTGGAGGCAGGTGCGGTAGCAGGAGGCGAGCAGTTCCGCCTCGTTGTGCGTGCCTCCGCGCCAGATGGGGCCGACGGCGTGGAAGACGTACCGGGCGGGTAACCTCCCCGCGGTCGTAGCCACGGCGCTTCCCGTTGGGCAGCCGCCCGTACGTTCCCGGATCACATCCAGTTCCTTCATGATCTCGGGCCCGCCGGCGCGGTGGATCGCGCCATCCACACCACCTCCACCTCGCAGAGCGGAGTTGGCCGCGTTGACGATGGCATCCGCCGGCACCTTGGTGATGTCCCCGATCATCAGCCTGAGCACACTGCCGTTAGGAAAGCGCCTCTCCATGCATCGCTATTGTAGCCCCTCTCTCCCCGGGTTAACGGCAGTGACGCGGTTCCCGATCCTCGGCGCCACGCCCGCTGTGCGGCTCAAACAAGCAGCGGGCCTCGACGGAGAGAGGGCGCCTTCCCCTATGCTGGACTTAGAATGGCTCCCAAAGCCGCCGGTCACCAGCTTCTGGTTCTTTTCGACATCGACGGAACTTTGCTACGGAGAGCGGGGCCTCAGCACCGGGAGGCGCTGGTGGAGGCTGTGCGCCGACGGACCGGTTTGGAAACCACGACCGACGGCATTCCCGTCCACGGCATGCTGGACCCGGACATCCTGCGCCTGATGATGCGTCAGGCCGGCGCTTCCCACAGCCTCATTCGCCGCAGCCTGCCTGGAATCGTGGCCTCGGCCCAAGCCATTTACGTGCGCCGCTGCCCGGATCTGCGCCGTAAGGTCTGTCCGGGAGTCCGCCGGCTGCTGGCGCGCTTGGCGCACATGGGCGTGCCCATGGGTTTGGTGACGGGGAATCTCACTCGCATCGGATGGAAAAAGATGGAGCGCGCCGGTCTCAGGCAATACTTTCGATTCGGGGCCTTCGGCGAAACGGGGCGTACCCGCGCCGAGCTCGTGCGGCACGCCGTGCGATTGGCCCGGAGCCGCGGCTGGATCCGACCGGGCGCCCGAGTCTGGTTGATCGGAGACTCGCCCGCCGACGTGCGCGCCGCGCGGACAGCGGGCGTGCATGTCGTCGCCTGCCTTACTGGCGTGTGCTCGCGGGAAGAACTCGCCGCCCAATCCCCGGACTTGCTGGTCGACGACCTTCGCGACCTGCGCCCGGAACAACTTCTGTCGCGATCCGGATAGCCATGCGGCGCTTCGCAACTTGCGTTGGGCGACGTCTGTGCGTGTTCTGGCTGGCCTCGCTCGGGCTGGCGGGACTGGGCTGCAAGCCCTCGCCGGAAACGCGGCTCAAAGCGGTCGTCGGCGCCGTTTTCATCGACGGGACCGGAGGCGCCCCGGTGTCGCAGTCCGTGATCGTCATCGCCGGCGCGCGCATTCGCGCCGTGGGTCCACGAACGGCGGTGCCCGTGCCAGCCTCTGCCGAGCTGACCGACGGCAGCGGGCGGTTCGTCGTGCCCGCGCTCATCGACCTGGACGCTCGTGAAGACCATACCGCCACATCCTTAAGGGGCTTGCTTCCTCTGTCGAAGAGCGCCGAGGTGGCTGCTAGGGACGTCACGACGTTGGCCGAGGTCGAAGCGGCGGTACGCGCCGGCGCAAAGTTCCTGCGGGGAATGATCGAGGACACCGAAGACTGGGATGTGGCCTTTGCGCACCGGCTGCGCGATCTGCGGGTGGTGTTCGCCCCGCGGCTGGCCTTGCGCTCCGGCCGATCGCTCGAAGTGGCGCTGCGCAACACCCGCCGGCTGCACCAGGCCGGCGTTGCCATCGCGGTCGCCTCCGGCTCGACCTCCGGAGCGAACACGCTGCGCGAACTGGAGTTGCTGGCCGAGGCTGGCTTGACGCCGATGGAGATTCTGGTGGCGGCGACGCGACACGGCGCCCAAGCAGCGGGATTGAGCGCTATGTGCGGCACCCTCGAAGTCGGCAAACAAGCCAACCTATTGGTGCTCAAGGCCAACCCATTGGAAAACATTCGGCATCTGCGGGCGATCGAGCGGGTCATGCGGAACGGCGAGTGGGTTGCAGCCGACAATCGCCCCGGCTAGAATGGCGCGCGGCGCCATGCCGACGCCGCCGCAACCGCTCGAGGTCAAACGCGCTGAAGTCGAGTTCCACCGTTTCGCTGCGCTGGGCGAGTCCGAGAAAACCCGCGCGGTGTATGCCGAACGAAACCGCAGCCGCAGCGGGTTGATCCGCAAACACCTCGATTGGCTCGCTCCCATCACGCCGTTTCTGGAGATCGGCGCGGGCCCCGGCCATACCAGCTATCTGCTGGTCAATGAATTCGGCGCCGAGGGATTCGCGCTGGACCTCTCGGCGGACGCCCTGCGGCAAGGAGCGGAATTGGCACGGCATTTCGATTGGCCACGGTCGCCCATGAAGGTCGCCGGCGACGCCCTGCGCCTGCCGTTCCACGACGGTTCGCTGCGCACCGTTTTTACGTTCCAGACCCTCAGCCAATTCCTGGACATCGAACCGGTCATCGTCGAGGTCAAGCGGGTGCTGGCGCCGGGCGGGGTCTTCTTTTTCGCCGAGGAACCGATTCGGCGCCTGCTGTCGCTGCAACTCTACCGCTGTCCCTACCCCGAGTGGATGATGCCATGGGAACGGAAGTTATACGCGTGGGGACTGCTACCGTACCTGGTGCGAGACGTGATCGGCGCCGCTCAGGAGGAGAGCTTCGGCATCCGGCAAAACCATTCGATGACCCTCAAGCGCTGGCACCGGCTCCTCGAGAAGCATTTCCCCTCGCGGCGCTATGAGATCTTTCTGAACGAGCAAGGCGCGTTCGATGGACTGGTTCGACACTTAGCCGTGCGGCTGGACCGTCATCACTCGATCTGGCTGGCGGCGCGACTGCTCGGCGGCACGCTGGCGGCCGTGTGCCGCAAGGAGGGACAGCCTCCGCCTAGCTGGGCGGACCCGCGAGAGAATCTCGCGCGTTACCTGCGCTGCCCGGATTGCACCGGCTCGCTCTCCCTCAACGGCGACGGTTCGCTGTGCTGCGCCTGCGGCTATACAGCCCCTTGCCAGGAGGGGGTGTATGACTTGCTTCCCTCGGCCGACAGGACCGAGCTCTACCCCGGTGCACGGGAGGACATTCTGGATTTCAGCCGACCGGGCCACGAGAACGCGCTGCTCGAAGGCTGGGGACCTGTCGAAGGGATCGGCGCCAACTGTTACCGCTGGATCGGCGCCCGAGCCACGGCCCGGTTGATCGCCGCTCGGCCGGGGCCCTGCAAGCTGCGCCTTCGCGGTTTCGTAGCGCCTCGGGCCATCGAGTTGCACCGACGGATGCGAGTGGAAATCCGCGCCAACGGCCACCGCGCTGGCCGCTGGACCCTACGGCGGCCCGGCCTGTTTGTTCTCGAAGCACGCCTCCCCGCCGCGCCGGAGTACATCGTCGAGATCCTGGCTGAACCCGTTTGGACAGCGCCACCGGACCTGCGCCCACTGACGGTGAATATCGGTCTGCTGCGGCTGCTGTGAGCTGCGCTGAGGGACTGACATGGCCAGACGAATTTCCCGCCGGCGCTGTCAAGAGAACGCACTGCAACGACACTTCCCACTCCCCAACGGCGAGCCGAGCGAACCACTACGGCAGTGCCGGCCAACCGACCGGGGCGCCGATCTCCTCGTTGAGCTGAATGGTGAGGTCGCGATCCACCTCTGTCAAGGAGGCCTTCTCCTCGCGGCCGTCCAAGGTGCGATAGCGGACGGTGGCGCCGTCAAAGTCGAGCATCGTCACGCGCTTCACCGCGCTGGTGCGAAAGGCTAGATACCGGTAGCCCGGGGCCACGCCATCGGGATTCCCTGTTTCCGGCTTCGGTTGTGGTTCCTGCCGTTTCGGCTCAGGCTCCGGCTCGGGCGTGCGGCGGAACTGCTGGTTGATGACAATGGGCGCACGAACCTCGCCCTCCGACGGCGTCCCCTGGACGATCACAACGACGGGCGGCGAGGGGGCGTAGCCGAACGCGCCTACCGGGTACGGGATCGGATACACGACCGGTCCCCACCATAATGGGAAAATTGGCGCGAAAGGCTGGAAGCTGGCAAAGCCGGTGAACGGCGCTAACGGAGGGGCGTGCCCCACACCCGGGAACAGGACGTTACCGAACCCGTGGGACGAACCAAAGGTCCGGAATCCGAAGAAAAAGCCCCGCGAAAACGAAACGGGGTGGAAGACGCGCCGGTGAAACGGCAACGGATGGAAAAAGCCCCGCCGAAAGCCGAACGGGTGGGCGAAATGAAAACGTGCCGGAAAGCCCCCCGAGATGCGAACGCCGCTTGGAAAGCCACCGCGAACACGCATCTGCGAAGTCGCTGTCGCAGCGGCAGCCAGCACGAGGGCGGCGACGGCCAACGCACGCCGCATGAACCCCTCCTCTGGCCCCAGCCTACCACGGGACGCAAGGCGTCGCCAGTGGTTCAGAACACCACGCCGATAACGACCTCGAGCTGATTGGGAGTCGAGCGAATCGGGAATTGGTCGAAATTGCGGTCGCGCCAGTGCGTGAAACGGACCTCGGGGATGATCTTGATCCCTAAATCGTCGCGGAAACGGACGCCCACGGAAGTGACCAAGCCGAAAGCGTTGCGGCGGGCCGGACGAATGGGTGTCTCGTCGCAGCAGTTCTCGTCGCCGAGTCCTTGCCGCTCGATGGTGGTGCGAATCTCCGAGAGCGAGCGCACCGCGAGACCCAAGCCGCCGAAGTAACGGAACCCGCCCCAACGCTGGTAGCCGATCCCGAAGCGGGCAATGGCCGAGCCCTCCCAAGCCGTGGCACCCGTCTTTTCCGTGATGCGAACGTCTTGGGCGCCCGTGCGCTTGATCGTGGCCTCCTGCTTGTACGTCGTGCGCCGACGCAGCATGTCCAGTCCGACCGAGACCCGGTCGACGAGCCGGATCTCGAGAGCGGGTCCTGCCCCGAAGCGCCCGGAAATCCATTTCACATCGCTTTCGAGCGAGCCAGCGGGCTGGGCGGATGTGCCGGTAAACTTACCGGTCAAAACCAGAGCATTTCCGGCAATGGTAATTCGTCCCCCGAGCCACAGTCGCCGGTCCATATAGCGGCCTTCCTCTTCGTCCTGTGCCAAGGCCGGAACGACGGTGCCGAATATGGACACCAAAGTTAGTAATTTCCAAAAATGCAGCGGCATATGACTTACCCGATCAAAACAGCAACCGCGCGCCGAACTGGAGGCTCCGTGCCGCGCCAGCGATGCCCGTGGGCTGAAGCCGCGTGGCGGTGCCGAAGCCCAAGGCGCCCAGATAAGCCTCACGGGACGAAAGCGGATCCGCGAAGCTTGTATGATTGAACACATTCAGCGCCTGAACGGCGAGGTGGAGCCGTGCCCGCTCGCCCAAGCCCATCTCGCGCCGCACGGCTGCGTTGACGGCCGCCAAGCGAAAGCCGCGCAGCGCATTGCGCCGGAGCGTCCCCTGGTCGAACTTGTCGGCCAACACGAAGGCTGTCGCATTGATGCGCCGCCCACCCGGCGCCTGAGGATCTGTCACCCAAAGCGGCCGGCCGGTGTAATCGGGGCGGACCCAAGCGTACAAGCCCCGGCGGGTTTCCCCGGTTTGCCTCGTCTCACTGGACAGCTTCGAAATCGCTAAGACGTCAAAGGGCAGCCCGCTGCGCGCCACGGCGGCAAAATCCACCCACCAGCCTCCGAGGATGGCGCCAGAGAGACCACCCCGTGGGCCCGGCAGGCCGAAGGAGCCGGACGCGTTCAACAGGTGGCGCACGTCCAAGTCCGAGTCGGCCCATTCGTTGACGAAGACGGTTTGGAAGGCGGGACCCGGCGCCACGCCGGCAGGCGCGCGGTCGCTGGCGCGCCCGAGCGTGTAGGTCACCTGCGCCAGGAAGTGCTCCCCCGCGCGACGACGAAAACCGATCTGCAGCCCGTTGTACGTCGAGGTGCCCTCGTTCGTCGTGCGGCGAATTACCTCGTAGGCTTTGCTCGTAAAGGACCGTTCGCTCTCCAAGCGGATCAGGCGGCGTCCCTTGTTGCCAAGGTAAGTCACCGAGAGGGACTGGTTTCTGCCGAGCATGCGCTCCAAGCCCGCGGTCCAGTGAATGACCGCGGGAAAGCGCAGATCGAAGTCGGTGGTGCTGACGAAGCCGTAAGGGCGCTTCGGCGGGAAAGCGGGCGGTTGGGCGTCCGCGGCCGTCAGGGGAAAGCCCGGATCGGTGAGCACACGGACGCTGGCGTAGGGCGCGCCGGCAAACACCGTGGCCGTGGAGGCGAAGCCGATGTCATAAAAAGCTCCAGCGCCCAGGCGCAAGATCAGCTCCCGGCCCGGCTTAGCATCCATCTGGTAGGCCAAGCCGAGCCGAGGAGCGATCTGGTAAAACTTCGTGGGGTACAGTGGCTCGTTCTGGCTCAACTCGATGATCGAGCCCCCAACGCCAAAAGGGCGGGGCCCGCGCCGCATCCCGGGAGGCGGAGTGACGTCCCAACGAAAACCGTAAAGCAACGTCGTACGGCTGGTGGCCTGAAAGCTGTCCTGCAAGTAAAACGACAGGTTGGTGAACACCGGGTACACCGCCTTGTCGCGCGTGGCGATGGCGGCAGACGTCGCGGTTCCGGAAACGAGCGATCCCGCACTTTCGGTCAAGCCACGGAAGACCACGTCAGCGCTGTACGGCGGACTCAGGTAGGTCGCAGCCAGGCGGCGGTAGTCCACGCCAACACGGTACTGGTGGCGACCCACGAGTTTGGAGAAGCTCTCGACGACATGAATCTGCTGCTGGCGGTTGGTGGCGAAATCGCCCACCGCCCAAGCGCCCATGCCGGCTACGGTGAGGCGGAAGGCCCCGTTGGATCGGGTGATGCCGCGCGGGAAAACCTGCGAGTCCGCCGGGGGAACCGCGCCGCCCCAGGTATCCATGGCCGTGGCCCAACCGGCTTGCGCCTGGGAGTAATTCACCCGCATTTCGTTGAGGGAGCTTGCGCTGAGCTCCGAGCGCAAGACCACAGTCGCGGAGTGCGTCCGAGAATCGCGAAGCTGGACCATATTGGGCGCCAACACGGGGCCGCCTCGCTCCTCGGCGCGCCAACGGCCGTGACTATAGCGCAGGAACGAGAAGGTGCGCTCGCTCCAGCGCTGATCCAAGCGCAGGCTAGCCGAATCGCCTCGAAACGGGTTGGAAAACAGCGTCGGCCGTGCCGTGGCGGCGCCCGGCGCAGGCAACGGAAACGCGGCAAGGTAGGGCCGGACGGCGGCGGGCGCTGCGGATCGCGTGGCAAGGCTGGGGACCGTCGCGAGGCTGCTCACCGGGTCGCGGCCCCGCAGCCCGTCGTAGCCCGCAAAAAAGGACCAACCTTCGCCCACCAGGGGCCCGCCCAAAGCACCCCCGAAATTGTGGTAGCGCATCTTGCCACGGCCAAGGCCATAGGAGTTGGCGAACCAGTCGGCCGCGTTGAGCTGGTCGTTACGCGTGAACTCATAGGCGGCTCCGTGAAACTGGCGTCCTCCCGAGCGGCTGGTGAGGGCGTATTGCACGCCGGGGCTGTGGCTGAATTCCGGAGCGAAAGCGGCGGTCTGCACCGTGACCGCCTCGACAGTTTCCAGCGGCGCAGCCTGCGCCAGGGCCTGGAAGGAGCCGGGACTGCGCGGCGCATAGCGCTCCGGCAAAGTCAGCAACCGGGCTGCGGGTTCCGGATGGGGCGCAGGAATCACGCTCACCCCGTCCACGGTTGCGTAATTCATCGCCGAGTGGACGGCCAAGGCGAAGGGCTCCGGTCCGCGGCCGGTGTAGCGTTCGAAAGCTACCGGCGCCAAAAGCGCCAACGATGGCAGATCCCGGGAGCTCAACGGGAGGTGACCCGCGCCAGCGATGGGGAACCACACGCCGACCGAAAGATCCACAGAAGGGCTCGCGCCCGACAATTCCGCCGCCTTGGCGGGAGCGCCGTCGGCGCCAAGCTGGACTCGCAAGAACCGCCGCTCCCGCATGCCGAGGTTGAGTTGAAACCGAACGGGTGCAAAGCCGGGCTTCGAAGCTTCCAACGTGTAGGAGCCGACTGGCAGATTGTCGAAAATGAACATGCCGGAAGCATCGGTTTGGGCTTCGCGCGCTGCGCCTGGGCCCGCAACCTTCACCGCCACTTGCGGCACTCCGTCTTTTTTGGCGTCCACGATCTGGCCGGCGAGCGAGGCTCGATCCTGTCCGGAGGCGACCGCGGCCGCCAGGCACAACGTCAGCGCACTCCACCACCGAAGCGACGGCAAGCCATAACCTCCACAGTGTGCGGTGTCGAGGGTCAAAGTGGGCGATACGACCGGCCCACATCCTCCATGCCCACTTTAGTCGACACGGACGAGGACCTGCAAGGTTTCAGGATGCCTAGAGCGTCGTTTCCATCCGCTACGGACGCACCAGGTCAATGACGCTCGTGGCCTGTAGCTCGTGGGGCTCGATCCTAGCGGGTTCATGGTGACTCCGGCGACGCGCAGCCGAGCCGACGCTAGGCGGCCGGCCTACGAGCCTTCGGCGGCTGAGGCCAGCCTAGGGTTGAGCCAGGTCTGTACTCCGTCTTCGAATCGGATCGGACCATACGGGGTGTCGCGGACCCCGAGGCAGCCATAATCCGCCAGAAGCTGCCAACCGCGTTTTGCGAGGAGTTTACGAAGGCCCCTTTCGATCTGGCGGCTATGGGTGCCGATGTGCAGCCGTTTGACCGTCGCGTCCAGTAAGTCGGCGCTCGAGGCCACGGCGCGAAGCTCTTCCCCCTGAATGTCCATGTCGAGCAAATCTACGACGGAACGGCCGTCCAGAACTTGTTCAAGGGTTAGGCATGGAACCTGGATCGAGCTGTAACCGTCGACGTGCCTGCGCAGTGGAAGTCCCCAATACTCGCGCGCCGTGGTATCGGCTTCGCAGTAGGGTGAGTGAGCAATCGCTTGTCCAAACCAGGGTTCACCGTCGCGTACTTGGGCCGGTCTTTCCACATACAACGGAATCGTGCCACAGCGGTCTGTCACGGCGGCCCAAACCAGGCGATGCTGACTGGGATCGATATCGTTGTCGCGCAAGCGCTGACGCAACCAGTGGAAGTACGTGGGCTCCGGCTCGACAGCGATCAAGTAAAACGGCAGGTTGTTGTAGCGTCGAACCGCCCAGGCGGCGCGCGCCGTCCAACGCCCCGTAGCCGGCGCCGATTTCCGCCATCGTATAACTGCTCCGGGCGCTGACCACCGATTCCACCAGCGCAATCCATTCGAAATACTCTTCGTCGATGGGAGGGTAATCGGTGTGGACGGCGTGAGCGGCGCTCGGGCCGGGGCGACGTAAAAACTCCAGGCGGGTTCGTGTGCCGAGGAACGAGTCGATTTCGAACCCCTCCTCCACACTACCGCAGTATCGCGCGAAGCAGGCGAAGACAGGGTGATAAGTCAGCGGCTCCGGCGCTGACCAGGACGCATCACTTGCGAGTGCCCGGCCAAGTCGATCGCGCGCCGTGCGGCGCCGTCCGAACATATCGAAAAGTTTCACCTTGAAACGCGCCCAGTCTAGCACACCGGTGAGTTCCGAGACATGCCTAGCCGAATGAGCCACGAGACAACGAGGGCGCTTACCGTCAGCCCGATCGCCGCAGTAGATACAAAGTCCGGAACGAGCCCGGCAAGGTCTCCGAACGAAGGATCGCAAAGCGTGCGCGGCAGGCCGACTCGAACTCTTGTGGAATTAAGTCCCGGTGCAGGTGTTCCCGGCCCCGGGCGATGCGCTGGAACATGGGGTCTTGCGGTGCAACAAATTCGATAACGGCCAGATCCGTGGTGAATTCGGCGGCTAGACTGACGATCTCCTCCAGAGGAATTCGCTCCGTGACCACCAGGTGGTGGACCAACGCCAGCATCAGCACGAGGTCAAATCGGCCGCGGGCGCGGTCGAGAAAACTCAGGCACTCGGCGTTGCGCCAACCGACGGCGGGCGTAGGGCGCGCCAGGTTCACGACCAAGGGCAGGATGTCCAGCCGATCCCTGCAGGCCATGCGCCAGGTCTGGCCGACCACTGCCGCGTCGCAATCTATGGCCACCACCGAGGCTCCCCTCCGCGCCGCCATGGCGCTGAAGCGGCCCACGTTGGCGCCGATGTCGAGCACGCGACGGGGGCGAAACTCTTCCAGGGCCGAGCTGACGAATCGGTCCTTGGCCTGGGCTTGCTCCTCGGAGTAATGAGTCCGAGTCTCGGCGTAGGCTGTCCATGCCGAGCGTCTCGGCGGCGGCGCGAGCTTGCGCAGCGTGCGCTTCAGGCTCCGGAACAGCGCTCCCAGCACGAAGCGCGCCTGCTCGGGCTCGCGCAGGCGGCGCGGGCGGTAGATGGATAGGTCGTCACGCCGGCGCGCGCCGAGCACGACGGGCATCGTCACCAGCGACAACCACGGCGGCAACAGACGACGCCAGCCGAGCCAGCCATAGAGATCCTCGGGCTCCAAGCCGTCGCGGCGGGCGAGCAGGACCTCCCCGGGAGCGAGCCCAAAACGCTTCCACACGGCCAACGGCAACAAGAAGGTCCGGACAAACTGCGCGTACGCCCGCCACAGCGGGTCGCGCGGGTCGCGCTGCTCGACGGAGAGCACGTCGACGAAGACTGGATCGGGGCCACGAAACAGGACATTGTAGGGCGTGGCGTCTTTCAATCCGAGCCCGCTCGCGAGCAGCGCCATGGCCAGCTCCAGGGTCAGCTCGGCCGCAGCGTGGAGCATCTCCGCCGGCCATTCGTAGGGGTAGCTGGGGAAATCGAGCGGCGTGTGTTCGAGAATCAACTCCGGCCGGATCCGCTCCAACAGAGGCTGGATCCTCTCGTCCCGCCACAGCGCTTGCGCAGCATCCGCGGCAAGCGTCCGCGTGATAACGACCCGCCCGGAGGCCATCCACTCGGACGCCACAGAAGAAGCCAGGAACGCACGAAGATCGGGGACCCCGTGGGAACTTACGAGTCGAAGGAGCCGACCATCCAGCGGGACCAGCACTCCGGCCGGATCCCGGAAGGAGAAAAGGGCCGGCACTTACTGATTCGAATCCTTCTTCTCGTTTTTGCCCCGGAACCACGACGTGAACTTGCGCACGTAGAAAAGCAATCCCACCACTCCAGCCATGAGGGCCTGCCAGAGCAGCGCGCCGCTTCCAGGGTCGGTGTACAAGAGCATACCGAAACGTCCACATTTTACTACGTCGCTGGCGGGGCACCTGCGACAACTCGGGCACGCTGGCACGGCGGGCAACGGCACGGCCCAAGCGCTAGCTCCGGCGGCCGCTCGCGGGGTATCCTGAAGGGAAACATCGGTCGCGCATGAGCCACCTGCCTTCTTATCGGAGATTGCTCGCCGACGGTGAGCTGGCCCGGCGCGCGGCGGCACTCGAAGCGATGCTGGCCTCGTGCACGATCTGCCCGTGGGACTGCCGGGTCAACCGGCTGGCCAACCAGACGAAGGTGTGCGTCGCGGGCTACCTCCCGATCGTGTCTTCTTGGGCGCCACATTTTGGCGAGGAGCCGGCTTTGAGCGGGACCCACCTGCCCAAAGGGCAGGCCCGGGGCACGGGCAATATCTTCTTTGGCCACTGCAACCTGCGCTGCGTGTATTGCCAGAACTGGCAAATCAGCCAAAACTTTCGCGAGACCCGGCCGGGAGGCGAAGTCAGCTTCGAACGTTTAGCGGAGATCATGCTGGAGCTCCAGGCTCGCGGCTGCCACAACATCGGGCTCGTCTCGCCCACGCACTTCGTTCCCCAGATCGTTCGGGCCGTAGAGATCGCCGCCAGGCGGGGATTGCGGCTGCCGTTGGTCTACAACACCAACGCTTACGACAGCGTAGACGTGCTGCGGCTCCTGGACGGCATCGTGGACATTTATTTGCCGGATTTGAAGTACTCCGACGACGAAGTCGGACGCGAGCTTTCCCGCATCCCGGACTACGTCGAGCGGGCGCGTGCCGCCATCGCGGAAATGTACCGCCAGACCGGCGAAGAGCTGATCCTGGACGAGCGCGGCTTGCTCCAGCGGGGCTTGGTCATCCGCCTGCTGATTCTGCCCAACGATCTGGCCGGAGTGCGGGATTCGCTGCGATGGATCCGCACGGAGCTGTCGCCTCGCGTGACGCTCAGTGTCATGACGCAGTACTTTCCGACCAACAAGGTGAGTGACGAACGATTCCCCCTGCTCAACCGGAAGATCCGGGAGCGGGAGTACGAGAAGGTGCTCGAGTGGCTGGAGGAGTTTGGCTTTGAAAACGGCTGGATCCAGCCGCTCGAGGCCGAGGCTGCCAGTTACTACCGCCCGGACTTCCGTGACCGCGAGCTACCGTTCAAAGACGCCTTGGATTTTGTCGCCGGCTAACCCCGAGGTTGGCGACCTTCGCCGTGGCAGGGAGATCAATCCGCGAACATCCCATCGAACAGCGCGGTGCTGAGGTAGCGTTCGCCGGAGTCCGGGAAGATGGCGACGATGGTCTTGCCCTCGAAGGCGGGGTCGAAGGCCAGGCGGGTGGCGACGGCGGCGGCGGCCCCACAGGAGATCCCTGAGAGAATTCCTTCCTCGCGCGCCAGACGGCGGGCGAACTCGAAGGCCTCGTCGTTGGTCACCGTCTCGACGCGATCCACCATGGACAGGTCCAAGGTGTCCGGGATGAAGCCCGCTCCGATGCCTTGGATCATGTGGGGCCCGGGCCGCAGGGGCTGGCCGCGCAGCGTCTGAGTGATCACCGGGCTGGAGGCCGGCTCCACCCCCACCGAGAGAATCGGCTTGCCTTGGGCGAGCTTGATGTAGCGCGAGACGCCCGTGATCGTGCCCCCGGTGCCAATGCCCGCCACCAGCACGTCCACCGCCCCGCCGGTGTCCTCCCAGATCTCGGGACCGGTGGTCTTGAAATGAATCTCCGGGTTTGCCGGGTTCTTGAACTGCTGGAGCATGACGTAGCGGTCCGGATCGGAGGCGACGATCTCCTCAGCCTTAGCGATGGCGCCTTTCATGCCGAGCGAGGCGTCGGTGAGCACGAGCTTCGCGCCGAAGGCTCTCAGGATTTTCTGACGCTCGACCGAATAGCTCTCCGGCATAGTCAGCGTCACGGGATAGCCCCGCGCGGCGCCGACAAAGGCCAGGGAGATCCCGGTATTGCCGCTGGTGGGCTCGATGATTTCCTTGCCCGGTTTGAGCACGCCGCGCTTTTCGGCATCCCAAACCATCGCCGCTCCGATGCGGCACTTGACCGAGTAGCCGGGATTGCGCCCCTCGATCTTGGCCAGCACGGTGGCGTAAGCCCCTTTTGTGATCCGGTTGAGTCTCACGAGGGGCGTGCGACCGATGCTGAAGGAATTGTCGTCAAAAACCGCCAACAACAACCTCCTCGGATTCTCGACGCCGATTCCCCACTGTCGGGCCACGCGGCACGGGCCGGACACGGAGCGGCACAGCCTAAATCTCCCACATGGGAACGTACTGGGCGCGCTTCTGAGCCCAGTCGCGAGCCAATTCGGCAAAGGTGGTGCGATCCAGGATGGCGGAAACCGCTCGATCCACGCTTCGCCACAGTTCGGTGAAAGGCGTCTCCTCGCGGCCGCGCCGGCGCGCCCCGCGCGAGCCTTCGCCCGCCGGCCCTTCAATATGGCGCAGGACTTCTCCCACCGTGATGGTCTCCGGGGGACGGGCCAGCAGGTAGCCGCCCTCAGCCCCGCGCCGCGACTCCACAAATCCCCCTTGCTTGAGATTGGCCAGAATCAGCTCCAGAAACTTCTGAGGAATCCGCTGACGGCGGGCGATCTCAGCGATCTTGACCGGCGCGCCCTGGGGCTGGGTGGCCAGATCAAAGACCGCCTGCAAGGCATACTGGCCCTTGACCGAAATCTTCGGGACCACCTGGAATCACCACGTCCTGAGTAGAGATTAGCACAAGCCGCTGCGATTCCACGCGCCCGGGGAGTCGGTCAAGCCTGGAACAAGCGGTCGAAGAATTCTCGGGTGCGGAGCTGGATCTGGGCTAGCTCCACATCGAGCGGCTGATCGTGGAGGTGCTGAGGCGTCCAGCGGCACACCAGTTCCTGGAGATTGTCGAGCTGCGCTGGGGCGGTGGGCAGGCTGCCTTCCGCGTGTCCGGTGGAAACGCGCAGGCCATGGTCCACGGCGCGATAGAAAGTGGCGGCGTCACGAAGGAAATCGGCGTCGGCCCGCTCGAGGTGTCCCATCTTTTCGATGACGTCAATACGGGCGGGAGTATTGAGAACTTTGTAGAAGATACCAGCGCCCTTCAGCCGCAGATACATCAGAGCGAAGTCGATGTCGTAGTAGCCGCCGCGGCCAGCCTTCAGCGGATTGGCCGGTCCCTGCTCTCTCTCCAGCCGCATGCGCATCTGCGCCAGTTGCTTGCGAGAACGGCCGCTTTGACCATAGCGCCGCCAGTCGATGTCCTGCAGCTCGTGTAGGAATTCGGTCCCGCGCTCGATGTCGCCTGCCACCGTGCGCGATTTCATGTAGGTAATGCCTTCCCACGCTTCCGCGTGTTTGGCGAAATACTCCTTGTAGCCCCGCTCGAGCTGGACCAAGGGGCCCTCCCGGCCATTCGGACGCAGGCGCGTGTCCACGGCGAACATCACGCCCTGGCCGGTGTAGGCGGTGAGCAGGTCGATGATCCGCTCCGCGACGCGCGTCCAGAACCGCATTTCGGCGCTGTCCGCATCGGGGAGGATGAAAACCAGATCGGCGTCGGATGCCAGGTCGAACTCGAGCATGCCGAGCCGGCCTAGAGCGACCACCAGCATCTGGTCCCGGGGCCGGTAGCTCGACGTCACGGGCGGGTGCGCAGCCAGCACGTGCTCGATGGCCATCCGGTACACGACGCGGATCACGGCATCGGCCAGCTCGGAGGTGCGCTCGAGCGTCGTAAAGATGGGTGCTTGGAGGCAAATGCTTTCGGCCTGGATCCGGAACATCTGGCGCTGAAAAAAGCGCCGCAGTTCGGAGATGTCGCGCGCGGCGCCGGCCATTTCGTCGAAGGGGGGACGCTCCGCGGGATGTTCGCGGACTCTCTTGAGCTCTGCGAGCAGCTCCGGCGTGCGGATCAACTGTTCCGCAAAGTATGGGCTGTGTTCGAACAGATCGAGGATCCAGCGGGCGAGGGTGGCATCTCCATCCAGCCAGCCGAGCCACTCGGGCCGGTCCAAAACTTTCTCCAGGAAGTGCTCAAGGTAGCGCTGTCCCCGCTCCAAGCGTCCCGCCGCCACTACAGCAGCCAGCCGCGGCGCACGTTGGTCCAGGAATCGGACGAGGTTGCTCGCCGGGGGTTCTACGGCGACCATGCCCGCCTCGGCAACCGTCTGAGAGGCCACGGCGCCGTAGTAGATCGGCTGCTGCGCGTGAATCACCCGCTCGTAAATCTCTTGCACCTCCTCGAGATGATGATTGAGCCGCTGGAGCAGTAGGGAAGCCGACGGGCTCGATCCCATCAACGAGGGCGGCATCTTGCGGGCGAGAATTTCCAGCTCCTCCGGATCGGAGGGCAAGGTATGCGTCTGTCGGTCTTCGTCGAACTGCAGCCGGTGTTCCAAATGCCGGAGGAACTGGTAAGCCGTGGCGAGGCGCGAGTACTCCGAATCCGACAGTAGGTCTTTGTCCCGGAGGCGCGCCAAAGCCAGCAGCGTGCCTCCATGGCGCACCCAGGGTTCTCGGCCGCCGTGGAGCCGCTGGAGGCACTGAACCAGAAATTCGATGTCCCGGATGCCTCCCCGCGCGAGCTTGATGTCCATGTCGGAGAGGTTCTTGCGCCGGGCGGCGAGCTTTTCGCTGATCCGGTCGCGCGTGGCGGCCAGGGCCTCTACCGCGGAAAAATCCAGGGTGGTGGCGTAGATCAGCGGCTCGACGAACTCCAGAAACTCGCGGCCGACCCAGCGGTCTCCTGCCGCCACCCGCGCCTTGATGAGCATCTGCAACTCCCAATCGCGCGCTCGGGTCCGGTAGTAGTGTTTTGCCCCGTCCAGCGAGACGCAGACTTCGCCCCACCGGCCCTCCGGCCGTAGCCGCAGGTCCACGCGGTAACACATCCCCTCCGAAGTATAAGTCGAGAGTAACTCGGTGTAGTGGTTGGCGACCTTTTTGAAAAATTCCTTGTTACTGATGCGCACCGGGCCGTCCGTCTCGCCGTTCGCTTCATAAAGGAACATCAGATCGATGTCGGAGCTGTAGTTGAGACCGCGGCCGCCCAACTTACCCAGCGCGATGACGGCGAAACCGCTTTCCCTCCGCTCATCGCCGGGCGCCGTACATAGGGGCGCGCCGTGCCGGCGGACCAAGTCCTGACGGATCCGCCGGAGGACCACCTCCAGGACGGCGTCGGCCAAGTTGGACAACTCCTCGGTGGCTTCGGCCAGCGTGGCAAAGCCCAGGACGTCGCGCAGCAGGATGCGCAGAATCTGCCGGCGCCGGAAAACGGCCAAACACCGAGGTTCCGGAACGCCAGGCATACTGAGAATCCGCTCCAGGCGTTCTCGGTACTCCTCCGGGGAGAGCATGCGGTGCATTTCCGGGCTGCCGGCCAGCTCCTCGAGCCACTCGGGGTGTTTGACAAGTTCCTCCGAAAGAAAGCGACTGTAGGCAAAGACCGTGACGAGATACTGCAGACCCGAGGCGGATGCGCTCAGGCGGAGGAAGGAGTCCGGGTGCTCGGCGCGCAACCGGTCGAGGTAATGGAGAGCTTCGTCGGGATCCGGGCAGGCCGCCAACAGGCTTTGCAGGCGGACCCGAACCCCCTCGGGCAGCTCCGCAGCTAGGGAAGCGACCCGGGCCGCGGCGCGATCCGGGTCGCGAAACTTCACCGCCTCCAAAAGGTGCTGCATCCCGCGCGAGAGCCGGCTGGCCCGCTGGTGCGATTATACCCTGTGCCGGGTGCCAGGCGGCGCGGGATCAGATGTCGTAATAGAGCGCAAACTCGTAGGGGTGCGGCCGAAGGCGGACGGCGTCGGCCTCGTTCTTTCGTTTGTAGTTGATGTAGGTCTCGAGCAGCTCCTCGGTGAACACGTCACCCTTGAGCAGGAAATCGTGATCCTCTTCTAGGCAGTCCAGCGCCTCTTCGAGGGAAGCGGGCATGGAGGGTACGTTCTTCAATTCCTCCGGGCTGAGGTCATAGATGTCCTTGTCCAGGGGCTCGCCAGGGTCGATCTTGTTCAACACCCCGTCCAATCCGGCCATGGTCATAGCGGCAAAGGCGAGGTACGGATTGCAAGAGGGATCCGGGGGACGGAACTCGATGCGCTTGGCCTTCGGATTGGCTGAGTACATTGGGATGCGCACTGCCGCGGAGCGGTTACGCCGCGAGTAGGCCAGATTGACGGGCGCTTCATAGCCCGGCACCAGCCGCTTGTAACTGTTGGTCGTGGGCGCAATGATGGCGGAAAGCGCCCGGGCGTGCTTGAGCAGGCCGCCGATGTACCACAACGCCAGTTGGCT
The DNA here is from genome assembly GCA_025055455.1 of Bryobacteraceae bacterium. Taxonomy (GTDB): domain Bacteria; phylum Acidobacteriota; class Terriglobia; order Bryobacterales; family Bryobacteraceae; genus JANWXD01. The sequence goes on from JANWXD010000006.1 coordinate 68,710, forward strand.
CAAACCCGCATAGCAGTCTCCCGCAAATAGAGGCTGGCCGTCCTTCCACAAGCTCTGGTGGGTGTGCATCCCGCTGCCGTTGTCGCCGAAGATGGGCTTCGGCATGAAGGTCACAGTCTTGCCGTACTGGTTGGCCACGTTGCGGACGATGTACTTGTACAGCATCATGTTGTCGGCCGCCCGGACTAGCGTGTCGTAGCGCTGGTCAATTTCCGCCTGGCCCCCGGTGGCCACCTCGTGATGGTGGCATTCGATCTTCATGCCGCAGCGCTCCATGGTCTGCACCATCTCGCTGCGCAGGTCCTGGTAGTGATCCGTAGGCGGAACCGGGAAATATCCTTCCTTGTAACGCGGCCGGTAGCCGAGGTTGTTGGTCTCGCGCCCGGAGTTCCAGCGGCCTTCCTCGGCGTCGATGAAATAAAAACCGCAATGTTCGTTCTGGTCGAAGCGAATGTTATCGAAGATGAAGAACTCCGCCTCCGCTCCGAAATAAGCGGTGTCGGCGACGCCGCTGTTGCGCAGGTACATCTCGGCCTTCTTGGCGATCCACCGCGGGTCGCGCTCGTAGTGCTGGCGCGTAATGGGATCGATCACGTCCGAGATCATGACGAGCGTGGGAATCTCGGCGAAGGGATCCATGAACGCCGTGGTCGGATCGGGCACCAGTAGCATGTCGCTTTCGTGGATCACGGCCCAGCCGCGGATGCTCGATCCGTCGAAGCCGAAGCCTTCTTCGAAGGATTCGAGCGTAAGCTCGCCGATGGGATAGGAGACGTGATGGGTAAGCCCAGGCAGGTCGGTGAAGCGCAAGTCCACCTGCTTGGCGTCGTTTTTCTTGGCAAATTCGAGTACTTCCTTGGGACTCATCAATCCTCCGTGGATGGATACAATAACTCTCAGGCCGGCGCAGCCTTAACGATCCTCAGCATATCGAAGGTTCCCGCGCGGGTCAAATAGAAAAAAGTGATCGGGCGACAAACAAAAGCGAATGAGGCCGCCTGTGGCGGGATCTGAGCCATGGAGCAGATCGCGCTGCAGTTCGCCGAGCGCCGCGTTTGGACCGTCTCGGAGCTGACGGCCGCCATCGGCGAGGCACTGGGGCGGGAGTTTGCGGACGTGTGGGTGGCGGGGGAGATTTCGGGCGTGCGGCTGGCCAACAGCGGACATTACTACTTCACCCTGAAGGACCAGGAGGCGCAGATCCGCTGTGTGTGCTACCGGCTGGCGGCGCGCTACTTGCGCTTCAAGCCCCAGGACGGCGTGGCAGTGCTCGCCCGCGGCCGCCTCGACGTCTACGCGCCACGGGGCGAATACCAGCTCATTGTCGAGACGCTGGAGCCCCAGGGCTTGGGGGCGCTGCAACTGGCCTTCGAGCAGCTCAAGAACAAGCTCGCGGCGGAAGGACTGTTTGCGGCCGCTCGCAAGCGTCCGCTGCCGAAATATCCCGGACGGATCGGCATCGTCACGTCCCTGGACGGGGCGGTGATCCGCGACATTCTGCACGTGCTAGGGCGGCGGTTTCCGGGGCTGCACGTGCGGATCTTCCCGGCGCAGGTCCAGGGGCCGGGTTCGGTGGAGGAGGTCGTGCGCGCTGTGGATTGGTTCAGTGCCTCGGGTTGGCCGGACGTGGTGATCGTGGCGCGCGGCGGAGGATCGCTCGAAGACCTGTGGACCTTCAACGAGGAGGCCGTGGCGCGGGCGATTGCGCGTTCCAAGGTCCCGGTAATTTCGGCGATCGGCCACGAGACCGACTACACCATCGCCGACTTCGTGGCGGATGTGCGCGCCCCGACGCCTTCGGCGGCCGCCGAAATGGTGATCGCGCCCAAGCAGCAGCTGCTCGGGCAGGTCGCAGCGGCGCAGCTCCGGCTGGAGCAGGCCGTGCGTTACCGTCTGGCGCAAGGGGGCCGGCGGCTGCACGAGTTGAGTATCGACCGGCCCGCGCGCCTTCTGCACCGTCTGATGGGACGTCGCCAGCAGCGGCTGGATGAACTGGACGGCCGTTTGCGGCAACGGTGGCGCGAGCTGTTCGCCGGTCGTCGCAGCCGGTGGCAGGCCCTCGACGAACGGCTGCGGCGCCTGGATGTGCGTCTGCGGCTGGCCGCAGCCCGGCGGCGCCTGGACGAACTCAGCCGCCGCAGCGAGCAGAGCATCCATCTCCGGCTGACCCGCGTGCGCGCCCGGCTGGAGTCCTTGCGCGCCGAGCTGGGGCATCTGAGCCCGCTGGCCGTGTTGGAGCGGGGCTATGCCATCGTACGGGACGAGGCGGGTCGTGTGATCAAAGACGCGGCCACCGTCGCGGCCGGTACGCTGCTCCAGATTCTGCTCGCCCGCGGACGGCTGCGGGCGCGGGCCACGGAGCCTACTCCAGACGATAGTTCGGCGCTTCCTTCGTAATGATGACGTCGTGCACGTGACTTTCCCGGAGGCCCGCCGCCGTGATCCGGAGGAAGCGCCCGTTTTGCTGCAGCTCGGAAATCGTGGCGCAGCCGCAGTAGCCCATGCCCGCCTTGAGCCCGCCGACGAGCTGGTACACCATCTCGGAAAGCGGACCCTTGTACGGCACGCGGCCTTCGATGCCCTCCGGAACGAGTTTGGCGTTACCTTCCTGGCCGTAGCGTTCCCCGGAGCCGTGCATCATGGCGCCCAGGGAACCCATGCCGCGGTAGCTCTTGAACGTGCGGCCCTGGTACAGGATCATCTCTCCCGGGCTTTCGTCGGTGCCCGCAAACAGGCTCCCGATCATGACGCAGTCGGCGCCGGCAGCGATGGCCTTGGTGATGTCGCCCGAAAACTTGATGCCACCGTCGGAGATGACCGGAACGCCCGTGCCTCGGGCGGCTTTGGCCGCCTGCTGGATGGCAGTGATTTGCGGGACGCCGGCCCCGGTGACCACCCGCGTGGTGCAGATCGAACCCGGACCCACGCCCACTTTGAGTCCGTCCACCCCTAATGCGATCAGATCGCGGGCCCCTTCATAGGTCGCCACGTTGCCAGCAATCAGATCCACGTCCGGCAGCGCCCGTTTGCAGGCCACGATCGCTTCCATGACGCGCTCGCTGTGCCCGTGGGCGGTGTCGATGACCAGGACGTCCACTCTCTTGGCCACGAGCTCTTGTGCCCGCTCGAGAAAGTCGCCGGTGGCCCCGATGGCCGCCCCCACCCGGAGCCGTCCCTGAGCGTCCTTGGCCGCGTTCGGGTATTTCAACTTTTTCTGGATGTCCTTGACCGTAATCAGGCCTTTGAGATTGTAGTGCTCGTCTACCACCAGCAGTTTTTCGACGCGGTGCCGGTGGAGGATCCGCTCGGCCTCTTCCAGCGTGGTGCCCACCGGTACGGTGATCAGATTCTCTTTGGTCATCACCTCCGAGATGGGCAGGTCGAGCCGGGTTTCGAACCGCAAGTCCCGGTTGGTGAGGATGCCCACGAGCTTGCCGTTCTTGGTCACCGGCACGCCGGAGATGCGGAAGCGTTTCATGACTTCGAGCGCTTCGTAGATCTTTTGCTCCGGTTCCATGGTCACCGGATCGACGATCATGCCGCTTTCGCTGCGCTTGACCCGATCCACCTCCTCGGCCTGGCGCTCGATGGACATGTTCCGGTGAATGATGCCGATGCCCCCTTCGCGCGCCAAGGCGATGGCCAGGCGCGACTCGGTCACCGTATCCATCGCGGCGCTGACGATGGGGATGTTCAGGGAGATGTTGCGCGTCAGCCAGGTGCGCGTGTCCGCTTCCGCGGGCAACACAGCGCTGCGTGCGGGCACAAGCAGGACGTCGTCGAACGTGAGACCTTCGCAGATCTGGTCGGGCAACATACCGTGGCGAACGTCTTCATGATACCCGATCCGGCATCCGGCCCAGGCGCGGGAAGGAAGCTTTGGTATCATTGTAGCTTTCTACACGACTACGGCCACGACATGTTGCGCGGATCCGGATGACGAAACGGTCATGTTCAAACAGACGCCGCGGCCGAGCCTCTTGATAGTGTTTCTTCTGGCGGGGTGCCTAGCGCAGGTTCTCCGCTGCCAGTCGCGCACGAGCGGCATCTCGGGAACGGTCCGAGATGAAAGCGGCGCGCCCGTCCCCGGCGCCCGCATCCGTGCGCAGAACGCCTCGACGGGCGCGATCCATCACGCCGAAACCGACAGCAGCGGCTTCTTCCGCCTGGCGGCTCTCGAGCTGGGCGCGTACGAAGTTTCCGCCTCCAAGGCAAGCTTCCAAACCGCCGTCATCCCCAGCGTGATGCTGGAACTGGATCGCGAAGCGGTGGTCCATTTCCGGCTCCGGACGGGCGAGCTTTACCACCGGGTGACCGTGACGGCCGAAGCTTGGCTGGTGGAAGCGACAGCCTCGGCGGTTTCCAGCCGGGCGGATTCGAAAACGATCGAGGAGCTGCCGCTCAACGGGCGCGACTACGTGCAACTCGCCACGTTGCAACCCGGCGCCGCCGTGGCCCGGGGGCAATACCGGAACGTCAATAACGGCTTTGGGATCCAACTGAGTTTCTCCGGCTCGCGCCCTTACCAGAACCATTTCCAGCTCGATGGGGTCAGCCTGACCTCTTACAGCGGCTCCACGCCGGCGAGCATCAACGGAGTCAACCTCGGCGCCGAGGCGATCCGCGAGCTCAGTGTGCTCTCCAGCGTCTATAGCGCTCAATACGGACGGGCGGCCGGAGGTGTCGTCCACGCGGCCACCCGCTCGGGCGGCAACCAACTGCGGGGCAGCCTTTTCTATTTCCACCGCAACGACAATTTCGACGCCCGTAACTTTTTCGACGGCGCGGAGCCACCGGAGTTCCGCCGGCACCAGTTTGGCAGTTCGGCGGGCGGACCCATCGTCCGACAACGTGCGTTCTTCTTCGGCAGTTACGAGGGATTTCGCGAACTGCGAGGAAATACTGCGATCGACACGACCTTGAGCGACGAAGCACGACGGGGCAACCTGGTCGCGGGGCGTGTGACGATCGATCCGGCCGTGGCGAAATTTCTCGCCTTCTATCCGCGGCCCAACGCGACGGTGCTCGGCGATACAGGGCTGTTTGTCTATCCCAACGACGAGGCCGGCCGCCAGGACTTCGCCAGCCTCCGCGTGGATCACCACCACTCGGACCACGACAGGCTGTTCCTGCGCTACACCCTGGATGACGGGCGCCGGAGCAACGACACGGCCTTTGGGCTCGGACGGCGTCAGGCGAGCACGCGCTGGCAGTCGGTAGCCGTGGAGCACTCGCGGATCCTTTCGCCGACACTGTGGAACACGGCCCGGTTCGGGTTCTTGCGTTCCCACACCGTCGGCGGGCGCACGGTCACAAAAGTACCGGCGACGGACGAACCCGAAGCAGCGTTCCTGCCCGGGGCGCGGTCTGCCGGAGTCATCCTCGTTCCGGGGCTGACCGATTTCCCGGGCGGATCGGGAGCTCTGGATACCGACATCCATGCGTTCAATTCCTTTCAATTCACCGAGGATCTGGCGTGGCTCCGAGGGCGCACCAGCCTCAAGCTGGGAGGCCGACTGGAACGCATCCGGTTCAACACCGACAGCCAGAGCACGAGCCGGGGCGAATATCGCTTCCGAACGCTGGCCGATTTCCTGCGCAATCTTCCGGAGCGTTTCCGGGCCCAACTGCCCGGTTCCGACACGGTGCGCGGACACCGTCAGTGGATCCCAGCCTGGTATGTGCAAGCCAGCCTCCCGCTGGCGGCACGCCTGACGCTGGACGCCGGAATGCGGCACGAATGGGCCAGCGTGCCGACCGAGGTGAACGGCAAAGTGGCTAATTTGGAAACCCTCACGAGCCCAGAGGTGCGCGTGGGAGATCCTCTGTTTGCCAACCCGTCGCTCGAGAATTTTTCGCCGCGAGTGGGCCTAGCCTGGGACGTGTGGGGCGATGGCCGGACCGTTCTTCGCGGAGGCTACGGACGCTTTCCGGACCTGATCCTCGTGCACTTTATCTTGCAATCCGGCGTGCGCAATCCGCCGTTTTTCCTCCGGGGAGTGGCTCGCGGATTGCCTCAAGGCGCGTTTCCAAAGGGGGGATTTCCGGCTTTGGTGGCAGGCGGTACACGCGAGTACCAAGTCGAGCGCCTCGAGCCCAAACCGCGGCAGCCGTTGGTGCACCATTGGAACTTCCAGATCGAACAGCGCCTGCCTGCGGACTGGACCCTGCGGCTCGCTTACGTCGGGTCGCGCGGGCGAAACCTCTCCTCGGTGACCGAAGACGCCAATCTGGTGACTCCGATCCAGCTCGCGGACGGCCGACTGTTCTTTCCAGCCGACGGCCCCCGGCTCAACCCCCACTTTAGCCAGATTCGGAATCGTGCTTTCGATGCCGAGTCCTTTTACCACGGTTTGCAAGCACAGTTGCGGCGCCGTTTCGGCCCGCACCTCCACGGGCAGCTGTCGTACACGTTTTCCAAAAGCATTGACGACAGCTCGAATTTCTTCCTGGCCACGGAAGGGGACAACGCCATGGCGTTGCCGCTCAATGGTAGTCCGAGGTTCAACCGCGGACTTTCTGCCCATGACGTCCGCCACCACGTGGCCGCCACCGCCATGTGGGACCTGCCACAGCCGGGCGGCCCAGCGCGGAGCATCTTCGGAGGCTGGCGGCTTGGCCTGATCGCGACCTACGGTTCTGGCTTGCCTTTTTCGGCACGACTGGGCTACGACGCGGCCCGGACGAAAACGGCGCGGGCGGATTTCCGTTCCGGTCAGCGTCCCGACTTGGCCCCGGGCGCCAGCCCCAATCCCGTCACCGGGGATCCGCAGCGCTGGGTGGACGTCAATGCCTTCCGGAGACCGCAACCGGGCTTCTTGGGCAACCTGGGCCGCAACACAATCATCGGGCCGGACTGGGCAACGCTGGACGGAGCCTTGATCAAGCGATTCCGGCTGGCGGTCCTGGGTGACCAGGCGAACGCGGAGCTCCGCCTGGAGGGATTCAATCTCTTCAACCGAACCAACTTCCATCTTCCGTCTCCCTCCCGCATGGAGATCTTCGACAGCACTTCGGTCCGGGAAGACGCAGGACGGATCACCAGCGCGGCCCCGAGCCGGCAGCTGCAATTCGGCCTGCGGTTCCGCTTTTAGATCGGTACGAACGGGAGATGCTCGCTGCGGCGGCAACTTTTTTTCGCTATGCGCGAGAGTTGCCCCGGTTTCTGCGTTCCCCGCTTACGCCCACAGACTGCCGGGCCCTCATCGAGGGCAGCCTTCGAGCACGGGAGCAAAATTTTCTGCGCCTGGTGCGCCGGGCCATCTACGAGGCGCCCGAAAGTCCCTACCGGAAACTGCTACGCTGGGCGGGGGTCCAGTACGGGGACCTGGAGCGGACGGTGGTGGCCGACGGGATCGAGAGCACGCTGGAGCGGCTGTTGGACGCGGGCGTGTTTATCACGCTGGAGGAATTCAAGGGCCGCCGTCCCATTCGGCGGAGCAATTTGACGATCGACGTCACACCGCACAGCTTCGACAACCCCGTCCTGACGCCCGAATTCGAAGTGGAAAGCGGCGGCTCGACCGGCCCCCGGAGGCGCATGAAAATTGACCTCGACCTGCTCGTTTACGACGCAGCCTGCCGTTACTGCTACTTCGCGGCCTGCGGCGTGCAAGAGTTTCCGCACGCTCTGTGGCGGGCCGTCCCTCCGGATTCCTCCGGGCTGAAACAAGCGCTGATCGCAGCCAAGCTGGGCCGCCCTGTAGAACGGTGGTTCACCCCGATCCCTGTCTCGTGGAGTCCAGCTTCGGTCCCCTTCGCACTGGTCACGCAGTACGCGCTGTGGACCGGGGAGCGCCTGGCCGCCCCGATCCCGAGGCCGGAGCACGTCCCCTTGGATCATCCGGAGCCCGTGGCGCGCTGGCTGGCGGAGAAGGCGCACCAAGGCACGCCGGCGGTACTTTCGGCGGCCGCGGGCAACGCCGTGCGCGCGGTGATTTCGGCGCAAGACCTCGGCCTCGATTTGGCGGGCACCGTGTTCCGGGTGGGCGGCGAGCCGCTGACGGAAGCCAAACGGCGGCTCATCGAGCAAGCCGGGGCGCGGACCTTCAGCGCCTGGGCGATGTCGGAGACAGGGCCCCTCGGGGGTGCTTGCGGGAATCCCGAGGCGATCGACGAAGTCCATGTGTTCCGCGGAAAAGTCGCTGTGCTTCAGCGGCCGAAAATACTGAACGACGGCCAGACCTGCGTGCCGGCGCTGTACTTGACCACGCTGCTGACCGCCACGCCGAAGATCATGCTCAATGTCGACACCGGCGATTACGGCGTTTTCGGTCGGCGGCGCTGCGGCTGCCTGCTCGAGGAGATCGGATTTCCCGATCACCTGCACACGATCCGCAATTACGAGAAGCTCACGGCCGGCGGCATCCAGTTTCTCGGCAGCGACCTGATCGCATTGGTGGAAACCGTTCTGCCCGAACGGCACGGGGGGCATCCCACGGACTATCAAATCGTCGAGGAGCAAGAGGGAGCCCTCACCAAGGTCAAAATCCGGATCCATCCCCGAGTGGAGCTCCGTGACGAGGAGCAGGTGTGTCAAACCGTGCTCCGATTCCTCGCCGGGCGAGACGCCGGAGGCCGCTTGATGTCAGCATTTTGGCAGCAAGGAGGGACTTTGCAGGTAGAACGAAAAGAGCCGTACGTGACCCCGGCGCACAAGACCCCTCCACTCGTAGTGATGAACAAATGACACTCGGGAGACCACGTGGAGGTTAGCTCGTCGGCACCGACATTGGCGGACCCGCAAAACGTTCAGCGGAAGCCATCCTGGGCGTTCGGCCCCGGCTTGGTCTTTGCCGTAGCGGCACTGGGGCCGCAAGATCTGGTGACGAATGCGGCTGCGGGGGCCAGCTACGGTTACGGATTGTTATGGACGGTGGCGCTGGTGGTAGCCGCCAGGTACGTAATGCTGGAAGCGACGGCGCGCTACGTCGTCGTCACCGGTGAAAGCCTCATGACCGGCTACGCCCGGGCAGGCCGCTGGGCGCCGTGGCTGATTCTCGTTTCGATCGGCCTCAAGCGTCACCTGCTCGGCCTGTCGCATCTCTTGCTGCTGGGGAGCTCGCTGGAGCTTTTGCTGGGCGCCCGCAGCGGCTGGGTTCGGACAGCGGGCGCCCTGGCGTGCTGGGCTGCGGGGTTCGCTCTCATGTACTGGGGCCGCTATCCCGTCGTGGAAAAAGCCAGCAGGCCCCTAATGGCGGTGCTGGGAGGAGCCCTGGCGTTAGCGGCGCTGCTGAGCCGGCCGGACCCAGCGGCAGTCGTGCGGGGCGTGATTCTGCCGATGGCCCCAGCCGGGCAGGGCGCCTACGGAACGGCCTTCTTGCTGTTGGCCCTGCTCGGCAGCGGCGCCGGCGCCCTGAGCAATCTCAAGTACGCCGCCTTCGTGCACGAGAAGGGCTGGCGTGGCGTTTCCGACCTCCGGCTGCAACGCACCGATCTGCTGCTCAGCGGCATCGGCTTCTATCTGATGTTGCTCTCGGTGCAGGTCGCGGCAGCCGCGGCCTTGTATCCTTCGGCGGCCCCATTGCGGGAGGTAGCGGATCTGTTACCGATATTTTCGACCACCCTGGGCGATGCGGGCCGGATCCTGTTAGGGGTAGGACTCTGGGCGGCGGTGTTCACCACCTACACCGGCGCCACGACCGGTTACAGTCTACTAGTGGCCGACATCTGGCACAACGTTCTGCGGCCTGCTTCGGCATACCGGAAAGAAGCCCTGGGAAACTCGCCCGCCTACCGTGTGGCGCTGGTGATCTTTTCGACGTCGCCTCTCTATGCGCTGCTGACCGACTGGGAGCCGTTGTGGCTGGTCCTCACCCAATCGGCCGTGCTCGCCGCCTTGGTGCCGGTGCTTGGGGTCATCTTAATCTGGCTCACCAACGACCGCCGCAGGATGGGGCCGCACGCCAACGGTTGGATCGCCAATTTTGCGATGGGCCTGGTGCTGCTCGCCATCGCCGGGCTGTCGGTCTACAACTTGAGGGTCTGGTTTGGAGCACGTGCCTTCTCAGGGAGCTAAATCGGTTCGGCCTCCGGTCGTCTGGCGCCGATGGCAACCAGCCTCTCCCGCGGCGACGGCCGCTCGAGCGGCCGGGAATACTTCTTCTCGATCTTCTCGCGGAACGTGGGCCCGGCGTTGTAAGCGCAAAACGGGTAAAGGAGTCCGTTGGGCGCGGCATAGTGGATCACGCAGCGCCTGACACGTTCGACGTCGTAGTTGTAGACGTCCATGAAATGCATGCTGGCCACCATCAGCGTCTTGTACGTGTACCCCTTCCGCTCGAGCTGTCCTCGGCCGTAGCGCTTGTCGGTGAAGCCCTGGAGCGTCCGCAGGAACCGCTGGAACGTGAGCCCCTCCGGCGCCCGGTCCGCATGGAAGTGGCGCCGCAGGGCCTGCCAGGCGCGCACCTTGGAGAACAGCTTGATGCGCTGCCGCGGGATGCGCCGCGCCAGCTGATCCAGATCCCGCATCATACCCCCGACGTCCACGAAGCGCGTGACCGGGACGGCCCGCTTGTGCGGGTCCACGAACAGATACGTCCCCATGGAGCAATGCGGGTGAGGGGTCAATGTGGGAGCTTCCTCGCCCCGGAGGGCGCCCAGGAAACGGGAAAACGGGGCGACACAGGCGAGCGGAAACCAGTCCTCATACGGGTCGCACAGGCCGGTCTGCTGGTGGACGGCGTGCGCCAAATCCGACTGGGTAAAACGCTTGGCTTCGAGTTCCTGGCGCGAGATGCGGCCGCAAAAGCTCACCGGCTGGAAGCTGACGGCGCTGATGACGTCGATGTTGTCGATTGCCAGGCGGATGATGTCGCCGATCTGGTGGTCGTTGATGCCCTTGACGATCGTGGGCACCAGACAAATTTTCAAGCCAACTTTGCGGACGTTTTCGATGACGCGCAGCTTCGTCTCGAGGAGCGGCCGGCCGCGCGTGCGCCGGTAGACGTCGTCGGTGACGCCGTCGAACTGCAGATACAGTGTGTGCAGTCCGGCTTGCTCACAGGCTTGAGCGAATTCGAGCTCCGCGAACCGCAGGCCGTTGGTCGCCACCTGAATGTGCGTGAAGCCCATCTGGCGAGCCAGACGCACGGCGTCGAGGAACCGGGGATAGAGGGTCGGTTCCCCGCCGGAGAACTGAACGATGCGGCCGGCCACGGGGCGTTCGTTCCGCAGGGTCTGGAGCATCCGGCGCACCTGCTCGAAACTCGGCTCGTACAGATAGCCGGCGGCGTTGGCATTGGCGAAACACACCGGACAGGTGAGGTTGCAACGGTTGGTCAGGTCGATATTGGCGAGGCTGGTGTGGCTGAGGTGCATGGAACAGAGGCCGCACTGCTCGGGGCAGCGGGTGGCATTGGGGATGGCAGGATTTTCAACGCCCCGGTTGTCCCCGAAGTGCCATTCCTCCATCTTGAGGTACAACCGGACGTCGGAGTACACCACGTCGCGGTAGAGGCCGTGCTCGGGGCATGTTTTCTCCATGATCACCTTGCCCCCCTCCTCGAACAGACGCGCCTCGACCAGGCGCACGCATTCCGGGCACAGGGACTGGGTGCTCTTAGGCAAGCCTTTCTTGAGAGGCTGGATCGGAGACCCAGCGTAGGTCGTCTCGGGTTGGAAGATCGGGAGCCGGCCGGATTGGGCCGGTGGGCATGCAACGCTGCTCACGGCATCTGCCTCCCTGCGGACGTGATCTGGAATGGAGCCAAGGCGGCCGGTGCCGCACCGCCCCCGCTTTGCAGTATAAACGGTGATCTCAGATAAAACCATCTTCTTATACTGGATTGGCCCTGTCCGAGGCTGGTCGGAGAAAATCGGAGGCTGAACGGGCCCCCGCGGAGGTCCGGCATGGTATATTGGAGGTTTCGCGTCCACCGCGCCACCCATCCGGGGAATCCAGAGGAGGACAATGCCCAAGCTGAAAACACACAAGGGCGCCGCGAAGCGTTTCAAAAGGACCGGCTCGGGCAAGCTGATGCGCCGCCATTCGTTTGCGCGCCACTTGCTCACCGGCAAGTCGCGGGCGCGCAAGCGGCGTCTGAGCAAGCCCGCCGAGGTGTCCCCGGGGGACGCCGCGCGGATCGCGAACATGCTCCCGTATTCGCGGTGAGCCCGCCTCCGAGCGCGGACGGCGCGCAACGGCACGTGCCCGCTCCGCCTCGTACCGGCAACTTCGTGGAAGGAGACACAAAGCGTGCCCAGAGTCAAGCGCGGCCCCAAACGCCGCAGAGCGCGGAAGAAAGCCCTCAAGCGCGCATCCGGTTATTTCCTCACCAAGAGCAAGCTGCACCAGGCGGCCGTTGAGGCCGTCGAGAAGGCGTTGCGCTACGCCTACGTGGGGCGACGCCAGAGGAAGCGGGATTTCCGCTCGCTGTGGATCGTGCGCATTGGCGCAGCGGCGCGGCAATGCGGGCTCTCCTACAGCCGCTTCATGAACGGTCTGAAGAAGGCGGGCGTCGAGCTCAACCGCAAAATGCTGGCAGAGACCGCCGTCAACGACATGCCGGCCTTCCAGGCGCTGGCCGAAAAGGCCAAGGCCGCGCTGGCCGGAGCGCAGTGATGCAGCCGGTGCCGCAGGAAGAGACCGACGCCCTGGCGCGGCTGGAGGAACAGATCCGGCGAACCGCGGAGCTGGTGGCGCGTTTGCGGGCCGAGCGGGACGCAGCCCTCCAAGCCAAGGAGACGGCCCTAGCCGAACGGGACGCTGCGCTCCAGGAGGCCGCCACCGCGCGCCGGCAGATGGAACGCATGGCCGAGGAGCTCGAATCCCTTCGCAGCGAGCGGCGCCAAGTGCGCGCCCGGATCGAGAAGCTGTTGGGGCAAATGGACCTGCTGACGGCAGGATAGCGCGGCGGCCCCAATTATGGAACCCGAGGGTCCCAAGGGCCAGCTCATCCGCGTGACGATTTTCGGGCAGACCTATACTCTGCGTTCCCGTTCCCAGCCGGGCGAGGTCGAGGCACTGGCGCGCCAAGTGGACGCCCTGATGGACTCCATCGCCTCCGGAACCGGCCAGACCGAAGTGGGACGCGTGGCGGTGCTCGCCTGTTTGCACTTGGCGGATCGGCTGCGCGCGCTCGAATCGGAGCTGGCGGCCCTCAAGGAGCGAGTGGACAGCAAGAGCCGGGAGTTTTCGTCCCTGCTCGAGGACCTGGCGAAACAGGACTGAGGCGGTATGTTTCTGCGTCTGCTCGTCGTTCTGCTGGTTCTGGTCGGCGGGTTGCGGGGCCAGCCGCGCAATGACCCGCGCCAGCAGCACAAGCCGTACGTTTTGCTCGTGGGACTCGACGGCTTCCGCTTCGACTACGCCGATCGTTACGGCGCCAGGAATCTCTTGTCCCTGCGCGATCGCGGCGCTTCCGCCGAGGCTCTTGTTCCGGCATACCCCTCTCTGACCTTTCCCAGCTTTTACACCCTCGCTACCGGACTGTACCCGGAGCGTCACGGCATCGTGGGCAACCGCTTCTTTGACCCGGAGCGCGGCGAAGAGTTTTACTTCCGCGAGAACCAGTCGGACGGCTCCTGGTACGGAGGGACCCCCATCTGGGTGCTGGCCGAACAGCAAGGGCTGCGGACCGCGACCTATTTCTGGCCTGGCACGAGCGCCCCCATCCAGGGCTGGCTGCCAACCTTTTTCTACGCCTACAATCCCGAGACCACGCGCGAGGAACGAGTGCGGCAGGTCCTCGAGTGGTTCCACCTGCCGGAGGAGCGGCGGCCGCATTTAGTGATCGTGTATTTCTCCGACGTCGACAGCGCCGGCCACCAGTACGGGCCGGACAGCGAGGAGACGCGGCGGGCGGTCCAGGCGGTGGACCGTTCGCTGGGTCAGCTGTTGGACGGCCTCCAACGCGTGCGACCGGCGGTGAACGTGGTCGTCGTCTCCGACCACGGAATGATGGCGTGCGAGCCGTTCGTGGACGTCACGGATCATGCCGATTTCAGTCGTTTCCGGGTGGTCAGCGATACAGTTCACGTGATGTTGTATTCCGAGGATCGCCGTCTGGTGGAGGAGACCCGACGGGCCCTGCACGGCAAAAGCAAATTGTACGAGGTGTGGCAGCGCGAGCAGATTCCTTCCCATTTGCGCTTTCGAGAGAATCGGCGCATCGGGGACTTGGTCATCATGAGCACGGGTCCCCATCCGCTGAGCGTGCGGCTGGCGGGGCGGGCTACCGGCGCGCCGCGAAGCCAGCCGCGAGGCATGCACGGATGGGATCCCGAGCGGTTCCCGCTGATGTGCGGGATCTTCTACGCCGCTGGACCGCAGATCCGCCCCGGAGTCCGGCTGAAAGCGATCCGCGCTGTGGACGTGTTTCCGCTGTTGAGCTCGCTGCTCGATCTCGAGGCCCCGGGAAACCTGGACGGCAGCTGGGACGTCGCCAAAAAGGTACATTGCCGCACCTGTCCGGTGCGGTAGCCCGCAGCAAATCGGCACAGGAGGAGAGTTTGCCCGCAGTCTGGCGTGTGCGAGCGGCGATGGTCGCAGCGGTGGCGGCCTTCGAGGGACGCCCCGACACGGTGATTCTCAAGAACGCGGACCGCATCAGCGGCGAGGTGCTGAAACTGGAAAACAACAAGTTGGTCATCAAGACCGAGTACGCCGGAACGATCCAGGTGGACTGGTCCGCCGTCGAGCGGCTGCAAAGCGGCAAGCGCTTCCGCGTCGAGGTCGAAAATCAGCGTCAGCTGACGGGACTCGTCGCCGTCTCTCCGCGAGGAGTGAATGTGATTTCCGGCGACGATGTGGTCTCGGTCGACCCGCTGCGCGTGGTGGCCATGGCTCCGGCGCCGGAAAGCCGCCCCGAGCCGGGCTTCTGGCGCGCGCTGGAGGGCAGCGTGGATGTGGGCTACAGCCTCGCCCGGGGCAACTCCCGCCTGAACCAGTCCTCCCTCGGCGTGCGCGCACAGTATCGCGCGCCGGCCTGGCGAGCCCAGGCCGACGCGAGTTCGCTGTTCAGCCGCCAACCCGGTTCCCCTTCCACGAGCCGCCACGCCGGCTCGTTGCGCTTGGACCGTTTCCTCGGCACCGAGACATTCGTGTTTGCCCTGTCCTCCCTCGAACGGGACGAACGCCAACTCCTGGACCTGCGGACCAACCTGGGCGGCGGATTCGGTTGGAAAGTGGTCCGTTCGCCGCGGACCGAACTTTCCCTGCTGGGCGGCGCGACCTTCGTCAACGAGGATTTCCGCCGCCGCGCTCCCGAGGAGCTCGCGCGGGGCGGCTCGAGCGGCGAGAGCCTGGTGGGCTACAGCTTGGAGCGTGCGGTCGTCGGGCGCGCAGTCCTCACCAGCAAGGCCTCCGCCTTCCGCAACTTTTTCGGACCAGCCCGCTATCGCATTACTTTCGACAGCGGCCTCCGCGTTCCCGTAGCCGGGCCGTTCAGCTGGAGCCTGCGGCTCTTCGATCGGTTCGACAGCCGGCCGCCGGAACGCGTGGTGCGCAACGACTACGGCGTCATCAGCAGCTTCGGCGTGGCGTTTTGAGGCCGGCAAACACGGCGGGACCCACGACCCGCCGCCCGGCAAACTTCCTCCAGCACAAAAGCCTCCGTGGGCCGACCCAGCACGGACTTCGCCCGCGGGGCTCCGTGGCGCCCGAGCCGCTTCAGTTCACGGGAACGCGGGCCGCTGGACTCGACACCTCTGCCGCCGTGACGACGAGCTCCAGATTCCCGCGGGGCGCCGACGCCGGAACACGAATGTTGACCTGAAACACTCCCACCAGCCCAGGCGCCAGCCCGGCGAACAGAACTTCGCAGTCCACGCCTCCCAGCGTCACTCGCACTGGCGCCAAAGCGCGCCTCGGCGGCCCGGACGGAGCGGCGGCCCCACTCGGCGGAGGCTGCACCACCTCGCCCAGGCCCGTCGCGTAGAAATACGCGAGCTCCCCGGCACGAAGCGGCCTCTCCGGCGTCACCAGCGTATGGTCGGCGTGGTGGACGACGATGGCTCGGGTGCCGTCCGTCGTAAAGATCCCAGGCTGCGCCGCGAGCAGCGGCGCCTCTACTGCCTCGCTCGCCACCGCATTCCTCCGGACAGTCAGCGAAACCACCGCCAGGCCATGGACCTCGTAAGGAACCTGGAAGTTGATCTGCTCGATGTTTCCGAGCCGCGCCACGGCGAGCACGGGCGCCCGCATGCCGTTGACGAGCACCTCGACACCGTCGAGCATCCGCGGCAAGGGCATTCTGGAAGCCGCGCGAACTCCATCCGACGCCGTCACACGCTGCCCGAAGATCGTGGCGAGCGAGCCGGCGACAAGACCAGGTTGGAAGCTCGCCGCGTTCACCACCGCGCTCGGAACCAATGCTGGCGGCGCGCCGGTATCCGGACGGCCTTGCAGCGCGAAAATCTCCCCCGAGAGGTAATCGGCCAGGTACAGCTCCCCGTCCTCGTCTTCGCCGAAGGTCGAAATCGGCCTCCCCGCCGCCAGCAGCAAGCGATTCACCCAGCGGTCATTCTCCCGGCGAAGCCCCCAGATCCGGCCGCTGCCGTAGTCCCCATAGATGTACATCCCGCGCAATTCCGGATAGCGCGCTCCGCGATAGACGAAGCCACCAGTGACGGAGATCCCCTCGCTCCGCCCATACTCGTGCACCGGCAGCACGAAATCCGGTCCCGGACGGCAGCCGGTCTGGAAGCACTGCGAGCCTTCCATGAGATTCCAGCCGTAGTTTTCCCCGCCCCGGCTCCACGCGGGTTGAAAGTTGATCTCCTCCACTCGGTTCTGTCCCACATCGGCAATCCAGAGGTCGCCCGTTTCCCGGTCGAAACTAAAGCGCCAGGGATTGCGGAGCCCCAGCGCCCAGATCTCCGGCAGCGCCGCCGCGCCGGACGCAAACGGGTTCGTGGCGGGAATCATGTAGCGCGCCGGGTCGCTCTCGGTGTCCACTCGGAGCATCTTGCCCAGCCATGTCCGAGGATTCTGCGCGTTGTTTTGCGGATCTCCGGCGCTGCCGCCATCGCCGAATCCGATGTACAGCCATCCGTCCGGTCCGAACGCAAGCTGGCCGCCGTTGTGGTTCGGAAATGGCTGCCGTTGGGTCAAGACGATGGTTTCGCTCGACGGATCCGCCGCGTCGGCGTTCGGGGAACGAACGCGGTAGCGCGCAATCACGCTGTCCCCGCGGACGTCGGTGTAGTGGACGTAGAAGTGTCCTTTGGCGGCGAAATCCGGCGGGAAGGCCAGGCCGAGGAGCCCGCGCTCGCCACCCGCGCGCGTCTTGTCTCGGATGTCCAAGAACGGCTCGGCGAGCAGAACCCCGTCCCGCATGACCCGAATGATGCCGTCCTGTTGCACGAAGAACAGGCGCCCGCTGCCGTCGTGCGCGGCTTGGATATCCGTCGGGTTTCGCAAGCCGGAGGCGATGCGTGTCAGCCGCAGCGGCGCCTCCTGGGCGTAAAGCATGCTGCCCGTTACCGCGACCAGAAGCCACCGGCTCACCGTGTCTTTGCTCAGCCTAGCAAAACCCGAGCCGGGGATACGGCACGCGCAGCCTCAGTCAGCAGGCGAGCAGCGGCGCTTCAACGCAGCGTGACCGTCAAACCGAAAGCGGGTACGACGTCGTGCAGCCAACCGCGAATCTCTGCGCCCGGCGCCGGAGTGAGCAGTTTGTCCGGGGCGGGGCTGACGTAGTCACGGGCCTCCAGGCGGAAGCTCAGCCACCGCGAGACGCGGATCTTCACGCCGCCGCCGACGCTGAGAACCGGCAGCGTCTGGTGCGTCCGGGTCAGGAGGACGAACTGGCTGAGGGGCTGCACGGCGCGCTCCAGTCCGGTCCCGCGAAAGGCTCTGGCTCCGCCCCCAACGGCGAAAAAGGGGCGCACCCAAGCGCCGCGATCGGCCGCGTGCACCACCACGTCATAGTGAACCAGGTGGGCGTGTCCCCGCATGGTGGCCTTTTGACCGCCGCGTTCCACTCGGAGATCACCGCGCCGGAATGCATACCGGATCTCGCCGCCCACCAGCCGGTGCGGATTGTGTCCGGCCAGCACTCCCCAAGCGTAGCCTGACGCAAACCCGGTGGTGGCCGTTCCCACCGGTGCATAGGCCGCCAGACCTCGGCTAAAGCCGTAGCTTCCTACACCGCCCAATTCCCATTCCTGCGCCGTCGCCGGAATGAAAACGGCCGCCGTCAGGCTGGCCAAGACCAAGCTGCGCATTCTATCCCTCCACGTGGTTTCGAACCCGCGACGCGCGCGGGCTCTGTCATGGCTTCACCACCCGCACGTTCACTGTGGTCGACGCTCCCGCCTGCTCGATTCGGAGCGGCACACTCATGCCTTCCGGAATCTGGTCCGTCACGGAGACGTTGATCTGATACAACCCAACCTGCCCGGGCGCCAGGCCCGCGAAGTGGACCGGAAGGGGTGCCCCGCCGAGCGTCACCGACGGCGGCAGCACGACGGAGGAAAGCGGCTGGATGGGTGCGGCCTCTCCGGCGCTGACCGGCGGCGTTACCGCGCCCAGGCCCGTCGCGTAGATCGTGAGCACATCTTTCGGGTGCA
Source organism: Bryobacteraceae bacterium (assembly GCA_025055455.1). Taxonomy (GTDB): domain Bacteria; phylum Acidobacteriota; class Terriglobia; order Bryobacterales; family Bryobacteraceae; genus JANWXD01. The sequence goes on from JANWXD010000006.1 coordinate 87,223, forward strand.
CCGGATTGGTTAACGTGACCAGTTGATTATTTCTCGCGCGCACGATCGCCGGTGTCGAGTCCTCCCCGAGGCGAAAGATCGCTGGCGCCGCCGGCAAGATCTGGAAGTCCAATGGCGCGCTGTTCCCCCCCGGAGCGCGCACCACCAGTCGCGCCGGCCCGGTGAGGTTGTCCGGCAACTGGGCCTGGATGAGATCTTCGGAGACCAGCAGCAGGGGCAGCGCTCGGTCATTCACCGCGACGCACACGCCCCCGAGGACCGTTGGCAGCGGTGTTTGCCGGCTAGCGGCCGTCGTCGAAGCCAAAGCGCGCCCTTGAATCGAAATCAGGCCTCCGGGCGCCACCCCGGGCGAGTGATCAGCGGCGTTGACGACCGCGCTGACGACGGGCGCAGCGGACGGGGCGTCAAAATCCCAGGGCACCACCAGCAGCCCGGAACGGCTCAAGGAGACCAGATAACGGCGGTTGGACAGCGCGGCCAGCGTTCGTGTGAAGGGCAAGATCGTCTGGCCGGTTTGTCCCACCGGAGGCGAGGCCATAGCCGAGGCAACCAGGGGCGCTTCGGCCAAGCTCACCGCGCCCCGCAGCTCGAAGGTACGCGGATGCAGGCGCTGGATCAGGCCGGGCTGATCGGCGCCCGCCGAGATCGTTCGCACCAGCCAGCCGTCGGCGATCGCAAAGCCCGAGGAGGAGCCGCCTGTGGAGTCCAGAGTCGCCTCCGGTACTAGCGAGCCGTTCAGCATGCGATTTTCCACAAGGAAGGCCGGCTCCCCCACGGCGGCCACCGCGCCGGAAAGGCTTTCGAAATCTTTGCGGGCCACCACGAAGGTGTCCGCGTGGGCGTCGTAAAGCAGCACGCGCCCGTCGCGCATCGCCGCAAAGACGAATCCGCGATCCACCGAGGGCAGCAAGATGGTCTCATCGTCGATGTCGTTTTGGTAGATTCCCAGGCTGGGCGGGGTCGAAGCGTGGCGAAGGTCGAAGTGGATGCGGTCGATGGCGTGCCGCAGATCCATGGATCGCACCGCCGCCCAGATGGCCCACCGGCTCACCGCTACCGAACGGGGATAGTGCCCCGACGGGAACTCGACGGGCTCGCGCGCCTCGAGCCGGTCCAAATCGAACACGCTCACGAGCTGGGAATTGTCGTTGCCAACCAACAGCAGGCGATGGTCCAAGCTGAAGGCCATTTGCACTGGGGTGTTTCCGGTGCGCAGGCGCGCGATCGGCTCGAGCGTCGAGCCGTCGAAGACCAGCACTTGATTCTGGTCCTGTCGCAGCACGTAAAAGCGATCGCGCACCGGATCCGCCAGAATGTCCACCAGCTTGCCCGGCACGCTGACGATCTCGCCGCGCTGGTCCGCGTCGCGGACGTTGACCAACAGACGAACCTTCGGGGGAATGTTGACCGCCTGTTCGGACAGGATTTCGATGTCGGCCGTGATCGTCCCGCGCCGATTCTGGTATGCCATCGGGTCCAAGTGGATGCGCACCCGCGCCGGCGTCAGGCCCATGCTCGGCTCCAGGCGGACTCCCGGCGCGGTGGTCCGCAAGCGGAACGGCGTGGCACCTCCGCCAGGATTGACGAGTTCGAGCTCTTCCACCATCGGGCGCCAGTCGCAACCCCGCACGCGAAACAGCACGTCCTCGCGGTTGGCCACGACGCGGTGGGCCTGTGACAGGGATCCCAGCGGCAGGATCGTCACGCCACTGTCCGAAGCGGCATAAAGCGTGGATCCGTCCGAGCTGAACACCACACGACCGGAAAGGCCTTCACGCAACTGAAGCCGTTCCCGAACCGTTAAATTGTCGGCCTCGAAGACCGTCAGCACCGGCGGTTCGTCGGCCGCGGCGGGTAGGTGGGCGTAAATCAGACCGCGGCGCTCCTCCCAGCCGTGGCCGCCGCGGTGCAGATCCCCCAACGGATACGGGAATTGCGCCCGGACGACGCCCCGGCTGTTGAAAATCCCCCAACCGATCAGCGCCAGCGAGCCGTCGCGGTTGACGCTGACCACACGGGGCCCGAGCGGCGGATGCGCGGTCACGCCCAGAAACAACAGCTGCTGCGTGCTCACCTCGTACCGGAGCAGATAATCGCGCACCGAGGAACTGGAACCTGCACCACTGCCGCTGTCCCCACTCGAGTCGGCTTTCGCCAGCATCCAGATGAAACGCCCGTCGCCAGACACCCCGGCCGCCGCCTGGACGATCTGAGCCGGGAAGGTTGGGATCGGAACCGGCAACGTGCGCCCGTCGAGCGGCCGCTCGATGTCCCAGCTTTGCGGATAGATCTTCGTGATGGTGCCTTCGAAGGGCTCGAGCAGGTAAAAGGCCCGCGTGGTGGCCACGAGGGCTTGGGGGCTTGCCCCGAAAGCCACGGCCAAGGGCACCTCGGCGGGAGGGAAAGCCAGCACCCGCCTGCCCGGGCCCTCCAGATCCACCACCGTCACGGCCGGATAGGAACTAGCCGGCGGCGCCCATTTCGAAAAATGGGCTACCACGAGAAAGCGGGCATCCGGCGACAGCGCCAGCGCCGCCGGCTGGGGCGACAGAGCGATCGTCCCGCGACGGGTGTAATCCCGCGTGGAGATGACTTCGATGCGATTGGCGGTGAAGTTAGCCGCGTAGAGCAGCCCCCGCCGCTCATCGAGCGCCACGTCGGAGACATGCCCCCCGACGGTAACCACCGTTCCGAACGGCGCCGCGATTGCCAGATGCACCCACAGCAGCCCCCACGTGCCCGAACCCAGGATCCGCCCGACCGGGATCCGCATCATCGAACTCGCCTTTCCTCCGCTAGGGGGCAGGGTGCCCGCCTGCCCCCCCAGCTCCTATCGGATGGCTTCGCCGAGGGGATTAGTGTGTGCGAAGGTGGCAGCGCGCGGTCATGGTACAACTCGGATATGCCCTCCTTTGAGGTGGCCACACCGCAGCAGCGCTATCCCGCGGTCGTCGAGCGCGGCATCCTGCGCCAAACCTCCCGGTTCCTGCCCGAGCGGTCGGGCAAACTTTTTGTGGTCACGACCGCCGATGTCTGGCAGTGGCACGCGGGCCGCCTCCAAGAAGGCTTGGCCGGCCGGCCCTATGAAGTCCTCTTCTTCCCCGGAGGTGAGCACCGCAAGCGGCTGTCCGAAGTCGAAACCCTGGCCGAGGAAATGGTCCGCCGCGGCGCGGACCGCTCCAGCATCCTGTTGGCCTTCGGCGGAGGGGTCGTCAACGACGTCGGCGGCTTCCTGGCAGCCGTGTTCATGCGCGGCATCCCGGTGCTGCAACTGCCGACCACTCTGTTGGCGCAGGTCGACGCCGGCCTCGGGGGAAAAACCGGGGTCAACCTCGATTCCGGCAAAAATCTAATCGGCGCCTTCCATCAGCCTCTGGCCGTGCTCATCGATCCGGAGGTGCTGGCGACGTTGCCCGAGCGGGAGTATCGGGCTGGGCTCTACGAAGTCCTCAAGTACGGCGTCATCCGAAGCCCGGAGCTGTTTGTCCTCATGCGGGAGAGGGCGACAGAGGTCCTCGAGCGCACCGCCGACGTCGTCGATCGCCTCATCGCCGAGTCCGTGCGGATTAAAGCCGAGGTAGTCTCGGCCGACGAACGCGAAAGCGGCCTGCGGCGGATCTTGAATTTCGGACACACCTTCGGCCACGCGCTCGAGGCCGAGACCGGCTACTGTCGCCTGCTCCATGGGGAGGCCGTCGCGTGGGGCATGCGCGCGGCCGTACACCTGGCTCAGATGCTGGGCCGCCTCGACCGAGCTGAGGCAACCGCCATTCTGGAAACCATCGGCCTTTATGGGCCGATTCCTCCGCTCGACGGGATCGCGCCCGAGCGCCTGCTGGCGCGGATGGCGGCCGACAAGAAGACCCGCCACGGCCAGATCCATTTCATCCTTCCCGACCGGATCGGGCAGGTCAGTGTCGTCACCGGCGTGGACGAAAAGGCGATCCTTGCGGCCATCGAGGCGGCGTTGTCATGACCGCGGAAACTCGCCAGCCGGCGCGGGGAACCCGAATCCCTGACGCGGCCGACGAGCAGGAGACGGCCCGCCGGGTCCGGTTGCTGTTCGAGCGCGTCGTGCCACGCTACGACCTGCTCAACCACCTGCTGTCGTTCCAATTGGATCGCTGGTGGCGCAAACGTACGGCCCAACGGTTGCGCGAGACGCTCCGGCGCCCCGGGGCGCTGGCGCTCGATCTTTGCTGCGGCACCGGCGACCTGCTGCGGGCACTGCTCGCCGAAGGAGCTTCCGCCGTCGTTGGGGCGGACTTCTGCCACCCCATGCTGGTCGCAGCCCGGCGCAAGACGGCGCGGCACCCCTCGGTCCGCCTGGTGGAGGCCGACGCCCTCCAACTGCCGTTCCCCGCGGGCCTCTTCGACGCCGTTACCTCTGCCTTCGGCTTCCGCAATCTCGCCAATTACCGCTGCGGCCTGGCGGAGATGTTCCGCGTCCTGCGACCGGGAGGCGTGGCCGCCATCCTGGAACTTTCCCAACCTCGCCACTCCCTGCTGGCGAGACTCTATGGCTTCTACTCACGGCGCATCCTGCCCCGAGTCGGGGGGTTGGTCTCCGGATGTGCTGAAGCCTACGCGTATCTGCCCCAGTCGGTGCGCAACTTCTTGACTGCGGAACAATTGGCCTCGGAGATGGCCCAGGCCGGATTTCGCCCGGTCGACTTCGAACGGCTCACGGGCGGCATTGTCGCTTTGCATCTGGGCTGGAAGCCAGCTTGAGCGGCTCGCCGGGCCGAGTTACTGCGGCCAGGCGAAGCGGCGCTCAGTCGGCGTTCAGCGCCCGTTCGAGCGCGGAGGCCAAATCCTCCTTGCCGAGCGTCGTGCTGATGAACAATTCTTGCCGCGCCCCTGCCGCGAGCGCGATCGCCTTCCAGCCGTTGGTCGTCGGCACCGTGACGCGGATTTTGATCTTTCCCTTCGCCTGCCGCACGGGCCGGATCACGCCCGGAATCACCGAACGGACTTCGGCATTGTCGGCGAGCAACCGCTCGAGCACCGGCCGCAATCCCTCGAGGATGCTGTGCTCGACCTTCAGCCGGCCTTGCGCCGTCCTCGACCGCACGGGTTCAACCTTTCACCAGCCGCTCGTACTCCTCCTGGGCGAAACCGGTCAGGAGGCGCTTCCCCTTGACCAGAATCGGCCGCCGGATCAGGTTCGGATCCTTCGCCATCAAACGCAAAGCCTCGGCGCGGCTCGGTGGGTTCTGCTTCATCTTGCGCTCGCGGTATAGCGGGTGCTTGGGATTCAGAAACTGCGTGTAGTCGCGTTCGCCGATGAGCGCCTCGAGCTCCTCGACGCTCAATCCCCGGCTGAGGTCCACCTCCTCGAAGACGACCCCTTTATCGCGCAGGAAACTCCTGGCCTTTCGGCAGGTCGTTCAGGTCGGTTTCAGATACAGCCGCATCGTGGCTTGTCGAGAAGACGAGTATAGTGGCAGCGGCCGGTGCGGTCAAACACGCCGCACCGTGACGCCGGCCTCGGCAAACAGCTCCTCGACGAGCTTGAAGTGCTCGTCATAGTACTGGCTCGAGTATTGCGCCATCCGCTCCGCGGAGATGACCACCTCCTTGATGCCAGCCTGAACGATGGCGCGGGCACAGTCCATGCACGGCATGATCTCGACGTACAACGTACAACCCTCGAGCGGCGTGCCACACCGGGCCGCGTTGCAGATGGCGTTGCGCTCGGCGTGCTCCATCCACAGATACTTGCCGGGGCGGGCCAGCCTTTCGGGCACGTCGTCCCGGATGCCGCGTGGAAACGAGTTGTACCCGGTCGAGCGGATCTCGTGGGCGGGTCCCGCGATGATGCATCCGACCTGGGTGTTCGGGTCTTTGCTGCGGGCGGCCACGACCTTGCAAATCTCCAGGTAGTAGCGGTCCCAGCTCGGCACCGCTCGGGGTTTCGGGGGCTCGTCCATGGGTCAGGGTTTCTTTTTGGGTTGTTCGCCCTTGCGGTACAGCGTGGGCGCTTTCCGCTTCTGTTCCGCCTCTTTCTTTTCCGCCTCGCGCTTGGCCTCGAGCTCCTCGGCCGACATCAAGCTTTCGCGCTCCTTGCGCTCCCGCTCGTCGCGGGCGGCCACCTCCTCGCCCCGTTTCTGGAGGTCCTCCATGGACAGCTCCAGGCTGTCGGCCGTAGTCTCGATCGCCTGCTCCAGGACGAACTGGTACATCGCCAAGTCGCGCGGCTGGCTGGCCTGGAAGGCCCGGAGCATTTCGAGGAGCTTTTTTTCCGACTCGACGACTGCCGCCATGCCGGCTGTGATGTCGAGTTTCCGCCGGAGGGCGTCGTCAGCGACCGTGTCGATCGCGTCAATGATTTCGGTGTATTGCTCCAGCGCCTCATGGATGAGGGTGGAGCGACCGGGCCGGTCCGAGGCCAGCAGTTGCTTGACCAGCTCCAGCCGCTGCTCGGCGAATTTCAGGTACAGTTTGAGCCGTTCGTTGGGCTCCTGCACCAGACGAACCTGATCGGCTTCGTCCGCCGTGAGGAAATCCCGCTGCGCCACCAGGGGCAGCGCCAGCCACAACACTGCTGGCAACACGAGAAGTTTCATGTCTTGCTCCAGTCTACTGTGCCCAGGATGCCGCCCAACAGCTCGTCGTGGACCTTGCGAATATACTCTTCGACGGCGTCGATGTGTTGGCGTTCTTCGATGCTGAACTTCTGCCGCAGGTCCCGCAGGCGCCGCAGCAAGTTCCGCGTCCGTTGCTCGGCATGTTTGAAATGCCTCGGACTCCGCCGCGGATTCTTGCCCGTCGCCTTGAGCGCGAGGTAACTCACCTCGACCGACTTTCGGACTTCCTCGAGGGCCTCGAGCGTCGCATCCCACTGGCCGACCTGGTATGCTTCCGCAGCCCGCCGCAGGGCGGCTTCCGCATTTTCCAGCGCCAGACGCGACCGCTTCTCCAGATTCGGCTCGGCCAGCGCGCGCGAAAGCTCGACCGCCCCGAGCCCGCCCCAAGCCAATGCGACGAGTCCGCCGAGGAACCGTTGCATCACCGCCGATCCAACTCCCTTTTCAAGATGCGAACGCGCTGCCGGGCCACGAACTCCTCGTCCGGATTGGCTCCCCCGCTCATCGCGAGGAACTTTTCGTAGGCTTCGATGGCCAGCCGGATCTGCTGCATCTTGTCGAAGATCATTCCGCGGAAATAATGATGGGCGGCCGTCTCCGCCCCGAGCGTCTTCAACCGGTCCAGCGCCGCCAACGCCCGCGGATAATCCTCGAGCAGAATCAACATGCCCGTCAGTTCTTTCCACGCCTCGACAAAGTCCGGCCGCGCTTGCAGAACGCGGGTAAACTCCCGTGCCGCTTCTGCATACCGTCGGCTGTCCCGCAGCACGCGACCGTACATCATGCGCAGATCCGCATGGTCCGGCGCTTCCTGGAGCGCTCGCTCGAGCAGCGGCAGCGCCTGGTCCGGCTTATTGGTGCGGAGATAGGCCGCGGCCAGCGCCAAGCGGTTGGCTGGCGTCGGCGAGCGGGCCACGGCCCACTCTAAGTGCGGAATCGCCTCGGCTGGCCGTCCCGCTTCGAGCAGCAGTTCCCCGAGTCGCTCCCGCGCCCCGGCGTTATCGGGAAACTGCTCGTAGAGCTCGGCAGCCTCTTGTTTCTGTCCGGCCCTCTCGAGCAGCGCCCCCAGCTCCAACAGAACATCCCTGTAGGACGGATCTAATTCGGCGGCCCGCCGGAAGTCATTCGCAGCCTCTGTGAGGCGCCCCTGCCGGGCGCGCACGCGGGCCAGCCCCAGCCGCGCCGCTGCTGAGCGGGGATCGATCTCCAAAGCCCTCCGGTAGGCACGCTCGGCACGAGCGTCCTGGCCGGCGATGCGGAGCGCTTCCGCCAGGTAATACGCCGGACGGAACTCGGCCGGCTTCTGCTCCGCCGCCGCCTCCAGATAGGGGATCGCAGCCGTGGCGTCGTTCTGTTCGAGCAAGAGAATGCCCAGGTTCAGCTGCGCCTCGAACAAACCCGGTTTCAGTTCGAGCACCGCTTTATAGCCGGCAATGGCTTCAGCATGGCTGCCGGTGAGGCTCAGCGCCAAAGCGAGGTGAAACCGGGCAGCGTAATCCTCCGGATTGGCCTCCACGGCCTTGCGGAAATGCCGGACCGCCTCGTCGTACCGCTTGGCCTCGAGCGCCTTCCAGCCCTCGAGGGCTGGGTCCGCGGCCTGCGTCCACAGCATTATCACGAGGGCGGCGGCCCGCATACACTTCCAGTCTAGCCCCGCCCGCAGCCCGTTCAGTCAGGCAGAAACACGGGCTGGGTCCAAGCCGTGTCGCCGCTCGAGGCCACCACGCGCGCCCGAACGTAACGCTCGCCTCCGCGGAACTGATACGCCGGCTTCGTGTCGTACGATTTGGCGAGCACCTGCCCTCCCGCTCCAATGAAGTAAGTGGTGTACCGCAACGCCGGGTCGGTCCGAATCTCGAGCCGCAGCTCCCGCTCGTCAGCTTCCACCGCGTTCAGCTCCACGCCCGTCGAGGCGTAGAAATTTCCGGATTCCAGCCCCCGAAGTATTTCCTCTACCGTGAGCGCCGCCGCCCGGACCATGACCCACCCGCGCCCGGGATTGGAATACTCCCGCCCCCAACTCTTGAAATGGTGGGCGTCATCCACGGCGATCCCATACAAACGCCGCCCCGCGGTCAGCAACGCATCCCACATCTCCTCCAACGATTCGAAGCCGCCTCCGCCGAGGTTATTTACTTTGGGATGGCCGTTGTATATCTCGAACAGGCTGAGGTCGCGGATTTGGAGCAGATCGCGGGAGCTGATGGCCCAGCCGAAGTTTGGGTGATTGAGCGACGGAAGCCCTTTCGCCGCGCGGATGGCATCCACGTTGCGCTGGATGGTGTCGACCAGCGTAGCCCCACCCGCGGGTTCCACGAGCCTGATGGGGTTGTATGCGTTCACATGGACCGGCTTGTCTTCGAAACGGTCCGTGACCTCCTCGCCGGGAATCAGCAGGAATTTTTCCTTTGCGCCGTGCACCGCGTTGAGTCCCTCCACTTCCGTCAAGTAGTTGTGGTCGGAGAGCACGAGGAAGTGATAGCGGTTCGCCCGGTACCAGGCGGCCACTTCGCTCGGCGTCGAGTCGCCGTCGCTGTTGAGCGTGTGGGTGTGCAGGTTACCCTTGTACCAGCGCAGCGGCGGCGCCTGCGTGGCGCGCCCGCTCCCCACCGTGAGCAGGCCCCACAACGCCGCGCTTCCCAGCACAACCCGTATCGCCAGTACCCGTCTCATCGCGACATCACCTCCCGGTAGTAGCCCTCGTACAGCGGAATCACCTGGGCGCTGGCATACTGCCGCACCGCCTTTGCCCGGGCGGCTTCCGCCATCCGTTGGTAAAGGCCTTCGTCGGTGAGCAGTTCGACCACCCGCGCCGCCTGCGCGGCGATGTCCCCCGGCGCTTCCAGGAACCCGTCTTCGCCGTGGGTCACCAGTTCCGGCACGCCGCCCACGCGCGTGGCGACCGGAGGCACACCGCAGGCCATCGCCTCGAGCGCCGCCAGCCCGAAGGCTTCCATCTCGCTCGGCAGCAGCAGCACGTCGGCCTGCGGGAGGAGGCGCTCCACATGGCTCTGTTTGCCGAGAAAGGTCACGTGCCGGCCTACGCCCAGCTCCCGCGCCAGCCGCTCCGCAGGCCCGCGGTCGGGCCCGTCGCCCACCATGACCAAGTGCGCTTTCACGCGCCGCCGAACCTCGGCCAAAATCCGGACGCAGTCGAGCACGCGCTTGACCGGCCGGAAATTGGAGATGTGGATGAGGATCTTCTCACCGGGGGCTCCCCAAAACCGCTCGCTCTTGGCCTGAGGCCGGTAGAGATCGCAGTTGACGAAGTTGCGGATGACGCGGATCTCGTTCTGCACGCCGAAGACCTCTGCGGTGCGCGCCCGCAGATACTCGCTGATCGCCGTCACCCCGTCGGACTGCTCGATGGAGAACTTCGTGATGGGGAAGTAGGACCGATCGGTTCCGACCAGGGTGATGTCCGTCCCGTGGAGCGTCGTCACGAAGGGCAAGCGGCGACGCGGCGCGAGCATGTCGCGGGCCAGCATGGCCGCAATCGAGTGGGGAATCGCATAGTGCACGTGGAGCAGGTCGAGCCCGTACTGCTCGGCCACCTCGGCCATGCGGGAGGCCAGCGCCAGGCAATACGGCGGGAACTGAAAGAGCGGGTAGGTGGAGACTTCGACCTCGTGGTAGTGCACCCCCGGGGTGTCCGGGTCGAGCCGGATCGGATTGGCGTAGGAAATGAAATGGACTTCGTGGCCGCGGCTGGCCAGCTCCATGCCCAGCTCGGTGGCCACAATGCCGCTTCCCCCGTAGGTGGGATAGCAGGTGATCCCGATTCTCACTTCGACAGCGTAGCACCCAGGGGCTCCAGTTCCGCCAAGCCGATCTGTCCGTTGAGCCGCTCATCCGGACGCGGCCGGTCGCCACCTCCGAACCACACGCGCAACCGTCCGCCTTCCTCCAGCACTGTGGGATCACAGACCACTGCCGAATTCCAAGGCCGGCTTCCCTCGGCCAGCGCCGATTCGGACACCCGCCGCCAGCGCACGCCGTCCGGCGAACGGGCCAAACCGATGCGACGATACTCAGCCCGGTCGCGGCCCGTGTACAACATCCAGTAGCTGCCGTGGGAGGCCCACACCGCCGGCTCCCCCAGCCCGTTCTCGTCGAAGGCGCCCGCCTCGCCCAGCTCCAGGATCGGGTTGGCGCGCAACTTCCGCCACGTCACGCCGTCTTCGGAGCGTGCCACGCCGAGCCTCTGCCGCCGCGCCCGATCCTGTCCGAGAAAGTACATGTAGAGCATGCCCGCCACTTCGATGACATAAGGATCCGCCACGCCGCGTTCGTCCCAACTTCCGCGCGGGCCGCGCCGCAGCACGGGTTCTGGATGCTTCCGCCACGTCCTGCCGTCGGCGGACCGCGCCAGGCCGATTTGCGGCGGCTCGCCGGCTTGATACCAGCAGTAAAACTCCCCGCGAAAGCGTCGAGCGGAGCCGTTTGCCGCGATGTAGCCGCCCTCCCAAGTGCGCGGATCCGGCTCGAGCACGCGGCCCAGTTTCTCCCAGGCCACACCGTCCGCCGAGACGGCCAGCCCCGTGCGCCACGTCTGGCCGTCGAAGCCAGAGTAGAAGTTGTAATAGCGCCCGGCATAGCGCACCACGGACGGATTCAGAGCGTCCACTCCATCCCAGTCTCCCGGGCGGCCTCGGGGCAGCACGGGCGCAGGATGTTCTAACCAGCGAAAGCCGGCCGCCGATGGGGAAGCCCCCGGGGACGGCAGCACGAAGTCCTCGTAGCCGCCGCAGCCAGCCAACATCCCGAGCGCCGCAAGCAGCGCGGCGCAGTGGCCCCTCATACGGGCACGCGCAGGCGTAGCCGCGTGCCGCGGCCTGGGCGCGAGTCCAGCACCAGATCTCCGCCCAAGCTCCGCACCCGCCGCATGATGCTCTTCGGCCCGAGTCCCAAGGTCTCCAGCTCCTCCAGGTCGAACGAGCCGCTGAAGCTCAAACCGCGGCCGTTGTCTTCCACCGAGAGTTCGAGCCAGTCCTGCGACTGCGCCAAGGTCACGGCCGCGCGTGTGGCTTGCGCGTGCTTCTGCACGTTGTGCAACGCCTCGCGCACCAGTTGAACGACCTCGTGGGACTTCTCCGTGGGGATGCCGTCGGCCTGGCCCGTGTGACGAAACGAGGCGACGATGGGGCTGTTTTTTTGAAAATCGCGCACCGTCTGTTCCAAAGCCACCACCAACCCCGTGCGCTCCACTTCGAGCGGCCGGATGTTCCGCAAGAACGCTCGCATCTCCTGAACCCGGCTCTGGGCTAACTGATGCAGCTCCTCCAGTTCGCGGGGCGCTTGGGAGGGATCCCGCTCCAGACGCTTTCGAGCCAGGTCCAATCGCATTACCAGGCCGATGCAATCCTGGAGCGGTCCGTCGTGGAAGTCAGCAGCGATGCGCTGACGTTCGGCGCGCCGCGCCTCTTCGGCTTCGTGCCGCAAGCGTTTGGCATGTTCCAGACTGGCGCTCAGGCGGCGCTGGAGCTGGCGCTTGCGGGCGCCGGCCGCCAGGGCAAACGCCGGGAGCCCCAGATACACAGGCCAGCGTTCTACGAGCTCGTTGCCTCGCGTGGCCGCCAGGAAAGTCCCGCACACGCCCGCCACCAGGGCGATTTCGCGCCACTCATGCAAGCTGACGGCCGACGCCATCAGGTACCAAACAAAAACCGGCGCCAGCCAGGAATGTTGGGCTCCCAACCGATCCACCAGCAACAAAAACAACGCCGTGTCCGCCAACAGCGAAGGCAGCGTCCATCGCCGGAGGCGACGGCTCCACAAGGCGGTCAGGCTGAAGAGGGTGAACACCGCCACGGCGGCGGCCCCGGCAGCCGAGTCTCGCCAGTCCGCCAGCATCAGCAAGGCGGCGGCCAGGCCCGCGCGGGCCCACGAAATTGCTCTCCGCCACGGCCAAGAGTCCGCTTCCATCACAGCGGACTCCAGACCTTCGTCCCTCATCTGCCGCCTCGTGGTCCGTCGAGCCGCCTACCGGCGGTACAGATACAAGGTATGGCTCCGTCCCTCGCCGTCGTCCTCGATGTGTTCGACTTTTTCCGGCGTCCATCCGGGGATTTCGAAATCGTGCGCCACCACCCGCGCCCCTTTCTTGAGCTGCTTTTCCAGCATGGGACGCACTTTCTCGTTCGACGACGGCAAAAGGTAGATCGTGACCAAATCCGCAGAGCGGATGTCCTGTTTGAGCAGATCGCCGTGAATGATGCGCGCGGTTTTCTGCAAACGCAGGCTCTGAATTTTCTCGCTGCTTTGCCGTACCAGCTCGGCGTCGAGCTCGATGCCGGTGGCGTCGGCGTGAAACTTCTGCGCCGCCATGATCACGATCCGGCCGTCTCCGCTGCCCAGATCGAACATCTTTTCTCCCGCCTTGAGCTCGCCGAGCTGGAGCATCCGTTCGACGATGGTCTCGGGCGTCGGGTAGTATGGAGCCAGCTTTTCCGGCTCCTCCTTGGGGCTTTGCGCCACCAACAGCAAGGAGGCCGCCGCAACGGGCCATATCCAGTGGACTTTGCGCATACCTCACTCCCTGAAAACTCGCAGTGTACCGCAGCCGGCCCCGGCCTGCCTCACGGCTCCAGGTAGATCCGCACGCGGTTGCTCTCCCTGCCGTCGGCCTCCAGGTACAGCTCGGCCGGACCGTAGACGGCAAGCAAGGGCAGTTGAACCTCCACTAGATAGAAGCCCATGTAACCCGGCGCGAGCACCGCGCGCACGACCTCGACTGGTTGCCGGTCCACGTACGCCCGGATGCGCGCGGCCACGCGCGGCGGGGCATCCACGGGCGCGGCCACGCCGGCCTCCCAGTCCGGAATGACACGTCCTAACCCCGCCGCCAGGATTTGGACGCGCGTGCCGGAGCGTGCAGGGTTGGCCGCGTCCAACAGCGCGCCGGTCGCCGAATCCAAAAGCAGGGGAGTCCCGGAAGGATCCACGAAGATTGCGGGCGCCACCGGTTCCAGCGGCACCTGGAGGGTGATCCGCTGCGTGGCGCCCTCGAGATCCAGCACAGCCGCCGTGCCGGAAATCGAAAACGGAATCTGAATATGCGATTCGAGCTCCGAGGCGTGCAGCACGGGTGCGGTCAGCAGACCCGCCCGGGCCCGCAGCAGCCGGGCCCCCAGGACGCTGAGCAGCGCCCCCGGCGCCGCGGGCCGCTCACGATAGTCGGCCACGCTCACCACCCGAACCTGCCGGAAGCGGTGAGGGGCGGGGGCCGCAAACACCCCGTAGCCTTCCAATAGGATGTAGACTTGGTTGTCGGCTTCATCCAACCGTACGTCCAGCGCCCGTGCGGAGGGCAGGTTCGTGCTCAACGGAATCCAGTCCGATCCGGCCAAGCCCCCCCAGACGCCGGTAAAGGTCAAGAACACTCCGCGGTCGGTCGCTACGTAGACGGCGCCCCCGTCCCGGTCCACGCTGAGACCGTTGACTCGGCCAGCAGGGAGCTGGCCCGTGAGATCTTCCCAGGAGAGGCCCCCGTCGAGAGTCAGCAAGACTCGGGGGCCTCCGTCGCTGCGTTCCAGCGCCGCTGCAGCGATCCGGGATGTCGACGCGACCGTGAACAGCACGGCAATGGCGCTCTGCTCTTCGCGCACCAGCCGCCAAGTCGCACCGTGATCGAGCGAGACCCAGATGCGCCCGTCCGAGGCGCCCGCGTAAAGGTGCTGATCCCCTAGGGCGACCACCGAAATCGGCGCCCCCAAACTCGCTCGCGCTGCTCGGTGGGCCGAACGCTCGGCCGCATACTCCGGTGGATCCTCTGTGGGCCGCCAAGCGTCTCTCTCGCCCGGCGCCCATTCGACAACCCCCACGAGATCCAGCAGAACGCGCACGCCACGCATGCCCTCCGGCAGGCTCAACAAACGGCGAGCCGCCAAATTGGGGAGCATGGAGTTCACCCCCGCCCAGGAAAAGCCACCGTCTACCGATCTCCAAACCCCACAATCATTTACGGCAACGATGTGGTCCGGATCCTCGGGTGAAACCGCAAGGTCTCGTACCGGGGCGCCGAGCAAGGAACGTCGGCGGTGGCGTGTCATGTTCGTCCAGTGCAGGCCGCCGTCGTCGGACCGGTAAACGTCCCCCACGAGTGCGTAAACACGGCTCGCATCGCCCGGTGAAAAGCGCAACGGCCTGGGGTCGAGATCCGGCTCGGTCAGCTGGTCGACCGGCTTCCATTGCTCGAACTCAGCCGTGACGAAGTACCGGCCGGAGCGGGTGCGCACTGCCACGGTTCCCTCGTCGGTGAACCAGACCCGGTCTACGGGCCCGCCGGCCAGCGACGAAAGGGATCGATCAACGGCGTAGCCGCCAATTCGTTGCCAGTCCGGGCGAAGGGGCGTCGGCGCTAAGGACTGCGCCCAGCTCAGTCCGCCCCATAGCGCAAAGCCGACCAACAGGGCCTTACGCGGGGCAATTGGCCCATCTTGACACATCGACTGAGTCCATTGTATCCCGCCGAATTCGCCGTTCATTGAGAATGTGTTGAATTCGGGGGACTTTTGTCATACAGTACCTAAGGTTGGCAACGTGCAAGCAAACCAGTGCGCACACCAACGTGCAGCCGGCGCTGGGCCCTCCAGTAACGGCCCACGGCGGGACTGTTGAGATGTCGGCAGCAGCACGGCTTGCGGCCTTCATCGCGCTGCTCGCAGCGGGGGCCGGGGTGTGCTCTGCCCAGATCCCATCGTGGCTGGCGCCATCGCCGGGCGCTGCGAAAGTGCTTGTCCTGAGCGGCCAAGTGTCCGTGTTGCGGGACGGCCAGCCCTGGGCCCTCAACGTCGGCGATTACGTCCAAGTCCAGCAAACGATCCTGAGCGGGAGCGACGGCTTCGCGGTCTTCCAAGTGTCCGACGGCAGTACCTTCGAGGTCTACCCGAATTCCCAAGTCGTGTTCCGGAAGACGCCCGGCAACTGGCGTGACCTACTCGACGTCCTCATCGGGCGCGTGAAGGTGCACATCCAGAAGTGGGGCGGCCAGCCGAACTTCAACCGGATCCGGACCCCCACGGCCGTGATTTCCGTTCGCGGCACCGTGTTTCACGTCGAAGTCGAAGACGACAACGAAACCACGCTCATCGTCGTCGACGAGGGCGAAGTGGAAGTGCTGCACGCCCGCCATCCGGGTCAGCCCAAGGTTTTGCAGGCGGGCGAGTGGCTGCGGGTTTATCGTGATCAGCCCTTGGCGCGCTCCCGGATCGACAAGAATTCCGTTCTGAAGGCCGCCTTCCGCGCTCTGGCTGACGCCTTGTATACGCTCGTCCACCGCACGAGTGGGCCCGCCGGAGCCACCTTGCCCGGTGGCGGTACCGCTGGGACCCCGTTGCCCGGCGATCCGGCTCCCGTTCCTCCTCCGCCTCCGCCCCTCCCGGGCGATGGCGGCGGCGCCGCCCCACCGCCTCCACCGTCCGGTCCCTAACCGCGCCCCGGCTTGGCGTCGTGCGAAACTGTAAGCAGTGAGATCCTATTCACGCCCGGTACGCTGGCTGACGCTCACAATGTTGGCTCTGGGGACCACCCTGGCGAGCCGAGCACAATCTCCTTCGCTGCCGCCGGAGTGGGAGGTGCGCGAGCAACTCCGAACTCTGGAGCAAGGCTTACAACGTCTCAAGTCTTTGTTGAACGGCATCCGGCCTGAGGATTGGGTCAGCAAAGGGGCCCCCGAGGCTTACGAGGCCCAACTCCGCTCGCTCGACAACGAAATCGGGTACTTGGGGAATTCCTTCCAACGGTTGTCGGAGGACCCGGAGCGGTTGACGCTCGCCCTCGAAGTTTGGCTCCGCTTCCAGGCGGTGCAAGCTTTGCTCGAGTCGCTCAACGAGGGAGTGCGCCGGTATCAAAACCCGGCGCTCGCCGACCTCGTCCGGGAGACCTTCGCGGAAACCGCGCCCACGCGCGAAAAGTTGCGCGGTTACCTGGTTCAACTGGCCGCCGTCAAGGAAGCCGAACTCAAGGTCATGCACGAGGAGGCACAGCGATGCCGGACGATGTTGCTCCGCGCGCCGCAGACCAGACAAGATCCCAAGTCAAATCCGGAGCGCCGCTGAACTACACCTTCTGGTGCAGCATCTGCGGCGAGGCATCGGCGCAGATTTGTGTCTGGTGCACCAAAGACGCCTGCGACAATCACCTGTGCGAGAAATGCCGGCGGTGCAGCGACTGCTGCCGGTGCGAGGAGCCGGTGGCCGCCTCCGACCATCACAGCCCGTAGGCCTCGCGGACTCGCCGGCGAAGAAATTCGAAATCGTGGGCGATGGCCGCCCGCTCATCCGCCGGGTGATATTCCAAGTGGAGCGAAATGGGACCCGCGAAGCGAGCGGCCGCCAGCGTGGCGAAAAAGTCCGTCCACTCCACCATCCCCTCCCCCAACGGGCACATGCGCATTTGCCACCGGCCGTCGCGTTTTTCCCAGTAAAAGTCTTTGACCGCGACCATCTTGAGACGCGGCAGAGCCAGCCGCAGGGCGATCCGCCAGCCGGCCGCACCTCCCTCGGCCACTGCATGGCAGACGTCGAAGTAGTAGCCGGCCCAGCGCGGATCGCAGTTGGCCAGGATTTCGCGCACCTCCCACAGCGAGTGGCCTACGAAGCTGCCGGAGTGATTGTGGAAACCCATCACGATGCCGTACTCCCGCCCGAGCGCAGCGAGTTCTGCGGCAGCTCTCCGCACCTCCCCCAGCCGGGTTTCAATGTCGTCGGTTTCCCGATAGAGCCAATATCCGGGCTTGAAATACGGAATTCCCAGTCTCCCGGCGGTGGCCAGGATCACCCGGGCGGTCGGATCCGCAGCAGATGTGAGCGCGGTCGTGATCATGGGCACTTCCACCCCCGCCGCTCGGATCTGCTCGACGGCCTGAGGCAACTCCTGCGCCGCCCGCTCCGGCAGCACGTGGCCCTTCGGACGGACGGTGAGGTCCACGCCGTCGAAGCCGATGTCGCGGACCACCCGCCCCAAGTCCTTCCAGGCGAGCTCGGGCAGGTGCTTGGAAAACAGACAAAGGCTGGGACGGGGCGTTGCCGGAGCCGCCAATCTTGCTGCGGCAAGCGAGCCCAGTAGCAACTCTCGCCGGCTCATCGCCATAGCTTTCTCTCAGGAAAGCCGGTAGGGCGGACGGTATCGGTAGTGCAGGAACCGATTTGCCGTCTCGTTGTTCGTAAATCTCTCGTTGCGGGCGTCCCACTCGAGGTAGCTTTTCGTCTTGTGCGCAATGTTGCCGATGATGGTGGCCGCCGTGGAAAGATGCCCTGTGAGCGTGTCGCAATTACACTTGCCGCGCGTCTTGATGCAATCCAGAAAGTTCCGCACGTGAAAGGCGGTGTCCTGACTGCCGGTTCGGCTTCGGGGCTCGATCCTCGGCTGCTTTGACGCGCCGTAGGCACGCTCGCTGCGCCGGTCGAGCGGCGTGCGCGCGAAGCGAGCCATCTCGGTCACCGGCTCCGGGACCACTTCCCAGCGGTTGCCGTGGATATACATCGTTCCCAGGGTTCCCCGCAACTCCATTTCGGCATTCTGGACGTTGCCCGGCGCGGCATTGGCGTTGTACTGAGCGAAAACCACGAGCGTGGGGCCGTCGAATTCCCACAGCACTTCGAGCGTGTCCGGGATTTCGCGGTTGTCCCGCACGGCATACTTGCCGCCCAAGGCCGTAACAGCCCGGGGGGCGTCCTGGCCGAGACACCAGCGGATCATGTCGATGTAATGCACGCCGAAGTTAGTAAGTTGTCCGCCAGAGTAATGATAAAACCACCGAAAGTTGTAGTAAGTGCGGTTGCGGTTATAGGGCACTCTCGGCGCCGGCCCCAGCCACATCTCCCATTCTTCCTCGCTGGGCGGCGGCTCATCCGGAGGGTTGCCGATGCCGTTGGGCCACTCGTTGAGGATGTGATACGACTTGGCTACGGTCACCTGGCCGATGCCGCCCGAGCGAACCAGCTCGGCGGCCTCCTTCAAGAAGGGGGACGAACGGCGATGGATGCCGACCTGGACCACCCGCTTGGTCCGCTCGGCAGTCTCCACCATTCGGCGGCCCTCCACGACGGTGAGGGACAGAGGCTTTTCCACATACACGTCCTTGCCGGCGTTGCAGGCGTCGATGAACATCAGCGCGTGCCAGTGATCCGGGGTCGAGATGACCACCGCGTCCACGTCGTGGTCTTCGAGCAGCTTGCGGTAGTCCTTGTACTTTCGGGGATTGGCCCGCGACTTCCTCGCGGCGAAGTCCATATAGTCCTCGCGCAGATCGCACAGGGCCACGGTGAGCTGATCGCCGTGTTCCAAGAAGGCGTCGTGCACCTGATCGCCGCGGTTGCCCAAGCCGATATAGCCGATGCCGACGCGCTCGTTGGCGCCCAGGATCCGCGAGTAACTCAGCGCCGTGGCAGCCGCCGCCCCGCGGGAAAATTCCCTGCGCGTCACGACCGTGCCCTTGGCGTCCGCCATCCTCCACCTCCTCTTTCAGGGATGGGCTACGCCATCCCGAGATTGTCCTCCGCCCCGCCGCACAGCTCAGAATA
Source organism: Bryobacteraceae bacterium (assembly GCA_025055455.1). Lineage (GTDB taxonomy): Bacteria > Acidobacteriota > Terriglobia > Bryobacterales > Bryobacteraceae > JANWXD01. The sequence continues at coordinate 106,337 of JANWXD010000006.1, forward strand.
ACACTCGCAGCGACAGCTGCCAGTTACGGGCGTCGCCCTGCGTGGCTGTGACCCGGCCGAACGCCGTGCTGGTCGGCGACGTGTTCGGGTTGTCGAGGTTTGTTTGGTTCCAAGCGTTGTACACGTCGGCCCGGAAGCGCATCTTGAGTCGCTCTCCCTGTACAGGAAAGTCCTTGGCAATCGAAAAATCCCAGCTCCGCTGATCGTCGCCCCGGATGCCGCTGAAGCGCAGGGGGAAAGCCCGCCAATTGAACGCAAGTTGCTGGGCGGAGTTGCGGTTGAAACCGGCTTCAGTGTTGAACCAGCGGTCCACGTCCCTCTGGCTCTTGGGAAGCGGAATGTTCTTGATATCCCCGATGAAAATCGCATTTCCAAACCCGAGCGGTGCTCCGCTCTGCCGCGCCACGATGCCGCTGAGCTGCCAGCCCCCCAGAACGAAGTTCAGGGGCCCGGTCCAGTCGCTCCCGAAGCGACGGCCTCGGCCAAGCGGAATCTCCCAGATCCCGCTCGCCGTGAGCCGATGCGGACGGTCGAAAGAGCCAATGGACTCGTACGGCATCGGATCGGGGACGTTCCGAAACCCGGCCGCTTCCATCACGGAGCAAATTGGCGCGCGAAACGGTGTGGCCTCGGAGAGGGTACAAGTCGAAGTACCGAGTTTGCGAGGTCCGGCTCAGAGCTTCCCCAAAAATCCCTCAGCCTGGCCTCCCCGCGTTGGTACCCGCCGCAAGAAGCGCACTCGCTCGCACTTGCCGTTCGGCGGGGCGGCCGAACACGGAAATCGATGCTCCTTTCCTCCTCCCGGCGTTAGCCAATCGACTCCGTTCCAGCCGTTACGGCATGAGGCCCGCCGCTGAGATTTGCACGACCAGCTCGTCCGGGTCGCGAAAGTAGACCCGATCCGTGCCTGCCGGCCGATTTCGGTTCAGGCCCTGCCGCCGCAGCTCCTCGACCGCCGCATCGGCGCGGAAGTGTTCGACCGCGATGCAGCAGTGATCCAGCTCGGCTCTTTGCCCGCGGAACAAAGCCAGAAAACCCTCCGGCCCCAAGCCCAGGAAACAGCTCGAGGCGGAGTGGCTCAGTACCGGCAGCTCGAAACGCTTCTGATAGAAGTCGCGCGAGCGCGCGACGTCGGTCACTCGCACGGCCACATGGTTGCACTCGAGCGCCCGGAACGTCGAAGCCGCACCTTACGCCGCCGACCGTCCCGATGCCAGGGCCGGGAGCGCCACCACCAGATCCCTTCGGCGGATGGCCCCGCGTTCGTATCGCGCCAGCATTTCCTCGATCACCTCGCCCACCGAATCTCCAGGACAGGCTACGTAATCCGCCAGTTCCTCCCTCATCGCATTGGCTCCGACGGAGGCATTGTGCCCCGATCGTTCCTCGGCGAGCCGCAGGGTGCATTTTGCGGCGCCGACGAGTTAAGACAGTAATTGCTCGGCCAGCTTTTCCAGCGCCGCCTGGTTCGGAACGCTGCCTTGCGCGATCCGTTCGTTGCCGCCCCCGCGGCCGCCCACCGCTGCGAGGGCCGCCCGCAGCGTTTCCCCCGCGTGGAGGCCCGCGTCTGCCGAAACCGCCAGCAGCACGGCTGACGGCTCCTCCACCAGCGCGACAAACAGCGCCTTGGGCAGTGACGTAAACCCCCGGGCGAGCGCCCTCAGCTCGTCGTCGACCGCGCCGGAGGGAAGCCGCTGCACCGCGCGCCGCAGGCCGGCTGCGTCCGGGGCAGTGGCCTGGTACAACTCCCGGCCCTGGCGCTCCGCCAGCTCAGCGGCGAGCTTGCGCCGTGCTTTGTGCTCGGCCTCGAGCTTCTCGCGTAACGCCTCCACGAGGGCCGGCGCCTCATCGAGCGGGGCGGAAAACAGCCGCGCGATCCGCGCCAGAGCCTCGAAGTCTGCTCGGGCCCGCCGCACGGCACGCATCCCGCAGAGGAATTCGATCCGCACGTTGCCCCGCATCCGGTCGAGTTTCCGGATCAGGACCGGCCCCACCTCTCCGGTGGCGCGCACGTGCGTTCCGCCGCAGGCGCTCCGATCCAGGCCCTCGATGGTCACCACGCGCAGTACGCCTTCGCGCTCGGAGGGACGCCGCAAGTCGGAAGCCTGCTCCGGCGTCTCGAACGTGATTCGGACGGGACGGTTTTCCATGACGACTTCGTTTGCTCGCCGCTCCACCTCGCGGACCTGCTCCGGCTCCAGGCTGCCCACCGCGACGTCAATCGTCGAAATGTCCCGCCCCAAGTGAAAGCTCACGGTCGGAATTCCAAACCGTTCCACCAATACGGCCGAAAGTACGTGCTGCCCGGTGTGCTGTTGCATGTGATCGAATCGCCGCCCCCAGTCGATCCGGCACGCGACTTCGTCCCGCTCCACCGGCGCTTCCATCAGGTGCGCGATGCGCTCGCCCTCGTCCACGACCTCGGTCACCGGCACTGCCTCGATCCAGCCGGTATCGTGCGGCTGTCCGCCGGAGGTCGGATAGAACGCGGTCCGGTCGAGATAGACGCGGCGGCCGTCGGGACTCGCCTCCACGACCCGCGCGCGGAATTCCCGCAGGTAGCAGTCGGTGTAGTAGAGGCGCTCCGTGGTCACTCGATCGCGATGCGCACGATGTTACTCACGTCTCCGTCGCGCTCCACACGCAGCGCCACGGCATCGCCCTTCGGCGCCCCGGGCGGAACGAAGACATTGATCTGATACAGCCCCACGAACCCCGGGGTGAGCCCTGCAAAGAACGGATCCGTTGTCACCTGCGTCGCAAAGGGCGTGTCGCCGCCGAAGACCACCTTGGGCTGCGGCGCCACCCAAGCCAACGGAGCGGAGGGGGCCGCCGCGCCCGTCGAAGCCGGCGGACTCGTCCGCCCCATCCCGATCGCGTAAATTACCAGCGCGTCGCCCTCCCGCGCCGGACGGCCGGGAACGCCCAGTTGAGCCGCCAGCGCCGCAGGGATGGGGAAGCTTCCGTCTTGATTGACGACGATGCCGTAGTCCCAGCCGCCTGCAGCGAAGCGCAGGATGCGCGACGCCCGCTCCGCCACTTGGATTGCCACGGCATTCCCCACCTGACCGTCCCGCTCCACGCGCACCAGCGCTTCGCCCGGCGGCGTTTCGTAAGGAATCTGAAAATTGATTTGGCCATAGGAGGCGTAGTAGAGCGGCGCTGGCTGTCCGTTCACTAACACGCGCGCTTTGCCGAGCTGCTGCACCAAGGGCAGTTGCTTGCCCTCCTGCGGTTCCTCGAAACTGAACTGTTCCCCGAATACCGCGCAAATGTCCCCTTGGCTCAGCGTCTCGCCTGCGGCGAAGGTCGCATTATTCACCACGCCCCCGAAGTAAGCCCAAGGCGGCCCGGACGCGACGACCTCGAGCTCCACCGGTACGGTCTGCGGGCCGTTGGCGGCGTTCGACGCGACGACGACTGCGCCTTGATAAACACCCGGCGTCAACCCGCGGGCCTCTGCCGTGACCCTGTACAACCCGCTGACGCTGTCCACGCTGAGCCAGTTCTGGCCCGAAGGCTGGCTGACCGTGACGGAAGAAACCGCCAGCGTCCCCAGTCCACGGTTGGCCACCCAAAGGAACTCGACGGCCTTGGGCGCGCCTTGGGCGAGGCGGAATCGCAGGCGCGCCGGCACGACTTGCGCGATCGGCTGCGACGTCACGTGCAGCCGCACGGGGACGCGCTTGTTGTCCGGAGCGAAGCTCGAGTTGCTGATGAGTACGGCACCCTCGTAGCTGCCTTCCGCCATCCCGCTCAGGTGACGACCTTCGATCCGGTAGAGAATGGGAAACCGAAACGTACCGGCGCCGTCCAGCGAAAAGAGGAGCCAGGGCCCGCCGCTTTGCGTGGTGACCTGCGCCGTCACGCTGCTGTTGGTGTAAAAGGTGACGCGATCGGCGCCGCCGTTCGGCGCCACGTACAGATCCACGCGGTCCGGCACGCCGCCGCCGACCTGCACCGTCACAGTGATCGTCTGCGGGGCGTCCACCGCGTTCGGATCCCTCACGGTGACCACGCCCGTGTGCATGCCCCGGGCAAGTGACGCGGTCTGGAGCGCGATCTGCACCGGCAGGCACACGCCCGCGCGCGTCGTGCAGGTCCGCTGCGGCCCCACCGAGGCCGCCAGCCACGGCACCGAAGAAGAAACGCTCAGGTTCAAACTTCCGTCGCCCGCGTTGAATGCCTCCACTTCCTGGCTCGGGCCGGAAGACCCAACGGCTACCGATATGGGGCCCACCGCAGTGGTGCTCAAGCGCAATTTGGGCGCGGCGCTCAGCCAACCAGCCAGCAGCAGAAGGGCGAACGCGCTACGGAAGGCTTGCCGGCTCCCTACACCCATTCCAGGGCGCCTTTCTTGTACGCCCAGATGTAGCCGACAATCAAGATCCCCAGGAAAACGGCCACCTCGGCCACGCCGAACCAGCCGAGCTTCTGATACCGGACTGCCCATGGGAACAGAAAGATGGTCTCCACGTCGAAGATGACGAACAGAATGGCGATGATGTAAAAGCGCACCGTGTAGCGGCCACGGGAATCGGAGGCCGCCTTGATGCCGCACTCGTAAGCGTCCAGCTTGACGACGTTGGGCAGCGCGGGACGAACCAGCTTGAAGATGAGGATGGTCGCCACGGGAAACAGAGTGGCGACCGCCAGGAAGATGAAGATTGGGACGTACCCTTCCGGCATCAACCCACGATGATAGCATCCGGTGGGCGCCACCGGACCATCCCTCCGCGGCAGCACGCCCGGTCATCACCGAAACCTTGTGTTGAATCCCTTCTGCAACGTTCCACGTAGCCGCGGCCAGAGTTAAGGGAGTGTAACGGCGCAGGGTGAGTCCGCGACTCCGCTTCTAGCTCGCCGACGACGGCCATGTAGGGGATTCGCCAGCCGGTCGGCTTGCGCCGCTGCTTTCAACGACCCATAATGTCGGCCGTGGGCGCGCACCTCCTGCTGGCGGCGATGCTTCTCCAGCCGTCCGGTGAAATTCGCGGCATCGTCCGCGACGCGGTCGGAGGCGAACCCCTCGCCCGGGTAGAAATCGTAATCGCGGGCACGCCGCATCGAACGGTCTCCGACTCCTCGGGGCGATTCTTCATGAGCGGCATTCCGCCGGGCACATACGTCCTCCGCGTCTCCACAGTCGGCTACCGGCTCCTGACCAAGACGTTCGAACTGGCCGCGGACGACCCCAAAGAGTTCGAAGTGGTCCTCAGTCCGGACACCTTCCGCCATACCGAGACCGTCGAGGTGACCGCCGGACCGTTCGATCCGCTCGTCCCGGCGAGTCCGTCCGAGGGCGCCTTCACCGGGCCGGAGGTCACGAACCTGGCCAGCGTTGTCGCCCACGACCGACTGCGGGCTATACAGCGGTTGCCCGGCGTCTCCTCGAACGACGACTTCAACAGCCGTTTTTCGCTGCGCGGCGCGGCTTTCCACCGCGTCGGCGTGTATCTGGACGACGTGCTTCTGCACGCCCCTTTTCAAATAATCCGCGGGCGAGCCGGCCACCGGTACGCTGACGTTGGCTCAAGGCGACACCGTCGAGAGCCTGAGGCTGTTGCCGAGAGCTCGGCCTTCTCGCTTCCGAGACCGCACTCCCTGACGGGCGGCGGCTCGAGGCCCTTCAACGAACCGCGCGCAGCAGATTCAGACTGAATCGCGAGTGCCGGTCGAGCCATCGAGCCTCGATTCGAAGGCCAGCGGCGTCGGCCAGCTCATCGATCTCCTCGAACGAGTACTTGTAAGAATTCTCGGTGTGGATCTCTTCGCCTTCCAAAAAAGCCACCTCCCAGTCGAGGGCGTCGATGCGCACCGTCTGGCGGGCCTCGCTCACGAGATACATTTCGATGCGCCCGACGTCCTCCCGATACACCGCTCGATGGGCGAAGCGGGAAACGTCAAAATGCCCCCCTAACTCGCGATTGATGCGCGCCAGCAGATTCCGGTTGAATTGGGCGGTGACACGTTGGGAATCGTCGTAGGCCCGTTCCAGGGTCGAAGCTTCTTTGCGCAGGTCGATACCTAGCAGCAGCCGGTCGTCGCTGCCCAGATCCTGCGCCAGACATCGCAGGAATCGCACGGCCTCAGGGCGATCCAGGTTGCCGATGTTCGAGCCGAGCCACAGCACGAGCTTCCGACCCGCCGCCGGGGGCAGTAACTTGAGGGCGTGCCAGTATTCCGCCGCGACTGCACAGATTTTCAGCGGAGGAAAGTCCCGTAAGAGGGCGCGGCAACTGTCCTGCAAAGCTGTGCGGCAAACGTCCACGGGCACGTAGCGGAGCTCGGCGCCATTACGCAGGAACGCCTCGATCAGCAAGCGCGTTTTGGCGGCATTGCCGCTACCCAGCTCGATCAGCGTCACGGGACCGGTAAACCGTGCGGCCAGCGAGGCGGCCTCCCGCTCGAGGATCTCCCGTTCGGCTCGGGTCAGATAGTACTCGTCCAATTCGCAGATCGCCTCGAATAGGCGGGATCCTTCCTCGTCGTAGAAGAACCGGCATGGCAGAAATTTCGGACTTGCCCCCAAACCCTCACGCACCGCCTGAGCAAAGGCTCGTACCTCGTGGTCCCCCGGGATTTCGATCCACTCGAGCCGTTCGGCGTCAGCCCGCACGGTGGTTCTCTCCCCCCTTGCGGAGCTCCCCGAGAAGCCGCTGCCAGCTCCGCCGCTCCCTTTGCGGGGAGACCAACGGCCGGAGCTTGACGCACCAATCGCGCAATCTGCCGAGGAACGTCTTGTCCGCCTCCACGCGCTGCAGCAAGCGAGCCAAGGCGGTCGTATCCCCAACCGGGAAAAACCCCGGGTAGTCGGCGCCGAGAATCCCGATCGAGCCCGGAATGCGGGAAGCCAGCGTCGGCACCGAACAGGCGATCGCTTCACAGAGGGCGTTGGCGCCGCCCTCCATCTGGGAGCTCAGCACGTGCAAGCGGCAGCGGGCGAGAATCCGCAGCGCCCTCCAGCGTGGCAGCTCGCCCAGCCAGAAATAGCGGGGATTGTCGCTCATCTCTCGGCGAGCTTGCCGCCCCATCTCTGGGTCGAGAGCCGCGCCGATGTGCAGGATGCGAATCGCCGAGGACGAAGGCAACAGACGGGCGGCCTGCGCCGCGCGGAACGGGTCTTTGACCGGGCGTAGGTGCCCCAGGACGCACACTTCGAACACATCCCGGCGCGGCCGGAATCGGCCCGGAGGCTTCACGGCGGACTGGTAGATGACCCGGGCGCGCTCCCGCAAATCAGCGGGCAAGGCATCAAGGGCCTGCGCCTGCAGCACCACGAGCCGGTCCGCCATCTGCAGACTTTGCTGGGCGCAAAGGTCGCCGGGCAGATCCCCGTACAGGTCCGTTCCGGTTAGCGCCACCACGAGGGGCCCGTCTGGATGCTGGCGGCGAAACCGTTCCACCGACCGGAAACTCTTCCGAGCGTGCAGCGCCACCAGCAGATCCCAACGCCCACCCGAATATTCGGTGTGGATCGCGACGCGGTGCCCGAGGGTTCGCAAAATCTTCGCCCAGCGCAGAGCGGTGCGGCGGTTGCCGGAGCGCGAGCGAGGACCGGCCGGCGTAACGATACAAATCTTCATCTCTTCATCGCTGCCGGCAGGTGCGGAAGCCCGCCCACACGTCGCGGCGATCCGGCGTGTAGAAGTTGCGATACGTGTTGCGCACCAAGCGCGACCGCGTCGCCCAGCAGCCCCCTCGCAGGACTTTTCGCGTGCCGAACCACGGCTCAGAGTACTCGCGATACGGATCCGGCGTGAATCCCGGATAGGGCAGGAACGTGGAGGCCGTCCACTCCCACACGTTTCCGATCATCTGCCGACATCCGACCGGACTGTCCCCTTCCGGCCACGCCGCCACATCCACCGTGCCCATCGCGCGCCAGTCGAGATTCGCCGGTGTCGGTTCCCCGCGCTCTTGGCCCCACGGATAGCGTCTCTTGTTCGCTCCCCCATGGGTCACCCGGTCGGCGACTTCGACTGACGCCGCTGCTTCCCACTCGGCCTCGGTGGGCAAGCGTCGCCCCGCCCATCGACAGTATGCCTGGGCTTCGTACCAGTTGACGTGAAGGACCGGCCGGTACGGTTCCAGCGGGACCCAGCGGTCGAAGTGCCGCCGCAGCCAGCGGCCGTTGGCTTCCCTCCGCCAGTAAACGGGATGTTGGGCCCCGGCGTCAAGCCTCCATTGCCAACCCTCCGGGCTCCACAGCTCCGGGCGCTGATAGCCGTGGTCTTCGACGAAGGCGAGAAATTCGGCTTGAGTGACCGGGGCGCGGGCGATCCCGAACGGCTCCAACTCCACTTCGTGCTGCCACTTCTCGTTGTCGAACACGAACGGTTCCTCCGGGCTGGCGCCCAGGTAGAATTTGCCTCCTGGCACCTCGGCATCGCCCTTCAGCGCACCGGCGTCCGAGGATCCGGTTGAAGTTTCCGCCCCGCAGGGCTCTTTCCAGCCCACCGGCGCGGGGTATCCCAGCGTCTGTCGTGTGTAGGTGAATGCCTCGGTGTGCATGTCCTCGTGGAAGACGCTGTAGAGCGTATGGTAGACGAGCTCGTCGCTCGGCGCCGCGCGATGGAGCGCCTCGATCACCCGATCGCGGACCTGCGCCACGTAAGCGAAAGTCGCTTCGCGGTCCGGCAGCGGTAAGTCCCAACGCACGTCGTGAGGAATCGCGATCGAGTCGTACAGAAGGTCGGCGTCCCTCCGGCCGGGCGGTTGTCCCTCGACCTGGCGCAGCACCCACTTTTCCTGAAACCAAGCCACGTGGCCGATTTCCCAAAGCAACGGGTTGACGATGGGAAGGCGCGGCCCCATCAGCTGTTCGTCGCTGAGATCAGCCACCAGCCACAGGCTTCGTTCGCGGGCATCCCAAACCCATCGAGCCAGCTGCTCGACCGTGAGTTGCAGTCTTTCCAGTAACCTCACGCGGTCTCCTCCCTCTGAGCGCCGACTCCTCGGCCGATAACGTACCACGGGGGCGTCGGATGTCAAGCTGGGCTATGCTGTTCCCCGCGGCGCACAGGCCCCCTGTGGGACCTGGCCAGCCGCTTACCAGCTCGAGACGGAGGCGGGCGAACCGGGACGGCAACAGATCGGGCATAATGAGGGGGTCGAAAGCTGGGATTCGCTGGGTGTTGGAGCTCCAGGGCGTCAGCAAGAGATACGACAGCGGTTTCGCGCTTCACGGTACGGATCTCACGATCGCCGCAGAGCAAACTACGATCCTGCTCGGTCCCAGCGGGTGCGGAAAGTCCACCTTACTGCGCCTCATGATGGGCCTGGTGTGGCCGGACACCGGAAGGGTCTTGCTCTCCGGGTTGGAACTGACTCCGCGCAACGTGCGAGCCATCCGGCGGCGCATCGGCTACGTGATTCAAGACGGGGGCCTTTTCCCGCACCTGACCGCGCGCGACAACGTGACGCTCATGGCGCAGTACCTGGGCTGGGAGCGGCAGCGGATCCACGAGCGCCTGGCCCGACTGGTCGAACTGACGCAGTTTCCTTGGGATCGCCTGGACCAGTTCCCCGCGCAATTGTCCGGCGGACAGCGCCAGCGTGTCGCGCTGATGCGAGCCCTGATGCTGGATCCTGACGTAGTCCTGCTGGACGAGCCGCTGGGCGCCCTGGATCCCATGATCCGTTCGGAGTTGCAGAACGACTTGCGTGACATCTTCCGGACGCTGCGGAAAACCGTGGTCCTGGTGACGCACGACCTCGGCGAAGCCGCGTTCTTTGCGGATCGGATCGTGCTGATGCGGGAAGGCCGCATCATCCAGCAGGGCACACTGCGCGACTTGCTGGACTCGCCGGCCGAGCCGTTCGTAACTCAGTTCATCCGGGCCCAGCGCCGCCCCTGGGAAACCTCGCCGGAGTAGCCTCGGCGATGCGCATCCCGCCACCCGTGTTCGCCGCGCTGGCTTGCCTGGGTTCGGTGGCAACGGCGATTGCCCGCCCGGTCCAGGTCGGCTCGAAGAGCTTTACCGAATCCGTCATCTTGGGCGAGATCGCCACCCAGATCCTGCGCAGCTCCGGTGTGGCGGCGACCCACCGACGCCAGTTGGGTGGGACCCAAGTGCTGTGGCGGGCACTGCGCCGCGGAGAGATCGACATCTACGCGGAGTACACAGGAACGATCGCCGAAGAGATTCTGGCTGGCAGCGGCGTGCGAGGGCAGGAAGATTTGCGGCGGCTTCTCGCTGCCAGCGGGGTACGCATGAGCGGCCCTCTCGGCTTCGACAACACCTACGCCCTAGGGGTCAAAGAAGAGTTGGGCGCCCGCCTCGGGCTGCGGACCATATCGGACTTGCGCCGCTACCCGGGACTCCGATTCGGCTTCAGCAACGAGTTCATGGACCGCGCGGACGGCTGGCCCAGCCTGCGCCGCCATTACGGCCTCCCGCAGCGCAACGTCCGGGGCCTGGATCACGATCTCGCCTACCGGGCCCTGGCGAGCGGCGCCCTGGACGTCACGGACCTGTACTCGACCGACGCGGAAATCGTCTACTACGGTCTCCGAGTTCTGAAGGACGACTGGAACCACTTCCCCCGATACGAGGCCGTGCTTCTCTATCGGGAGGATCTCCTCCGGCGCGTGCCTTGGGCCGAGCCGGCGTTGAAGCGCTTGGAGGGCCGCATCTCGCCCGAGGCGATGCGGGACATGAACGCGCGAGTCAAGCTGCGCCGGGAGCCGGAAAGCCAGGTCGCAGCGGCGTTCCTGTCCACGAACTTCGGGGTCGGCGCCCAGACGCCGGAGGAAACTTTGGCTGGCCGGCTCGCAAGAAACACACGGGATCATTTGTTGTTGGTGGGAGTGTCGCTGGCGGCTGCCATCTCGATCGCGGTGCCGCTGGGCGTGGCGGCCGCCAAGCGGCCGCGTCTGGGGCACGTCGTGCTGGCCATCGCGGGCATCGTACAGACCATTCCCTCGCTGGCGCTGCTCGTCTTGCTGATCCCGCTGCTGGGCATCGGCGAACCTCCCGCCGTTGCCGCGCTGTTTCTCTACAGCCTGCTGCCGATCGTCCGGAACACCTGCACGGGGCTGCAGGACATTTCGCCGGCGATCCGCGAGTCCGCCGCGGCGCTCGGCCTGCCACCCCTCGCGCAGCTGTGGCGCATCGAACTGCCCATCGCCTCCCGTGCGATCCTGGCTGGTATCGCGACGTCCGCCGTGATCAACGTGGGCACCGCCACGCTCGGTGCCCTAGTCGGCGCGGGCGGCTACGGCCAGCCGATCCTCACCGGGATCCGCCTGGACGATTTCGGCCTGATCTTGGAAGGCGCGCTCCCCGCCGCGGCGCTGGCGTTGCTGGTGCAAGGCCTCTTCGAAGCCCTGCAACGTCTCGTCGTGCCCAAGGGGCTGCGCCTCGAGCCCGCAGCCTGAGACCCGGCACGCTCTTCGCCCAGCGTGGGCTGACCGCTTCTTACACCGGAGTGGACCGTCGTTTCATCAAGCCGTCATCGTAGCGGCGGTATGATGAGCCTTCTAGGTCCGGCGATGAAAGCTCGATTTCTACTGGCGCTCGGCTTCACCGCGCTTCTCGGTTTTTTCTTGGCGGCGCAGCGCGACGCCGTCGAAGCGGTCGAAATCGGCAAGGAAAATACCCACCTGTTGCCCACGGGCAAGGAGGCGGACGGCATTGTGGGCGATTTCGTGCTGCGCAACGACAAAATCCACGCTCTCATCTCCGGCGCGCAGCCCCTGCGCCGCGCCAACATGTCCACCGAGTACGGCTACGTCCTCCAGGGGGTGCTGTACGATTTGGACCTGCGCGGGGCGGGCAACGACCAGATCACGGCGTTCCGGCCCGGCGGCCTGGGCCGGGAGGTTTCCTGGGTCCGCGTGGCGGAACCCGGACCTCGCGTCGGTGCAATCGAGGTCGTGCGCACGGCCGCCAAAGGCAACGGCCTGTATGAGCGCCACGAGTACCGCCTCGAGCCGGGCTGGCAGCACCTGCTGATAACCTCCACCTTCCGCAACGAAGGCCGGGATCCTAAAACCATTTCGCCCCAACCCGTGTGGAAGGGCCTCTCGACGGAGTGGACCGTGGGCGAGGTACGCGTGGGCGACAGCATCGATCCTTTCGACAAGCGGGCCTACGCTTGGGCCCCCATGGGTTCGCCGTTGGAAAAGCAGGCGCTGCTGAAGCCCGCTGAGGAGCGCACCTACCGCGTGGCGCTGGCGGTGGCCGATTCGCCCCTGGCTGCCTACGGCATTATCGCCTCGCTCCTGGAGCCCACCGGTGAGGTTTCCGGATCGGTGGTCGATGCCTTGGGGGAACCGCCGATTCACGGCCGACTGATGGTTTCGGTCCGTGGCCAGCGCCTACCTCACTATCCGGACTCCAAAGGCGCTCTCGCCTTTCGCCTGCCCGTCGGCCAGTACCAGGCCGTTTTCGAAGACATCGGCCGTGACCCCACCGAGCGCGCGTTCGCCGTGAAGCCGAACCAGACCACCACCGTCCACCTCAAGGTGCCGAACGCGGCGCGCGTGCGTCTCCACATTCGCGACGAGTCCGGGCAGCCTTCGCCGGGCAAAGTGCAATTCATCGGCGTGGACGGCACGCCCACACCGAACCTCGGCACGGACTACCGCGCCCGCGGCTGCGACCATCAACACCACACTCACGACGGTCACGTCCTCCAGCAGGTCCCGCCCGGCCGCTATCTGCTGCGGATCACGCGCGGGCCGGAGTACGAACTGGCTGAGCAGACCGTCACCGTCGCCAAAGGGCAGACCGTCGAGCTGGCCGTCACCCTCCGCCGCAGCGTGGACACAACCGGATGGATCAGCGCCGACTACCACGCTCACTCGACTCCGAGCGGCGACAATTACACCAACACGGTGGACCGGATCATCAACTTCGCGGCCGAGCACCTCGAGTTCATCCCCACGACCGAACACAACCGCTTCTATGACTGGGCGCCGGTGATCGACCAGCTGGGCCTCAGCCGCCACCTCAAGACGGTCAAAGGCATCGAATTGACCGGCAACGGCCCGCACCTCAATGCCTTCCCGTTCGTTGTCGATCCGTTCGCGCAGAACGGCGGTGCCCCGGTATGGAACTACGACCCGCGCATCAACGCCATTGTCCTCCGCAACTGGGGCACCCCCACGACGCATCCGGAAGGCTCGCGCTTCGACACCGAAGCCAACGCCCGCAACAAGGTCCCGCACTTCGGCGGCGGACCGGAGCGTTGGGTTCAGGTCAACCATCCGGTCGTCGGCCACGTGTTTTTCGACCGGGACGAAGACGGCGTCTTGGACGGCGGCTTTGTCGGCTTGGAAAATCTCATCGACGCCGCGGAATTCTGGAGCACGGAGATCCTCAACCTCAGCCCGACCTACAAAAAGCACGGCGTGGCGGGCGGAGGCAACGTCGGCCAACAGAACCGCACGTTCGGCTGGCTTCAGATGCTCAACCAAGGCCGCCGGGTCTGGTGCGTGGCCGTCAGCGACGCTCATCGCGTCTTTGGCAACGGCGTCGGCTCCTGGCGCACCTATATCGCCAGCTCCACGGACGAACCGGGCCAGATCGATCCCTCGGAAATTATCCGCAACTCGAAAGCCGGCCGCATGCTCATCACCAATGGGCCGTTCCTAAAGGTGACGACCGGCGACGGGCTGCCCATCGGATCCACCGTCATCAGCGAAGGCGGCGTGGACTTGAACATCCAAGTGCAAGCCCCGTCCTGGATGGAGGTGGATCGCGTCCAGATCCTGGTCAACGGACGACAGCCCCGCGAATACAATTTCACCGTGGCGACGCACCCCGCCAAGTTCCGCACCGGGGTGGTGCGGTTCCATGAGCGGGTCCACGTCAAGCTCCAGCAGGACGCGCACCTGATCGTCGTGGCCGTGGGGGAGAAAGCCGATTTGAAAAAGCTCTGGGGCCGCAACCCGTACGGCAACATGCACCCGATCGCCTACACGAATCCAATCTTCGTGGACGTAGATCGAGACGGCTTCGAGGCCAACGGCGACACCCTCGGCCACCCGCTCCTGACCAGCCCCTAATTTCGGGGGCAGGCGACGCAACCTCAAATTCCGCTGCCGCGTTTGTTGGGGTCCGCCCTGGGAAGCGTGGCCTGACTGCGTGACAGCAATCGGCGTCGGGCGGGAGCGCCGGCGTGCCGTAAGGGCGGACAGGAGGGGGGAAACCGCCAAGCTGTTGCGGCATGACGAGGTTCACCGATTGACAACGATGGGCTCGCGCGACGCGAGCGGGTCTGCCCGGCGAAACCCGCCCTCCTGCGCCGGGGACGGACCGTTAGGTCGTTGAACGTCGCAGAGGAATTGACCGAACAAACAAAAGGGCGCTCGACGGCGCCCTTGTCAATGACGGTAAACGCCGGACGACAGGCGGCGATGCCTGGCCGGGTTGGGTGACAACACGCCGCTAAGCGGCAGGTCGCACCACCTGCAGGTTGCGCGCCGCCTGCCGGATCACGCTGGCCCGGGCATACATCGCCTGGGCGTTGCTGCCCAGCGTTTCGCGCTGCCAGAGCAGCGGTCGCCTGTCGGCCAGCGCACGGTAGGTCTGATTGAGGAACAATGTCAGCGTCGCCAGGCCGGCTTTCATCCGCTCGAACTCGCGAGCCTGCGCCTCGGTGAGCCTTGGCTCCATCCGCTCGAAAGCCGTGATCTCGCGCCGCAGATGGCGGACGCGCTCCTCCAGGATGCCCATCTGAGCAGACACCCAACGCCAGTCGGGAGAACTATTGCGGAGATAAGCTTCCAGCTCCGCCGCCCCCCGTTGGACATCCACCGCCTCCCGAGCGATCGCCTTCAGCTGCGAGGCTGCAGATCCGACCACGACGCATTTGGTTTCCAAAGCGAAGGATGAAACGGTGAGAACCAGAAGCAGCGCGAACAAACGAGACCACACACTGATCCTCATCGCTCCTCACCTCCTTTCTTTGGAATCCCTACCTCCCCGGGGTGAACCCCGGGGGATCGCTCCCAATGGGACAGATGCGACGATGTCGCGGCAGGTTTCACGTACCGGGCAGCCGCCAGCCTTTGGGACGCAGCGCCTCGGAGGACGCCTGAAAGCAGGGCCTTCGACCTCCCGGCCTCGCGGTATGTGCAGCTTCGGGGCGACTCGGGCCAGGCACCGGCCCGAATTCCTTCACACCAGCTCCGAGGTGCTGAAGAAGAAGCGCAGCTCGCGTTCGGCCGTCTCGGGGGCGTCGGAGCCGTGGATGGCGTTGCGCTCGATGTTGGTTCCGTACAACTTGCGCACCGTGCCCTCACCCGCCTTGGCCGGATCCGTAGGTCCCATCAGATCCCGGAGGCGCGCGACGGCGTCCTCGCGCTCGAGCGCCATCACCACCACCGGCCCTTCCGTCATGAACCGCACCAGGCTTTCGTAGAAGTGCTTGCCTCGATGCACCTCGTAGAACTGCTCTGCCTGCTCGCGGCGCAGCCGCTGCATGCGCAGGGCCAGAATGCGAAAGCCGGCCTCCTCGATCATGGCTAGGATCTTGCCGGTGCAGCCCGCAGCCACGGCATCCGGCTTGATGATGGAAAGCGTTCGTTCGAGCATGTTGCGTCAATGAAGCAAACGGCGTACGGTCTCCCCGATTTCCGCGGGACTTTCGCAGACGTGGATGCCGGCTTCGCGCATGGCTCGGATCTTGTCCTCCGCCCGGCCCGTGCCGCCGGCGATGATGGCCCCGGCATGGCCCATGCGCCGACCTGGCGGAGCGGTGCGTCCGGCCACGAACCCCACCACCGGTTTGCGCATGTGCCGCTGGACGAACCCCGCCGCCATCTCCTCCGCATTGCCGCCGATTTCTCCGATCATCACGACGGCGTCCGTCTCGGGGTCCTCGTTGAATAGAGCCAAGGCGTCGACAAAACTGGTCCCGATGATCGGATCGCCCCCGATGCCGATGCAGGTGGACTGTCCGATGCCGAGCCGCGTCAATTGGTCCACCGCTTCATAGGTCAGCGTCCCCGAGCGCGACACCACGCCCACCCGCCCGGGCCGGTGGATGTGCCCCGGCATGATGCCGATCTTGCACTGACCCGGGGAAATGATGCCGGGGCAGTTGGGGCCGATCAACCGTGTCTTGCGACCCTGGAGGAACCGCCACACCCTCACCATGTCGAGCGCCGGAATGCCCTCGGTGATGCAGACCACCAGCTCCAGGTCCGCGTCGGCGGCCTCCATGATCGCGTCGGCGGCGAACGCCGGCGGCACGAAGATGGCCGAGGCATTCGCCCCCGTGGCGCGCACCGCTTCCTGCACGGTGTCGAACACAGGCCGATCCAAATGGCGCGTGCCGCCCTTGCCGGGCACCACGCCGCCGACCACCTGGGTGCCGTATTCGATGCACTGCTGGGCGTGAAAGGTGGCCTCGCGGCCCGTGAAACCTTGAAACAAAACGCGCGTGTTCCGATCTACCAGGATGCTCATTGCGCCAGCCGCACCACCTTCTCCGCCGCGTCCTTCATGTTCTCGGCGACCGTAAAGTTCAGGCCGGACTCCAGCAGAATGCGCCGTCCTTCCTCCACATTCGTTCCTTCCAACCGCACCACCACCGGCACGCGGATGTCCAGCTCTCGGGCTGCCGCCACGACGCCCGTGGCCAGGCGGTCGCACCGCAGGATCCCGCCGAAGATATTGATGAGCACCGCCTTTACATGCGGGTCCGATAACAGGATGCGGAACGCGTTCTGCACCTGCTCGGCGCTGGCCCCGCCGCCCACGTCCAGAAAGTTAGCGGGATTTCCGCCCGCGTGCTTGATGATGTCCATCGTGGCCATGGCCAGGCCCGCGCCGTTGACCATGCAGCCGACATTGCCGTCGAGCTTGATGTAGCTCAGCCCGTAGCGCGAGGCTTCCACCTCGAGCGGATCCTCCTCGTTGACGTCACGCCACTCGAGCAGGTCTTTGTGACGGTACAAGGCGTTGTCGTCGAGATTGATTTTGGCATCCAGAGCGAAGACCCGCCCGTCGGTGGTTACGACGAACGGGTTGATTTCGGCGAGCGAGGCGTCCACCTCCTCGTAGGCCCGCGCCAGCGCCGCCATGGCCGAGGCCGCCGCCGCAGCCGTCGCACCCTGCAGCCCCATGCCGTAGGCGAGCTTGCGCGCCTGGAACGCCGCCAGTCCGAATCCCGGCTCGATGGACTCCTTGAGAATTTTCTCCGGCGAGGTAGCCGCTACCTCTTCGATCTCCACGCCTCCGGCGGCCGAAGCCATGAAAACCGCCCTTCCCTGTGCCCGGTCCAGCACCACCCCGAGATACAGTTCCTGCGCCACGGACAGCGTCTCCTCCACCAGCACACGCCGCACCAGGCGGCCTTCCGGTCCGGTTTGAGGGGTGACCAGGCGCATGCCTAGCATCATGCCGGCAATCTGCGCCGCTTCTTCTGCGTTTGCCGCGACTTTGATGCCACCGCCCTTGCCCCGGCCGCCGGCATGAATCTGCGCCTTGATGACCACGCTACCGCCGAGACGACGAGCGATCGCGCCCGCCTCCTCCGCCGTGCTCGCCACGTCGCCCTTGGGCACGGGAACACCGTAGCGGGCCAAGAGAGCCTTGGCCTGGTACTCGTGGATTTTCATCGGGTTGCTGCTGTGTTTCCAGCTCGCGGCGCAAAGCGCGACCGCCGTGCTAGCATTCAGGAAAAGTCAACGCAAAAGTCAAAGACTTCACTATAGCATGTCGCTTCTTCCGTTCCTCCATTGCCTGCTCGACCGGAGGGATCTGAGCCGGGAACAAGCCGCCGCGGCCATGACGGCGATGCTGCGCGGGGAGGCCAGCTCCGCTCAGATTGCGGCGTTTCTGGCGGCGCTGCGGGTGAAAGGCGAAACCGTCGACGAGCTGGTCGGATTCGCCCGTGCCATGCGGGAGCATGCGATCACGATCGAGACCGGCTTGCCGGATGGCGAGGCGCTGCTCGATACTTGCGGCACGGGCGGCGACGGGGCCGGAACGTTCAACATCTCCACCATCGCGGCGCTCGTCGCCGCAGGAGCGGGCGTCCGCGTCGCCAAGCATGGCAACCGCTCGATCTCCAGCCGCTGCGGCAGCGCCGATCTGCTGGAAAGCCTCGGCGTGCCGCTGGCGGCCGCACCAGAGGACATGAGCCGAGCCTTGCGGGAAGCCGGCATTGCGTTTCTGTTCGCTCCGGCGTTGCATCCGGCCATGAAGCATGCGCAACCGGCGCGACTGGAGTTGAAAACGCGCACCGTGTTCAACTTGCTCGGACCGCTGACCAATCCCGCGCGCGCCACCGCTCAACTCGTAGGTGCCCCCAGCGAGCGGGCGGCGCGCCTCCTGGCGGAGGCATTGGCGGCTCTCGACCTGCCTCGGGGCTTTGTCGTCCACGGTTCCGACGGACTGGACGAAATCACAACGACCGGCCCAACGCTGCTGCTCGAGATCCGCGACGGTCGAGTGCGCGAGCGCACCGTCGCGCCAGCCGATTTCGGCGTGCCTTCCGCCCGGCCGGACGAGCTGCGGGGCGGCGACCGCGACGTCAACTGCGCGATCGCCCGGTCGGTGCTGTCCGGCGCCCGGGGACCACAGCGAGATGTCGTGCTCGTTAACGCCGCGGCGGCCCTGGTTGCTGCCGGGGCAGCCCGAGACTTTACCGAGGGGATGCAGCGCGCGGCGGACTCCGTCGATTCCGGAGCCGCTTGGCGAAAGCTGGAACAGCTGCGGTCGGTCTTGGGAGCGGCCTGACTGGCGCGCCTCATGCGTCAGCCGAGGGGAGGCTCGCTCGATCTTCGATTGCGAGCGTAGCCGCTCGACGGACTCCGCACCGCGGTGTACGAAGTCGAACCCAACGTACGGAGCCGAATGCAGCGGGGCGCCTTCCCCGACGTCGCCGCTAACCGTTGGCCACGACCTTCCCAACCAGGAAAAGCGCCGCCGCGAGGAACGCGGCCAGGGCCTGGTATTCCTGATTGCGCCGGTAAAGCATCCACTCGAAGCGGCCCTGGCGGGAGTATGGCCGCAACCGCGGCCGCAGCATCGGCACGCGTTCGGCATAGCTGGCATACGACGGGAACAGTTTCCGGAGGTGTTGTTCTTCCAGCTCGATGACCGGCAAATACACGCCCGCAAACACCGCGGCAAACACGAGGGCCAGCGCGAGGCGGCGAGAGGCTACGACCAGTCCAGCGGCGGCCACCAGCGTACCCAAATACAGCGGATTCCGCACGTACGCATACGGACCCGTCGTGGCGAGCCGCTCGTTCTTGGCCAGGTGCCCTGCGGCCCAGGCGCGCAACGCGACCCCCAGCGCGGCCAGCGGGAGCCCGACCCAGAGAGATTCGGGCGTCGGATTGGCGAGCCACAAGTAGGTCCCCGCGAGCACGAAGCCCGCCGGGACACGCAGGCGCGCCACGAAATCGGCGTAAGGTTTCGGGAAAATGGGCCGGCGCCTCAACTGCCGGATCCAGCCGACTGGCTCCGCACCGCCAGACGGGCGGCGAGGGCCTCGAAAACGGTCTCCGGCGCCACTGCGCGCATACTGTCGTCCTCGCGGCGACCGCGCTGGTAGCAGGTCTTGGCTTCCGCAGCCCGCAACACCGTAACGCTGTCGCCGTACGGCCCGTTGCGCGCCGGATCCGTGGGACCGAAGATCGCCACCCCCGGCTTTCCCAGAGCTGCCGCCAGATGTATGGGGCCGCTGTCGATGCCTACCACCGCCGCCGCACGCCGCGTGGCGTCGAGCAATCCCGGCAGCCCCGAAACGTGCACCCATGATTCGGGAATCTGCTCCAGAACAGGTTTGGCCTCGGGTGGACCATTGACCACCAACGGCAATCCCCAGTGTCGGCGCAAAAGCCGGGCGAGAGCACCGTAGTATTCCAGAGGCCATTGTTTGGCCGCCCAACCGGCTAACGGGTTGGCCAACACGAACGCGCCCTCCGGTAGCTCGCCCTCCGGCCGACCCGGAGGAATCGGGAAGGCGTGCACGATCGTCGACGCGCCGGTCGCCGCCGCCAGCTCGAGGTTGCGATCCACCACGTGTGCGGATCGGGCGTGGACCTGCGTGGAATAAAACAGCGCCGCGGGTCGCTCGCGCACCTGGGAGCGATGGAAGCCGAAGATGCGCTCCGTGCGGGCAACGGAGGCCACCAGCGCCGATTTGACTAACCCCTGGAAGTCCACGGCCCACTCGAAGCGCTGGGCCCGCAAGCGTGACAGCGTGCCTGCGAGTCCTTGCCAGCTCCGATCCACGAGCAGGATTCGGTCGACGAACGGGTTGCCCTCGAGCAGCGCCGCCCACTTCGGTTCGACCGCCCACCACAACTCCGCTTGCGGGAAGTTCTGTTTCAGCGTGGCGACTGCAGGGAGGGCGTGAATGATGTCCCCCATCGCGCCGAGACGAACAGCGAGAATCCGCGCGGTCGCGTCACGGCCCGCGGTGGCGGCGGTGAACATGAGCGATCAGGTCCTGCGTGATCTGCTCGTCGAGGGGTTCGTGACGTTCCACTCGAGCGCCCGCGCCGGCGAGCCTCTCGATCAGGCTGTCCTCTTCGAGCACCACGTAGTCTACCACGGCGAGTGCAGCCACCAGCTCCGCGCGCGCCCGTGCGGGCAGAATCGGCCGTGGCGGACAACCCACCACCGCCAGGAGCGCGTCGGCCCGGTTGCGGCACTCGGCCAAGCGCCGGGCATGGGCTGCCAACAGGGGGTCGAAATATCCGGTTACGACGCACAGCCTTAGCCCCAATTCCCGCAGCCGCCGAGCGGTGGCCAGCGCCTCTTCGGCCGTCAGGATCTTGGTGCGGGTGTCGATCGCCTTGTCGCTCATCGCGACAGCAGCCTCCGGGCCGCGTGCACCACCTCTTGGACGGAAACGCCCAGCATACAGCGGTGGTCGATGGGGCATTCCCGGAGCAAGCAGGGGCTACATTCCACCGGCGTCCGGACCAGGCACGCACGCGGACCCGCTGGTCCCGTCACTTCCGGGTCCGTCGACCCGAAGATCGCCACCGTGGGAACGTCGAGCGCTGCGGCCACATGCATCGCGCCGGAATCGTTCGTCAGAAACAGCCGGCAGGCGGCCGTCAGCTCGATGAACTCCTCGAGCGACGTCTGACCCGCGAGATTCAAAACCGGCGCCCCCCGTGCCGCCGCCGTCCTTTCGACGACTTCGGCGAGAGCTCGCTCCTGAGCGGAGCCGAAGACGGCCACCGCCCCGCCGAGCTCGCGCGCCAGCTGTGCGGCCGCCTCGCCAAAGCGTTCCGCCGGCCAGCGCTTGGCCCCGCCGAACGCAGCGCCCGGGCTGACGCCGACCACGTCCGTAGCTACTTTTAACGAACTCCAGCGCTCTCGTCCCGCGGCGCGCGCCCGCTGAACACCATCTAGCAGAATCGGGCCGTCTGACGCCCTCGCCGAAGTCCACCCGGCGCGGCGCACCAACTCCAGATAGTAATGGCGTTGGTGCGGCGGTATCTCCCCCCGGCGGGGCGGCGGAATGGGATCGGTCAGCAACGGCCCGCGCAGGTCGCGGGCGTAGCCGATGCGGCGGGGAATGCGGGCCAACCACGCCACCAGCGCCGCGTCGAACGAGTTGGGCAGCAGGAGTGCAGCGTCGAAGCCTCGTGCGGCCAACTCCCGCGCAGCGCGCCAACGCCCAGCCCAGTCTGCCGCAGCCGGGCGCGCCGCATAGATCAACACGTCATCCACGCAAGTTTCTCGGGCGTACAAACCCGCTACCCATCGGCGGGCATGCACCGTCAAATGCGCTCGGGGAAGCTGGGCCCGAAGGATGCGCAGAGCCGGCAGCGACATGACGGCGTCACCCAGCCAATTCGGTGTTCGCACGAGAATTCGGGTGAGCATTCAGGGGGGTCCCACTTTCATGCTAACCCCATCGCGCTCCAGAACAGAAACGTCAGAGGCGACCGCAGTGCAACGCGGCGCGCGTGGCCTACGTCGTCTCAAAAGGAACGCAGCCGCTCGTGGGCGTCTCCGTTGCCCTATTCCAACGCCTGTCCTAAGATCGGCAAAGGAGCCTCACCATGCTCCCGCTTACCGAACGAACCCGGCTCCGAGGCACCATGGCGTGTCTGCTCAGCGCGGCGCTGATCCTACAAACCGCCGCCTGCGAGCCCCGCCCGCGGCCGACCCCCAAGGTCCCGCTCCAACCGGCGGTCTTCGAGCCGCTACGGGAGGCGCTTCTGAAATCCTATGAGGAGCTATTTGACGAAGCGCCTCGGCTGGAGTTCACCGCCGCTCAGATTCAGCAGATGCGCGAATACCTGCGGCGTTCGCGGGACTACTGCGTGAGTAAGTACAAAGACCGCGTCAAGGAACACGACAAAAATTTGGAACGGACTCAGGCGGAGCTCAAGCGCCGCACCGCCACATTGAGCGATGCCGAGCGGAAGGAACTGCACTGCCGCATCCAAAATCTGCGCGCCGTAAAGAGCCAAGCCGAAGTGCTGGCCAACCACGCCATCCCGGTGGCCTTCGAAAATCGCCAGGCCAAACTGGACCTGATCGAGAAGTGGCCCGCCGAGCTCCGGCAAATCCAGCAAGAGATCGCGAGCGGCGCCTATCACAACCGGCAGTACGGGGACGTGAAGGATATCGGCTTCCGGGAGGTCGGCAAGGGCCAGGAGCAAGACGTGAAGCTCGGCGAAGAAACCGTGCGCGAGATGCGTCAGACGGGGCTGATGCCGCCGGAGGTGAAAAACGAGGCGGTCCAGCGCTACGTTGCGGATCTGGCCAAGAAGATTGCGGCCCGCTCCGACCTTCGAGTGCCGGTTAAAGTCACCGTGCTCAACTCCAAGGAAATCAACGCGTTTGCTCTTCCGGGTGGGTTCCTGTTCGTGCAGCGGGGGCTGCTCGAGGCGGCCGAGGACGAGTCCCAGCTGGCCGGCGTGTTGGCCCACGAGATCGCCCATGCCGCTGCCCGCCATGGCCACCGCTTGATGAAAAAGGCCACGATTGCCAACCTCATCTACCAAGCGGCGCAGGTGGCGGCGGTGATCCTCACCGGCGGCGCCGCAACCATCGGCACCTACTACGCGCTGCAATACGGCTTTTACGGGCTGGGACTCGTGCTGAGCTTGGACCTGCTCGGCGTGAGCCGGGAGTTCGAGCTCGAAGCGGACCAGCTCGGCGTGCAGTACGCCTGGAATGCAGGCTACGATCCGAGCGGATTCATCCGCTTCTTCGACAAGATGGCCACCCGCGAGGGCTATGTCAACGGCGTCAGCTGGTTCCGCACGCACCCGCCCTTTTACGAGCGGATGGTGCATACCCGGCGCGAAATCCTGTTTCTGCCGAAAAAGGACGGCTTGATCCGCCAGAGCACCGCATTTGAAGAAATGAAAAAGGAGCTGGCCAAAGTGACGGCTGAGGCGGAAGAAGAGGAGAAGGGCCGCCCGAGCCTGCTGGCGCCTGAGCAAGGCTGCCCGGCTCCGGAGAAGATCGAGTACACGCCCGGGGACAAGATCGAGGCCATATGCGAGCTGCCCACCTCCTGAGAGCCGCCGGCTATGCCGTTTGGATCAGCGTCTCGGTAGACGCCGCCGTTCCCCAGTCCCGTGCCGTATCGCTCTACGTGACGGTCGAAAAGGACGGTGGCTTGGTCACCGGGCTCACGGAAAAAAACTTCCGCCTGTACGAGGACGGCCATCCCAAGCCGTTTCGGCTGGAGCCCCCGGAAACGCCGGCCACCATTGCCCTGCTCGTCGAACACAGCCAGAGCTCCTGGCCCTACCTCAACGACATCGCGCAAGCGATGCAGGGCTTCTTCCGGGAGGCGCCCGAAGGCCACTGGTACGCCTTGGCAACTTTCTCCAATCGGCTCAAAGTCGAAGTAGATTTTACGAAGATGCGCGGCCGCATCCTCGAGGCGTTTTCCGAGCTCGGACAGCCTTTGTGGGACGCCATCAACACCTACGACGCCGTCTGGGAGATGCTGGATAGGATGGGACGTTTGCCCGGCCGGCGCGTCCTGATTTTTGTCGGTTCCGGCTACGACGAGTTCAGCGCACACACCCTCGGCGACGTGCAGCGCAGAATCGAGGAGACCAACGTGGTGGTCTTCGCGCTGGGAGCTGGTTCCCTGTTGCGAGGCTCCTACGAGCCGTACTTAGGGACCACGACGCGGATGAATCTCTACCAAGCTGAGGCGTTTCTTCGGATGCTGGCGGACAAAAGCGGCGGCCAAGCCTGGTTTCCCCGCTTCGAGACCGCCTATCGGGACGCGATGCGCGGAATCATGCAATCGCTGGCCAGCCAGTACCGCCTGGTTTACGAATCCACCCTCCCGCGCGATGGGAAGTTTCGCAAGATCAAAGTCGAGGCGTTCCAACTCGTCCACGACCGACGCGAGGACTTTCGGGTTCGGGTGCGCGAAGGCTGGCGATACTAATCAAAAGAAGGGAGTGATTGTCATGACAGGAACACGCATGGAGATCAAACGCTGGGTGGCGATTGCGGCGTTGATCGCCGCGGTGATCTCTGGGGCGGCGGCGGCGCTGGCGGCTGCCAAGACGGGATTGCTGCCACTGGCCAGCACAGGACCCATGTTTCAGGTGGCGGCGAGCGAGCGGCCCGCCGGGTCGCTGGGTGAAACCTTCGCTCCCGTGGTCAAGAGAGTGCTGCCGGCGGTGGTCAACATCTACAGCGAACGCGTCGTGCGGACGCGAGCCGAGTCGTCCCCCTTCTTCGCAGATCCGTTCTTCCGGGACTTCTTCGAGCAGTTCGGCTGGCGGTTCGACGTGCCCCGGGAATATCGCCAGCGCAGCTTAGGCTCTGGCGTGATCGTCAGCAGCGACGGCTACATTCTGACGGCGAACCATGTCATCCACGGAGCGACCGATGTCAAAGTCGCCATGTTGGACAAAAGAGAAATGGAGGCGAAGATCGTCGGCACCGATCCTCGCACGGATCTGGCCCTGTTGAAAGTAGAGGCCACCGGGCTGCCGTTCCTGCCCCTCGGGGACTCGTCGAAGTTGGAGATTGGCGACATCGTGCTGGCCATCGGCAATCCCTTCGGCATCGGGCAAACCGTCACCATGGGCATCGTCAGCGCCAAGGGACGCAGCGGGATCACGCCCGAACCGAACGTGCTCGAGGACTTCATCCAGACGGATGCTGCGATCAATACCGGCAACTCCGGCGGGGCGCTGGTGAACACCCGCGGGGAACTGGTCGGCATCAACGACGCCATCGTGTCCCCCTCCGGAGGCAACGTGGGCATCGGGTTCGCGATACCCAGCAACATGGCCAAGCCCGTGATGGAGCAGCTCGTCAAGAGCGGGCGAGTCGTACGCGGCTACCTAGGCGTCATGATTCAACCGGTGGACCAGAAGGTCGCCAAAGCGTTCAACCTTAAGGAGGCGCGCGGCGCCCTGGTGGGCGACGTGACCGCCGATGGTCCGGCCGCCAAAGCCGGGATCCAAAAGGGCGACGTCATTGTGGCGGTGAACGACCAGCGGGTGGAGGACAACCGCGACCTTCAGCTCAAGATTGCCAGCACGGCGCCGGGCACACGCGTGAACCTGCGCGTGATTCGCGACGGCAAGGAGCTCACCATTCCGGTCACCCTCGGCGAGGTGCCCGGGGACCGCGAAGCCGCGCGCGCCGAATCGCGCCGGGGCAGCGCACTCGAAGGCGTGGACGTGGACGATCTGACTCCCGCCATCGCTCGCCAGCTGGGATTGCCGCGGGACACCTTCGGCGTAGTCGTGACCAACGTCCGCCCGGATAGCCCCGCCGCGGAAGCGGGCCTGCGGCGCGGCGACGTGATCCAGGAAGTTAATCGCCGCCCGGTGACCAACGTGGCCTCTTTCGAGCGGGCCGTGCGCCAGGCGGGTTCCGAGCCGGTGCTGCTTCTGATCAACCGGGGAGGCAACACGCACTTCCTCGTGGTCGAGCCCCGGTGAACGGGTCATGCTCCGCGCCAGAGCGATCGTTGCAGCGGCTGCAACCTGCTTGCCCGCGGTCGCCCAGCCGGCGTCGCCCGGCTGCTGGATCCGGGACATTGCGGCCTCGGGCGGCGCCGTGGCGCTGCTGTGTGGGGAAGGCGTTTTGATCCGTTCCACCGACGGTGGCGCGAGCTGGTCTTCCCTGCCCGTGGCGGAGGCGATCGACGCCCGAGCCGTGGCGCTGGTGGGAAGCCAGCGGGTGGTGGTGGCGGGCGGCGCGGGCCTCATTCTGATTAGCGACGACGGCGGCCGAAGCTGGCGGCGGCCGCCGTCGCCCGCTGCCAGCGCCCTCAATGACTTGACCTTCGTCGGCTTGCATGGTTGGGCAGTGGGCGCCGACG
>JANWXD010000006.1:132608-132849 GCA_025055455.1 Bryobacteraceae bacterium
ACTCTGCCGACGGCGGACTCAGCTGGCGCCGCCAGGCCAGCTTCACGACCAGCACGCTCCGGGGCGTCTTCTTCCTGGACGAGCGCCGCGGGTGGGCCGTCGGTTGGACCGGAACCTTGCTCTACACGACCGACGGCGGCAGGTTCTGGGAACAAAGCGCGATTCCCGGTATCTATTTCAACCTGGAAGCCGTACACTTTCGCGATCCGCAGAACGGTTGGATCGTAGGTGCCCCCGGGTT
>JANWXD010000070.1:0-2511 GCA_025055455.1 Bryobacteraceae bacterium
CACGAGACCGCTGACGACGAAGACGGCGCAGAGCAGGGCGGCGTAGTGCATGCGACCGTACAGCACGTTGCCGACGGTGAAGAGTCCGGACCAGATGACGATGCTGCCCGAGAGCCAGCCGACGAGCGAGAGCGGGATGTTGTCGGCCTCGGACCACTGCGCGGCTTCCTGCCCGGAGATGCCGGCCATTTCGCGCACTTTGCGCCAGCCGGGACCGGCGGGGTGCACCTTGCGGTAGAAGCGGATGAGGGCTTCGGGGTCGGTCTGCGGGCCGAGGTAGGCGACGAGCAGCCAACAGACGGTGGTGCAGAGCACGGTGAGGAACAGCTCCTGATGCGTGCCGATGTGGACGCCGCTCCTGCGCAGGGCGAGAAAGACCAGCGAGACGCCGAAGGAGCTGATCATGGCGGCGATTTCGCACCACGCGGTGATGCGCCACCAGAACCAGCGCAGCAGGTAGAGCAGGCCGGTGCCGGCGCCCACCTGGAGCATGATGTTGAAGGTGTCCTGCGCCGTCTCAAGGAAGAACACCATGGCGGAGGAGACGATGAACAGAAGGACGGTGGAGACGCGGCCGGCAAACACGTAATGCTTTTCCTCGCGGCCGGGCCGGAGGAAGCGGCGGTAGAAGTCGTGGACGAGATAGGAGGCGCCCCAATTGAGGTGCGTGAGGATGGTGGAGGAGTTGGCGGCGATGAGGCCGGCGAGCATCAGGCCCATCCAGCCTGCGGGCAGGAACTTGAGCATGGCGGGGAAGGCGATGTCGTGGCCGATGAGGGAGGGGTCGACGTGGGGGAAGGCGCGCTGGATGTCGGCGAGGGTGGGGAAGACGATGAGCGAGGCCAGGCCGGTGAGCATCCACGGCCAGGGGCGCAGCACGTAGTGGGCGAGGTTGAAGAAGAGCGTGCCGCCGAGGGCGTCCTTTTCCGACTTCGAGGCGAGCATGCGCTGGGCGATGTAGGAGCCGCCGCCGGGTTCGGCTCCGGGGTACCAGACGGCCCACCACTGGATGGCCAGGGGCATGATGAAGACGGCGGTGGCGAGCTCCCAGTTGTTGGTGAAGTCGGGCAGCATGGAGAGGTAGTTGAGGCCGCCGGGGCCGCGCAGGGCGCCGACCTTTTCCACGAGTCCCGAGAGGCCGCCGACCTGGGGCAGCGTGACGGCGAAGTAGGCGGCGGCGATGACGGCGCCCATCTTGATGAAGAACTGGATCATGTCGATGACGAGCACGCCCCACAGGCCGGAGTGCGCAGCGAAGACGACGTTGAGCAGGCCGACGAAGAGCAGCGTCTGCCAGCGCTCGAAGCCGAACAGCACGCCGGCGATCTTGCAGGCGGCGAGGTTGACGCTGGCCATGATGATGCAGTTGAAGAAGAAGCCGAGATAGACGGCGCGGAAGCCGCGCACGGCGCTGGCGGCCTTGCCGGCGTAGCGGAGCTCGTAGAACTCGAGGTCGGTGAGCACGCCGGAGCGCCGCCACAGGCGGGCGTAGAAGAAGACGGTGGCGACGCCGGTGAGCGTGAAGGCCCACCACTGCCAGTTGCCGGCCACGCCCTGCGTGCGGACGAAGTTGGTGACGAGGTTGGGCGTGTCGCTGGAAAAGGTGGTGGCGACCATGGAGAGTCCGGCCAGCCACCAGGGCACGGAGCGGCCGGAGGCGAAGAACTCCGTCGTGTTTTTTCCGGAGCGCTTGCCGAAGAACAGGGCGGGAGCGAAGCAGATCAACAGGGATCCGATGGCGATGATCCAGTCGAGCGTGGTGAGGTTCATGGCGCGGCCCGAAGGTTCGAGCATAACGCAACCGCGGCAGCGGGGGGCGCGGCGTGGCGGCAGGCACGCAGGCAGATGCGGCGGCAGCGGGCGTCAGAAGGAGAGGCCGAGGCCGAAGACCACGTGGTGGGTGCGGAAGAGCGCACTGGCGTTGCCGGCGGCGATGCGCGTGCGCTGCGAAGTGCGGGTGTGCTTGTACTCGGTGATGGCGTGCACGCGCTTCCAGAGGCGGAGCCCGATGCCGGCGGCGGCATGGAGCGCGGGCCTGCCGAGCTGGTAGCCTTCGCGGCTTTCGCCGCCGACGGTGCTTTCGGCGTGCGGAAGGGTGGGACCGGCGCCGAGGCGTACCGCCCAACGCACGGCAGGCAGCGCGGGCAAGGGGCGCGAATACACAAGATTCGCCAGAAGAAAATTGAGGCCGTGCGAGATGCTGTAGCGCTCGACGAAGGCATTCATCGGAAGCTGCGCGTCCACCGGCGAGCCGCGCCATGCGCCCTGTGCGGCCACGCTGCGGGCGGTGAGCGCATACGCCTTCAGATGGATGAACTCGGCCTCGGCGCCGAAGCCGCGGCGGAAGAAGTGGCCGAGGCGTCCGCCGTAGTAGATGGGCGAGTCAAAAGAACGGGCTTCATAGTGGACGCCGCCGAGAGTGAGTCGCGTGCCGAGCGCGGGCTGTTCGATGCGCAAGGCGCCGGGCCGGTTTGCCGCCGCGCCCAGATAGGCGGCAAACCGCCATTCGGC
>JANWXD010000070.1:2521-3429 GCA_025055455.1 Bryobacteraceae bacterium
AGCGCGGGCTGTTCGATGCGCAAGGCGCCGGGCCGGTTTGCCGCCGCGCCCAGATAGGCGGCAAACCGCCATTCGGCGCGGGCGCTGGCCAGCGTTCCCGCTGCCGCCAGCATGGCCGCGGCGAGGCGTGGCCGCATGCGAGGGGCGGAGTGCCGCATCGCGCCAA
Organism: Bryobacteraceae bacterium; assembly: GCA_025055455.1. GTDB lineage: Bacteria > Acidobacteriota > Terriglobia > Bryobacterales > Bryobacteraceae > JANWXD01. Next base: position 2,688 of record JANWXD010000070.1, read on the forward strand.
CCCTCCCACCGGGGATTTTACTGCGGGAATCGCAGCGCGACGATGGACGAGGCCCGGCAGGGGAACTCGAGGGGATGCTGCGGGCGGGAAAAGATTGCGCCCCGGGAGGGAGCCGGCCCGCGGCATCCCTGGCCCGGGGCGTTTTCGGTCCTTCTGATGAGCGCTGTTTCAGGCTCCGTAGATCTTGCGGAAATTGGCGAGGCACTTTTCCACCGCCTCGTAGGGCGGCAGCTCGTGGCCTTCCTGCTCGATGAGATAGAACTCGGTGCCGCCCACCTGTTCGGCGGCTTTGAAGATGTCCTTCCAGGGGGAGTCGCCTTCGCCGAACAGCACGCGGTAGCCTTTCTCCTTCGACCACTCCTTGCAGTGGATGGACTTCAGGCGGCCGGGGTTGGCGCGGATCCATGCGGCGGGGTCGTTGCCGGTTTCGACGCAGGTGCCGACGTCAAGCTGGAGGATGACCGACTGCGGGGTGTTCTTGGCGAGGATTTCGAGCGGCTTCTGTCCCTCCACGGGGCGCCATTCCATCTGGTGGTTGTGAAAGCCGACAGCGCAGCCGGCCTTGCGGGCCATTTCATCGGCCTTGGTGAGGATGTCGGCGACCTTCTTCCAGCCATCGACGGTGGGCTCGACCTTGCCAGCGCTGGCCATGATGATCTGGCGGCTGCCGAGCGCCTGGTTCCATTCCAGCGTCTTCTGCATGTTTTCGGGGAGGAAGTTGTTCGGCCCGTTGTGCGTGGAG
>JANWXD010000071.1 GCA_025055455.1 Bryobacteraceae bacterium
TGGACCCCGGTGTTGGCGGTCGAGATGCTCGACTGTTTCTGCTTACCGAAGCAGATCTGGATTTCCTGCATCCGCGCGACGGACATCAGGCGTTACCTCCTCTTCCGAGACTTGCCGCCAGCCAGCCACCATGAGCGGTACCAGCTTGGCCGGCTTCGCTTCCACTTCTTGCACATCGCCCTCGGGCGAGCGCATGAGCACGGTTTCAGTCATCTCCCATCTCCATGAAGCTAAGCGGCACTTCGAAATAGTCGAGCCCTTCGGCGTCGCTCTGCCGCTGGATCAGCGGCAGGTCCATCGGGTGGCAGGAGGGGTGCACGGTGGCGTTGAGCATCGGCACACCCGCCGACACGGGCACTCCCTTGGTGATCAGCCGGAACAGGCGGTAGTAGGCCGTGGGCGGGTCACCATCGAAGGTCTCCTGCGCCCGCAGGTAGAGCGTCACTTGGTGCCGCCACACATCGACGCCGCCGAAGCTCGACGGCTGCGTCCCCTGCCAGGCGGCCATGATCCCCGGCGCGGGCATTTCGTGAATCGCCGCCGCCAGACTCGCGCGCTTCGGATACTGATCGTGGTAGGCGAAGATCCGCTGCTCATCGCCTCCCATCTCTGTGACCAGTTCCGGGATGTCCCGCAGCAAGGCGACCAGGTTGTCGACCAGTTCCGCGGGGTTGATCACGCTCGCTTCCCTCCCAGGCTGCGTTCAAGAAGCAGCCGTGGCTTCGTTGCCTCGAGCATCTTCCGCGCCGCCTCCACCACGGCGGCCTTGTTCTTGGGCGAGAAGACCATCCACTCCTGGCGCTTCTGGTTGGCCCACGCCTTGATCCGATGCTTGCGGGTCGAGACATTGGCCTTGGCGCGGTTCTCGCTGACCGTGCGGACCTGGAAGTTGCGCAGCAGGTCGCCGGAGAATGTCAGGTTGCGGCGGTTGCCCTTGCCTTGCCGGGTCTTCCAGATCGCGTAGCGCTTGGTGAGCGGCTTGGCCGCGGAATCCTCGGGACCCTGCGCCGCAGCGAGCCGCGCCTTCACCGCCGCAATACCCGCCGCGCCCAGCTCATACATCTGGCGCTGGCGGAAGTTCAGCAGATCCAGCCGCAGTTGCTTCTTCTGGTAGACCCGGACACTGGGCATGCATCACCCGCGAGCGACTTCCGCGCAATTGCGCGGAGGTTTCCACTTGTGCGCAATTGCCCACAAGTTCGGTTGCCGCGACGGCCTCGAACTTCCGGAAGATCTTCCGGAAGTCAGTTGGCTTTACGCAACCGGAGCACGGCGGCGCCCTCGGCGTCGGCCTCGATGTCGAAGACCTTGTAGCGGACCGCTTCGATCTCGACCTCGTCGCCGCGCACTGGCTCCGCCGGCAAGTCCGCCATCCGCACAAACAGCACGGCATAGACGCCCGGCGAGGAATCTTCAACCTCCCGAGCCGGCTGAAACACCGCGCGGACCGTTGCCTCGCCGCCCGCCCCCGGCAAGTAGAGGACCTCGCGGCCGAACGTGTTGACAACGGCCGCGTCGAGGTCCCTCACCGCCGCTTCCCAGCCGCTCATCGTCAGGACTTCGTTCCCTTGACCAGCACCTCGGGCCGCAGGCAGATCGGCAGCGGGTTCTGCTGCGTGTGGAGGTCCGTGCCCCGGCCAAACTTCCGCGGCTCCTGCTTGGCGTAGAGCGGCAGGCCCAGCGTGTTGGCCGTCTCGTTGAAATCCGCCGGCGCAAAGAACGTCCGGAAGGTGTTGGCGGTGCCCAGCGGGAAGAAGTGCGCCTCGTCGTCGGCGATGAATTTCCGCACTGCTCCCGAGGCGTCTGTCGCCTGGCCGCGGTACTCCTCAAACGTCACGCCGCCGAAGGTGAAGCCCGTGCGATAGTCGTTGCCGAGCTGCTGGTTGCGCTGGTAGTACTGGAAGGCCTCTTTCACCTTGGCGTGCGTGGTGAAGGCGTCGTAGAAGCCCGACGAGCACAGGCACAGGATGCCCGTCATAAACTCGCCCTTGAGGTTGTCCTCGATGTGGCGCTTCACCTCGAGCACCTTGAGCAGCACCTCGGTCGAAGCCGTCCCCAACGCAAAGTTGACCGTCTTCGGCGTGATGTCGAACTCGGTGTAGAGGTTGTAGAGCACGGAGCCGTCGGCGTCGAGGATGACGCCCTTGAGCGCGCCCATGCGCAGGTGCTCGAGCGTGATGGCGTGCTTGTTGCGCATGTTCTGAAGCTTCAGGGCGAGCAGATCGGCGAGCGCCTCGGTCTCGGATTCCGAGCCGAAGGCGCGGATGCCCTGCACCTCTTCGGGCAGCACGGCGTCGTCGTGCGGGATGTGCGGGATGACGAACGAGCGCACCTTGCGCTTGGCCTGCGTGCCCACGGTGCCCGGCGCGCCGACGGGCTGCGTGGGCAGCAGGTTCAGCACGCCGCTCATCTCCTCGATGATGACGGTGCGGGTGCGGACGCCCGTGGCGGGCATGAGGTTCAACTGCTCCAGGCGCCCGTAGGTGTTGGGGATCTTGTTGATGGCCGCCGTCAGGGCGACCATATTGAAGGCATCGGTGGCGAATGGATTGAGCATCGGCATGGTTCAGGCTCCTTCCCGGACGAGAATGCCCAGGGCTTTGAGTTGGCTGATGGCGGCGGTCTTCTGCGGGCCCGTGATCGAGGCGGGCCAGACGAGACCCTTGTCCGCGCAGATGGCGTGGCGCGCGATGATGACGCCCGGCTTGTCGGCGGCTCTCGCGTCAACAGAGTTAAGCAGCACGCCGGCGGCCGTTTCCGAGCCGTCGCTTGCGCCGGGCGCAAGCTGCGTCACCTTGCCGCTCGAGGTGATGACGCCAATGACCGTGCCGGTCGCCAGATTCTCGCCGGAGATGACGGTGACCTCGTCGCGGCTGTAGAGGTTGTCCTCTTCGAACTTGAGCCAGTCGCCGAGGTGGTTCGATTCGGATTGAACAGGCATGGGTTACTTCGCTCCTTTCGGCCCGGCCAGGGCCAGGCAGGCCTTGACGACCGGGTTTTCCTCGAGGTTCTGCTTGGCTACGGTGCTCGCTTCCGGAAGAACGTGGGACCGGATCTCCTCTTGGCTCGCCTCTGCCCGCAGCGCGAGCAGCTCCTTGCGGACCTCGGCCGCAGAGAGATGGCGGGCGATGTAGTCGCTGGCCAAGGTGGGCCGGCCGGCGATCGAGCACAGCACAACAATCTCAGCCGCCTCGGCGTAGCCCTGCTCGCGGGCCTGCGCCTCAATGGCGGCGAGATCGGGAACGGGCGGGCTCGTGCCCGCCTGAGTTGCTTCAGACACAGTGGTGCCTCCTTTCGGGAACTTGGGTTTTGAAAGTGATTTGGTCATCGCGGCGAGCGTGTCGCGAAAGGTGCCGAC
>JANWXD010000072.1 GCA_025055455.1 Bryobacteraceae bacterium
CCGTCGGCAACCCGGCGCGTGCGGGCACCCCCTCAGCTCCGCACCAGATACACCTTCGTGTCGTAGAAGACCGCGCTGCCGCCCACCACGTCGCTGAGCGGCGAACGCAAAAACGGACTCACGTACATAGGCGACTTGGCGTTCACCGCCGAAACGGGGAGCCCTTACGTGAGCGGTGGTTCACGCCGTGGGAGACCAGGCCACGCGCAACCAGGACGAGATTGAGAGCCTCCGGCATATGACTAGCGCGCAGCTGAAGGCGAAGCACCGCGAGGTCGTTGGCGAAAAGACGCGCTCGAACCAAAAGGCAGTTCCCCTTCCGCCGCATCGCCTGGCGCATCCAGGCCAACGTTTGGGTGGCCTGTCCGAGCGCGCCCTCGTAATCGCCGACGATGCCGGGCTGCGCATCCGCGCGCTGAAGAATTTCCTCAAGGACGAGCGCGACAGCGTCGCACCGCAGAGGCCTCCGTCCCGGCCGCCGCTAGCCACGGCTGCTGCAGCCAAGCAGCAGGCTCGTCCGCTGGGGCAACGACGCCATCGTGTTGGTGCGCACAGACGGCTTCGAGTACGACAGCCAGCTTCACCGGTGCTGAGCGCCGGCCACCGCCCCGCCTAGGAACGGCTTCGCCTGTTTCGGCTTGGGGCACACGCCCGGAGGGAAACGTGCCGACCGGGAATAACGGATCGCCGCAGAAGCCGGTCCGCCGCGCGAGCTACACGCGCACGCCCATCGAGGAGAACCCAGACCAGGCTTCAACTCGGTGGACGCGCAGCGCGAAGCCGCAAGCCGGGCAACGGGGCCCCTCGTCTCGTGAACCCGGGCCGGTCGACATGGTTGTTACGCAACTCGAAGAATCGCACGAGCGAGGGACCTTTTGGCGCTTCCGGCTCGGTTTGAGCATACGGATGGCAAGCGCGCCGGGTGGGGGACTTAAAACCGCAGCGAAAGCAGGATGTCCGCCTGATTGCGACGAAGTGCATTTCGGGGATGCGGTCCCCAATGGGTATACAGGATCGACGGAGCAATCGTGACAGGACCGCCTCGCAGCTCCAGCCCTGCCGTCGCCGAAACACCGTAGGCTGATGTCCAGGGCTGGTAAGTCTGGCGCAGCCGCAAAGAAGGACCTGCGCCAAAGAAGAAGGGACGCTTTCTCAATCGAAATTTCGATTTGGCCAGGATAGGAAAGTGCCAGATCACCCCGGTGCGCAACCGCGTCGAGTAACCGAATGTGCCGAAAGTTGCCGATGTGATTTCGAACCGTCGTCTCCTGATCACGGGACGGTGCAGCGCGCTGATCTCGAAAGATAATCCTCGAGACACCTCGAATTCCACCGCCGGGCCGAAAAGAATGCTCCTTCCCCCAGACGTGTAGGCGGCGGAGGTGTAAGGTTGGCGAAAGACCTCGACAGGGTCCCCCGGGTATCCCGGGCTGGACCAAACCTCCCGCGTGTCGGGGTAATCACCGATCAGGTTCAAGGCGAGTTTGAATCCCAAAGAAGCACGCGGGCCGAAAGGGCGCCATGCCGTTTCGGGAGTACGACTGAAGCCGACCAACAGCTCGACTTGGTCGGACTCGTATGTGCCGTGTCGGTCACCGGCCCAAAGCGTATAGCGGATTGCGGGGGAGACTTGCAAGGTTCCCAAACGGAACTCGAGACCTGCCCCGGCCGCTATCCCATGATGCGAAGGGGCCTTGTCATCCACATTTCCAGCCGTCCGAAAGGCGGGTCCCAGGCCCACAAAAGGCCTCAGCTTTTGACCTTGGAAGCGGTATTTCGCCAAGACCGGAAATTGCCAAGTGACAATCTGGTGAGGGCTTCCGCGAGCCGGACGCTTTTCGAGTATGCCAAAGCTTGCGCTCTGGCCGTTTAGTTGGCGGAATAGCCCGTTCACTTCGAGCGACCACGAATCGGTGAAGCGGATATCGAGCATTCCTCCGCCGACCCAATCCCGAGAGCGAGACCAGGCGCTGCCGAACCAGAGGGTCCATGGGCCGCCCGGCTCCACCGGCGGCAGGCTGTAGACGCGGGTCTGGTCGATGTAGCTCCCCGTGACACTTCGCCCGAAAACAATGCCGCCGGACATCATCTGGCCCCGAGCCCCAGCGGGCATTAGAAACCCCGCCGCCGCGACGGTTAAGACACGGAACGACAACGACGGTCTGCCGCAAACTTTCATCGTTGCCGCATGAGGTCCTCAGGAGTCTCAGAAACAACAGGGGTTGTGACCTCCAAGTGTTCGCCCTCCGCTGCGAAGACATCTGCCCCACGGGCTTGGAGAGCGCGAAGAGATTCCGAATCATGAAGTGCGCTGAGGACAGGAGCGCTCATGCCGACCACAGAGTAGCGGCCAGGCGGGAGGTGGTCGACGGTGAAGACTCCATCGCGGCCGGCGATACCGAAGGCTCTCGGCCAAGATTCCGTTTCCGCGGTGATCAGATACCATGCTGGGTTCCGACTGGCGAGCCGTCCCCTGATTCGTGCGGCGCCGCGACGCAGCAAGACCTTCAGTTCTGGCGCTTCTCGGTCTAAGCGCAAGAGCGGATCCCGCACAGGAGATCGACCGGAAAGCACCTGCTCGACATAGTGCCCTTCGGGAAGCGATGTCACACGAACATGGTAAAGACCGGGACTACACCCGAGTAATAGGAAGCCGCCGTCGGAGCTCGGCTTGGACGTACAGGCCGGGTGCATAATGTTCCCTTCTGGCATCAAGGATATTATGACCTCGTTCGAGCTCGTGCTTTCCGTGCCTTCGATGAGGAGACGCCCCCTCAGAGAGACCGGCTCCGGCACGTCGACTCGCAGGCTGGGGAGCTTGCCATCGGCGACCGTCAAGTCGACGGCCCCGGCGCTGATGCCTCCTTCATTCCCAACCAGGTAAAAGAGCCGATATTCTCCAGGGGCCACATTGGAAAAAAGGAAGCCGCCTTCATCGTCGAGCACACTGCCTCCCACGATCCAAGCGGACGGTTCTTCGGGTCGCCCGAGTAACTGTAGGGAAGCTACACTAGGCGGTCGGCCGCCGAGAAGGAGCCGGCCGGAGACCGTGGAGCCTGCGCCTGCCCGTGCGACGATATCGATGCTGCTGAGAACCTCGCCCGGGGCCACCGAAACGGGGCGCGCCTGCACCAACGAGGATGCGTGCGGGTGATACGTCGCCAGCAGTGCCGTACTTGACGTCCCCTCTCCAAATCGGGCAGTCACGTCCGGATCGAAGCGCACATAGTAGCGGCCTGGCAGCACGTCATCTATGGCGCGATGATCCAGCGCTACCTGTCCAAGATCAGCGGGCCGCTGCTCGACCGCATTGACCTCCACATCGAGGTGCCGGCCGT
>JANWXD010000073.1 GCA_025055455.1 Bryobacteraceae bacterium
GTTGGCTCTTGGCGCGCCGCTCTGGAGCAGATGGGAGAGGAAGCGGTCCAGCTTCTCAATGAAGGCAATCCGTCCGGTATGCCCTCGCGCCGAACGTTCCACTGGCCCATTGAGTTCCCCGAGGTGTTCGTAGATCGGGAAGGCTTCGACGCGGTTTTGAGCAACCCACCTTTCATGGGCGGCCAGAAGATCACCGGCGCTTTGGGCACCAGCTACCGCGATTACCTCGTGGGCTACATCGCGTCAGGAAAGCGCGGTAGCGCCGACCTGTGCGCGTACTTTTGTTTGCGCGTGTTCGAGCTCCTTCGGCCTGGTGGCACGCTGGGGATGCTCGCCACCAACACCATCGCCCAGGGCGATACGCGTGAGGTGGGTCTGGATCAGCTCGTGGAGAAAGGCGCGGCGATCTTCCGGGCGGTGCCCAGCCGGAAGTGGCCGGGCCAGGCCAACCTCGAGGTGGCGCACCTGTGGATCCGGCGCGGAGAGTGGAAGGGAGAGTATGTACTCGACGACCGCCCGGTTGCCGGGATCACCTCGCAGTTGACCATTCCCGGCGCAGTTACCGGCAAGCCGTACCGGCTAGCGGCTAATGCCGACAAGTCGTTTCAGGGTTCGATCGTGCTGGGCATGGGCTTTGTGCTGGAACCGGCCGAAGCCGAGCGGCTGATCGAGAAGGACCCGCGCAACAGGGACGTACTCTACCCCTATTTGAACGGCGAAGATTTGAACTCGCGGCCGGACCAGTCGCCCAGCCGTTGGGTAATCAATTTCCACGACTGGCCGCTGGCGCGTACGGCGGAAGGCCGGTGGGCGGACGCGGACGATAGGGAACGCAAGGCGTGGCTGCGCGAGGGCTTAGTGCCGCGTGATTATCCCGGCCCGGTGGCGGCGGACTATCCTGACTGCCTGCGGATCGTCGAGGAACGGGTGAAGCCGGAGCGAACCCGCAAGGACGCGAACGGAAACTTCGTACTGCGGTATCCACTGTACCTGAAATGGTGGACCTACGCTGAGAAGCGGCCTGCACTCTACGCCGCCATCGCCGGCTTGGAGCGGGTGCTGGTGAGGGCGAGGGTCAGCAGTCATCCGTGTGTCTCGTTCGAACCGAATCACATTGTCTATTCCGAAGCAACCGTTGTCGTCGCCTCAGCCTCGTATGGGGTTTTCGCGCTCCTACAGTGTACGCCCCACTCAGAGTGGTACATCAAGTTCGCCTCGACCTTGGAAACGCGTCTTCGCTACACGCCCTCCGACTGCTTCGAGACCTTTCCGTTTCCGCCTGACATAACCGGCCTCGAATCCATCGGCGAGCGATACTATCTCCATCGCCAAGCGATCATGCTCACCCGCCACGAGGGCCTCACCGCCACCTACAACCGGTTCCACAACCCTCAGGAGGTCTCCGAGGACATCCGCATGCTGCGCCAGTTGCACGTTGAGATGGACTACGCCGTCGCACGCACCTACGGCTGGACCGATCTCGATCTGGGCCACGGTTTCCACGAGACCCGCCAGGGTCTCCGCTACACCATCTCCGAGCCCGCCCGCCGCGAAATCCTCGACCGCCTCCTCCGCCTTAACCACGAGCGCTACGCCCAGGAGGTTGCCCAGGGCTTGCATGAGAAGCAGCGTGGAAAAACCAGAGGAAATAAGGACGCGGTGGTCGCTAGCCTGATACAAGTATTAGACACCGAGCCTGAAGGGTAACACCTGAGGAGGGAGAGTAGCCATGCCCAACGCCGAAACCGAACTTGAACCACTCGCCATGCACCAGACCGTTTTTGTCCCACCATCACGTTTGCAGCCGTTGTTCATCCTGAGTGTACCGAAACACGACGTCACGGATGGAAGCGAACCCACGTGGGATACGCTTGCGGATTTGCTCGACTCTGCCGGTCCGCCCATGACACGCGAACGCTGGGCCGAGATTGCTCGGCGGGTCGAACTTGGCCGGCTCGAGGTGACCCAGTGGTTGGAAGAATCGTTATACTTCTGGCCCCCGTGGCGGCACCATCCGCGTTACAGAGAGTGGTATCGCGAGGAGATTCAGGGGCTGATGTCTCGCCTCGGAGATCACATGGAATCCCCGCAGTTCGCGCGCGGCCTGCTTGAGGGTTTGCTCTCGAGACCATCTTCACCGCTTCAGCCGGTCCTCCGTGGATGTCCAATGCCGTGGCCATCCTGGCTCTCCCCTGCCTCAGCGCTTGCCGAGGTGGTGTTTGCCGAGCGCCGGAGGCTGGAGCTCTCTGAGGAGGAAGCCGCGACCTGGGCCCTTATCACGAGTGTACTTGCTGCGGAGAAGAACCAGCAGGTGCGCTCCACCGTAGAAGCCATTTCAGACTTCGACGTGCCTTTCGCACTCTCTCGGCGGTCGGATAAGATGACCCTTTCTACGATCCTCTCCGAGGCGAGGATGGTGGCGTTCATTCCTATAGCGCGTGGGGCTGTTATGGCCGCTCACCATATTATCCAGGGCAACTACGTAGTTGCGTTGGAAATAGCGGCCGTCTCCGGCGCAGCGTCCGTGATCCTTGCAGGATCCTACAGTTTGGCGGAGCAATTGCTCAGGCTCGGGCGGCAGACGCGGCGCAGACGGATGTAACATGAGTTGGTAATTGGAGCGAGTGCTTGCGATGGCTGGCGGTAGTTCAGTGGACGTGTCGGGCTCCGTTCCGCCGATTTCCGGAATTCGCGCTGAGCTTCTCGACATCGTGCTCCGAGACTTGCTCGGGCCCGCTGGCGGGCCTGAAGAAGAAGTTGACGAGGCCAATGTCCGGGAGCGCTACCTGGTTGGCCTGCTGGCTCCTCAAGAGCAGCGGGTTGCCCTCGAGGAATTCGACGAGCTGAGCGATGCCGGCCCGGACAGTGCCGATGATGGACCCGCCGAGGGCACGCTGCTGCCTGCCCGAACGCTCTACCCGTCGTCTTTCGGTCTCAGCTTCTCGGTTGATCTGGCAGCCGAGGCGTTTCAAGTTTCTGCGCGCTGGGGTCAGTACCTGCGCGAGGAAAGCCAAACCCTCAGGAAGGACTCGGGCGAACCCGTCCTCATTTGGAAACGCCATCCCCGCGGAGGCGGGCCGAAGAGGATCCCCTTGCGGGCGGGCAGAATCGCCCGCTGGATCCCCGACGATGAGTGCCCAGAGGTTTACGTTGACGGCCTCGTCCGCAAGAGGGAAGGCTACTGGAGTGTGACGCTGTTCCTGGTCAACGGCCAGAGGGAACCCAAGAGGCGGCGCGATGAAGCCTGGCTGTTCCAGCCCGAATTGGTGGTTGAGGGCATGAACCGGGAGCCGATTTTCAGGCGCCGTTTGGACGCG
>JANWXD010000074.1 GCA_025055455.1 Bryobacteraceae bacterium
GGGGGTCGAGTTCAGGAGCCGGCACAGCTCGCTTGGTCGCAGCCGTCGCGGGTCAAGCATTGTCCAAAGTCCATCGGCAGGTGGCGGGATCAAGGCTCATCCCGACGCCGGTCTTCAGTCCTCGATGCCGCCTTCCCGTCTCCGATCCGCGGCCTGGCGCACCAGCCACGCGGCGTAGTGAACGAGGTTGATGGTGCCGTCGGCATTGGTCGGTGCCCCGGCGGCGAGGTCGGCCCGGAGCATCGCCTCGGTAATCGGCCAGCCGGAGGCCCGGGCCAGCAGCCGGGCGGCGTCGGCCAGGGATAAGGCCCCGGGGTTGAGCCCCGGCGGAGGGGTTGGCCGGAATCGTTCTGCGACCATGGATCACCTCGAAAAATCTGCTGAATTCCGCTCGCCCTGCGCTTGCATCCTCCCCGCCCGCGAGGTAACTGAGTCGTGACGGTAATGAACATCTGAACATCATTGGGAGAATCCACCATGACCGCCACGACCCACGCCACCCGCCGCCTGCAGCCCGGCACCCTGGTGATTACCGCCGATGGCGAGCCTGGCCGCATCCGCGAGGTCTGCACCTTCCGCCGCAACGGGGACGCTTACAGCTACGTCGTCGAGACGGCCTACGGACGCGAGATCTGGCACGCCGACGAGGTGGTCCTGCCCGCCCGCGATGACCAATGAACGGCGCAACGCCCGGCCCGATGGCGGCCCCGCGATCGCCTCAAAAAATGTGTCAATTCTTTCTGGAATCTCGCTTGCATTATGGCGGAACCAGCGTAACTGACGGATGACATCAGTCACCAGCCAAGCACAGGAGACCGAACCATGACCCGCACGATCACGATCCACGGACAAGAACACGCCTCCGCCCACGACGCCCTGGTCGAATTGAACTTCTCGGGCGACTTCGCGATTTGCCTGGGCGGGCGGTATTTCACCATCAGCCGCGCCGAGATGGAGCGGCTCCAAGCCTTGGGCATCCAACCCACCACGCTGCACCACAACATGGCGACCGGGCGGATCATGACGGTCCCGGGACGCCACGGATGAAAGCCGAAACCCGCCCCGGCGGGTCGCGGCGGGTGGTTCCCGCCGCCTGACGATGGCAGCCCGTCCATCACCAACCTTGACCCAGGAGAGGGACCCATGACGACCAAGACCAAAGCCCTCCACAGCGCCAAGGCCGCGCCCCCGGCGAAGGCCAAGGCGGCCCGAGCCAAGAAGCCGGCCACGTTCCACACCGACATCCCGTATCGCGGCGAGGCGGAGACTAAGCCAGCCGAGGCGACGCCGGGCAAGCTCAGCGCCCTGGCCGCGGCCGCCCGCGTCCTCCGCGAGGAAGGCCGGGCCATGACCTGCCGGGAACTGATCGAGGCGATGGCCGCCAAGGGGTACTGGAGCAGCCCCAACGGCAAGACGCCGGCCCAGACGCTCTACGCCGCCATCCTCCGCGAGATCACGACCAAGGGGAAGGACGCCCGCTTCACCAAGACCGAGCGCGGCAAGTTCGCACTCGTCGGATCGGAAAAAAAGCCAGAATAGACCCCGACATTTTGCAGCTGATGGCCCACATCGACCAGACGTCGGCTTGATGTGTGAACCGCCCTTTCTGACGACACCTGAGTGGCACTCAGAGCAAACCAGAGAGATACTTCGCCGAGAATGAGGCTCTTGTCTGGAATCCTCATTAGTGTTACATTGGTACGACATTGGTCTACCATCTCACGGAGTCCATGAAATGATGAAGAATCTCGTCCGACACGGAAACAGTTGGGCTTTGGTCATCGATCGGCCAATCCTGGACCTCCTCAAAATGCGTCCGGAAGACCCAGTTGAAATCACCACGGACGGAAGGACGATCATCATTTCGCCCGTATCGCCGTCGGATCGTAAGGCTCGGGTAGTATCCGCACGAGCAAAGGTCAACGCCAGGTACAAGAAGGCGTTCGAGAAATTGGCGGAATAACCTATGACGCCGATATTTCTCACACTCGACGACGTGCTCCAATCTCATGCCGAGCAGATCGCCAACTACGGTGGAATGTCGGGCGTCCGAGACATCGGCCTTCTTGAATCGGCGCTGGCTCAACCCGAATCGCAATTTGGCGGACAATACTTGCACACCGATTTGTTCGCGATGGCGGCCGCTTACCTGTACCACATCGTGTTGAATCACCCGTTTCTTGACGGGAACAAACGCGTTGGGCTGGAGGCGGCCTTGGTCTTTCTGGAGATCAACGGCCAAACCGTCATCGCGACCGACGACGAGCTTGTCGACCTGACGCTGCGGACGGCACAATCGCTGATGACAAAAACTGAGATCGCGGATTTCTTTCGGTCTCACGCATCGCCTCTCTGAGCCATTCGCTCCGCCTTGCGGCCCGTGAACTGCTCGTAACGGCGCACAATCACGTCGCAGTAAAGCGGATCAAGTTCCATGAGGTACGCCTTGCGGCCCGTCTGCTCGGCGGCGATGAGCGTTGAGCCCGAGCCGCCGAAGAGGTCGAGGACGTTCTCGCCCGGCCGCGATGAATACTGCATGGCCCGCACCGCCAGTTCGACCGGCTTTTCGGTCAAGTGGATCATCGACTGCGGGTTGACCTTCTTGACCGACCAGACGTCGGTGACGTTGGGTGGACCGAGGAAGACGTGGGCTGCGCCTTCGCGCCAGCCGTAGAAGCACCACTCATGGTTGCCCATGAAGTCCTTGCGGGTCAGCACCGGGTGCTCTTTGACCCAGATGATCGCCTGGGAGAAGTACAGTCCCGTGGCCTTCAACACGGGCGGGTAGTTGCCGCAGTTGGCGTAGCCGCCCCAGACGTAGAAGGCTCGGCCTGGTTCCAGCACGCGGGCCAGGTTGCCGAACCAGGCATGGAACAGGCGGTGGTAGTCGCAACAACCCTCACCCGGCCTTCGGCCTTCCTGTCCCGCCTGCGGGAGAGGGGTTACCTGCCAGCTCCTCTCCCTCTTCCGCATACGGGAGAGGGTTGGGGTGAGGGGCGTGCTCGCATCTCGTCGGGGTCGCACAGGCCGTCCTTGACGCCGGGGTCGAGCAGGTGAGCCGGCTCGTCCGGGTCGAAGCCGAGTAGGTTGAGGTCGTAGTTGAACACCGGGGGCTGACGCCCCCGGCTCGCCATTATGGTTCGATCGGCTTGGCAGAATGGTTCGATCGGCAACAGGTCCTACTTCCCGGTCCGACAGCG
>JANWXD010000075.1 GCA_025055455.1 Bryobacteraceae bacterium
AACTCCCCATAGGCGTTGTCTACGCTCGCGGGCTGAATCCAATGGACCGGCACGTCGCCGATGCGGCCGGAGGCCGCGCGCAGCCGGACGGTAACGCGTTTGCCGCGGTAGTCGAGATCGAGGGCGACATCCACCGGATCGACGAGGTCGCGGAAGCCGAGCTTGCGCCACCCCTCCAGGATCTTGTCCAGGTCGGAGACGACCCATACCATGCGGTCCACGATTTTGTAGAAGTCGGGCAACTGGCCACGAACCGGCAAAGCCGTCAGTCCGAGAAACAATGCCAGGGACGCTCGACAGGCGGAGCGCATCAAAGCTCCTCAAGCCTCCGGGGCCGGACCGGTGGACTCACGCACCACCAGTTCCGGATCGATGAGGATCTCGCGGTCGGCGTTCGCGGTGGCGGTTTGCCCTTGCACGAGGATTTCGAAGGCCATCTCCCCGATCCGCCGCCGCGGAATGTTCACCGTGGTCAGGGCTGGGCAAGTGAATTCGGAGATACCGATGTTGTCGAATCCCGTGACGGAGACATCGCCGGGAACCGAGAGACCGCGTTCGCGCAGCTCCCGGAGCACACCCAGGGCCATGAAGTCGTTGACGCAGAGGATTGCAGTCGGCTCGAAACCGGATGCGAGCAATTGGTGTGCCGCCTGGCGCCCGCCGGCCGGGCTGTCGGAACTGACCGCCGAGGTGTAGCGCACTTCGCCGCAATAGCGTCCCATGGTGTCGAGGAAGGCGCGCAGGCGCTCGTGGAGGGGATCCAAGCCGGCGTGGTGGCCGACGAAGGCCATGCGCCGGTGCCCCAGCGAATAGAGGTACTCAACCGTGCGCTGCATCCCCTTCTCGTATCGCACCCGGATGTTGGTGATGTTGCGGGCCGGGTGGCCCACGTCGTAGAAGACCACGGGGATGTTGCTGGCGCTCAGCTCGTCAATGAGGGACGGCTCCATTTCGGAAACGATGACCGCCAAACCGGCCACGCGCCGGCCGAGCATGGAGCGCACCGCCGCCACCAAACGCGAGGGGCGGTAATCGGTGTGTTCGACGACGACCTCGTAGTTGTGCTGGAAGGCGACCGATTCCAGGCTGCAAAAAATATCGAGGAAGAACGGGTTCTGGATGTTGGAGACGATCATGCCCAGCGTGCGGCTCTTGCCGCCCGCCAGGGAGCGCGCGTGCAGGTTGGGATGGTAGCGCAGTTCGCGGCAGGCTTCCAGAACCTTGCGGCGCGTGGATTCTTTGACCACGCCGGCGTTGTTGAGCACGCGCGAGACGGTGGCGGTGGAAACTCCGGCACGCCGGGCGACTTCTTCTAAGGTCAAAGCCTGCGAACCTCGTCTGCTGGTGTGCGGGCCGGAAACCGACGACCCGCGCTTTGCCATTTTACTGCAACGGACGTTGTCGTATGAAATCGGTATTGACATCCGGGGCGCGGTGGCGAATACTGGAATCGTCGTAAGCGCTTACAGGGGCGGGCCTCCTCTGCCCCGAGCCACGCGCGGGCGGGACGCCCGTCCGAAGGAGGTTAGTCATGTCTCGCCAGCGTCTCGCTCGGGCCTTCGGGCTCGGTTTCGCCCTTCTCCTCGTGCCTGGACTCGCGCAGCAGGACCGCGGCACCTTCATTGGGATCGTCACCGACCCCACGGGATCCGTGGTACCCAATGTCGCCATCACCGTCCAGAACGTGGAGACGAACGCCACGTACGAATCGCGCACTAACGAAGTGGGCCAATACACCGTGCCCAATCTCCCAGTGGGTCGCTACCGCATCACATTCGAGGCCCAGGGATTCAAGCGGCTGGTACGGGAGGGGCTCACACTGAGCACGGCGCAGGTCGCTCGCGTAGATGCTCGTTTGGAGCTCGGCGCCGCCATCGAATCCATCGAGGTTACGGCGTCGGTTCCGCTGCTCCAAACCGAGACTCCCGAAGTGGGCACGGTGCTCGAACAGCGCCGCGTCATTGACTTGCCGCTCACCTTCAGCGGCGGACGATATCCGGAAGACTTCGCCTACCGTTTGACGCCGGGTGTGGAGGGCAACAACTGGACGAGCCGCATCAACGGCGGGCCGGCCTTCTCCAAAGAGGTGTTGCTGGACGGCGCATCGGCCACGGTTTACATCGGCGGTCACTTCGGCGAATCCAGCGTTTCGATGGAAGCGCTGGAAGAGTTCAAGGTCCAGACCAGCGGGCTGAGCGCCGAGTACGGCCGCACCGCCGGCGGCATCTTCAATTTTGTGATGAAGTCCGGCACCAACCAGATCCACGGCAGCGCCATGGGCCAGTTGCGCAACGAGTGGATGGATGCCAACACCTTTACCAATAACTTTTACGGGCGTCCCAAGCAGCGCGACCGCCGGCATAACTACGCCTTCTCCTTCGGCGGTCCGGTCTACGTCCCCGGCCTGTACAACGGCAAGGACAAGACTTTCTTCTACCTCGCTTATGAGAAGTATTCCGAAGTCAACCGCGGCTTCGGCAGCCCGAACACCACGGTGCCGCTGCTCGAGTGGTACGACGGCGACATGAGCCGCTACCTCACCACGCAGATCATCGGCAAGGACGCGCTGGGCCGGGATGTGCTGCGCGGGGCGATTTACGATCCGGCGACCACGCGGACGGTGGGCGGCACGATCGTCCGGGATGCATTCCCCGGCAACATCATTCCCAAGTCCCGAATCTCGCGGGTTTCGCAGAAGGTGGCGGAGATCATGAAAAAGTGGTATCCGCCGCTGGTCCGGCAGCCGGACGGCCAGTTCGCCATGATCAATAACAGCTTCTTCCCAGTTTTCAACACAGCGAGCTTCGACCAGAAGCAGTTCTCGG
Organism: Bryobacteraceae bacterium; assembly: GCA_025055455.1. GTDB lineage: Bacteria > Acidobacteriota > Terriglobia > Bryobacterales > Bryobacteraceae > JANWXD01. The sequence continues at coordinate 2,826 of JANWXD010000075.1, forward strand.
TCAAAGCGGACCAGAACCTCTCCAACCGGCAGAAGCTGTCCGGCATGTTCGCCTGGGTCACGCGGCCGCGGGTGCTGCTGGATCAGGGCGGGGTCTGGAGCGACCAGGATCCGGACGGCGGACCGTTGTCCCGGGCGCGCCTCCAGACGGTGGAAACCTACATGGCCCGGGTCGCGCACGATTATACCTTCAGCCCGACCGTGCTCAACCACTTCCTGGTGGCCTTTAACCGCCAGCTCAATCCGAGCGTCTCCAAACACGTCGACGAGCCGGTCGGCCATATTCTTTGCATCGCCTGCATATGGCATAAATACAACTTTAAGGAAATCAAC
>JANWXD010000076.1 GCA_025055455.1 Bryobacteraceae bacterium
GCCGCGGCTCTCAAGACCCTGACGGTCACCGGGCAGAACGCCTTCACCATCGCCAACGCCATTGGCGGCGCGGCGGCTCTTGCCACCATCAACGCGACGGGGCTTTCCGCCAACTTCACGGTGAATGCCTCCACCTCCACCGCCAACATGACGGTCGATGGTTCCAACACCGGCAGCAACAACATCACCACCGGCACCGGCAACGACACCATCAAGGGCGGCACCGCAGCCGACACCATCGTCGGCGGTAACGGCGATGACGTGATCTACGGCGGCGCTGGGGCGGACAGCCTCACCGGCGGTCTGGGCGCCGACCTGATCTACGGCGAGATCGGCAACGACACCATCACGGGCGGTGCCGGCAACGACACCCTCTGGGGCGGCGATGGCGCGGATGTGTTCGTGTTTGGAGATAACAATGCGGTCTTGGGTGGCAACAACGGCGTCGACCGCATCATGGACTTCGTCTCCGGCACGGACGACATTGACGTCACTAACGGCCTGCTGACTGCTGTGGTAGCCGAGACGGTCGTGACCGCGGCAGGGGGAGCTAACTCTATCACCTTGGCCGACAATGATGTGTATTACATCAGCATGAACGGCGCGGCCGCCAACCTGACCACAGGCGGTACGGCGACGCTGTCGGCTTCCGACCTCACTGCCGCGACACTCAGCGCCTTGGCGGCTTATCTAGATGAGCGGTTCGTTACCAGCGGAAACAACGGTGATGATGCCATCTTCGTCATCAACTGGACGGCCGGTGGATCGACGAAATCGTATATTTACGAGTTTACCGAGGCAAACGGTAATAACACGATTGAGGCGGCCGAACTCGTTTTGGTCGGCATCGTCGAGCGCGGCACCACCGTGTTGACGACGGGCGACATCGTCTGATCGCCCTCGTCGGTGCAAGATAACCCGGGTGCTGTGCTCGGGTTTCTGCGCGGCCCCGCCCTTCGCAAGAGGGGCGGGGTTTTTATATGGAGCTTGAGAAATGCCAAGAAGATATGAATGGCCAGATCCCAAGGATCGCTCTCCGAATAATCCCCACACATTACTTGAACGCGAGGCTGTTATTGACTTATATCGCCAAGGTACTGTCGATGAAAATGCTAAGAACCTGACTGACGCGATCAAGAACTGGTTCGAAAGCCAAGCCAAGACACGAGGGGGGGGATGAAGTCATTTGGGCAGATCAATGTGCCATCTTGAAAAAAGTTTGGTCTTGATGTGAAAGGCGACGAAACCCCGCCCCTCCCCGAGGGACGGGTTTTTTATTTGATCTCCACCCTCTGCCCCCTGACGATCCTCGCCCCCGGCACCTCGTGCCCGGCCTTGAGCGCCGCCAGAATCGCGCGCTTGTCGGGCCTGGGATCGGGCGGGGAGGGCAGACCAGAAACTCCGCCGGCAGCTGCGCCTCGTCGAAGACCTCCACACTCGGCGGGTTGTCGCGCAGCGCAATCACGAACCACGGCGACTCGATCCTCTGGATGCCGCAGGCCTTCAGGTTCTCAAGCAGATACTGCCGGATGCGCTCGGCGCGGGCCTCAATCGCCTTCCGGCGCGCGGCCATCTGCTCCTCGGCCTGTTTGATCGCCTGCGCCGTGGCCTCGAGGTTGCGCACGAAGGCCGCGACGTTCGTGGCCTTGACCTGCAGATCGCCCTGCAGGCCCTCGAGCGTGTCGCGCACCACCTCCTCGGGCAAATCGAGCTCCGAGAGCGTCTGCAGCGCCTGCCGATACTCGGCGGCCAGTTCGTAGAGGGCGGGCAGGCTCATGGCGGCGCTCCTCAGAATGGGGTGTCGTCAGCCATGTCGGCAAACGCGCTAGCTGCATCCTCGCGCGGCGCGGGCTCGGGCAGCGCGGCGGCGGCGCTGCGGCTATCCTTGTCCTGCAGACGCGCCAAGCGCTCCATCACCAGCTTGGGCGGCAGACCCGCCTGCTTTCCGCTGGCGGTCTGCTGCGTCTGGGCATCGAAGACGCCCACGATCGACAGGCGCGAGCCCTCCTTGCCGGCCTTGGTCGTGTAAAGCTCGCGCTGCAGCAGCAGCCCCACGCGGCGGCCGGCCAGCTCGGGATAGCCCTCTGCGGTGGCCAGCACCTCGCAGCCGGCCTGCTCGTCCCAGCGCGGATAGCGCACCTTGCCCGGGCGCAGCTTGGCCCCCTGCGCAAAGCCGGCGCACACCAGCAGCGCATCGAGCAGGTCGTGCCCGAAGTAGCGCTTGCCCTCGGGCGACAGCGTCCACAGCGTCAGGGGATAGCGCGGACTCAAGCCCGCATCGGTGACAAAGCCCAGCTCCACGCCCCAGGCGCCTTTGCTGGACTGCACCGCGCGCGCGTAGGTGAGGCTGCCGATGTAGGCCCCGCTGGCCTCGATGGTGCGATTGGGGCCGGCATCGGCAGCGGCCAGCCGCTCGTAAGACGTGGTGTAGGACGGAATCATGCGCTAGCTCCTTCGGTTGCGGTTGCGGACAGCTCGGCCTTGCGCTGGCTCAGCCACTCCTTGATCTCGGCGCGGGCAATCTCCGGCGTCTCGCGCCAGATCGCCATCAGCTCATCAAGACTTGCGGCGCGCTCGATGCGCGCGCGCGCGGCCTGCGGATCGAAAGCCGGCGCGCCGCTGATGAGCCACTCCAGCAGCATGCGGCCGGTCTCGGGCGACAGCGGCGCCGGATCGCGCCCGTCGAACAGCCCCGTGCGGTCCTTGCTGACGCTGGCCAGATGCCCGTCGAGCGAAAGCTCCAGCACGGTGGTGAACTCGTACTCGAAGCCGTCGCGCTGCACCGGGGCCATGCCGACCTTGCGCGGCACGGTCTTGCCGCCCACATCCTGCAGCACGTACTCGGTCTTAGAGCGCAGCGTAGCGATGATGTGCATCGGCGCGGGGGGCATCAGCCACCAAGCGGTGGCATACTGACGAGGGTGTCGTGTTCTATGAGCGCAAGGAAGCCCAGTGTGCGGCGTATTGGCTGCAGCAGGTATCGATGTCGGGACGATGCGTCGAGCGGGCGGAAAGAATAGCTAACGAGAGCGAAAAAACGATGGAGAAAAAGCAATGGGCGGACGCGA
>JANWXD010000077.1 GCA_025055455.1 Bryobacteraceae bacterium
GGTAGCGGAACATGTCGTAGAAGGAAGTTCCCTGCGCCGCCTCCGTGACCGCGAAAATCTGGCCGGTGTCCTCGCTCGGAATGAAGCCCTTGGGGATCTTGACGTACAGCACGACGGTCGCCGCCAGGAAGGCGAAGGAAATGGCCAGCGTGACCGGGCGGTAGCGCAAGCTCCAGCGCAGGCTGCGCTCGTAGACATGCAGCATCCGCCGGAAGGCCGCCTCGGTGCGCGCATAAAAGCCGCCCGTTCGGTTCGGGTCCGGCGGCTTGAGGAAACGGCTGCACAGCATCGGCGTCAGGGTCACCGAGACCACGCCGGAGATTAAAATCGCGGCCGTAATCGTGATCGCGAACTCCTTGAACAGCCGCCCCACGATGCCGCCCAGAAAGAGCACCGGAATGAAGACCGCCGCCAGCGACAGCGTCATGGAGACGATCGTGAAGCCGATCTCGCGCGAGCCGCGGAATGCGGCCTCCATGGGCCGCTCGCCGTGCTCCATGTGGCGGACGATGTTTTCCAGCATCACGATGGCGTCGTCCACGACGTAGCCGATGGACAAGATCAGCGCCATCATGGAGAGGTTGTTCAGGCTGAAGCCGTACAGATACATGACGGCAAAGGTGCCCACGATCGAAAACGGCAAAGCGAGGCTGGGGATCACCGTGGCGGACAGAGTGCGCAGGAACAGGAAGATCACCAGGATCACCAGGGCGAGCGCCAGGTACATGGTGAACTGGATGTCTTCGAACGACTCGCGAATGGTCTGCGAGCGGTCGTAGAGGATCCGGAAGCTGACCGCCGGCGGCAACTGGGCTTCAAACAGCGGCAGAAGTTCCCGGATCCGGTCCACCACCTCCACCGTGTTGACGCCCGGCTGGCGCTGGACCGCCAGCACGATGCTGCGCCGCGATCCCTCGGAATCGTTGAACCAGCCCGCCACTTTGTCGTCTTCGACGCTGTCCATCACTTCGGCCAGCTCTTCCAGGCGCACGGGAGAGCCCTGCCGGTAGGCGACCACGAGCGGCCGGTACAGTTCGGCGCGGGTCAACTGGCCCGTGGCCTGGACGGTGTAGGCCTGGTGGGGACCGAACAGCTCGCCCGTGGGCAGGTTCACGTTCCAGCGGCGGATGGCGTCGGCCAGTTCGTCCACGCCGATGCCCCGGGAGGCGAGCTCGAGCGGATTCATGCGGATGCGCACGGCGTAACGGGTTGCGCCGAAGATGGCCACCTGCGCCACGCCGCTCACCATCGAGATGCGCTGGGCCACGAGCGTATCGGCGTACTCATTGAGCTGATAGAGCGGCAGCGTGTCGGAGTAAAAGGCCAGGTACAGAATGGGCTGGTCGGCCGGGTTGACTTTGCGGAACGTGGGCGGCGTCGGCATGCCGGGCGGCAACAGCGGCGCGGCGCGCGTGATGGCGGCTTGCACGTCCTGAGCCGCGGCGTCGAGCTTCCGGTCCAGAGAAAACTGAAGCGTGATCTGCGTGAACCCGAAGCCGCTCGAAGAGGTCATCGAGTCCAGCCCCTCGATGGTGGAGAACTGCTTTTCCAGCGGCGTGGCCACCGCCGAGGCCATAGTCTCCGGACTGGCGCCGGGAAGGCTGGCGTTCACCATAATCGTGGGAAAGTCCACGTTGGGCAGGTCATTGACGGGAAGGACGCGGTAGGCCACCACGCCGAACAGCGCAATGGCGAACATTATCAGGCTGGTGGCGATGGGACGGCGGATGAATGGCGCCGAGAGGTTCACGACGAGCGGTTCTCCTGGCTGAGCCGGACCTTCATCTTGGGTGCCAGCTTGAGTTGGCCCTCCGTGACAACGGTCTCGCCGCGGTGCAATCCCGCCTCCACGACGAGTTCCTGACCGACGCGGAAGCCGGTGCGGACGCGGCGCATCTCCACGGTCTGGTCCGGGCGAACCACGTAGACGAACTCTCCCCCTTGGCCGGCTTGCACGGCCCTTGCGGGAACCACCAAGGCTTTTTCTCTCCGGCCCAGCCGGAGCGTCACTTCGACGAACTGGCCCGGCCAAAGCCGTGCGGCATCGTTCGTGAAGGTGGCTTTCAGGCGGATCGTACCAGTGGCGCGGTCAACCTGGTTGTCCACGAAGGTCAGCTTTCCCCGCTCCCTTTCCTTCGCTTCTTGCCCGGGAATAGCCGCCAGCACGTCCAGCGAGGCTGCGGCCATCTGCCGGCGCACCTGAGGCAGGACGGATTCGGGCACCGAAAAGGCCACGTAGACGGGCTTGAGCTGGTGGATCGTGACCAAGTCCACATCGTTGGCCTTTACGAGGTTGCCGCGCTTGACCGCCAGAGCACCGGCGCGCCCGTCCACGGGGGAGCGGATCAGACAGTAACTGCGCTGGAGCTGTGCGTAGGCGAGCGCCGCCTCGCTGGCGCGTACCGCTGCCCGCGCCGTTTCAATGGCCGCCTGGCTGACGCGCACAGCCTCGGTCCGCACGTCGGCCTCCGTCACCATCTGGTCGGCGACCTGTCTGGCGATGACGCCCTCGGCAAAGAGCTTCTGATACCGTTCCGCTTGTTCCCGCGCAAACCGCTGCTGCGCTTGGTCGCGCAGGAGCGCGGCCTCGGCCTGCCGCAACAGGGCTCGATCCCGGTTGAGGTTGGCCTCCGCCTGCCGGATGGCCTCGTCGTAAGGCCGGGGATCGATCAAGAACAGAGGATCGCCCTTGCGGACCGTGTCTCCCTCGCGGATATAGACCTCGGTGAGCTCGCCACCGACCTGCGCCTTGACGTGAATGGTGGAGTAGGGCTCGACGTTGCCCACAGCCCGCAAATCCACCGGTACGGCTTTCTCCACCACGGGCGCCGTCGTCACTAAGGGGGCGGCGGATCCGCGGGGCGCCGATTGCACGGAGGTCCCTCCACAGCCCACCCAAAGGCACCAAGCCGGGGCCAGGACCGCCGCCAAGACTCTTCCCCCAAAGCACATGGGGTGCGGCCTCAGTGTTCGCAGGCGCCCCCGGGCCCGCTTTTCGAAACCGGGTGCGAGTCGAGGAACCTTTGCACTTCGC
>JANWXD010000078.1 GCA_025055455.1 Bryobacteraceae bacterium
CCTGCCGAGGTAGGCGTAGGTGCGCACGCTGCCGATCACCTTGCTCAGGTGCAGGTCCGTGATGGAATCTTCGCCGCCGCAAGGAGCGATCGGGAGATCGTTGTTCCGCAGATGATGCCAGACCCGGAGCTGGCCGCGCCCGGCCGCGGACCACTCCAGAGCATCCACCACACCGAGCGCGGCATCCACGGGGAGCGCCTTGGCCACGCCTAAGTCGGCTTCGAGCGGATCCCGGTCGCCGGCGAAGGCGTGAACATAGCCTGTAACCGCCCCTTGGCTCCGGGCTTTGCGGAGGATGTCGGTGTTGCTCGGATACAAGCTTTCGATCGCCGTTCCTTCGTAGCCCGTGGTGAACGGGGAAATCAAGTGCTCCTTGAGCCCCAAGAGAAACACGTGACCGTAGAAGGGCGGGCGGTACTCCTGGCCGACCAGCAGACGCACCCCCGGCTTGCCTCGCGTCATCGGATGCTCTTCTCCGCCCGGGACGAAGTGCTCATAATCCAGAACGCGGTTATCTTTGTTGGCCGCGAGCACGTTGAGAAAGTCCTGGTCCTCCGCCTCCGAGAGAAACAGCAGATTCTCGAGCGTGTTGTGGAGGTTGCCGCTGTAGTTCATGTGGACGTGCGTCGAGCCGCTGTGCCAGCCTCGGGCGGATAGGTCGAGAATGCGCCGCAATACCAGCGTCGTGGCGGCCGTCTGGTTCGCCTCGATCTTCACCTGGGCGGAGGCGGGCTCGTACTCGAAGCCCCGAGCGGCGTACACGGTCATCGAGCCCGGGGGAACCTCGACGGTCAAGAGCCCGCGGGCGTGAACGTAGTGTGTGCCGGAGGCGCCCACGCGCGCGTAGCCATCCTCCGGGGCGTAGAACTTGCCGTCCGCCGCCAGCCCCCACACCCGCGCGGGGACGGGCTTGCCACGTTCGTCCACCAAGCGCACCTGGAGGCGCCCCATGGGCCGCCGCCACCGCCGGCGTGTGATGCGGACGATCCGCTGTTTGCCCCCGTGGGCTTCGAGCAGCGCCAGTTGCGGCAAGCCTTCTTGGTTCGAAATGTAGGCAATCCATTCGCCATCGGGGGACCAGCGCGGGTGGAAATGATCGTGGGCGCCGAAGGTGAGTTTGTACGGCTCGCCGCCGGCCACCGGAAGAAGATACAGCGCATGAAACGGATGCGCCGCGCCGCGGGTCGAGGAGTAAACGAGGCGCTTGCCGTCCGGAGACACATCGGGCCGCGTGCGATAGAGCGTTTGCTCGCTGAGCACGCGGTCCGCTTCGGCAAGGCCGAACGGCTTGACCGGCATGCGCCACAGATCCCCCGAACCGAGCGGAATCCCCCGATTGGAAAGAAACAGTATGGAGCTGCTGTCCCGCGTCCAAGCCGGTTGAAGGTGCATGTCCCACGGCCCGAAATACAGCCGGTCCCGGGCATAGCGGTGGTCGGCTGTCAGTGGGATTTCTGGCCCGTCCCACTTGCCATCGCGGAGAGCGCGGACAAAAATGTTGAAGTAACCGGAGGGACGGGTGGAGACGTAGGCCAGCCACCGGCCGTCCGGCGAAAAGGTGGGATCGAGGTAAATGTGGCCATCCTCGGTGAGGGGGCGCCACTGGCCGCTTTCCACGTGGACGATCTCGAGACCCACGCTGCGTCCGTCATCGTCGGCCGTGTAGACGATCCACTTTCCGTCCGGCGACCAAGCCGGCGAGGAATGATACCGGGCGTTGTAAGTGAGCTCGTCGGCTTCCCCGGTCTCGGGATTCACTCTCCAGATCGAGCCGCTCATGGCCACGGCGATCCACTTGCCGTCCGGCGACCAGCAGGGCGCCCAAGGCGTCGAGCTCGGCGCGGGCGGGATGTAATAGTTGTGCATATAATTTCCCCCGTGGCGAGCCGCAGGATAGGGTTCCCGCGGATGGGCGCCAAGCAGCAGGGGAAGAGCGAGCAAGCCCGCGGCGACGAGCACGGGACCAGGTTTCATGTCGAGCATTATGCCTCACGAACCCGCGAAAGTGCCGCGCGGCGCGTGTGCTACGCTGGAAAGTCGAATCCACAAAAATGATGGAAAGCATCACTGTCACCCTGCCGGATGGGAGCCGGCAGGCGTTCCTCCCCGGGACGCGTCCCCTGGACGTCGCTAGAGCGGTAAACCCGCGTCTGGCCAAGGAAGCGATCGTGGCGCGGGTCAACGGCGAGCTCTGGGACCTGACGCGGCCCCTGGAGGGCGATGCCACGGTCGAGATTCTTACTGCGAAAGATCCGGAAGCGCTCGAAGTTTACCGCCACTCTACGGCCCACCTGCTCGCTGCTGCGGTGCTGGAATTGTTCCCCGGCACCAAGCTGGGCATCGGACCGCCCATCGAGAACGGCTTCTATTATGATTTCCTCCGCGACGAGCCCTTTACGCCGGAGGATCTGGAAAAAATCGAAGCCAAGATGTGGGAACTTCAGGCCCAAGATTTGCCTTATGAACGCCGCCTCGTTCCCAAAGAAGAAGGTTTGAAGAAATACGCCGAAATGGGCGAACACATGAAGTGCGAGCTGATTCAGGAGCGCGCTGGCGAGGTGTTCAGCGAATACACTCTGGGCCCGCACTTCATCGACTTCTGCCGCGGACCGCACGTCCCCTCGACGTCCTATATCAAGGCGTTCAAACTGCTCTCGATTGCGGGCGCTTACTGGAAGGGCGACGAAAAGAACCACCAGATGCAGCGCATCTACGGGACGGCGTTCTTCACGCGGAAGGAGCTGGAGGACTATCTCCAGCGTCTGGAAGAGGCGAAAAAACGCGACCACCGCAAGTTAGGCAAGGAGCTGGACCTGTTCAGCATCCAGGAGCTGGCCGGACCGGGGTTGATCTTCTTTCATCCCAAGGGCGCCATGGTCCGCAAGCTGCTCGAAGACTGGATGCGGGAGCAGTATCTGGCGCGCGGCTACTCGCTGGTTTACACCCCCCATGTGGCCCGGGCCGA
>JANWXD010000079.1 GCA_025055455.1 Bryobacteraceae bacterium
CCCCTGCCTCCCTTCACCGGCGCCCACGGTTTCCCGCGGGAGACGGCCGCCGGATTGCCCCGCTTCCGCGAAGCCACCTTCTACGGCGCCTATCCCTTCGCGCACATCCAATTCCACGATCCCCGGCTGCCCGTGGCCGCCGCCCTCGAAGCGTTCAACCCGATGATTCCTCTCGACACGGATAACTCCAGCTTGCCCGTCGCCATTCTCACCTATCGCTTCGCCTCGCGCGCCCAGTCCCCGTTGGACGTCACGGTGGCGTTCTCCCTCATGAATCCCGTGGGCTACGACGGCTCCTCGAAACTCACCACGCGCCGCGCCGCCTTCTTCGGCCAAAACCGGAATGAGTTCCGCCGCCAAGGATCTCTCTCTGGCATTTTCATGACCTCCCAGAAATACCCGAAGGACTCCCCGCGCTACGGCTCCCTTGCGCTGTGCACGAATGCTCAGGAGGTCTCCTACCGCCTCCGCTGGGAGCACGGAGCTTGGTGGGACGACTTCCATCACTGGTGGCACGATTTCCTAGTCGACGGCCGCTTCCCGAACACTGCCGCTGAGTCCTCCGCCGACGGCACCACCGAATACGCTACCCTGGCCTGCCACCTGCGTCTTCCCCCAGGCCAAACCGAAAGCGTGACCTTCGTGCTTGCTTGGCATTTCCCCAACGTCGAAATCACCTGGAGTGCTGACCCGGAAGACCGAGGCAAAGTCCTCCGCAACCACTATGGAACCCGCTGGCCGTCCGCCTGGGAGCCTGCCGCCTATACTTTTGACAACTTCGACCAGCTGAGGTCACGCAGCGAAACCTACCGTGATGCGCTCTATCGTTCCACGCTGCCTCCCTCGGTCATCGACGCCGTCTCCAGCCAAGCTTCCATCCTGCGCACCAACACCGTCATGGTGCTCGAAGGCAAACAGGTCTTCGCCTTCGAGGGATGCAACGACAACACCGGCTGCTGCCCCATGAACTGCACGCATGTCTACAACTACGAGCAGACCATGGCGCACTTGTATCCGGATCTGGAGCGCAGCATGCGCGAGATCGATTTTCTCGTGAACATGCGCCCGGACGGCAGCATGGGATTCCGCACCGCCGTCCCCCTGCGGCCCGGTGGCCGAGTCCCGTTCCCAGCCGCCGACGGCCAGATGGGCTGCATCCTGAAACTGTATCGGGAGTGGCAGCTCTCCGGAGACGACGCCTGGCTTCGCAAACTGTGGCCTGAAGCCAAGCGCGCCCTGGAGTATGCCTGGACCAAATGGGACGCCGACCGCGACGGCGTCATGGAAGGCGAGCAGCACAACACCTACGACATCGAATTCTACGGCCCGAACTCGATGATGGGCACGCTCTATCTGGGAGCGCTCCGGGCCGCCTCCTTGATGGCCCGCCACCTCGGCGAAACCGACAAGGCAGAGGAATACGAGGCCTTGTTCCGCCGGGGCGCCGAAACCCTGGACAAGCTCCTCTGGAACGGGGAGTATTACGTCCAGAAAGTGGACGAAAAGCACGAAAAGGCGGGTAAGTATCAATATGGGAACGGCTGCTTGTCGGACCAGCTGCTCGGTCAGTGGTTCGCTGAAGTCGTCAACTTAGGAAAGTTACTGCCGCACGAGCATATTCGAACGGCCTTGGCTTCGATCTTCAAATATAACTTCCGCAGCGACCTGGGCGACTTCGCCAATGTACAGCGCGTCTATGCGATGGACCAGGAAAAAGGCCTGCTCCTCTGTAGCTGGCCCCGGGGCGGCCGCCCCCTGTTGCCCTTCGTCTACTCTGACGAAGTGTGGACCGGCATCGAATACCAGGTCGCGGCGCACCTGATGTATGAAGGCATGATCAAGGAAGGCGTGGCGATCGTGGATGCCGTGCGCGACCGCTACGATGGCGTGCGCCGCAACCCCTGGAACGAGATCGAATGCGGCCATCACTACGCGCGCGCCATGGCGAGCTGGTCGCTCCTGTTGGCCCTCTCCGGCTTCGCTTGGTCGGCGCCGTCCCGCTCGCTCCGCTTCCGGCCCCGTGTCAGCCAGAACAACTTCCGATGCTTCTTCTGCGCCGGCGCAGCGTGGGGTACCTACTCTGAGGAGCGCGTGGCCGAAGAAACCGTCTCGGAAATCGCGGTAAAGGAAGGGCGCCTCGAAATCGCCGAATTGCGACTGCCTTATCGTGGGGCTAAGGGGCGTATCACCGCATCGTTACCGGCCGAGAGCTCCGTGCGCGCCGGCGAAGCCATTCTCCGATTCCCGAAGCTCGCGCGGCTGGACCGCGACCAGAAACTTACGGTTCGAATGACCTGAACGTCGCCCGGGCTATTTTTTCCGGACACGCGTGCAGGCCTGCTCGGCCCCGATCGGATCGATCGCGCTCGAGCCCTCCTCGATGTACTGAATGCGCCCCTCCGGATCGATCACGAACGTGGTGCGGTGAGCGATCCCTCGTTCCGGAATCAGCACCCCATACAACTTGGAAACTTCCCGCATGAAGTCGCTCGCCACCGGGAAGCTGAGTTTCATCTCTTCGGCCCAGTGGCGCAGCGCCGGCAGATTGTCCGTGCTGATCGCCACCACTTGTGCGTCCAACCCCTCGAATTTCGCGATACCACCCTGGTACGCGTTCAGTTGCTTCGTTCAACCCCCGGTGAACGCCGCCGAGACAAACGCCAGCACGACCGTCTTTTTCCCGCGGTAATCCGACAGCGTGAACTTGCCGGTCGTCGAGGGCAGCGTGAAATCCGGCGCCGGATCGCCGACTTTCAAATGCGTTCGTTGCGGCGCCGGTTGCCCTTGCGCGCCGGCCAATCCTGCAAGCAGTGCCACGGCCAGCATCCAGCCTCTCCGCCTCATGCGGAACCTCCTGCT
>JANWXD010000007.1:0-69661 GCA_025055455.1 Bryobacteraceae bacterium
GGCTGCGCCTAGAGATTGTCGAAATGACACCAAGACTGGCAACGGCTCCGGGTTATAATCGAAATGGAACAATTTTGGTGGACTACGACCGGATCCCAGGGGCGCTCGAAGTTCGTAGTTGGCATCCAGGCGATCGGTATCGACCCGCCGGACATACAACCACACGAAGCCTCAAGGATTTGTTTCAACGGGCCCGGGTCCCGGTGTGGGAGCGCCGCGTGTGGCCGGTGCTGGAGGCGAATGGCGAGATCATTTGGGCCAAACGATTCGGGCCCGCGGCCGATTACATCGCAGGGCCGGAGTCTCGTTGCGGCTTGCGGATTTCCGAATTGCCGGAATCTCCGGAGACGTCACAGACGTCTCAATGAGCAGAAGGGTTTGGCTTGGGTGAGGTAACCGACCCAGGCCGCCGGGAATACCGATGAACAACAGCAACGTCAAGACGGCGATCCTTTGGGCGGTTCTGATTTGCGTCGCCGTGCTGCTCTGGGTGGTCGTCCGAACGGGAAAGGCGCGCCCGGAAATCCCGATCACTTTCAGCCGTTTTCTGACCGACGTCGAGGCCGGAAAGGTGGAATCGGTTACCATCGCGGGCAGCGAGGTGCGGGGCGTTTATAAAGACAAGACGGGCCTTCGGACCCTGATCCCTGTCAACTACCCGGACGTTTATAAGCTCCTCCGTGAGAAAAACGTCGAGGTGGAGATCAAGGAGGCCAGTTCCTCGCACTGGGTCTCGATTCTGATCAACGCCATTCCCTTCCTCCTCTTGCTGGCCTTCTGGATTTTCATGATGCGGCAGATGCAAAGCGGCGGCAACAAAGCCCTCAGTTTCGGCAAGAGCCGCGCGCGGTTGCATTCTTCGCAGCAGAAAAAAGTCACGTTCAAAGACGTGGCGGGCGTGGATGAAGCCAAGGAGGAGCTGCAGGAAATCATCGAGTTTCTCAGGGAGCCCCAGAAGTTTCAAAAGCTCGGCGGCCGGATCCCCAAAGGCGTGCTATTGATCGGGTCGCCGGGCACCGGCAAGACGCTGCTGGCCCGCGCGGTGGCGGGCGAAGCCAACGTTCCGTTTTTCTCCATCTCCGGTTCGGACTTCGTCGAGATGTTCGTGGGCGTGGGCGCCAGCCGCGTCCGCGACCTGTTCGAGCAGGGCAAGAAGAACGCCCCCTGCATCATTTTCATAGATGAAATTGACGCCGTCGGGCGGCACCGCGGCGCGGGCCTGGGCGGGGGCCACGACGAACGCGAGCAGACGCTGAACCAGTTGCTCGTGGAGATGGACGGCTTCGAGTCCAATGACGGCGTCATCCTCATGGCCGCCACCAACCGGCCGGACGTGCTCGATCCCGCCTTGCTCCGGCCGGGACGGTTCGACCGCCGGGTCGTCGTGGGCCGGCCGGACGTCAAGGGGCGGGAGGAGATCCTCAGAGTCCATACGCGTAAGACCCCGCTGGCCGACGACGTGGACCTTTCCGTCATCGCCCGCAGCACCCCGGGCTTTGCGGGCGCGGATCTGGCCAACCTGGTCAACGAGGCGGCGCTGCTGGCGGCGCGGCAGAACCGCAAGGTCGTCACCATGGCCGACTTCGAGCTGGCCAAGGACAAAGTCCTGATGGGCGTCGAGCGCAAATCGCTCATCATCAGCGAGGAAGAAAAGCGCAACACGGCCTATCATGAAGCCGGCCACGCGCTGGTCGCCGCCATGTTGCCGAGCGCCGATCCCGTTCACAAGGTAACCATCATCCCGCGCGGCATGGCCCTGGGCGTCACCATGCAGTTGCCCATGGACGACAAGCACTCCTACACCAAGGAGTATCTGGAGGCCCAGCTCGCCATCCTCATGGCGGGCCGCATCGCCGAAGAGAAATTCATGCACCACATCACGACCGGGGCAGGCAACGACATCGAGCGGGCTACGGAGCTGGCCCGAAAGATGGTCTGCGAGTGGGGCATGAGCGAGATGGGGCCCCTCAGCTTCGGCAAGAAAGAAGAGCAGATCTTCCTCGGGCGGGAAATCGCCCAGCACCGCGACTACAGCGAGCAGACAGCCATCGAGATCGACCGCCAGGTTCGCAAGCTGGTCGAAACCGCCTACCAGAGAGCGTCGCAGATCATCGAGGAACACTCCGATGCGCTGGTGCGCATCGCTGAGGCGTTGCTCGAACGCGAGGTGCTCGAGGGCGCGGAGGTCAAACAGTTGATCGAGGGCATTCCTCTGCCCGCACGGACGCCCCCGAGCCCGGCCGCCGGTGAAGCCAGCGTTCAGCCAGTGCTGCGGCCCGAAGGCGGCCGGCGCGTGCCGGGACTGCGCGAAGGGGAGCGACCGCAGCCGGCGTGATTCCCGGGTTCCCGGTTTACCTGTTCGACGTGGACGGCACGCTGCTGGACTCGGCGCCGGACATCTGCGGGGCGCTGCACGAGGCGCTGCGAACCGCCCAGGCCGACGGCGTGCCCGACGCGCTACTGCGCCGCTACATCGGGCGGCATCTCTCGGATCTGTTCCGTGACCTGTTTCCTCTGTGGCCGGCCGAGCGCATCGAGGCCATCATCCAGGACTACCGCACAGCGTACCGGGCCAGAGGACACGCCGGCACAAAGCTGTTTCCCGGCGTGGCCGAAGCGCTGTCCCGTTTGAGCGGAAGAAAGGCCACGGCGACGACGAAAAGCACGGCTTCCACCGTTCAGGTGCTGGAACAATTCGGCTTGCTTGGCTATTTCGACCACGTGCAGGGGACCGACGGCTTCCCGAGCAAGCCGGCGCCCGAGGTGATCTACCGGGCTTTGGACGCATTGAAGGCGAGGCCGGAAGAGTGTTTGTTCGTCGGAGACTCCGCCGCGGACATGGAAGCGGGCCGCCGCGCCGGCGTGAGCGTCTGCGCGGTATTGTACGGTTACGGCGATCCTCAGGAACTCGCCCGCTGGGCGCCGGATTACTGGATCTCGGACCTGCGGCAGCTAGCGGACTTCGCCGCGGAGCCGGCCGCTCTGTCCACCCCCGCTCGCACCTCACTCGATTCGATATAGCCGCGCTCCGGCCCGCTCGCCCAGAAACCGGAGCCCCCATTCAGCAGCGCGCATTCGGAAATCTTCCGCGCGGAAATCCGAGTCGTGGATCAGCAAGTAGCGCACACCGTGCGCCTTGACGGCTTGGGTGGCGCGGCGGCGCAAATCCTCGGGCGCGGAAGCGTCGGAAAACTGCGGCTCGCCGAGCAGCTTCCAGCGCCCGGCTCCGTCCATGGCTTCCAGCTTGAGGCGGGTCTGACCGTGATCTTGCGAGCATTCGAGCACGACTCGGCTCACCATGGTGGCCTCGCCTAGGTCCACCTCCACGAACATGCCGGGGCGCATGGCTTCCCAGCTCCGCCACCGGGTTGCGGGGTTGCCGTCGAAGGCCAGGTCCACTTCCCACGGATTGGGTTGCGCCGTCAGCCGCCAGGCCGGCCGCCGCGGCAAGGGATCGCTCTCGCCCTGGATCCGGAATTCGTTCACGGCCCAAAGCTCGGTCTTTGAGCGGCCGTATTGCACGACGCGCAGCTTGCGCAAGCGTTGGGGCTCGAACTGGAAGGTGAAGCGCCACACAGGGTGGTATGCGGGGATCAACGGCGTCCACAGGATGTCCCCCAAGGTGTGGTTGAACGCCGCCGTGTAGGCCACCAGGATCTCGCGGGTGGTGTAGGCCTCCGCCACGCGCTGCCAAGCGAACACCTTCTCGCCCGCCGGCACGGAGTCTTCGATCATGCGCGCGATGGAGTAGCCGGGCAGACGCCGGCGCAGCCACTCCTCCTCCGGGATGAGGCGCAACGCCTCGCGCCAGGTGACGCGTTCCAGGCGCCACGAATACGGGTCCGCGTACATTTTGATGTGGCTGGGCCACGAGATCAGCCCGTGAAAGACCACCACCGCCGGGGCGATGCCTGGGGTTCGCGTGAGGACCATCGCCATGGCCAGCGCCACGAACGGCGCCGCCGGAATCAGGAATCGCGTGCCGATGTTGGCGAAGTAGGTGGCCCCGAACACGCCAGCGGCAGCGAGCAGCCGCCGCCCTTGCGGCCAACGGAGCGCGAGCAGCGCCAGCGGTGCAAGCAAGAACACGGGCCCGAGCAACCCCGCGAGCACGTGGCCTCGCACGGTGACCTCGAGCGGAATCTCGGCGTAACTGGCCAGCCCCGGGTAATGCCGCATGTGCCAGCGGTATTCCTCCTCGAAGGAGACGTGCACGTGGGGATTGCGGAACCAGGCGTTGAAGAAGGGGGAGAAGGGATTGTCCACGACGATCCAGTTCTTGGCCGCCCACGGCACGGCGATCAGCGCGGCGCACAAACTCAGCACCGCCAGCGGACGCCACAGCGGCTGTCGGGCTTGGCGCAGCTTCCAAGCCACGAAGACCACAGCATAGGGAAAAGCGACGAAGGCTGTGTACTTGGCCGCGTAGGCGAAGCCGGAGAGGAGCCCGATGGGAACCAGATAACCCGCAGCGCGTTCCCGATCCCACAGTTGGAGCAGGTAGAACACGGCGAAGGCCACCGCCGCCACAGCCACGTCGACATAAGCGCTGGTGCCGTCGATGCCCACGACGGGGCTCAAATAAAAAAGCAGCGCTCCCGCAACGCCGGCGGCAGGAACCCCGAAGCGGCGCGCCCAGGCGATCATTCCGAAAGGCAGAGCGGCCAGAAAGGCAAAGTGCACGAGCGCCGCCGCGGAGTGGCGTCCGAAGGCGTAGGCGTAGAGGAAGAGCAGCTCGACGCCTTGCGACAGGCTCGCATACATGTTCGTCGTAATGCGGGGAAACCCGCGCTCGCGCAGATAGCGGGCCACGAGCCCGAGGTGGTATTCGGTGCCGTCGGCGCTGATCTCCGGCGCCATGGCGTTGGCGAAGTACAGCACCGTGTACGCCGCGATTACGACGGCGAACAACCGTTTCCAAAAGGGCTCCAGGGGTGGCAGCGGGGAAGGGGAGCGCCGGTGCGCTCCTTGCCGCCAAGCCGCCACGAGCACCGCCGCACCGAGAGCCAGCAAGACGCCTTTGTAGAGCCAGTGCGCGACCGCCAGCCAGAAGATCAGCGCGCTCAGGCAGGCCCCGCCGGTGACGAAGGCCAGGAATCCCTCCTCCGTGCGGTGAAGCCGCAGCCCGAGGGCCCGCAGCAGCATTCGCCCGAGGGCGAGGGACACCGCGACCGTGAACGCCGCACCGAACAGGATATAAACCGGCTGGGGAATCACGGCACAAAACCGGCGCGCTGGAGAATGAAGCCGAGGCGGTTGCCGTCGCGGGGATCCACGTACGCCTTGTCCACCTCGGCCGCCACGCGCACGGGCCTTCCGACGGGCAGCCAGTCCGCCGGAACGGAGCGCTCGAATCGTTTCGTTCCCGGTATGTCACATCGCAGCGTGCCGAGCGCCTTGCCTTCCACTGACACGGCAAGCGTCACCGGTCCGGTGTGGGCGAACGTAGCCTCCGCGATGGTGAACTCCATGACGAACCGCCAGGGACGCGCTTCGTGGACCAGGAACTGGAGTTCGGCGCGCTGGGACGCCCAGCGCCACGCGCCGGCTTCGAGCGTGCGGTTCACTCCCCCGACGAGGTGAACCTCAGCGTCCGGGTCGCTCATGGCCACGAAGGCACGGAGACGGCCTGGCTCGGCGCCCGTCAGGGGGGTGCGTTCGATGGAGGGCGTGAACAGGTCCGGCCCGCGCTGGCAGGCGGCCAGCCACAGCAGGGCCGCCGCCAAGGCCGCCAGCCGCGGTCTCATACCGCGTCGGAGACGCTGGTGAATTGGAAACCCGTGGAAACCAGCGGCGGCACGACCAGAGAACCACCTTCGGCCCCCTGCACGCGTTCCGGCCGCCCGGCGCGCTGAGCGTTCTGGAGCAAGCGCACGGGGCTGTCGTTGAATCGCAGGTTCCTCACCGGCCGCGAGACCTTGCCGTTTTCGATCACAAACAAGCCGTCCCGGGTCAGCCCGGTAAATTGGAGCGTCTGCGGGTTCACGATGCGGATATACCAGAACCGGGTAACCAGAAGGCCGCGCTCGGTCTGACGGATCAGATCCTCCACGCTGCCTTCCCCGCCTTCCATCACCAAGGAACCTGGGAATCCCGTGGGTTCCTTGCCCGTTTTCGCCGCCCAGTAGCGGGTGTACACCAGGTTGCGCACCACGCCGTTTTCCACCCAGACGATGCGCCGGCTCGGGAGCAATTCTCCGGTCCAGGGCAAAGCGGGCAGCCGCGGGTCGAACGGGTCGCTGCGCAAGGTGACGAATTCCGCAAACAGCTTTTCGCCGAGGCGCGTGCCGCCTCCTTTCTTGCTCAGAAACGACCGGCCCTCTTCGGCAGCCCGTGCGTCCATGGCAAACCCCATGCGGCCGACCAGGTCGCCGACCGCGGTCGGCTCGAGCACGACCGTGTACGCGCCGGGTTCCAGGCGCTCGGCCTTGCGCCACCGGAGGCACTTGTCGATAGCCCGCGCCGCGATCTCGCTGCCGCGGATCTCGGCAATCCGCAGCGACGGCTGACCCGCCCAGCCGGAACTCGTGCCGTCCGGGGTCCGCATGGTGGTCGTGAGCCGGGCGTCGGCGGATCGGTTGTAGCCGAACAGCTTGTTCTTGTTCGCTACGGCGCGTACCGTCGCCGAGCGCAGGAAAAACCCGGCTGCGACGAGGTTGTTCTTCCGAGCCGCTTCGATGACGGCGGCGATGTGCGGGACCATTTCCGGGGAGCGGGCACGGGCGGTCGCCTCGTCATACTTGCCCGTCTCCGGGTACTCCTGCGGACCGAGCGGCGGCATGTGCTCGGGATTGGGCGGGGCCAGAGCCGCCAGCTCTTCGGATCGCCGCACAACGGCTTCGAGCCCGGCCGGGTCGGTCTCGGTGGTCTGGGCGGTGCCGCTGCGGCCGTCGCGCGTCGAAGTTACGGTCACCGAACGTTCCAGGACGAAACCGGCCGTCGTGATGCCGTTGTTGGCGAAGCGCACGTTGGCTTGCTCGGAAGCCGCCAGCGTCACCGTGCACTCAGGAAAACGCGACAGCGACAGAATCCTCTCGGCCAGCTTCTGAGCCTCCTCCCGCGTCCACATCATCGCGCCTCTGCCTCCCTTCCGTTAGTCCGTGCGGATGACGGTGATTTGCCGGAAGCGGGCTGGCGAGCAACCGTGGCTCACCGAGTTGGTCTGCATCGGCTCCCCCTTGCCGTCGTTGGGCGAGCCGTACTGCTCCCAGTAACTGGGTCCGGCGATGCCGTCGCAGGCCTGCCAGAAATCGGGAGTCCGCGATTGGTAGGCCACCCGCGAAATCATCCCGCGCTTCTTACCGCCTTTAATCTCCCAGAACGCGTCCCCGCCGAACTGGAAGTTGTAGCGCTGCTGGTCAATCGAGTAGCTGCCGCGTCCTTCGATCAGAATGCCGTCGTCTACGCCCGCAATCAGGTCTTCCAGCGTCACCTCGGGGGGACCGGGCGCCAGCCACACGTTCGGCATGCGCTGGAACGGCACGCTCGCCCAGGAATCGGCGTAGCAGCAGCCGCGCGACTCCTTTTCGCCGATCAGGTGCGCCTGGTCCCGGATCGTCTGAAAATGCTTGAAAATGCCCTTCTCGATGATCGGAAAGCGGGTCGTCTTGACGCCGTCGTCATCGTAGGCCACGGTAGCTAGCCCGCGCTCGTAGGTGCGATCTCCGTAGATCGTCACGATGTCGCTTCCAATCCGCTCCTTGCCCATCTTTTCCGGCGTCAGGAAGCTCGTGCCGGCGAAGTTCGCCTCATAGCCCAGCGCCCGGTCGAGCTCGGTCGAGTGGCCGATGCTCTCGTGAATCGTCAGGAACAGGTTGCTCGGCATGAGCACCAGATCTTTCTTGCCGGGTTCGACCGGCGGCGCCGCCAAATGCTCGAGCACCTCCTGCCGGATCCGTGGCGCATGTTCGAGAAAGTTCATTTTGGGCACGTATTCCCATCCGGCTTCGAGCGGCGGTGGCGTGTAATTTCTCGTGCGGGAAATTCCCCTGGCTAAGTCCACCGCCGTGGCCGACAGGTTGGCGATCGTGTGCACCACAAGCTGCTGGATGGAGGACCCCTCCGAAGACGCGAAGTACTTGTCCTCGGAGTGGAACATGAGCATCGCGGCGGAGGCGAAAACCCGCTTCTCTTTTTTGACCTCGGCCGCGGCCGCCCGCAGCAGCTCGAGCTTTTCGGCCACCGGGACCTCGAAGGGATTGCGCTCGAAGGGCGACGTCCACCGGTCGCGGTAAGCCCGCGTGGGCGCCAGCACCACCAGCCGCGACTGGATGCGTGCATTGGCCTCCGCCACGGCGACGGCTTCGCGCGTCATTCGGGCGATCTCCTGTTCGGTCACCACCGGCGAGGCCGCAAAGCCCCACGCACCCCGCGCGATCACGCGCACGCCGAAACCGAAACTTTCCTGGTCGGAGACCGAAGGCACTTCGAGGGTGCGGCCGGTGCCGCGCTCCGGCGACAAGCGCACGGAAACGGTCTGGTCGCGGTAGCGGTTGATGCGAATATCGCAGTAAGTGGCTTTCAAGCGCCGGGCCTCGCGGAGCGCCGTTTGCGCCAGTTTTTCCAGTTCAGCGGAGGGCTGTTTCGCATCGCGGGGCGCCCCGAACAGTTCCGCGGCCGCACAGGCCGAAGATCCGAGAAACAGGCGTCGGGAAATCATACCGTTTTGTCCTCCGCATAGCAGAAGGGGTTCATTGGGCAGTCGGCGCAGCGCGGGCGGCGCGCCGTGCACAGGTTCCGGCCATGGTGGATCACCTGGTGCGAGAAGAGAATCCATCGCTCCTTGGGGATGAGCTTCATCAGGTCCTGCTCGATCTTGTTCGGATCGGTCTGCCGGGTCAAATCCAGCCGCCGGGCGATCCGTTGCACATGCGTGTCCACCACGATGCCGGAGGGGATGCCATAAGCGGTGCCGAGAACGACGTTGGCGGTCTTGCGCGCCACGCCGGGAATGGTCAACATCTCCTCCATGGTTCGAGGGACCTGGCCGCCGAAGTCCGCCAGAATCTTGCGAGCTGCGCCGATCAGCGCCTTGGCCTTGTTGTTGAAGAAACCGGTCGAGCGGATGTCTTGCGCCAGCTCCTCCTGGCTGGCCGCCGCGAAGTCCCGCACCGTAGGATATTTCTGAAAAAGCCCTGGAGTGACCTCATTGACGCGCTTGTCCGTGCACTGGGCCGAAAGAATCGTGGCGACCAACAGCTCCCAGGCGTTGCGGTGATGCAGTGCGCACGTGGCGTTCGGGTAGAGCTCGTCCAGAGCCCGGAGAATCTTGCGAAGCCGCGCTTTGCGTTCCGCCTCGGTCTGCGGACGTTTGGGTTTGGGCGCTGTTTGTACCGCCATCTGGGGGCCGGAAAGCCCTAACATGATAGCATTGCGGGAACCGCTGATCCTGGCGGCTGCTGCGGCCGCCGTTTACGGAGCAGGCCTCGCCGCGCCCTTCCACCTGGACGACTATGCGCTGTTGTCCGACCGGGCCGTCACGGCGTCGGACGGATGGCGCCAGGTGTGGGCGCCGCTGCGGACGCGGCCCTTGACCTACTTCACGTTCTGGCTCAATTACCGGCTCGCCGGCAGCAGTCCAGCGAGCTACCATGCCGTCAACCTGGGGTTGCACGCCCTCGCCTCGGCGCTGACCTGGAGCGCGCTCCGGCGCCTGATTCCGGGGCAGGCTGCGTTGTTTGCGGCGCTGTTGTTCGCCGTTCACCCGATCCAGTCGGAAGCGGTCAATTACGTGTTCGCGCGTAGCACGCTCCTAATGAGCGTCTTCTGCTTGGCTGGTTTGCGGGATTGGGTCCGGGGTAGGCACTGGCGAACCGCGGCTTGGTTCCTGGCCGCCCTTCTGGCCAAGGAGGAGTGTGCGGCGTTTCCGGCGTTTCTGCTGCTGTTGTTCGTCTCGATTTCCCGCAGCGCGGCCGAGCTCCGCCCGATAGCAGCCATGGCCGTGTTCGCCGTGGCGGCGGGCGTGCGAGTGGTGCTCGCGACGGCGGTGGAACCGGGCGCCGAGGCGGGAGTACACGCTGCGGTTTCTCCGGCGCAGTACTTCGCCTCGCAGGGAGTCGTGATCTGGCGCTATCTGCGTTTGTTGGTCTTGCCGTGGGGCTTTACGGTGGACCCGGACGTGCGGATTCCTCCGCCGGCCATCGCCGCCGCGGCTTGGATGTTGCTGGCCGCATCCGCCGCCGTGGCGTGGCGTCGTTTCGACAGGGCTCGGGAGGGATTTTGGTGGATTGCGGGCCTGGTGCTCTTGCTGCCCAGCTCGTCGGTGTTCCCTGCGAGCGACCTGAGCGCGGACCGCAGAATGTATCTACCCATGGTTGCCTTTTCTGCCTTGGCCGGCTTGGCCGCGCGCCGCGTGCGGGCGCGCTATGCGGTGGGGGCGGTGGCGCTGCTGGCGGTGCTCGGCGCCGCCCGCACGCAGGTCTGGCGCAGCGAGCGAGCGCTTTGGGAAGAGGCTTCGCGGAGGGCGCCGCGCAAGCTCCGTCCCAAGTTGCAACTGGCCCGGTTGCTGCCCCCGCCAGAGGCGCTGCGCGTGCTGGAAGAAGCCCGCCGCCTCGCGCCGGAGGATCCGCGCGTCCCCTCGGCCATGGGGCGCGCCTATTTGATGCTGGGCGACGCCGGCGGCGCGCTCCGGGAGTTCGGCCGCGCCCTGGCGCTGGCGCCGCAAGACGCCCGGGCGTACAACAATCGCGGTGTGGCGCTCATGGCCCTCGGCCAGCTCGAAGCCGCGCGCCGCGATTTCCAGACGGCTCTGACGCTCGATCCATGTCTGTTCGATGCCCACTTCAACCTCGTCCGGCAGGGGCGCCGGCCCCCACCGTCGGACCGCTGCCCTTTTTCCGAGGAACAACGTCGGCAGCTTCAAGCAGCGCCTTGAAGGCCACACGGAGCCGATCTGCTACAATCGTGTGCGAAACGAATGAAAGTTGCGTCCTTCCTGCTGCTGGCAGCGTGGGCGGCGGGCTCTTTGGCCGCGCAGAAACCTCCGGCCGAGCCCAAGACCCAGCTGGAACTCGAGCAGGAAAAAGTCGCGCAGACCCGCGTCATTCCGAAAGAGCCTCCCACGGTCGTGACGGCGGACCCGCGCCGGCTGATGTTCCACGTCTCGCCGCTGTCCGCCCGCGGATTGCTCTCGCGGCAAACCCGTGACGCCTTGCAGGCCCTGTTCCGCATGACGCGGGACATGACCATCGTCAAACTGCGGGCCTTCGTAGCCGGCAGCGGCGACATGCGGCGCGTCCAGAGCCTGGTCAGCGAAGTGTTCACTGAGCGCCGCCTGCCGTTGCCCGCCCTGACCGTGGTGCAGGTGGGCGCGTTGCCGCTTACCGGCGCCCAGGTCGTGCTCGAGTCGGTGGCCGCGGCCCGCAAAGATGTCAACCCGCACGGGCTCGCCTTCATCTCCGGGCAAGCCGCCACTTCCGAGGACTACCGGCTCACCCTGGCGCCGCTGGCAGAGAAGTCGCTGGCGGACCTCATGCGGGCGGTGCGCGGCGCCGGAGCCGATGCAAAGGACGTGCTGCGGGTCACCTGTTTTTTGACCTCGCTCGAGGATATCGACGTGCTGCGGGCGCGCGTGGCCCGTGAGTTGCCCCATGCGGCAGCCAACTACGTACAGATCCAGCGGGCGCCCGCGCGCAGCCTGGTCGAGTGCGAGGCCGTGGCGCGGCTGAATGCGCCCGTGGGAGCGCCTCTGCGCACGCTCAATCCCGACGGGCTGCCGGCCTCCCCTCACTACTCCCATGTGGCGCTCGTGGGGGCGCCGAAGATCGTCCTGACCGGCGCCCAAATGGCGTTTCAATACGAGGAGCAGGACGTGCGTCTGGCGTTTCAGCGTCTGGACCGGGAGCTGGCTCAAGTCGGGGCCTCCCTCCGGCAGACTGCCATGGCTTCGATTTATCCTTTGTCGGGCGGCCTCAGCGCCTTGATCCGCAAAGTCCGCGCGGAATTCTATGACATGACCCGGCCTCCGGCCAGCACGATGCTGCCGTTCGAAGGCCTGCCCGCGCTCGACGCTTCGCTGGCCGTGGACGTCATCGCCGTTCCGGATGCTTCCAAGTGACTCGCACCGACTCCGACTGGCTTGAGAGCGGAATATGAAACCTGTAGTCACCTTCGGGGAGATCATGCTCCGGCTCGCCCCGCCGGGATTCGAACGTTTCTTGCAATCGCCGCAGTTTGTCGCCACTTTCGGGGGTGGGGAGGCCAACGTTGCGGTAGCGCTGGCCGGCTTCGGGGTACCGGCCCGTTACGTGACCGTCCTGCCGCCCAACCACCCGATCGCCGACGCGTTCGTGGGGGAGCTGCGCCGCTTCGGCGTGGACGCCTCGGCCATTGTGCGCGGCAAGGGACGCATGGGCATTTACTTTGTCGAGCCTGGGGCCAACCAGCGCCCGTCCAAGGTGGTTTACGACCGTGACTACAGCGCCATCGCTCTGGCTAAGCCCGGCGATGTGCCCTGGGAGAAGGCCTTCGACGGCGCCGGATGGTTTCACGTCACCGGCATCACGCCGGCGATCAGCCAAAGCGCCGCTGACTTGGCCTTCGAGGCGGTCACGAAAGCACGCGCCCTCGGTCTGACGGTCTCCTGCGATCTCAACTACCGAAAGAATCTCTGGAAGTACGGCAAGAGCGCCGCCGAGGTGATGGGCGAGCTGTTCCGCCACGTGGACGTGGGCATCGCCAATGAAGAGGACTGCCAGATGGCCCTGGGCATCGAAGCTGGCGTGGACGTGGAGTCCGGCAAGCTGGACGTGAGCGCCTACCGCTGCCTCGCCGAGCGCGTGCTGGAACGCTTCCCTAACCTGAAGCTGATGGCGATCACGCTGCGGGAATCCTTCAGCGCCTCCCACAACGGCTGGTCGGCTTGTTTGCACGACCGCAGCCAGTTCCTCACCAGCCGCCGCTATGACATCACGCACATCGTGGACCGCGTGGGGGCGGGCGACTGCTTCGCGGCGGGCTTGATCTACGGGCTCCTTTGCCTGCCCAGCCGCCAGGAAGCGCTGGAGTTCGCCGTGGCGGCGTCCTGTCTGAAGCACTCCGTGCCGGGCGATTTCAACCGGTTCTCCGTCGAGGAAGTCAATCAGTTGGTGCGCGGAGCCGGCTCCGGGCGCGTGCAACGCTAAACCGGCTCGTTTCGGCGGCATTGCCGGTATAATTGGGGTTGAGATCCCCATGCGGGGGTGCGTTGTTAGCATCCTGTTGACGGCGTTGGCCGCCGCGTCAGGCCAGGAGCAACCGCCCGCTCCCAAGTCCTCGGGTCAGGAGCGTCCGCCTGCCTTCCGCGCTCAGGTGAATGAGGTCGTCGTGCCGGTTACCGTCACGGACGAAAAAGGACGCTTCGTCAGCAACCTGGAAGCGAGCGACTTCAAGATCTTCGACGAGGAGAAGGAACAGAAGATCTTGTATTTTTCCCGTGAGCACAACCAGCCGGTCGTGATCGGGTTCCTGCTCGACATGAGCAATGCCACGCGCCTGCACTGGAAAACGTTCCAGGAGGCGGCGCTCGAGCTGGTGTTCACGTTGCTCCCGGGCGACAAACGGTTTCGGGGCTACCTGATCACGTACGCCAACGAGCCGGAGCTGCTCGTAGACACCACTCATGACTCCGAGCCGATCGCGGACAAGATCCGCAAACTCAAGCCCGGCGGCGGGGCCGCCTTCTTCGACGCCATTTACATGGCTTGCACCCGGCGCAGCCTGGTGGAAGGGGAACCGATCGAGCCCCGGCGCGTGCTGGTGGTCATCGGCGACGGACACGACACCGCCAGCACCAGGAGCCTGGAAGAGGTGCTGGAAATCGCGCAACGCAATCTCGTGACCATCTATGGCATCAGCACGGTCGCGTTCGGATTCGGTTCCGAGGGGGACAAGAACTTGCGGCGTCTGGCCGAGGAGACGGGGGGCCGGGTCGAATATCCCCTCGAGAATCTCTACAAGGACGTGGCCGGCTTCCTTTCGACGCCCTCCGACGAAGGCAACTATGCCTTGAAAGTCGGCACGGGCCAGTACGCGGCTAAGATCGCCAAGGGTTTGTTCAACGCGGTGGCCGCCATTGCCGGGGAGGTGACCACGCAGTACATCCTGCGCTACGTTCCCTCGGAGACCGATGTGCCGCGGACCTTCCGGAATATCCGCGTAGAGGTCAACCTGCCGAACGTTACGGTGCGGACGCGGAAGGGTTACTACCCCTACGCCCCATAACGGGTCCCGTGCCTGCGTCCGATCAAGGGAGAGGGACATGAGCTTGGCATGGGAGGGGGCGCAACAGGCCGAATATCTGCTGATCCAGTTGGCGCTGCCCGGCCGGCCGGAGGTCAACGCTGGCGTATTGCTCCTCGATCCCGCTCGGGATGCGCTCTACGTGAAGCTCCGCCAGGACTGGGACCGGATTGCGGCCCCCGAAGACGCCGAGGTGCTGGCGCTGCTCGAATCGGATCTGGAAGAGAAGGCGAAGCAGATGGGGGCGCGGGCGTTGCTCGAGTGGCTGGAAGATACACTCTCCAACGCGGTCCGCGTCACGCCCCGCGAGCCGGTAGCGGTTCCCGCTGGTGCGTTCCTGCGGACGTTACAGAATCTGTACCGGCGTCACGTCGAGGGCCGCAAGCTGGAAGTGGTGGAGATGCCGGCCAGCGTGCGGCACGTGCGCCTCTACTCCTTACGGGCGGCGGCCGGACCGTTCGGCGAAGACATGGAGGTGCGGCTCGAGGGCTGGGTGGAGGCCCCCGAGGAGTTGCGGGAGACGCAACGCGTTTTCCTGGCCCGCGTGGTGGGTCGCTCCATGGAGCCCCTCATCCCCGACGGCAGCTTATGCCTGTTCCGGGAGAACGTGGTCGGCTCCCGCGGCGGTAAGGTGCTGCTGGTGCAGGAGCGGGGCGCATCCGAATCCGGGGGCCGGTTCACGGTCAAGCGCTACGAGAGCGTCAAGCGGCCTGTCGGGCCCGACTCCTGGCGCCACGAGCGGATCCGGTTGATTCCCCTGAATCCCGCCTATCCGGTGCTGGAGCTGGAGCCCTCGGAGTTCGAGGATCGCTACCGCGTCGTGGGAGAGTTCGTACGGGTCCTCCCGGAGTAGGTCGCGGCGGCGGAACCTTTGTTCGGCCGGGAGGGTCTAAACCAATGCGGGCTTGGCGCGTGATACCGTAAGAGAGGCAGGCGAGCCGTGACAGATTTCCTCGTCACCCTGGATCTCACCGCCTCCTTCGATCCCGCGGCGGCCGATGCGGAAGAGGATCGCCGCCTCGTGGAGGCTCTCCGAGAGGGAGGGGAGGAGGCCTATGAGACGTTGCTCGCCCGCTTCCAGCAGCCCGTCTATAACCTCGTTGCGCGCCTCCTTCAGGACCCGGGTGATGCGCCCGACGTGGTCCAGGATATTTTCTTGAAAATCTTTCGCAAGATCTCCGGGTTTCGCGGCCAGAGCAGCCTGAAAACCTGGGTTTATCGCATCGCCGTGAACGAAGCCCATAACCACCGCCGCTGGCACGGGCGTCACCGCAGGCGAGAGGTCGGCTTGGAGGAGTGCGGTTCCTTGGTGGATACCTCGCGCGATGGCGCACGTTCCCCGTTCGAGACGGCGGTGGCACAAGAAAGCCGGGCCCTGCTCGAGCAGGCGCTTGCGGCCCTCAGTCCCGTGTTGCGGGAAGCGGTGGTGTTGCGGGATGTGGAGGACTTGAGCTACGAGGAGATCGCGGAGATCCTTCAGGTGCCCCTCGGCACGGTGAAATCCCGGATCCTGCGCGGGCGCGAGGCGCTCCGCGCGGAGCTCGAGAAACGGTTGGCGCCCGCGGCCGCCGTCCGATGGGCGCCCCAGGCGGTCGAGTGAGACTATGAACTGCAAGGAGGTACAACGCGCGCTCTCCAGCCTGGCGGACAATCGGCTGACGCGTCCGGAACAGGAATGGGTGCAACGCCACCTGAGTTGGTGTGTCGAGTGCCGCAACCGGTGGCAGCAGCTGGATCGGGTGCGGCGGATGCTGCGGGGCTTGCCAGCGTGGCCCCCGCCGCCGCGCTTGGTCTATTCGCTGCGGGTGTTGGCGTCCCGGGAACGGGCCCGCGGGCTGGCGGGAGGCGGGTTCCGGGGATGGGCGACGCTGGCGGGGCGCCGGGTCCGGCTCTGGGCCGATAATTTCCTGCGCCCGGCGGCAGTCCCGGTAACAGGGGGCATTCTGTCGGCCGTCTTGCTGTTTGCGATCCTCGCCCCGGTGTTTTCGCGCCCAACGGCGGCGAGCCACAACGACGTGCCCATCTGGTTGTCGCGTGAGGCCACCTTTCTCTGCATGGGGCCCTACGGACTGGTCAATGCCGATGAAATCGTGCTCGATCTGACGGTGGATCCACAGGGGCGCATTGTGGATTACTCGGCCCCGGCCGGCGAGAACTGGATCCGCGACCCGCGGACCCGGCGCAGCCTGGAAAATGCGCTGCTGTTCACGCAGTTTACTCCGGGGACGACCTTCGGGCAGCCCGCGGCCGCCCGCGTCCGCATCACGCTGCGGCGCAGCGAGATTGAC
The DNA here is from genome assembly GCA_025055455.1 of Bryobacteraceae bacterium. Classification (GTDB taxonomy): domain Bacteria; phylum Acidobacteriota; class Terriglobia; order Bryobacterales; family Bryobacteraceae; genus JANWXD01. Next base: position 16,506 of record JANWXD010000007.1, read on the forward strand.
GTGAGGGGCTGAGCGGAACAGCCCCGTGGGGCGGCGGCTCGGACAGCACTTCCTCACGGCGAAACCCTTACTGGAGCGCATCGCGCGGGAAGCCTGTCCCGAATACGAGCCGCGCGTCATTGAGATCGGCGCCGGGACCGGGTCGCTGACGGCGTGCCTGCTCGAGCGGGCCGCCTCGGTGATCGCGATCGAAAAGGATCCAGCCCTCGCGGCGCGCCTTGCCGAGCGATTCGCCGGTGCGGCGCAGCTGCAGATCGTGCAGGCCGACGTGCTGGCGCTCGACCTCGGGCAATGGGGTCCGGCGGTGGTCGCCGGCAACCTGCCTTATTACATCACCTCTCCGATCCTGGACAAAGTGCTCGCTTTGGGAGCGCACCTCCGACGGGCCGTCCTGCTCCTCCAGAAGGAAGTGGCCGAGCGGCTGACCGCTCCGCCGCGGGACCGCGCTTACGGGTTCCTCACCGTGCGGACTCGCCTCTTCGCCGAACCGGAGATCCTGTTCCTCGTAGGCCGCCGCGCCTTTCGTCCCCCTCCCCAGGTGGACTCAGCCCTGGTGCGCCTCGTGCCTGTGTCGCCGGAAGAGCGCTGGGGCATCACGGATCCGCACGCGTTTCTCCGGTTCGCTGCGCGCTGCTTCCGGCAAAAGCGGAAGACGATCCGGAACAACTTGGAGCGCTACTACGGGCCCGCGCTCCAGGCCTTGCCGGAGGCGTCACGGCGCGCCGAGGAGCTTTCCATCGAGCAACTGGCCCGCCTCTGGCGAGAGCTCGACGAGCCTGTGCTACGATGAGCCGCATGATGCGGGCAATTTTGGCGTTGTGCCTGGCGGCGTGGGTGGGACAGGCCCAGAACGCCGGTAAGCTCGATATCTACTTCATTGACGTAGAGGGCGGGCAAGCCACTTTGATTGTGACCCCGGCCGGGGAATCCATGCTTGTGGATGCGGGATGGGCCGGCGTGGGCGGACGTGACGCCGAGCGGATCGCTTCGGTGGCCAAAAGCGCCGGGGTCGGTGAGCTAGATTATCTCTTGATCACGCACTACCACCTCGACCACGTGGGCGGCGCACCGGAGGTGGTCGAGCTGCTTCCCGTCAAGACGTTCGTGGATCACGGCCCCAGTGTGGAAACCGGCGCCCGGGCAGCGGAACTGTTTGCCCGCTACGAACGCGTTCGGCAGAAGGGCCGGCACTCGATCGTGCGGCCGGGCGAGACCATTCCGTTGAGAGGCGTAGAGGTGCGCATCGTGGCCAGTGGCGGAGAAGTCTTGCGCGCTCCGCTGGCCGGCGCGGGCCAGGAAAATCCGTTGTGCCGGGACGAAAAACGACGGGACGACGATCCGAGCGAGAACGCTGCCTCCATCGGTTTTCTGTTGAGCTACGGCAAATTCCGCTTCCTGAATCTGGGGGATCTGACCTGGAACAAGGAACTGGACTTGGTTTGTCCGTCCAACCGCATTGGCACGGTGGATGTTTACCTGACGACTCATCACGGCATGAACACCTCCGGTCCGGCGGCCTTGGTGCACGCGGTGCGGCCGCGCGTGGCGGTGATGAACAACGGCGCCCGAAAAGGCGGCACGCCGGAGGCCCTGAAAGTGCTGCGCAGCTCTCCGGGCCTCGAGGACATCTGGCAACTGCATTACTCCATCGCCGCAGGTCAGCAGCTGAATGCTCCGGAGGCGTTCATCGCAAACTTGGAAGAGAACTGCTTGGGCGACTGGTTAAAGCTGTCGGCCTCCCCCGACGGGTCTTTTACCGTGCGCAACGGCCGCACGGGTTATTCCAAGTCGTACGGGCCGAGGTGAACAAGCTCGACAACCGTTGGCTCGAGCGATGCCGCGGCGTGGTGGTATCATGGTAGGATGCGTTTCTGGGAGCGCGTGCGGCGCCATGCCCGGATTACGTGGCGGAACTACCAGCCGGGCCCACCTCCCACTCCCCCATTTCTGATTCTGTTCATTAACTCGACTTGCAACCAAACGTGTGAGCACTGCTTTTACTGGCGCAACTTGAACCGGCCGGACGATCTCACCGTCGAGGAACTCGACCAGTTGTCCCGCGAGCTCGGCCGGGTGGAGACGCTGAATCTTTCCGGCGGGGAGCCGTTCCTGCGCAAGGAATTCGGCCAGATCTGCCGCTTGTTCATTCAGCGCAACCGCGTCGAGCAGATCTACGTGCCCACCAACGGATCCTTTGCCGACCGCACGATCCGGGCCTTGGAGGAAGTGTTCCGAGAGCCGTCGCTGCGGCTGTTCGCCATCGAGCTTTCTCTGGACGGCATGCCCGAATTTCACAACGCCTTTCGCGGCATGCGGGACGCCTTCGAGCGCGCCATGGCCACCTACGACGCCTTGGAGGAGTTTCAGCGGCGGGAGCCCCGGCTGCGCATCCATGCCATTTCGACGGCCACGGACAGCAACATGGATGAAATCCGGCGCCTCACGCGTTACCTTTATGAACGCTGCCCGGCCATGGATCACCACAACTTGGCTTTGATCCGCGGCGATCGGAAGAACCCGTCCTTGCAGGGTCCGTCCCTGGACGAGTACCGGCGGCTGTATGAAGAAGTCCGGCAAATCTGGGCGCCACGGGAAGCGCAGCGTTATGGCGCCATCGTCGAGCCGCTGTTGCAAAAGGCCAAGATGCGCACGGCGGCGGAACGCCGGCAGGTTATCCCTTGCCGGGCCGGGATCTTGAACGCCGTGGTCTACGCGAACGGGGATGTGAGCTTCTGCGAGACACATCCCCCGATTGGCAACCTACGCCGTCAGTCCTTTACCGAGATCTGGCGCTCGGCGGCGGCGGAGGCCTTACGCCGTTCCATTGCTGCCAAGGAGTGTTACTGCACCAACGAAGTGTTTCTGTGGCCGAGCATCGTCTACCAACCACCCCAGTTGGTGCGGGCGCTGTGGGCTTCCCGTGAGTGGCTGCGGGGGCCGTCGGCGGCGCAGCAAACCGCTCCCGAGCTCAACGTCCTGCGGTAGTCGGCGTTGGCGGCGGGTTCACCATCGAACGGACGACCTCGAGGAACGCCTCCGCGGCGCGATCCCAGGAGAAGGCTCGCGATCGGCGCAGGCCTCGCTCGGAGAGCTGCTGGGCCAGGAGGGGGTCTCCCAGCACGCGGTCCATGGCCTCGGCGAGCGCCGCCACGTCGTTCGGAGCCACCACGAGGCCGGCGTCGCCGACCACCTCTTCGAGCGCGTTTCCGGAGCTGACGACGACGGGCGCGCCGCACGTCATGGCCTCCAGGGCGGGCAGGCCGAAGCCCTCGTCGAGCGAGGGCATGACAAATAGCGCGGCGCTGTTGTAAAGCCGGCACAGCTCCTCGTCAGGGACGTAGCCGGCAAAGATGACGTCTTCCAAAAGGCCCGCACAGCGCACCTGCTCCCGGAGTTCCGCGTAGCAGCTCTTGAAGTGGTCCGACTGGTAGTCTCCGACGAGGATCAGCTGCACGCCCGGGCGCCGGGCGCGGATCCGCTCGTAGGCGGCAATCAGCGTGGAGAGGTTCTTATGCGGCGAAATTCCTCCCGCGTACAGGATAAAGGGCCGCGCGGGGGGATCCACCGGCATCTTGCGGAACACCGGCGCCACCCCTTCGGACACCACGTGGATCCGGCTCAGGGGGACCCGGTAGTATTCGTGAATCGAACGGCGCGAATATTCCGACACGGTCAGGACCCTGTCGGCGCGGGCCAGCGCCATCCAAACTTTGATCCGCCAGAACAGCTCGTGTTTTCGAGACGCGAAGGTTAACTCGGGGCGGCGCTCGGCGATGGTGTCGTGAACGCCGACGATGACTGGAACGCCGGGGGACAACGGGAAATAGGAGTAGACCGAAGGAAAGAAGAAGGCGTCAAGCGGCTGCTGCGCCACGGCCCGAGCCATGCGCCACAGGTCGCCGACCCTCCGCCGGCCGTCGGCGCGAGCGGCTTCGTTCACAGCCGCCGAAGTGGACACGCGTCGGACTTCGAGGCGACGCGGGACCGGGAATTCGTCCGCGGCGTTGCTATCGAGAAACAGAATAAATTCGCTAGCGCGATCCCGGCGCGCTACCGCCGTGAGCAGCTCACGGGTAAACCGCCCGTACCCTCGACGGTTGCTCCAGCACCCTCCATCGATGCCGAGGCGCATGGGTCATCCCGCCACCCATTGGCGCACCCAACGCAAGGCGCGCCGCACTTTGAGGTAGGTCTCGTCGCCGGCGATGAGCCGTCGGAAACGCTCGAGGTCGCGAAAGTAATGGACGTCCACGCGAGGCAGGTCAAAAACGTCGGCGCCGTCGCGGACCAAATCCAGACGGGCGCCGCAGGCCCGGTCAAAAAAACGACATGCGATGCGGCGGACGGCAGGATTCGAATGTCCATAAGGGTACGCCAGACTCCGGGGCTGCTGGCCGACACGGTCCGCGATCTCCTCCTGGCAGCGTGCGAACTCCCACGCTACTGCCGTTTCCGGAAGACGCCGAAGATCAGGGTGGGAGTAGGTGTGCGCGCCAATCTCCACGCCCGCCCTCGCCGCTTGCCGGACCTCTCGCCAACTCATCAGCTCCAGGGGCGGTATGGATCGGTACCCGGCCTGATCCCAATCGTTGCTCCTGCCGCAGCGGCCCGCCACGAGAAACACGGTGGCGGGCAGGCCATAGCGCGAGAGCACGGGGAGGGCTTCCTCGAAGAAATCCCGGTAGCCATCGTCGAAGGTGAGCGCCACCGAACCCGGCGTCGCGCAGACGGAGTGAAGGGGCACCACCGGCGCGCCCGAGCTGGCGAGCCACTCCATCTGTTGCCGAAACACAACTGGGGAAATGGCAATCACGGACTCAGCGTTGCGAATCGAATGATATGCAAGAATAACAGACTTACTTCTTGCCATCTGCGGGTGCTACCGCCGCTGGCCTCGGAGCTTTCTCCCACAGACGGCTCCAGTAGTAATGGAAGCATCCGGCGAGAAACGATAACCCGTTGTAGAAGTGGTAGAGCAGGTGGAAGGGAATTGCCGCCAGGGCAAACAGGCGGCCCTGGCGTGCAGCGAGGAAGAGGTAGAAGCGGCTGTTGAGTATTACAATGACCGAGGCCACTAGAGATACGGCGAATATGAGCTTGTGAGCCGGCAGGCGCTGCACCATGAAAGCAATGGCGCCAAGAATGTAAAGTCCGACCAGCACGCCAGTGATCTTGCGCGCCCGTTCGTTGCTGAAGGCATAGCGGTGGCGCAAGAACAACAGAATGACCGCCAGATACAGGGGAGGTAAGATGCCGGCCATCTCAACGGCGAAGGCCTGCCAGGTGATGAATCCCAGGATCGCGAGCATGGCGACGACGATCCCCTTCGAGGGATGCCGCCGGAACGGCTCGAGCCAGCAGGCGCCCAGCAAAAGGAACAGCACGCCCATGAAGGGAGCGACGAAATACCATCCCCAATACAGCGAAGCGGCCGTAGACAGCCCCATGAGCAAAAAAGCCAGCGCCACGCTGACCCGCTGGCTGAGCTCCAGGTTCAAGTCATTGGGCATGTAGTGCTGACGCAGGATGAGCTCCGTCCAGGGGATCCCTCGGTCAAAAATGTCCGTCTTGATCAGTTTCCAGAACGTCCAGCGTTTCAAGTGCTTGACCTGAACGTGCTTGTCGAGGACCATTTTGCGGCCGGCCATGCGCAGCCGGTAGCCCAGTTCGATGTCTTCAATGGCCGGACGCCCGTAAGATTCGTCGAAGCCCGCGTGTGCCAAGAAGACTTCCCGTCGGATGGCGCCGCAGCCACTCCAAAACGTGCACGCCTCACGCCGGGCGTTCTGGTGCACGTAGTGATGCATCAAATTGCGGTACTGCGACAGGAAGTCCGGTGAGCTGGGCGAGTCGTCGTAGGAACCAATCAGCGCGTCGAGTTCGGGGTCGGTCTCAAAGGCGCTGGCGACCCGTGACAGCGTATCGGGATGGACGCAGACGTCGGCGTCAAGGAAGAGCAAGACGTCTCCGCGCGCGGCGCGGGCTCCGAGGTTGCGGGCGTGCGCCGGCCCCCGCCTGCCGCCGGTTCGAAGCACTCGCGCCCCCAACTTTTCAGCCACCTCCGCCGTTTCGTCGGTCGACCCGTCATCAACGACTAAGCACTCATAAGGAGGAGTTTCGGATTGGAAAAGGCATTGCAAGCATTGCGCCAGATCGTCTGCCGCATTGTGGGCAGGAATGATAACGGTTAGGGACGTTTGTGCCTTGGCCATGCCCCTCTCGCACAATTGTGGCATCCGTCCGCGTTGCTGTCAAAAGGAAAGCACTGTCCGGCCACTTAGTACCTGTGCATCAAAGTACTAAAACTACAGTACAGAACTCGAGGTCGACCCTGCGGAGACGCCGGCCAGTTCGGCGCAGATCCGCCGCACCCGCTCGGCGTTCTCACGGATCTGGTCGCTGTAGCGCGGGTACATGCCCACGATGATGGCGTCTTGCGGTTTGATATTGCCGAACACGAACCGGAAGGCTTCGTCGATCTGCGCGGGGGAATCGGTCAGCCGTCCAGCGGCCAGCACCTTGTAAACCAGACACGTCTTGCGGGTCTGGCGAATCGCCCGGCACATGCGCGGCGGATCCTCGGGCAGATAGACTTCCCCCAGGGGCTTCTGGCCGAGCAGTTTGTTGAACTCGTCGGCCGTCCGAGTGATGTAGTAGAGGCTGTTCATGTAATAATCCACGTCCCAGTTCTCCTCCTCGACCTGCTCGAGCAGCGTGGGGTCATGGAGGGAAAGCCCTACCAGCACGCCGGCGTCACGAACGGCTTTGAGGAAGTCGCGCACTTCGCCGAGCCGGCCAGCGCGTCGCTTGCGCTCGGCAGAGCCCCCGTGGTGCGCGATGCCGATGGGCTTCAGCTTGACCACCTCCCGGATCAGCGTAAAGTCTTTTTCCATCTCCGGATGACTGAGCAACAGCCACTGGATTGTGCCGCCTTCGGCGCGGTAGCGCTGCAAATCGGCCAGGGGCCGCTGCATGTGCGAGAACTGCCACGTATTGATGCCGTTGGCCTCGCACCGGCGCAAGATTTCGCAGACGCGCTCGGGCGTGGACCACTCCATCATGTGCTGGCTGAAGAGCCGGTTGAAGTGCGAGTAGCCATAGAACGGATTTCCGCCAATAATGAGCCGGCTCACTTGGTAATCCCCCATGCGGATTTGGGGGAGCGAGAGCTTGCCCTCTGAAGGGGTCGGAGGTACGGCCGCAGGGCTTTGAAGCTCGACCTCGGCGGTGCAAGGAAAGGCCAGTGTCGCGGCGGCGCCCGCCGCCGACTGCAAGAATCTGCGCCGTTTGGTGGTCACGATGCAGCCTCCCGGAACCGGAACGTTCTCAGCGGCGCTCGTAGCGGCCCATATATTGGGCTACGCCCAGGATGCGGCCCTCGAGCGCCTGATCCAACTCTCTGCGGCGCGCCCCAGCCTTCAGTCCGAGCGACGGCGTGTTCAGCGCGTACAGACGGAAGAAATAGCGGTGCGGCCCGTGGCCGCGCGGCGGGCAGGGGCCGCCGTAACCGACCCGACCGAAATCGTTCGTGCCGCTCACGCCGGTCTGGCCCGGTTTGAAACCCTGGGCCAGGGTGTGCACGCTCGCCGGGATGTCCCAGAGCAACCAGTGGTTCCAGACCCCCGCCGGCGCATCGGGATCGTCCACGATCAAGGCGAAGCTTTGCGTGCCGGCCGGTTCACCGTCCCATTCGAGTGCCGGGGAGAGGTCGCCGCCGTCACAGGTGTGAAGCTTCGGGATCAGATCCCCTTCGCGAAATGACGGACTCTTAAGCTGGAACGCCATCGTCGGTCTCCTGGAGCGCGCGCGCCAGCGCTTCCACAAAGAAATATTCTCCCCACATGACAGACTCGTTAACGCCCAGTCCTTTGTGGAGGTGATAGACGCCCCCCTTGAGGATGCCCTCCCATTCCGGATCTGGTTCCGCCAGGTGGCGGGATGCCAGCGTATAGAGCGTGTGTAGCGCGACGGTCCGATAGAGTCGGCCGCGGATTCGATCCGGCGTGGCGGCAGCCAGCCGCAGCAGGCCTCCGGCGGCGATGGCGGCCGCCGAGGTGTCGCGCAAGGCGCGTTGCTCCGGAGGCGCGTCGTAATCCCAGGGCGGGACGCCGTCGGCGGGGGTGTTTTCGATGTAGTAGCGGGCGCAGGCTTCGGCGGTTTCCAGGAGCCGAACGTCCCGCGTGTAGCCGTAACAGTCGGTGAAGCCATACAGAGCCCAGGCCAGCCCTCGCGACCAGCACGAGTCGCCCCGATAACCTTGATGCGTGCTTTGGCGGAGAAACTCCCCGGTGGCGGTGTCGAAGATGCCTTCGTGGGCTGTGGAGCCGTCTCCGCGCACCAGCACGCGCCGCGTGGTCAAGCAGTGGCGCAGCGCGATGTCGTGGAGCGTCCGCTCGCCGGTTTCCTGAGCCGCGTAGAAGATAATGCCCACGTTCATCATGATGTCGATGAACAGCGACTCCTCGGCGACGAACGAGCGCAGGTACTGGCCCTTCTCGCGGAAGCGCAGCGCCATCGTACGGCCGGCTTCGATGACCACCTCGCGCGCCGACGGCTCGCCCGTGAGAGCGTGCCAGCGGCGAAAGGTGGACATGAAAATGAAGCCCAAGTCGTGAACCTCACGGTCGTGCTTGCGCGGCTCCAGGGGTTTGGTGTACCGCACCGCCTGCTCGAGCCACCAGGCCGCCTCCGGGCTGTGCGGTTCGTGGCGCTCGTGGAAGATCCACATCAGGCCCGGCAGGAAGCCGTCGCACCAGTGGGTCCAGGCAGGCAGGTCGTGGCGCCAGCGGCCGCGGTGCGTGTACATGGGGTAGAAGCCGGGGTCGCGTTCGATCAAGCGGCGGACTTGGTGCTCGGCGAAGTCTAACGCGTGCGTAAACAATTCGCGGTAGTGGTGAACTTCCGGTCGGATCACGGTCCTGTGTTCTCCGGTTTCAGATCGGTGTTCCACAACATCGTAAATCCGCGCGGGAGCTGCAAACGGGAGGCGCGCGCTAATAGGAGGGCCACGCCGGCCCGGCGTGCAGGAGGCTCTACCAGCAGCAGCGTGGTCCGCCGCTCCGGAGGAAGGTAGGCGAAGTGCATGGTGCTGCCCGGGATGCGCGCGGTCGCGGCGCCCGCCTGTTCGAGACGAGCGCGGAAAGGCGCGCGCCCGCCCTCGAACTCGATCGCGTAAAACTCCAAGCCCACCACGTAGTGGGCGGGGGTCGAGGCAAGGCGTTCCAGCCGGGTCAGCCGTCCGGTGACCACGGCCCCTTTGGGCACCACGACGCGTCCCTCCTTCTTGACCGCCCGCGCCACGACGGCGCGGAGCGGGTCGCCGACGAAGGACGTCTCCGAGTCGACCGGAGTCTCCAAACGGAGCTCGAGGTCGACACCGGCGGGCAGCTCGAATTCGCGTAGTTGCGGCGCCGGCGGCGGGGCCTCCGGCGGCGGATCCCCGAAGGAGAGATGCGACTCTCCCGTGAACTGGCGGCACTGGGTGAACTCGATGCGGTTACGGCTTTCGTTTCCCGCGAGATCGATCATGACCAGCTCGGAGCGGCGCGGGAGCAGAAACTCGTCCTCTCCGATGGGCACCCGGCCGTACCAGATGCTGGTGCGCGCCTCCCGTAAGTTGAGTTCGGAAGGGATCTGATCGGCGGTGACATCGAGACGCACCAGGTCGAGCGTGGCGGCGTCCACCCAAAAGGCGCCGTGGTAGGGTACCCGCGCCTCGCGAGGTGGAACGCGGATCCGATAGCCGCTGAGGAGGAGGGGAACGCGATAGTCGTACCGGATGGTGCGCCGACCGTCGAGAATGTCCTCACCGACGTAGGTGTAGGTCGGGGCGGAGGAGAGGAAAACGCTGTAGGCGTGCAAAGCGAAATCGCCGTTGCCGATGGCCCCGCCGCCGACCATGTCCACGAGGTCGCGCTCTTGGAAGCGGTTCTCGCCGTACCAGGAGTAGAGCTCCTTGCGCCCGATCATGGCCACCTCCAGCCGGAGAGCGTCGACGAGCTCGAACTTGCGCGCCGGAGCGCGGCGGCGGGACCGCTCGACGGTTTCGACACAGGTGTAGTTGGGCAGGCGCTTGAGGTTCTCCTCCATGTGCACCTTGATGCGCGCTAGCAGCAAGACGTCCGGAGCCAAGTCGCTTTGGGCCACACCCAGGGCGGGGCTGAAGAGGCAAGAGAGCCAGAGCCGGGCACGCCCCATGGCATCTATCATGATGGCGTCGTTCTGCTAGGATCGCAACATGGCGGTGAAGATCACTGCGTTGACGAACGGGCCCTTGCGCGTGGAGGGCGACTTCGTTCTGTGCGACCCCGAGGGGAAGGAATTCGGACTGGGTGGCCGTACGGTGATTTCCCTTTGCCGGTGCGGCCATTCCGAGAATAAACCGTTTTGCGACGGCAGCCATCGCAAAGCCGGTTTCAGCTCCCAAGTGCAGGCCAGAGATTTGCCCCCGCCGGCGCCGAAGGCGTGAGGTTTTCTGCGCGAGCGAGCCGGCGCAAGCCGTACCGCGGCCCTGAGGCCGTCGCACTTCACTGGCACGTGGCCTGTGGCTTGTGCAGAGATAGGCGTGGACCTGGCGGATGGACTCCGCCGGTTGTCGCTCAGTCCGGGACCTGGCCCTCCGGCAGGAGTTCCCCTTTTTCGAGGTAACGGGTCTTGCCAGCGAAGCGAGCGGCGTGGGGATCGTGCGTGACCAGGATGATCGTCTTGCCGAACTCCTGGTTGAGCTTTGCGAGCAGCGTCAGGACCTCCTGGGCTGAGGCGGCATCCAAATTCCCGGTCGGCTCGTCGGCAAGGATCAGGTCCGGGTCGGTGACGATCGCCCGGGCGATGGCGACGCGTTGCTCCTGGCCGCCGGAGAGCTGACGCGGCAGGTGATGCATCCGGTCGGCCAGCCCCACCAGTCTGAGCGCGGTTTCCGCATGGGCCAGGCGCTCCTTTTTGCTGAGGTGGGTGAGTTTCAACGGCAGCTCGACGTTCTCGATCGCCGTCAGCACGGGGATCAGGTTGAACGTCTGGAAAACGAAACCGATGTGCCGATTCCGCCAGCGGGCGACTTCCCGATCGCTCAACGCCCTCAGATCCTGGCCGAGGACACGTATCTCGCCTCGCGTGGGACGGTCCATGGCCGCGATCAGGTGCAGCAGGGTGGACTTGCCGGACCCGGAAGGGCCCATTAAAGCGAGGAACTCGCCGCGGCGCACCTCGAGGTTAATCCGGTGCAGTGCGGTAATGCTGAACCCGTCGCGACGGAACTCTTTGTCGAGATCCCGGGTCTGGATCACGATTTCGGTCATGAAGCGTGTCCCTTTCGGATGCGGATCCGGTCGCCGTCCTTGAGCTCGGCAGGCGGATTGACGATGAGGTCTTCGCCGCCGAGGAGGCCGTCTTCGATGCGAATGCCCTGGCCGGTGGGTGGGCCGGTCCGAACCGGCCGCCGCACCGCTCGGCCGCCGAGGGCGACGAAGACGCCGCCATCGCGCACGGCCGAAGTCGGCACCACGATGGTCGGGCGCGGCGCCGCGGCGTCGTGGCGTTCCTCGTCGGAGTAGAACGCCACGCTGGCGTTCATCTCCGGACGCAGGTACTCGTCCGGGTTGAGGATCTTGACCTTGACTTGCACGGTGGCTTTCTGGCGGTTGGCCTCGGGCGAGATCTGACTGATGACGCCCTCGTACTTGCGGTCGGGGTAGGCGTCCGTCGTGACGATGCCCTTCTGTTTCGGACGGAGCTTGGCGAAGTCGTTCTGGCTGATGTCCAGCTCGACTTCGAGATCGTTCAAATCGGCCAGGGAGACGACGTAGCCCTTGGCGCCGCGTTCGCCCACGAAGCTGGTGGTCACGAACTCGCCGGGTTCGACCTCGCGCTCGAGAATGGTGCCCGAAATCGGGGCGCGGATGAGGGTATTGGCAAGCTGGGTCTCGTAGAACGCCACGGCGCCGCGGGCCTGCTCCACCTGACCGCGCACCGCGTCGATCTGTTCCTGGCGGGGGCCGATGCGGACCAGTTCGTAGTTCCGTTCCAGGGAGGCGACGCGGGCTTTCTGGGCCTCGTAGCGGGCCTGGGCATCATCGAGCGCCTGCTGGGAGAGGACCTTCTCGGCGACGAGCTTGCGCGTGCGCTCCAGGCTGACGCGGGCGTTCTCGAGCTCCGCCTGCGCTTGCTCGAGATTGGCCTTCGCCATGGCGATCTCCTCGGGGCGGGAGCCCCGGAGGAGCTCCTGAAGACGGGCCTCGAGAGCGGCCAGCTGGCCCCGGGCTTGCTGGAGTTGGGCGCGGTACTCGTCATCCTCCAAACGGACGATCACCTGGCCCGCTTTGACCTTGTCGCCCTTGTCCACGCCGATCCAGGCGACGCGGCCCATAACTTTGGAGGCCAACTCGATCTTATGAGCGGCGACGATGTAGCCGGTAGCGTTGAGGACGATTCTCGGGCCCCCGCCGCCGCTTTCCGAAGGCACGACTCGCACAACCTCTACCTCCACGGCGGAGTTGAGGCGGCTCCAGAGAAGCCGTCCCGCGACGAGCAGGACGAACAGGGCGATTCCCGCCACGATCCAGCGCACGGCCCAGCGAGGCCGAGTGTCGCTGGGGCGGCTGCGGTCTATGCGCAGGCTTCTGAGGTCGGCGTCCATGATCAGTACTCCCGGAGGGCGGTGAGGATCTCCTTCCGGGCGGCCACGGCTGCCGGAAACACTCCTCCCAACGCCCCCATGGCGACAGCGAACAGCAGTCCCGAAATCAAGCTGGAAGGCCCGAGGTGGAAGTCGAAGGCGATCTCACTGAACGTGACGAAATTGCCGATGCCGGTGGTCATGCCGTCCAGCGGAAGCACCAGCAGGACGCCGAGCACGCCCCCGAGCAACGACAGCAGCACGGACTCGACAAGGAAACTGGCGAGGATGCTCAGCCGCGAAAAGCCCAGCACCCGGAGCGTGCCGATTTCGCGGGCCCGGCGAGCCACAGCAGCGTACATCGTGTTCATGGCAGCGAAACTGCTGCCGACCGCCATGATGAGGGCCACCAGCGTGCCAATGTACTGGATGGGCGCCCCGGAAATTTTCTGCCGCTCGTAGTAGTCGCGCTCGCTGAGGGCCGTCACGTTCAGGCGGCGGTCGCTCGAAAGGTCATTGATGAGCGCCTGGGCAGCGACAGAATCCACTGCCCGGACGAGCGCCGAGCTCAGCACTTCGGCGCGGTTGTAATCGGCGCTGAGCTGGTTGAGATCGGCGAAAATCTCGCTGTTGGCCACGCCGCGGCCAGCGTCCATAATCCCTACGACGGTCCAACGGCCCCGACCGAATTCCAGCTGCTTGCCGAGCTCTGCGCCCGGAAAACGGGCGGCGATCGACTTGCCGACGACCACCTCGCGCTTGCCGAACTCGAACCAGCGGCCGGCGACGAGGCGCACCTCTTCGCGCATCTCGATGCCAATTGGCAGCAGGCCGCGCAGGGTCACGTTCATGCCCTCCGGGCTATCCACGCGCGGAAGGTTGATCACCGTCACCATTTCGAGCGAGGCCATCGGTTCGCCGGTCCGGCTGCGCGCGATCCCGGGTTTGAACTTCAGGTCCTGGTACATCGCGCGGGTGAAGTTGCTGACGAGCTCGGAGTCGGAACCCTTCCGCAACACGAGCACATGCAAAGGATTGCCGGTGGCTTCGAAGGCGCGTCGCAAGCCTTCAATCAGCGCCAGGACCGCCACGAGCACGGCCACGGTGAGAGCGATGCCGAGGGCGGTCATCAGGGTGGTGGCCTTTCGGACCACGAGGTTGCGCCAGTTGTACGCCAAGGGGATCGCCATAAAGCATCCGTTAACCGGTGTGCCGCAAAGCCTGAATGATGGGGGTGCGGGAGGCACCCCAGGCGGGAATGGCCGAGCTGAGCACGCCGATCGCCAGCGCCACGGCGAGGGCGGTGGCCAGTACGCCGGCGTCCACGCTCAAGGAGCGGATCTGCTGAAAGGCGATGGGGCCGTTGCGCACCACCGCGCACAAGACCGCCGCAAGGCCGCAGCCCAACAAGCCGCCGGCCAGAGAAATTAGCACCGACTCGCCCAGGATGATGCCCAGGATGCTCTGCGGCGTGTAGCCGAGCGTGCGCAACACGCCCACCTCGCGGATCCGCTCGCGCACCGACATGGCCATCGTATTGGCGCTCACTAGGAGGATCGTGAAGGTGACCGCCGCGGCGATGCTCAAGATGAAGGCTTTCACATTGCCGAGAAAGGCCACGAAGCTCAGGGCGAAGGCCTGCTCCGTTTCGGTGCGTGTTTGCACGGTCGCATTGCGGAACATGGCGTCCACGGTTTCGGCGATGCGCGTGACATCCTCAGGGCGTTCGGCCAAAATGCTGAAGGTGCCCACCAAACCCTGGCGCGCTGGCGGCAGGCTTTCCTCCAGATATTTCCAGTGGAAATAGAGAACTTCGTCGTTGTCGGGAGCATCCCAGATGGCGCGTACGGTGAGCTCGAGGTCCACCGGGAAGATGTCGCCTTTTAGAGTGATGCGGTCGCCCAGGCGGAATCCGAGCCGTTCAGCCAAGCGGCGGCCCACGGCGCAGGCGGTTCGCTCGGCCAAAAAGGCGCGTTTCTGATCCTCGGGGACGCGGATCTCGCCGCGGATCACAAACAGCTTTTCGGGCTCGACCGCGAAACGGGCGAAGAAATTGTTCGGATCGCGGCTGTCTTTGTACACCCCGCCGAACCACTGAGAGATCATTACTTCTTGCACGCCCGGCACCTGGCGGATGCGGTCGCGGTAATAAATCGGCATGGGGACGGCGAGCGAGACGCGGTTGCGGGTAATGAGACGTCGAGCTTGCCAAGGCGGCGCTTCCCGGAGGTAGAAGGCGTGGTAGAGGGCCATCAGCAAGCCCAGCAGGCACAACGAGACGCTGATGCTCAACACCGTGAGTGTCGTGCGGCGGCGGTTGCGCCAGCTATTCTTGAGGATGAGCGGAATGTGCCGAAACATCCCCCTACCTTCATTGTAGAGGAACGGAGCGGAGCGCCGGTTCGTTTTAACAAGGCGTGATGGCGGTGGATGACGATCGCTACATGCGCGAAGCGCTCGAGGAGGCGGCCAAAGCGGAAGCTGCCGGAGAAGTCCCCGTGGGCGCCGTGGTGGTCCAAGCCGGGCGGATCACGGGACGCGGGCACAATGCGCCCATCGCGCGCAACGATCCGACGGCCCATGCCGAAATCCTGGCTTTGCGGCAGGCGGCGGAGGCGGCGGGCAACTACCGGCTCGAGGATGCGACGCTGTACGTGACGCTGGAGCCGTGCGTGATGTGCGCGGGGGCGCTGGTGGCGGCCCGCGTGCGACGGCTCGTGTTCGGGGCGCGCGACCTGCGCTTCGGAGGCGTGCGCAGCAAGTTTCGGCTGGCGGACTCGGAGCTGCTCAATCACCGGGTGGAGGTGGTGGAAGGGATCCTCGGCGCCGAGTGCACCGCGCTGTTGCAGCGGTTTTTCGAAGCACGAAGATGAGGGGTTCGGCTTGCGCGGGAGGCGCTGTGGCGTGTCGAGGCCAAGCGTTCGCCAGGAACGAAGACCGATGGGCCAACAGCAAATTCTGCGTTTTGCGTCGCCTGATTCCAGGATTAGGGGAAGGGGCCGGCGTGGCGACGGACGCGGGCGCCGTGGGCCAACAGCACGGCGCGCTCCTCCGGTAGCGGAGCGCGCCAGTCGTCGAGCAGCGTCAGCACGTGCGCAAGTTCGCTGCGGTTGGATGGCGCCGCTAGCACCACCGCTACGGCAGGATGAGCGAGGCAGAAGCGATACCACTCCACCGCGGGCGGCGGCTGGAAGCCCGGCGGATCGTCAGGAGTGGGCCGCAGCAGCGCTTTCCACCGCAGCGCGGTGTACGTGACCACGGGAATTCCTAACTCCTGCGTCGCGGGAAACACATCCTCCTCGGCGCCGAGATGGGCGGCGTTGTAGCGCACCATGAGCAGGTCGAGTCGGCCCGATCGGGCCCAGCGAGCCGCGAGTTTCCGCTGGTGACTGGTCAACCCGATCAGGCGCAGCCGGCCTAGACGCTTCTGCTGCTCCAGATATTCCAACACCCCGCCCGGGGCGCTCAGTTGGCTCCACTCGCTGTCGGATTCCACATAGTACAGCGTGGCGACGTCCAGGTAGTCGGTAGCGAGCTCATGGAGGATCCAGTCGAATTCCCGCTCGGCCTCGGCGCGGTCTCGAGCCTGGAACTGGACCGCGACGACGACCTGTTTTCGCGCTGGGCCGAGAGCCGCCACGGCGCGGCTCAGGCTGTCCGGGTGGCCGCACCAATTGAGGTAATTCACGCCGCGGCTCAGCGCTTCTGCGACATCGTCCACGCTGAGTCCGGAGCCGCCTCGGGTAGCCAAGCCCAGCCGACAAGCGTCGGGAAGTTCAGGGGCCAAGTGAACCGTGCGCTGCATCAGACAGCGGCGATGGCTGGTTGCGGACGAGAACGTCCGTGGGGAAGGGTTCCAGGGCCAGTGCAAACGCGACGATCGTCTCTCCCCGGGTCTCGACGGCCTGCTCGAGCTCGAGCAGAAGAGCCTCCTCGACGCCGTCGGGATCTATCTCGACCCGGCAGGCTTCGATTTCCTCGGCCGGTGAATCCTGAAAGCAGAGCCGGCAGGGAGGAAGGTTCTCGCCAGCCAGGCGCACGGGTGGGCCGAAGGTGCGGCAGCTCACCGGGCGAGCGTCGTACAGTTCGCAGGCGCCGCTTTCCGGCTCGAGTAAGGGACACGGCTCGGACTCGTGGCGCGTGGCGAATGCCTCCTCGGCGGTCGCGTCCGGGTGGAGAATCCCGGATCGAAGGTCGCCGGGGAAGTCGGGCGCGAGCCGTGCCAGGCTGTCGAGGGCGCGGCGACGGATGCGAGCCGCTCGCTCTGGATCGCGCGCGGCGAGGTCGCGTAAGGCATTACGAAGCCGCCAGGCATCGAGCAGCGTGATGGGAAATGGCCCGATGCAGCATTCGATGCACCCGATACGGCACGCCAGGCGGGGGCCGGCGCGTCGCGCGGCTTCCTCGAGTGCCTCCGACAGCACTCGGAGGAGCAGCTCGTCACCCTTGCCGATGCGGTGCTCGGGCGAGGAGGCGACCACGGCCAGTTTCTCGGTACGAGTTACCTCTCATTCTACGCTGCGGCCATGTTAGGTTGGCAGTATGAAACTGTTGACCTTCATGGCCGCGTTGGTGCTGAGCTGCGGTGATCCTCTTTTCGGCGCCGGGAAACTGTCCGGGCGGCGGGCGCCTGGCTTCTCTCTGCCCGATTCGAATTTCCGCCAATACGATTTGCAGGATTATCGCGGCAAGGTCGTGGTGCTGGAGATCATGCAGACCAACTGCCCCCACTGCCGCGATTTCGCCAAGGTGCTCGAGAAAGTTAAACAGCGATACGGCGATCGGGTGGCGGTGCTGGCGATCGTGAATCCGCCGGATACGCAGGCCACGGTGGCCCGGTACGTGGCCGAGACCGGTTCGACCATTCCGATTCTGTTCGACTGCGGGCAAGTGGCGGCCTCGTATCTCAAGGCGACTCCCGCGAATCCGTCGTTCGATGTGCCGCACGTTTTCCTGATCGACCAAGACGGAATGATCCGCAACGATTTCGGCTACGGGCCGGCGACGAAGGCCATTTTCGAAGGCACGGCGCTGTTCGGCGAAATCGATCGGCTACTGGGCAAAGCGGCGCCGGGCAAGGGGCGCTAGACGGAGGCGCTTGCGCGGGCTCGTGCCGGTGTGCCGCTCGGGCTGGACGGACGGCCGCGTGCTTTGCGAAATCGGATTAACGTACGGCGGGAGTCACGGTTCCGCCCGCATCGGCTCGGACGAGCGGATTGGGTAGGTTGTGGCGCGCGTAGTAGCCGGGCTGTACCCGCTCGACGATCTGGGCCACCGGACGCTCCAGGATGCGGAAGAACGGTTTCGGATAGAGGCCGATCCAGAACACCGCCACCAGCAGGGGAGCGAAGACGGCAATTTCGCGGGGGGTGAGATCGCCGAGTCCGGCGTTTTTCTCGTGCAGCTCGCCGAGCATGGTGCGCTGGAACAGCCAGATCAGGTACGCCGCTCCCAAGGCGATGCCGGAGACGATCGCCAGCGCCCACCATAGCGAGACTTGGTAGGCGCCTTGCAAGATCGTGATCTCGCCGATGAAACCATTCAGCGGAGGCATGCCCATGGAGCTCAGGGCGGCAATCAGAAACACGATCGTGTAAACAGGCATAACGCGCAGCAGCCCGCTGTATTCGGCGATCTCTCGCGTGTGCCGCCGCTCGTAGGCTATGCCCACGATCAAAAACAGCATGCCCGTGGAGATGCCATGGTTGATCTGCTGGAGGATCGAGCCAGCGATGCCGAGCGGGTTCAGAGTGAAGATCCCCAGCGTGCAAAATCCCATGTGGCTGACCGAGGAGTAGGCGATGAGCTTTTTCCAGTCCTTCTGCATCAGGCACACCAGGGCGCCGTAGACGATGGCCACGATCGAGAGGAACGCCATGACCTGGATGATTTGCGGATTCTTGGCCGCATCCGGAAGCAACGGGAGCGAGAAACGCAAAAATCCGTAGGTCCCCATTTTGAGGAGGATGCTCGCCAGCACGACGGAGCCGGCCGTGGGCGCCTCGGTGTGGGCATCGGGCAGCCAGGTGTGCAGTGGAAACATGGGCACTTTGACGGCGAAACCCACGAAAAAGGCCCAGAAAATCCACCACTGCGTTTCGGGGGGCAATTGCGTTCGCATCAGCGCCGCAATGTCGAAGGTGTACACTCCGAACTGGCGATAGTGCTCGAAATACAATCCCAAGATGCCGAGCAACATCAGCACGGAGCCGATCAGCGTGTAAATGATGAACTTGAACGCGGCGTAGACGCGGCGCGCACTGCCCCAGATGGCGATGATGAAATACATGGGGACGAGGACGAGTTCCCAGAACACGAAGAACAGCAGGAAGTCGAGCGCCATGAAGACGCCGAGCATGCCCACCTGAAGCAGCAGGAAGTAGGCGTAGTACTCCTTGAGACGGTGCTCGATCACTTTCCAGCTCGACAGGATGGAGAGGAAACCGAGCAGCGCGGTCAGGACAACCAGCAGCAGGCTGTAGCCGTCGATGCCCAGGTGATAGGAGGCGCCGATGGAAGGGATCCAGGCAGCCTTTTCGACGAACTGAAAGTCACGCCCGGGATCGAAGTGGAACACGAGCGGCAGGCAGACGAGAAATCCCGCCAAGCTGGCGACGTTCGCCCAGATCTTGATGGCCCGTTCCTTCGACGAGGGGATCGCCAGCAGGATGGCGAAGCCCACCAAGGGCGTCAGCAGGACGATGGAAAGGATGTGGTCCATAAGTCGGGGAACAAGCCCCTTATCTTAACCCAGGGGCCGCCGCCACATGCAGGCGGGATCGGCTCGGCTGGACGCGACGGTCGAAGCCGCACACGGCCGCCGCTCCGTGCCGGGGAAGTTCGCGTCGGGCGCGACCGGTGTTCGGACCGGGGCAGGCCGCCGAGGGTGGCGCGTCAAGAATACGACGGTTCCGGGGATCGGGCCGCGCGCGCCTGCTCGGCCATGCGGCACTCAGCGTGGACCGCCCGGACCGCTTTCTCCAGCCCGTCGCGGTGGACGACGATAGCGATCGTCAGCTCGCTCGAGCCCTGGGCGATGGCGATGATGTTGATGCGCTCGCGCGAGATGGCGGTGAAAATTCGCCCCGCAATGCCGGGCGTGCCCCGCATGCCCTCGCCCACCACCGCCAGCAGACCGACGTTCTCGTCCACTTCGAGCGGGTGGACGTAGCCATGGGCGAGCTCGAGGGCAAGAGCCGCCTCCAGTTCCTTCATGGCAGCCGGGAGCTCCTCCTTCCGAATCAGGAAACAAAAGCTCTGGCGGTAGCTGGAGCTGGACAACGCCAGCACTTCGGCGTTGGCGCGGGCCAGCGCCTCGAGGGCTCGCGCCATGACCTGGGCGCCGCTGACGGAGGCGCGCGCCGGTTCGATCGAGATCAAAGCGACGTTGGCCATCGAGGTGACGGCCCGGGGTCCGGCGGGAGCGTTGATTTTCGGCACGATGCGCGTGCCCGGTTTGTCCAGAGCGAAGCTGTTCTTGCTCC
Source organism: Bryobacteraceae bacterium (assembly GCA_025055455.1). Lineage (GTDB taxonomy): Bacteria > Acidobacteriota > Terriglobia > Bryobacterales > Bryobacteraceae > JANWXD01. The sequence goes on from JANWXD010000007.1 coordinate 36,600, forward strand.
AGATCGGGATCTGTTTTTCGATGAGCGGCGTGAGCGTGCGCGGGTGGAGTACCTTGGCGCCGTTGTAGGCCAGCTCGGCGGCTTCGTTGTAGGTCACTTCGGGGAGGACGGCGGCATCGGGCACCAGGCGCGGGTCGGCCGTGAGGATGCCGTCCACGTCCGTCCAGATCCACAGCTCGGCAGCGTCGAGCACGGCCGCCAGGATGGAGGCGGAGAAGTCCGAACCACCACGCCCGAGCGTCGTGGGGCGCCCGTCGGCTGTGGCGCCATTGAAGCCGGTCACCACCGGCAGCACGCCCGCCTCCAGCCAGGGCAGGACGTTTCGGCGGGCTTTCTCGCGCGTGGGATCCAGCAGCGGCGCGGCGTTGCCGAAGACCGCGTCGGTCACGATGACGTCGGCCCCGTTGATGGCGACCGCGCGGACGCCTTGACTTTCCAGGTAGGAAGCCAACAGGGAGGCGGACAGCCGCTCTCCGACGGCGAGCGCTTCGTCCACCGAGCGCGGTGGACGTTCGCCCAGCATCCGGATTCCCGCCGCGATGCGCTGGAAGTCGCCGATGAGGGAGTGGATGCCCGCCAGGACCGCTTCGTGCTTTTCCGCTGGCAACAGCTCGTGACAGGTTTCGACGTGGCGGTCCTGAAGTTTTTGCAGGTTCGCCTCCATGCCGGCGGTATCGCCCGCCTCGGCGCGCCGCAGGGTTTCGAGCAGCAGATCGGTGACCCCGGCCATGGCCGAGACGACGACCAACACCGGGCGCTTGCGTCGTTCCTCGGCGGCGATGCGGGCCGCGATGCGGATGCGTTCCGCCGAGCCCATGCTCGTGCCGCCGAATTTCATCACCAATAATTCCTTCATGCCGTAGCTAGGATTCTCCTTTTACCTGGCAGATAGTCGCAACGCGGATCCGGACGAGTGCGCCCTGGTGCGCGCTCAGGCCTTGCCATTGGAGGTTCGGTCGCGGATGAGTTTGAGGAGAACTTCCTCGGCTTCTTCGATGGTCATCCCGCTCGTGTCGACGTAGACGGCGTCGGGCGGCTGTTGCAGCGGTGCTTCGGCCCGGTTCCGGTCGCGTTGGTCGCGCTGGGCGAGCTCGCGCCGCACGTCTTCGAACGAGGCCGGCTGGCCGGCGCGCTCGAGGTCCCGGAGCCGCCGCTGGGCGCGGACGTCCAGATGAGCGTCCAGAAAGATTTTGATGTCGGCTTCGGGAAACACCACAGTGCCGATATCGCGTCCCTCCATGACCACGCTGGACGCCACTGCGTAAGCGCGCTGTTTGTCGAGCAAGGCGCGGCGCACGCAGGGCAAGGTGGAAACCTGGGAGGCGGCTTGCGCCACGGCCGGATCGCGGATGGCTTCGGTGACGTCTTGCTGGTTCAGCCAGACCCGCCCGCCGGGCAGGAGCTCGATGTGCGCTTCTTTGGCCAGCTGTGCCAGGCGCAGCTCGTCGGCGAGACCGACGCCGCTGCGCAGAGCCCAGAGGGCAACTGCGCGGTACATGGCGCCTGTGTCGATGTAGAGAAAGCCGAGGCGCTCCGCCAGACGGCGGGCGAGGGTACTCTTGCCGGCCCCGGCGGGACCGTCGATCGCGATGACGATGCGCTTGTTGCCGCCCATGCGCCGCTACAATGAAAACGCTGGTGACTGCACGCGAGTTCGATCAGCTTGTCGAGCGGGCCTTGCGCAAGATCCCGGCGCGTTTCCGCCGCAAACTCCACAACGTGGCCTTCTTGGTGGAGGCGGAGCCGCCCACCCCGGGGCTGCTCGGGCTGTATGAGGGCCGTCCGCTGCCCCAGCGCAGCGTGAGCGATTCCTTTACCCTGCCGGACCGCATCACGATCTTCCAGGGTCCCCACGAGCGGCTGGCACGCGACCGGGCCCACCTCGAAAAACTCGTCGAAGATACAGTATGGCACGAGGTGGCGCACTATTTCGGCCTGGACGAAGCCCAAGTGCGGCGGGCGGAGCGCCGTAGGGTGCGTCTTCGCAGAAAAGCGCGCCGTTAAACGCGATCGGCCGGAGATCGGTCGCCACAGTTCAAGTCTTAGTCTTCGGATACGATCGAAGAAACTCGGTATAGGGAAAGCTCGAGATCACGCTGGCCAGCCTTGGAGCTCGAGCTAACTTGTTCGAGGAAATCGTCTACGAGCCTACCTGGCCCCGGCCTCTGATGAGTTGATGACAGCGGGCCCCACTTGGACTCGCAAATCGCTCTCAAGCCAGCACGGGCTCCGGAAGGCCGAGTTTGACGTACCAGGGCTTGGCGGCCTTGATGGCGTCGTTGACGGCGTTGATGTTGCGCACCCCGTCCTTGGTGAGCCAGTCTTCGAGCGCTTTGACCCCCTTTTGCGCGTACACAGGGATACCGTCCTTCCAGGTGGCGCGGCCGCACAGCACGCCAGAGAAATCCACGCCCGCTTCGGCCGCCAGATGCAGAGACTCGACAAACTGCTGGTTGCTGACGCCCGCGCTCAAGTAAATGAATGGCTTCGTGGCAGCGGCCGCAGCCCGGCGGTAGTGGTCGAGCGCCTCGGATTTGGAGTATGCTTTCTGACCCTTGTAGACGGACGTGCCTTCGACGTACTCCGTGTTGACTGGAATCTCGACTTTGAGCACGTCGACATGGTAGTGCGGCTTGGAGAACTCCTCCATGCTCCGCGCCACCACCTCGGGCTTGATCTTGGCGTACTCGAAGCTCTTCTCGTCTCCCCCCTTGGGGTCGTAGCCGACAAACTCCAAAAAGAACGGGATTTCGTAAGCCAGGCACTCGGCGCCGACGCGTTCCACAAAGGCGTGCTTGATGTCGTTGATCCGGGCGTCTTCGAACGGCGTGTAGTACATGAGAATCTTGACGGCGTTGGCGCCCCAGTCCACGATGCGCTTCACAGAGACATGCGGGAGCAGGTCTGGCAAGCGACCTGGCTGCGTATTGTCATAGCCGCTCTTTTCGTATGCCAGAAGCAGACCGCAACTCTTGGCCCGAGCTTTGGCCGCTTCGAGGCCGAATTCCGGATCGAGCAAGATCGCGCTGGCGTACGGCGTCAGCACCTTCGCCACCGCGGTCTTGAATTCGGCCATCATCTCCGGCGTGACTTCCTTTTTGTCGATGCCCTTGGCGGCCGCGATCGACTTTTGCAGACTGCCGCGCTGGTCCATGGCGGCGGCGGCAATGATCCCGTTGCCCGTCGCCAGGGCTTTCATGTGCCTGATCTTACCTTCAGAAAGTTTCATGCGCCACTCCTTATGAGTTCCCCTAGGAAGTACCAGCTTCAGTATACCGCGCCGAGCGCTAGCACTCCGCCTCGACCACGGCGGGGGTGCGGGCGACCCACCGTGCCACCCGCCGGTGCCAGGCCCGGGCCCTTGCGGCGTCGCGAAGAATTTGAGTCTTCAAAGCCGCGACGCTTTCGAATTTGCGTTCGTCCCGGAGCCGGCGGAGGAATTCAACGCGGAGGCGGCGCGGCGGAGCGCCCTCGAGGCCGTCGAGCAAGTAGCTTTCGACGGACAGGTCCTTGCCTCCGAACGTGGGTCGGTAGCCGACGTTCGTCACGGACGGCCACCTCGTGCCGGTGTCGCGATCCAGCGTTTCGGTGACATACACGCCGGTTGCGGGCAGCACTTGCCCTTCGGGCCGGAGGTTCAGCGTCGGGACGGTCTGGGCGGCGCCGACGCCGTGGCCCGGCACGACGTCCCCTTCCAGGAAATGAGGCCGCTCCAGCAAACGCGCGGCCAGCAGCACCTGGCCGGATTGGATCAGGCGGCGGATCTCGCTGCTCGAGATCATCCGGCCGCGGAATTGCACCGGCGGCACGACTTCCGTCTCGAAACCGTAGCGCTCCCCGAGGCGGCGCAGCACCTCGACATCTCCGGACTGCCGGTAGCCGAAGCGGAAATTGCTGCCCACCAGGACAGCGCGCACGTTCAGCCGCTCCCGCAAGACGTAACGGGCGAACTCCTCGGGCGACAACTGCGCGATTTCGGGTCCGAACGGCAGGATCAGGACCTGGTCAATGCCCTCTTGCGCCATGAGGCCGCAACGCTCCTCGGGGGTGGTCAGCAATCGCGGAGCGCGGTCGGGGGCGACGACCTTGGCGGGATGCGGATCGAACGTGAGTGCGGCGGCCTTCCAACCCCGCTCCCGCGCCCGCTCGACCACGCGCCGGAGGATCCGGCGATGCCCAGCGTGGACGCCGTCGAAGTTGCCGATGCTGAGAGCGCACGGACCGAAGTCTGGTCCCACTTCCGCTAAACTTCGGCAGACGTGCACGGCCGGCGACATCAGTCTTCCTCCACGACGATCTCCAGCCCGTCGTAGGCCAGATACACGCCCGGCGGCAGTTCCCGTTGGGTAGCTTCGTGCGGCAGATCGTGACAGATGTGCGTGAAGAACGTGCGCGCCGGACGGAGGCGCTCGACGTATTGCAGCGAGCGTTCCAGCGTGGAATGCGTCGGGTGCGGACGGCGGCGCAGGGCGTCCAGGAACAGCACGTCCAGACCGTGGAGCTTCTCGAGCGAGTCCTCAGGGATCTCGCTGTGGTCGGTCAGATAGGCCGCCCGCCCGAAGCGGAACCCGTAGACCGTCGCGCGGCCGTGGAAGACCGGTACGGGCGTGAACTGGCGCCCGAACAACTCGAAAGCCGAGCCGTCGAGGGCGTGCAGTTCCAACTGGGGCACCTGCGATTCACACTCCCGGGTGTCGAAGATGTAGTCGAAGCGGCGGCGGATGGCGGCAAGGGTCTCCGCGGAGCCGTACACCGGGATGCTCGCTTTCTGGCGGAAATTGAAGGGCCGCACGTCGTCCAGGCCCATGATGTGATCGGCGTGGGCGTGGGTGAACAGGATGGCGTCCAGCCGCTCCAGGCCGGCACGGAGGGCTTGCAAGCGGAAGTCCGGCGTGGTGTCGATCAGGACGCAACGTCCGGCGTAGCGCAGCAGGATCGAGGGCCGGAGGCGGTTGTCGCGGGGGTCGTCCGAGCAGCAGACCGGGCAGCGGCAGCCCACCGTGGGCACGCCCACACTGGTGCCGGAGCCGAGCACGGTGATGCGGAGCGATCCCATCGCCGAGCGCTTAGCCTTGCCGCTTGCGGCTCTCCTCGAACGCCTGCACGTAGCGAAAGCGGAGCTCGGTCACCGAGTTGTCCAGCAGGCGCTGCTCCTCCCAGGTGAGGTTGCCCTTGGTCTTTTCCTGCAGCATGGCCAGCAGGTCGATGGCGTGGCGCGCCGCTTCCAAGTTGGGCTTGGGGGGCTCCTGGTCCTCGCCTCCGCCGAGCAGGCCCAGGTGCATCTCCGCTTGCAAGCGCAGGGATAGAGTGAGCCACTCGAAGGTGGCGGGCGGCGTCGGCGCGGCCGCTTCGGCGTCTTGGGCAACCGGTGTGTCCGGAGCGTCGCTCATCGCTTTTAATTGTATCCTGAGCCCGGCCGGCGCTTGACCGGAAGGGTGGCGGTATGTAATTATTCACTACAATGAATAAAGATTCGGCGGCCCCGCTCCGGCGGTCACGCTATTCGGCGGACCGCGCCGCCTTGTGGAAACTGCCGGGACGGGATCTGACCCAGGATCTGGATCTGAGCGCCCGCGAGCTGTCCTATTTGCTCGATTTGGCGGCGCGGGTCAAGCAGGACCCGGCGCCGTTCGCCACCGCGCTGGCGGGCCGCTACTTGAGCCTGCTGTTCGAGAAGCCGTCGCTCCGCACCCGGCTCACCTTCGAGCTGGCCATCAAGCAACTGGGGGGCGATGCGGTGCTGACCACTGGGCCGATCGGAGACCGGGAACCGCTCAAGGACGTCGCGCGCAATCTGGACCGCTGGACCCACGGCATCGTGGCGCGCACGTTCTCGCAAGCGACCATCGAGGAGCTGGCGCGGTGGTCGCGCGTTCCGGTCATCAACGCTCTCAGCGACCGCTACCACCCCTGCCAGGCGCTCGCCGACATGCTGACCCTGAAGGAGTGTTTCGGCCGGCTGGAAGGACTGAAGCTGGCTTTCGTCGGCGACGGCAACAACGTGGCGCATTCGCTGCTGTTGACCGGCGCACGATTGGGAGTGCACGTGGCCGTGGCCACCCCGGCTGGCTACGAACCGTCCGCGGCGATCGTCGAAGAAGCGCGCCGGCACGCGGCGCCGGGCGTGCGTATCACCGTCACCCACGATGCGGCGGAGGCGGTTCGCGGCGCGGATGCTGTTTACACGGACGTTTGGACCAGCATGGGCCAGGAGGCCGAATCGGAGCAGCGGCGTCGGGACTTCCGTGACTACCAAGTGGACGAGAACCTGTTTGCCTTAGCCAAGCGCTCGGCGGTGTTCATGCACTGCTTGCCCTCCAAGCGGGGCGAGGAGGTCACCGACGCGGTCATCGAATCGGAGCGCTCGGTGGTGTTCGACCAAGCTGAAAACCGGCTCCACGCGCAAAAAGCGCTGCTGCTCATGCTGCTCTGAGCCGCGCCAGCTGCGCGCTACAATGCGGACTTATGACACGACCCAAGAAAGTGGCGCTGGCCTACTCCGGCGGCTTAGACACCTCCATCATCATTCCTTGGCTCAAGGAAAATTACGGCTGTGAGGTCGTGGCCGTGTGCGGCAACATTGGCCAAGGCGACGAAGAGCTGGCCGGCCTGGAGGAGAAGGCGCGCCGGACCGGCGCTTCCGAAGTCTATGTGGAGGATCTGCGGGAAGAGTTCGTGTCGGAGTATCTGTGGCGGCTCGTCCGGGCCGGCGCGGTCTACGAGCACAAATACCTGCTCGGCACCTCCATTGCCCGTCCCCTACTAGCCAAGACGCAGGTGGAAGTAGCGCGCCGCACCGGCTGCGACGCCCTCGCCCATGGTTGCACGGGAAAAGGCAACGATCAGGTGCGGTTCGAGCTGGCCTACAAAGCGCTGGCGCCGGACCTTCCCGTCATTGCGCCGTGGCGGGAATGGGAGATCCGTTCCCGAGAGGACGCTCTCGCGTATGCGGCGCGGCACAACGTGCCCGTAGCGGCGACGGCCACCAAGATCTACAGCCGGGACCGCAACCTCTGGCACATCTCTCACGAGGGCGGCGCGCTCGAAGATCCGCAGAAGGCCGCACCGGACGACGTCTGGATGCTCACGCGCAGTCCCCGGGAAGCGCCGGACGTGCCCGCCGAGGTGACGATCGGCTTCCGCGAAGGAAGGCCCGTTTCGGTCAACGGGCAGCACTTCCCCTCGGCGGTCACTCTACTTGAGACGCTCAACCGGCTGGGCGGCGAACACGGCGTGGGGCGGGTGGATCTGGTGGAGAACCGCTTCGTGGGCATGAAGTCCCGCGGCTGCTACGAAACGCCGGGCGGGACGCTGATCCTGGCGGCGCACCGCGAACTGGAGGCGCTGACGCTCGACCGGACCACGCTGCACTACAAACAGAAGCTCTCCGTGGACTACGCGGAGCTCGTCTACAACGGGTTTTGGTTCACTCCGCTCCGTGAAGCGCTGGATGCCTTCTTTGCCGAGGTCAGCCGCCCCGTGACCGGGGAAGTGACGCTGCGGCTGTACAAGGGCAATGTCGAGCCCGTGTCACGCTCCTCGCCGTACTCGCTCTATTCCTTGGACATCGCAAGCTTCACCATGGGCGCGGACTACGACCAGAAAGACGCCCAGGGCTTCATCAACTTGATCGGGCTGCCGATTCGCCTCCGGGCGGCTCTGGGGCAACGGAGCGCATGAAACTCTGGGGCGGGCGGTTCGAGCGGGCTCCCTCGGAGCTTTTCGAGCGATTCTCCGAGTCGCTGAGCTTCGACCGCCGCTTGCTCGAGGCGGACATCCGGGGCTCGCAGGCGTGGGCTCGCGCGTTGGAGCGGGCAGGGATTCTGACGGTGGCTGAACGCGAGACGCTCGTTCGCGCCCTGGAGGAGATCGCGGCGGAGGCCCGCCAGCCGGGGTTTTTCGACGGCGCCGCCGACGAGGACGTCCACACTCTGGTCATCCGCAAGCTGCGAGAGAAGGCCGGGGAGCTGGCGGGCAAGATGCACACCGGCCGCAGCCGCAACGAGCAGGTCTCGCTCGACACACGGCTCTGGCTCCGGCAGGAGATCGGCCACCACCAGAACCGGCTGGCGGCCCTCATGGGAAGCTTGCTCGCGCTGGCGCGGCGGTACCCGGACGCGATCCTGCCCGGATTCACCCACCTGCGCCGCGCGCAAGCGGTGCTCTGGCCGCACTACTTGCTGGCCTACTTCGAGATGTTTTTTCGCGACTGGCAGCGGTTGGCGGCGGCGCGGCGTGCCGCCGGGGCGATGCCGCTAGGTTCGGGCGCCCTGGCCGGCAGCGGCTTGCCCATCGATCGGGCCCAGATCGCACGGGAGCTGGGCTTCGACGAGCTCACGCGCAACAGCATGGACGCCGCTTCGGACCGCGACTTTGCCCTGGATTTTCTCCACGCGGCGTGTTTGGCCATGCTCCACTTGAGCCGCCTCGCCGAGGATTGGATCCTCTATTCGAGCGAAGAGTTCGGCTGGCTGGAGCTTGCCGATGAAGTGACCAGCGGCTCCAGCTTGATGCCGCAGAAGAAGAATCCCGACGCGCTCGAACTGGTCCGAGGAAAGTGCGGCCGCGTGCTGGGAAGTTACGTCTCCCTCGTTGCGACGCTCAAAGGGCTGCCCATGACTTACAATCGCGACATGCAGGAGGACAAGGAGCGGCTGTTCGATGCCTCCGACACGCTCGGCGCCTGCTTGGAAATGACGCGGGCCGTCGCGGACTCGGCGCGGCTGAATCCGGAGAGAACCGCCGAGGCGGCGCGTCAGAGTTGGGTAGTGGCGACGGATTTGGCCGAGGCCTTGGCCAGATCGGGCGTTCCCTTCGAGCGAGCGCACACACTCGTGGGCCGGCTGGTTCTGGAAAGCCTGCGCAGCGGCCGGCGGCCGGCGGATTGGACCCCGGAGGCGCTGGCTGCCTTCGCTCCGGAATTTGCGCCGGAGATGGCGCGCCTGCTGCGTCCCGAGGAGGGTCTAAAAACGCGGGAGATTCCGGGGGGGACCGGTCCGGCGGCGGTCGCTGCCGCGCTGGATGAGGCGGCACGCCGATTGCGGGAGCTCGGAACATGACGAAGAGTTACCGGCACGGCCAAATTCTGAAATTGATCCGCAGCAAGAACATCCATACGCAGGAGGAACTGGCGCGGGAGCTCGAGCGGCTGGGCATCCGGACCACGCAGGTGACGCTGTCGCGCGACATTCGCGAGCTCGGGTTGGCCAAGACGCCGGACGGCTACCGGCAGATCGCACTGGAGCCCGGCCGTCCGTCTCTGGCGGCAATCGCCCCGGAGTTCCTTCAGGACGTCCGCATCGCCCAGAACCTGGTGGTGCTCAAGACCTCGCCCGCCAATGCGGCGCCGCTGGCGGCGGCCATCGATCAGGAGAATTGGCCCGAAGTCGTGGGCACGATCGCCGGAGACGACACCGTGCTCGTGATCAGTTCGGACAAGCGGGCCGCGGAAGCCGTCCGCAAGAAAATGATGCGCTACCTTGCGGTGCTGGGCTGAGAACCGGCCGCCCTGCCGTGCGAAGGTCTGCGCTTCGATCCAGCTCGGTGAGAGGTGTGCTGCACTAGGCCTCAGATCTCGGCGACCCGTGGGGGCTCATGCTATCTTCGGGATATGCTGAAGCCGACCATCTTCCGCGAGTACGATATCCGGGGCATTGCGGAAACGGAGCTGCGCAGCGCCGACGTCGAGGATCTGGGGCGGGCCATCGGCACGTACCTGCGGCGCCACGCGGGTACGCAAATCAACCTCGGGCGCGACTGCCGCCTCAGTTCCAAACGCCTCCGCGACGCGCTGGTCCAGGGCCTGCTCGCAAGTGGATGTCACGTCACCGACCTGGGCGTGATCCCGACGCCGCTGCTGTATTTCTCCGTGTTTCACCTGAAGGCGGAAGGCGGCGTGATGATCACAGGAAGCCACAATCCGCCCGAGTACAACGGCTTCAAAGTAATGGCCGGTACGAGCACGATCTACGGTCATCAGATCCAGAAGGTACGGGAAATTTACGAAGGGCGGGACTTCGCGGCGGGCGAGGGTTCCGAGCGGAGCTACGACATCGTGACGCCATACGTCGAAGACGTCGCCTCGCGGATCCGGCTCAGTCGGCGCGTCAAGGTCGTCTTCGATGCTGGTAATGGGACGGCTGGCCCGGTGGTCCATCGCCTCGTCGCAACTCTGGGCTGCGAGGCGGTGGAACTGTTCTTCGAGATGGACGGCAATTTTCCGAACCACCACCCCGACCCGACGATCGAAAAGAATCTGGAGCCTCTGATCCGCACGGTGGCGGACACCGGGGCCGAGCTCGGCATCGCCTTCGACGGAGATGCAGACCGCATCGGCGCGGTGGATGAGAAGGGCAACATCATCTGGGGCGATCAGTTGGTGCTCATCTTTGCCCGCGAGATTTTGACCCGCAAGCCCGGCGCCACCTTCATCGGCGAGGTCAAGTGTTCCCAGGTCATGTACGACGAGCTGCGCCGCCTGGGAGGCAACCCGATCATGTGGCGCACCGGCCATTCGCTCATCAAAGCCAAAATGAAGGAGACCAAAGCGGAGCTGGCCGGCGAGATGAGCGGCCACATTTTTTTCGCGGATCGGTACTACGGCTTCGACGACGCCATTTACGCCGCCTGCCGTTTACTGGAGATCGTCGCCGCCTCCGGGAAGCCCCTCTCGGCTCAGCTCGAAGGCTTGCCCAAAATGGTCTCGACTCCCGAAATCCGCGTGGACTGCCCGGACGAAGTTAAGTTCGAGGTTGTCGAACGCGTGGCCGAGCACTTCAAGAAGACCCATCAAGTAGTGGACGTCGACGGCGTGCGCGTGCTGTTCGACCAGGGATGGGGCCTGGTGCGTGCTTCCAATACGCAGCCCGTTCTGGTGCTGCGGTTCGAGGCGGCCAGCCGGGAGTTGCTCGAGCAATATCGCCGGCAGGTCGAGGAAGTGCTCGAGCAGGCGCGCGCACGGGTCTGAGCGCGCATCGTCAGGCCGTAGAGACCGCCACCAGCGCCGCGAGGTTCCAAAGCGCGAGTACGGCGTAAAACCAAGTCACTCGCTTCAGGAGCGTCAGCCTCCCGCATCGCCAGCAGTACAGCGCCAGACCCACGGCCGCCAGCTTCACGGCCGCCAGAGCGGCGAGCCGCGAAGGTATCCAATCCAGCAGCAAACGGACCACAGGATTGGCCTCCTCGACTCCATGCGCCAAGAAAGCGAGCGTGGTAAGCAGATCCAGGGCCTGAAGGTACACGAACTGAAGGAAAACACTCACAGTCGACCCTTGTCTCTTCCGGGGCCTCGACTCGGCATCACAAACTCTCCCCCAGAATAAGCCTGACGCTGGTCCGAGTAAAGACCTCAAGACTTACGCCGAGTACTGGAACGAACGCGACAGTACCGGGAAAGCCCGCTCAGTCTTCACTGCCCAGAAGGTTGGTGAGGGAGCCCAGGCCGCTGCGCTCGTCGCCACCGGTACGCGCCGGCATGAGCTCGCGGCGCATTTTTTCCAGGGTCATGCTCTGGACGATGACGCGTCCGGGCCCGGTCAGCGTCGCCAGGAAAAGGCCCTCCCCGCCGAAGATCCAGGTCTTGATGCCCCCGGCAAACTGCACGTCGTAACTCACGCTCGGGTCGAAGGCGACCACGCAGCCCGTGTCGACTTGCAACGTTTCCCCCGGCTTGAGGTCGAACTCGACGAAGTCACCCCCGGCATGGATGAAGACGGTACCGGGTCCCGTCAGCCGCTCCAGGATGAAGCCTTCGCCGGCGAAGAAACCGGCGCCGACGCGTTTGACGAATTCGATGCCCACCTGCACGGTGTCCTGAGCGCACAGGAAGGCGTCGCGCTGCACCAGCACGCTCTGGCCCGGGCCGAGCTCGAAAGCCTGAATCCTTCCCGGATACGGTCCGGCGAAGCCGACTTCACCCGGCGAGTCCGCCCGGAAATACGTCCAGAACAGCGACTCTCCCGCCAGCTTGCGTTTGAGCGCACCCAGCAATTTGCTTCCAAGCCCGGCGCCGCTCATGCGGGAATCCCACTGCACGTTCGCGGTTTTGTACAGCATCTTGCCGGCCTCGGCGTAAATCTCCTGGCCGGGTTTGAGTCGGATGCGCACGACCTGCAAGTTGTCGCCGTGGATGGTGTAATCCAGCGGCTGCAGCACTGCCGTTTGCACGGCGCCGACGGGCTTCCCACAGTTCGGGCAGAACCGGGCGTCGTCTTGCAATCGGGAACCGCACTGGGTGCAGAATGCCATAAGCCGAACGCGTACCTCCCAGTATCTTACAATCAGTCGGTGGGTAGCGCACTCGGCATGTCCAAACGTTCCTTCCGTGTTGGCCTCCTCGCTGCGGTTCTACTGGCGCAGGCGCTGCCGCGGCAGATCCCGACCGTCTGCGGCACTCACCGTGAGAAGGGGCGCGAGCAAATCTTTCTTCACCGGGTCTCCGAGCGGAGTCGCCTCAGGGGTACGGGGCAGCTTCTTCAGGCCCAGCCGCGGCCCCGCGCGCAGGTGGTCGGCCACATCGCCGTGCTGGAGGACGCGGGCGACATCGTATTGCGGCCCAACCCCTTCAACTTGGGGGACCGCACGCTCTCCTTTCAGCCGGGCGATACGAGCGCGACGCGCTATCGCTTCCAGGTCGGGGCCAACACGTATGACGCGGGGGCGGCGTCTTCAGGTGCCCCGCTGGCCGGCCTCGATGACGACGACGCCCGGCTGGTGCCCCTCCCATTCGCCTTCCCCTTCTACGGGGAGTCCTACACCCAACTCTTCGTCAATTCCGACGGTAACCTGACCTTCGGCGAAAGCGACACGGCTTCGACCGACCGGTCGCTGGGCCGGGTGACGCACGGGCCGCCACGCATCGCGGCGCTGTTTCGCGATCTGGATCCCTCCCGGGCGCCCTCGTCCGTGCGCGTGCTGGCCGAATCAAGGCGCTTCGTGGTGAGTTGGGTGGCGGTGCCGGAGTACCGCGAGTCGGGCATGGGGCCGACGCAGACCTTCCAAATTCGGCTTTTCCCGGATGGTCGCATCGAGTTTGCCTATGCCACCATCACGACGCGGGAAGCGGTCGTGGGCATCTCTCCAGGACGGCGCCGGGGCACGACCTCCCTGGTGACGTTTCTCAGCGGCTCGGCGAACGAATTCACGGGCACTGTGGCGGAAGTGTTCCGGGCCGGCTCGAGCCAGATCGACATCGTCGCAGCCGCACGCCGTTTTTACGAAACCCACGAGGACGCGTACGACTATCTCGTGATCTTCAACAACGTCGGCATTCCGGCCGCAGCAGGCGCTGTCGCATACCAGGTGACCGTGCGAAATCGCCAGCGGGGCATCGGAGCGGAGATCGTCGATTACGGGGCTGTCTTCGGCTCGAGCAGCCGCTTGCAAGCGGTCATCAATATGGGGCCGCTCGAGCAGTACCCCGGGGATCCCTATGCACCGATTCCTGGCCGCGGCGCCGTCACGGGCGACACCCCCATGACCGTGTTGGGCCACGAAGCCGGGCACCTCTTTCTGGCATTCGTCAGCTATCGCGATCCCAACAATCCCACGGCCCGCCCAATGCTCGGCGCGCAGCAGGCGCATTGGAGCTTTTTCTTCAACTCGGACGCCTCCTTGCTCGAGGGGAATCGGATTCGCGACAACGGCCCGCAAGCCAGCCCGCGTTTCACGACGGTGGCCACGGTGGAGGGCTTTTCCCCCCTCGACCAGTATCTGATGGGGTTGCGGGCGCCCGAGGAGGTCCATCCGCCCCACGAACTCTTCGTCGTCACCAACCCCACGGCGAACCGAACTGCTTCGAGCTTGCCGGAACCGGGGCTGAGCTTCAACGGCAACCGGCGGAATACCAGCATCGAGGAGATCATTCAAGCCGAGGGACGCCGCACTCCGGATCACACCGTGTCCCAACGGCGTTTCCGCTTCGCCTTTATCCTGGTTACGGCCCAGGGCAGCCAGCCGTCACAGTTCGAACTGGACAAGCTGGAGCGTTTCCGTCAAGAGTTCGAGACTTTCTACCGCCGGGCCACCTCGGACAGGGCATGGGCGGAGACCACGCTCAAGCGCAGCTTGAAACTTTCGGTTTTCCCCGCCGCCGGGGCTCTGGTGGGCGTGGAGCGCCCGGTGACCCTCTCCTTAGAGAGGCCCGCGGCAAGCGCCCTTCCGATCGCGCTCCGGACCACCGGCGGACTTCTGCGGGTTCCCGCCTCCGTAACGATTCCGGCTGGCGAAACCAGCGTGAGCTTTCCGATCACGGGACTCGCTGCGGGAGTTGCCGAGCTGATGGCCGAGCCAGCGGATGCGACCTACGAAACGGCCCATGCCCGCATCCAAGTCCGCAACGCCGTCTCGGAGCTGAAGCTCCTCGTGGTCTCGGGGGACCGGCAAGCGAGCGTGCCGGGGAATCCGTTGCAGCCTATCGTGCTGCGTGTCGTGGATATCAACGAGCTCCCGTACCCCGGCGTTCGTGTGCAAGCGATCGTGTCCGGGGGAGGAACCGTGTCGCCCTCGACGGCCGTCACCGACGGGGACGGGCTGGTACAGTTCGTCTGGACGACCGGTGCGACGGGCGCGCAACGGTTGACCGCCGTGCTGGAGGGCGCGCCCCACTCCGCCGTGACCGTGACGGCCCTCACGCCGCCAGCCTTCGAAGCAGGGGGCGTCGTCAACAGCGCTTCCTTCCAAGCAGAGCTGGCGCCCGGCAGCTTCGCTTCGATTTTCGGATCGGGGTTGGCCGGAGGGGCCACGGCCGTGGCGAGCCCCCCGTATCCGACCACGCTCGCCGGCGTCCAAGTCCTGGTCAACCGCACTGCGGCGCGCCTCCAGTTTGTGAGCGACTACCAGATCAATTTTCTGGTGCCTGAGAACGTACCCACGGGTGCGGCGACGCTTTCCGTCTCGACCCCGATCGGCACCTCGGCGACCGTCCAGGTGCCCGTAGTGCCCGCAGCGCCGGGGATCTTCGTTCTCGACCCCGTGACGAATTTCGGGGCAATTCTGATTTCGGGCACTGGGCTTACGACGGTGCAGCGGCCGGCGCGGCGAGGTGAATTCCTGGAGATTTATGCGACGGGTCTAGGTGTGACTCAGGCCAGTTCCCGTTTTCCCGGGTTCCGGGAAACAGCGCTGACACCTGCCGTCTTCATCGGCGGGGTGCGGTTGGAAGACCCGGCGTTCAGCGGCCTGTCGCCGCAGTTTCCCGGCCTTTATCAGGTGAATGTGCGGGTGGGCGCCAACGCCCCCGCAGGTGAGCAGCTGCTTTGGCTGGAAATGGGCGGGCGGCGCAGCAACCAGGTGAAAGTACGCATCGAGTGAGCGTCTCGCGACGGGGGGTCCCGGCTGGGAACGCCGCACGGACTGTTGTGTTCCCGAGGACTCGTCCTGAGGCTTGTATGCTGGCGTGCTTGAGTCGGCTCGGCGCCCTCTGGCGCAGCTCCTGCAAGATCCGGCACGCCAGGGAAGGGTTGAAGACGCCACAGGAGCAGAAGCGCGTCAGATAGCTCGCGGCCTGCTCTGGAGTGCGGCGGCCTACTTTGACCCAGTCGATCATTTTCCGCGCCAAGGCGTGGCTGATCATCCCATGCCCGCACATGGTGGAAAGCATCAGCACGCCGCTTTCAGGCAGCTTCTCGGTCTTGCCTTCGAAGCCCAACGAGTAGCCCAGGCTGTGTCGCGCCAGCCCCGCCGCGCAGCAGCACTGCTCGGCGCCTTCCACCGAGGTGGAGATATTGACCGAGAGGCCGAGATCGGCCGCTTTGACGGCTTTGACGAATTCTTCGGCCGCCGTGCGGTTATCGAAGACCGCGGCCACCGTGGTGGGCGCGTCCACGCCCGCGATCACGGCCCGGAAATCCGGCCGCGCGTCGCGCCGCCAGCGGGCCACGGGAGGGAGGCGCTGGCAGAGGCGGAGCGCTCTCCCGTGGCGTGCGTCGCCCAGGTTGACAGGGCCGAAGGGCAGCGCGAGTTCCAGGAATTTCTTCAGCTTCGGCACCGAGCCTTGGTCGTTGCGTCCCCGGCTGGGGATGGCGTGCGGACGGGTGCCTATACTAAAATGAGGACAGAGCGGGAGTAACTCAATGGTAGAGTCACGGCCTTCCAAGCCGTTGGTTGCGGGTTCGATTCCCGTCTCCCGCTCCAGCCTAACGGTTGGTTGGAATCGGCCTTTCCTGCTCCCGATACTGCAGTTGGTATAGCTTCCAGTAGATCCCTCGCAGCGCCAGCAGTTGCTGGTGTGTGCCGCTCTCGCGCAGCCGTCCTTTGTGCATCACCAGGATCCGGTCGGCCCGCTGAATGGTCGAGAGCCGGTGGGCGATGATGATGGAGGTGCGGCCTTCGATCATCCGGACGAGCGCTTCCTGCACGCGCATCTCCGTCTCGGCGTCCACGCTGGAGGTGGCCTCGTCGAGAATCAGGAACCGCGGATTGCGGGCCAGCGCGCGGGCGAAGCTGATCAGCTGCTTCTGGCCGGTGGACAAGCCCGCCCCGCGCTCGTGGAGCGACTGGCGGAAGCCGTCGGGAAGTGACCGAATAAACTCCAGCAGGTTCACCTGCTCGGCGGCGGCCTGCAATTGCTCGGGCGAAATCCCGTCCGTGCCCAGGCGGATGTTCTCCTCGATCGTGCCCGTGAAAAGGTACGGCTCTTGCAACACGACGCCGAAATGCCGCCGCAGCTCGCGCGGTTCGAGCTCCCGGATGTCCACGCCTCCGATGCGGATGGCGCCCCGCTGGACGTCGTAGTAACGCAGCAGCAAATTGATGAGCGTCGTCTTGCCGGCGCCAGTGTGACCGACGACGGCCACGGTCTCGCCCGGCTCCACCGAGAAGCTCACGTCTTGTAAGACCCACTCTTCGTTTTTGTAGGCGAACCACACGCGGTCGAACTCGATCCGCGCGGGGCCCACAGGAAACGGCCGCGGCGCAGGCGGCGGTAGTACCGTGACGGGCGTGTCCAGCAGCTTGAAAATCCGCTCGGAGGCCGCCATCGCCGCCTGCAAGATGTTGTACTTTTCGCTCAGATCCTGAATGGGCCGGAAGAAGCGCAGTCCGTACTGGAAGAAGGCCACCAGGACGCCCAACGTCAGGGCTCCGGATTCGATCCGCAGCCCTCCGTAGGCCAGCAGCGAGGCCAGAGCCAGCATGCCCAAAAACTCCACTACCGGGTAAAACCACCCGTAAGCGGCGATGGCGTTCTTGTAGGCCTCCATGTGGTCGCGGTTGATGCGGTCGAACTCCTCCCGGCTGCGGTCCTCGCCATTGAACAATTGCACCACGGCCATACCGCTGATCCGTTCCTGGAGGTAGGCGTTAATGCGCGCCACGGCGACGCGGATCCGGCGGTAGCTCTCGCCGACCCGGCGCCGGAAGATGACCGTCACGAGCACCACGAGCGGCATAACTCCCAGCAGCGCGAGCGTCAATTCCCAGCTCAGGCGCAACATGGCGGCAAGGATGAAACTCAGGACCAGGACGTCACCCGCGATTGTGACCAGACCGGATGTGAACAATTCGTTCAGCACGTCCACGTCCGTGGTCACGCGCGTCACCAGACGCCCCACTGGGTTGCGGTCGAAATCGCTCATGTCCAGGCGTTGCAAGTGCCCCATGAGCTCGCGACGCAGGTCGAACATAGCCCGCTGCCCTACGTAGTTCATCAGATAGACTTGAAGGAACTCGAAGAGCAGCGCAGCTCCCAGCACCGCCAGGTAGAGCACGGCGATCTGACTGATGCCGGTCCACGGGTCGGCGGACAGATAGAAATCGAGCGGGGTGGAGAACTGACTCCCGGCAGGAGCCAGGTAACGGTCCACCGCCAACTTGGTGAGGAGCGGTCCCAGGATCTGGAGTAGGGAGTTGACCAGCAACAGCGCCACCGCCAGCGCCACCAGCGACCGGTAGGGGCGCATATAGCCGAGCAGGCGGCGCATGAGCCGGCTGTCATAAGCTCTCCCCAGAACCTCCTCTTCCATCACGTTCAGTGTAACAAGCACGGCCCGAACGCTCTGGTCCGAGCGCGCCGGCGCTGTTACAGTGGAATTTCATGGACGGCGTCATCGTTGTCGACAAGCCGGAAGGCTGGACCTCCCACGATGCGGTGAACAAGGTTCGGCGCTTGGTCGGCACCCGCAAAGTGGGTCACTTGGGCACTCTGGATCCGCTCGCTACAGGGGTGCTGCCTTTGGTGGTCGGGAGGGCTACGCGCCTGGCCCAGTTCCTCATGCGGGGCGACAAGACGTACGATGCTGTGGTGCGGTTCGGATACTCCACGGACACCTATGACCGCGACGGGGTGCCGACTTGCCCTGTCAGCGAGCCGGAGCTCGACCGCGCGCGCCTCGAAACTGTGCTCCAGGGCTTTCAGGGATTGATTCGCCAGATGCCCCCGCCAATTTCCGCAAAGAAGGTTGGGGGCACGCCAGCCTACCGCTTGGTGCGGCGCAAGATTCCCGTGGAACTCAAGCCGGTGGAAGTGACGGTCTACTCCGTCGAAGTGCTGTCCGTCCAAGGTCCGGAGGCGCGCTTGTTGGTGCGGTGTTCGCAGGGGACCTACATGCGCTCGATCGCCCACGACCTCGGGCAGGCGCTCGGCTGCGGGGGCTTCCTCAAGAGCCTGCGGCGCTTGGCCTCCGGTGACTTCCGCATCGAACAGGCCCGCACGATTCCGGAGCTGGAGGAGTTGGCGCGGGCCGGGCGGCTCGAGGAAGCTCTCATTCCAGCGGCCGAACTGCTCCCCCAGTTTCCCAGCGAAACGGTGGACTCGCTCACGGCTCGCCAGATCCGCCAGGGCCGTGACTTCCGGGTTTCGCCCTTCCGTGACCGCGCCGGCGCGCGCTATATCAAAGCGGTGACCCCGGACGGGCAATTAGTCGCCATTGGCGAACAAAAACTCCCCAATCTGTATCATCCCTGCGTGGTTCTGTGACCCTCCCGAGGGCGAAGGTGCCGCCGTCCCTCGGTCCCTTGGGTGTAGCCTGAGGGTCGGCTCAGGCGTTTGTCCGATGAGGTTGGCGGCTTGAACGCCCGTAAGTTGAGCTGGAGGGTGTGTGCTGCGCGCATTGTTGATTTCGCCGGATCCAGCACGAACGCAACAATTCGAAGCGGCCGTGACGGCGCTGGGCAGCGTGGACGTCGTGCGGCGGTTGCCCCAGTACCCGAGCGCCGCTCAGTTGGATCGTCTGGTGCGCGTCCACGCGCCGCGGGTCATCTTTCTGGACGCCGCGGCCCTCTCGGAGGCGGTCGCAGTGGCACGCACGGTGGAGGTGTCGCGGCCCGGCCTCGAGGTGGTGGCTTTTCACGAAACGGCGCACCCCGCGCTCTTGCTCGAACTCATGCGGGTCGGCGTGCGGGAATTCCTGGCAGCGCCCTTCCCGCCGGAAGCCGTGAGCGACGTCCTGAGGCGCGTCGCCGAGCGTGTGGGCCGGACGCCTCTGCCGGTCGACGCCACGGACCTGGTTCTGTCGTTCTTGCCGGCCAAAGCGGGCGTGGGCACGACCACGGTGGCCGTCAACCTGAGCATGGCCCTGGCCGAGCAGCTGCAGGAGCCGGTGCTGCTGGCGGACTTCGACCTCAACTGCGGCATCGTGGGCTTCATGCTCAAGCTGGAACCACGATATTCGCTGACGGACGTGGCGGAGCGGGCCGACCGGCTCGATGAGTCCATGTGGGAACAACTCATCTGCTCCGTCGGCCGCCTGCACGTACTGCCTTCCGGAAAGGTCGATTTGGGGTTCCGGATCGAGGCTTCCCAAATTCGCACCCTCATCGACTTTGCTCGGCGACACTACAAAGCCGTCTGCGTTGACCTCTCCGGTAACATGGAAAAATACTCCGTGGAATTGATGCATGAGTCGAAATGGATTCTGCTGGTGACGACGCCGGAACTGCCCGCCTTATATCTGGCCCGCCAGAAGTTGGCGTTTCTGCGCTCGGTGGAACTCGAGCATCGGGTCAAAGTCGCGTTGAACCGTGTGCATAAGCGAATGTCGATCAGCGTCGAGGAGATAGAGCGACTGCTGGGTGTGCCGGTGTCGATGCCGTTCTACAACGACTACGCAGGAGTTCACAAAGCCCTCCAGGACGGCGCGCCGGTGAGCCCTTCATCGGCTTTGGGGCGGCAATTCCACCGCTTCGCCGCGGAGTTTTGCGGGCAGCCTAAGCACGTCGAACCGCAAAATCAGGGCGTGTTGAGTTACCTTGGTCTGACTCCGGCACGCCGCTTGGCGTCCTGAACCATCGAAGGAGTTCAACCCCACCGCCGACCCCGCGCCGGCTCCGCGAGCGAAAAATACAAGCGCCGCTCCACCCCGTCCACGCGGTCCAGCCGGACGCGCACGCGGTCGCCGACCGCAAATCTCCGGCGCGTGCGCTCGCCGACGATTTGCCGCGCATTGTCCAAGTACCGGTAGCGTTCCCCGGGCAATACCTCGATAGGGACGAGCCCCTCCATGAACAAATCGATAAGTTCCACGAAGAAACCGAGCTTCGAGGTGCTGATAATTAATGCGTCGAACTCGTCGCCCAGCCGCTCGGCCATGAACTTGACTTTCTTCCATTCCACCAGCTCCCGTTCCGCCTCCGCGGCCCGGCGCTCGGTTTCGGAGGCGTGTGCGGCGATCGCCGGAAGATCCATGGCCGGGGGTTGGCGGCCATCGAGCAAGGCCGACAGGATGCGGTGCACGACCAGGTCCGGGTAGCGGCGAATGGGCGAGGTGAAGTGCGTGTAAGTGTCCGTGGCCAGCGCAAAGTGACCCGTGTTCTCTGGGCTGTAACGAGCCTGCTTGAGGGACCGCAGCATCAGATAACTTAAGATCCGTTCTTCGGGCTTGCCCTGAATCTTTTCGACCAGTCGCTGGTACTGCCGCGAGGAGACCTCCAATCGCTCATCGGCCCGGATAACATCCTTGCGGATCTTGCGTCCGTCCCGCTTGCGATCCACCACGGCAAAACGCTTCACCGGCAGCGCGCCGAGGCCCAGACTGTAGCCGAAGTGTGCGGCGATTTCCTCGAACTCGACCACTTTCTGCGGATCGGGGGGTTCGTGGATCCGGTAGAGCGACGGGACGCCCCGCGTCTCCAAGTGCGTCGCCACCGCCTCGTTGGCGGCCAGCATGAACTCCTCGATGATGCGGTGCGCGATGTTGCGGGGCGCACGCCGGATGCCAGTCATCTCCCCCCATTCGTCGAACTCGATGAAGGGCTCCGGCAGGTCGAAATCGATCGAGCCACGGCGCGCACGTTTGCGGTTCAAGATCAGGGCGAGCTCGCGCATCCGCTCGAACCGCTCCAGAAGGTGCGCCCAGCGCTCGCGGGCTGCCGGGTCGCCCTCCAGGGCCGCATGCACCTCCGTGTACGTCAGCCGCGCGGCGCTGCGGATCACGCCTTTGACGAACTCCTGCGCGATCACATCGCCTCGATGATCGATCTCCAGCAACACCGAAAGCGTCAACCGGTCCGAGTGCGGCTTCAAGGAGCAGAGCTCGGCGGACAGCTCCAGCGGCAGCATGGGAACGGCGCGGTCCGGGAAATAGACGCTCGTGCCCCGCCGGTAGGCTTCCTCATCGATCGGCGTGCCGGGCGCCACATAATGGCTGACGTCGGCGATGTGGACGTGCAGCGCGTAGTGACCGTTGGGCAGACGGTCCACCCAGACGGCATCGTCGAAATCTCGCGCCGTCTCCCCGTCGATCGTGACCACGTCCATGCCGCGAAAATCCACGCGCCCGGCCAGCTCGTGCGCCCTCACCGCAGACGGCAAGCTCTGCGCCTGTTCGAGCACCTCCGGCGGGAACCGATGGGGGAGGTGATGCTTGCGGATGATGATCTCGACGTCCACGCCGAAGTCTTCCGGGTATCCCAGCACCTCGATCACGCGGCCCACGGCGCGCTCGCCGTCCTTCGGATAGGCCAACAGCTCTACGTCGACGATCATGCCGTCCAGCTCTTCGGCCGACTGCACGCCCGGCGCGCTCACGGCCATGCGGTGCGTGCCAAGCGACGGCTCGGGCAGGGCCAGCTCCGGCGGGATCTCGATCCAGTCCCGCAGCCGTTCGTCGTGCGGGATCAGGAAGTAACCGTTGCGGCGGATCCGAAACTCTCCCACCACCGTGGGATGGGCGCGCTGAAGGATATGGACGATCTCCCCCTCGGCACGCCCCACCCGGTCCACTCGCGTTATGCGTGCTACGACGCGATCTCCGTGCATCGCCTTCTCGGCGGCCGCGGGCGGCAGGAAGATGTCGCCGTCCACGCCCTCGAGGGGCCGGTCGGCAATGATGAATCCGTAACCTTCGCGATGCCGGTGAAGCCGTCCGGTGACGTACTCGCGCGTCCGCGCTGCGGAAACAAAATGCCCCGGGCGAAACTCGATCAAGGCGCCGCGGCGCACCAGCCGTTTCAGGGCCGATTCTAACTCGGTCCGACTGGCCCCCTTTGCGCCGAGCTCCCGCACGAGCTGCTTGAAGCTCGCACGGGCGTGGGGCAACCGTTCGAGGTGGCGGAGAATGGCGTTTTCTTCGATCAACGTTCGGCGGGAGCGATCCCTTTGCTTTTCAGTATACCCAAGCTTCAGTCGCCCCCGAACCAGCGGGGCAGCGCGGTGGTGAAAGGCGCCACGTAGGTGATGAGCAACACGCCGATCACTTGCACCAGCAGCAACGGCAACACCGCCCGGTACACCGTTGTAAGCGGTTTGTGAAAGCGGTAGGAGGCCAGGAACAGGTTCATGCCGACCGGGGGCGTTAAATAGCCCACTTGAAGATTGGCCAGGAAAATGATCCCTAAGTGCACCGGCTCGATACCAAACGCTTCCCCGAGCGGCAAAATCAGCGGCACGACGACGACCAGCGCCGAAAAGATGTCCATCAGGCAGCCGACCACGAGCAGAAACACATTCAACAGCAGCAGGAAGCCCCAACGGGACTGGATCGCCCCGGTCACCCATTCCACGGCCCGAGCCGGCACTTCGGCATCCACTAAGTAGTTCGTAAACCCCAAAGCCACTCCCAGAATGAGCAGCACGCCGCCGACGAGCAGGCCGCACTCGGTCGTCACGCGCAGGGCGTCCTTGCGCAGCCGGAGATCGCGGTACACGAACGTCTCGATCGCGAACGCGTACAGCGCCGTGAGGGCCGCGGCCTCGACGGCGGTGGCGAATCCGCCAAACAGCGCGCCCAGCGCCACTACCGGGAGCAGCAGCTCCCACTTGGCGTCCCAGAGGGCGGCCCAAGCCTCTGACCCGCGAAACGATTCTTTCGGCGGCAGGGGAGGTCCGCGCCGCACCGCCCACCAAGCCGTCAACGTCACCATCAGGGCGCCGGGCAGGATCCCGGCCAGGAAGACCTCCTCGATGCCGATGCGGGCGATGACGGCGTACAGAATCAAGGGCAGGCAGGGCGGGAACAGCAAGCCGAGCGATCCCGAAGCGGTCAGCAATCCCAGAGCATCCCGTTCCGAGTAGCGGGCGGACAGCAGAATCGGCAGCAGCAGGCCGCCGAGGGCCAGGATAGTGACGCCGGAAGCCCCCGTGAAGGAAGTAAAGAAGGCGCACACCAGCGCGGTGACGATGGCCGGTCCGCCCCGCATCCGGCCGAACAGGGCCTCGAAAACGCGCACGAGTCTCCGCGAGGCGCCGCCTTCAGCGAGAAAATAGCCAGCCAGCGTAAACAGCGGAATGGCCGGTAGCGTGGGATTCGTTACCAAGCGGTAATGGTCGATGGGCAGGGAAGCGATGGGCAGACCGGCACCCCAGAACAAGATCAACGCCGCGCCTCCCAGAGTCGTGAACACCGGCGTACCGAGCACGGTCGCCACGAGGAGCGCCACCAGCGCCGGGGGGACCATGGCGGCGGGCTCGAGCGGCGGGCGCAGCGCCACGCCGGTTAGGGCGCCCGCTGTCGCCAGCGTGATCCAGCGGCCCCGCCATGTGGCGGCGCCGTGGAGGATCATGCGCAAGGCAATCACCGCGAAGCCGGCCGGCATGGCGGCTTGCACCACCCATACGGGCAGGCCGTAGGCCAGCAGCTTGCCAGCCTCACGT
Source organism: Bryobacteraceae bacterium (assembly GCA_025055455.1). Classification (GTDB taxonomy): domain Bacteria; phylum Acidobacteriota; class Terriglobia; order Bryobacterales; family Bryobacteraceae; genus JANWXD01. The sequence goes on from JANWXD010000007.1 coordinate 60,625, forward strand.
TCGCTCAACACGAACTCCACGCCGGCGACGCAAAAGAATGCACTCGCCGCTGCGGCGCAGGCGTGGGCAAAGATGTGGGCGGCGGCGCGTGCCGTGCCCGGCAGCAGCGCGGCCGCAGTGGAAAGCGCCAGCAGGCGGTCCTCCCGCGCCGCCACCGCGCCCCCGATCATCGCCACGACCAGCGTCAGGTGTTGGACGACCGACGTGGCCCCCGAAATGCCCGTGCGGAACAACGAGCGGAGGACAATCTCGGCCAGCGGCACCAGGGTCATCGCCGCCAGCGCCGCGAACAAGAGCGTGTTCTCGGCGCCAGCGATGACGCGGACAATAAGTGGTGCGGCCGATCGGCGCGTCTCCTGCGCTGCCGATCCCTCCCCGCGGCTCATTTCACTGACTTTCTGGCGGCCCGGTGTTCTTCTAACAGTTGCCGGACTTTGTCGAACATGTCGGCGGGCACCATACGCCCGCGAATCTGCGGGTAGAGGCTTTCGGCGAGCTTGCGCCACTCGGCCTCGGCATCCAGCGGCACGCGGTGGACCGTCAGACCGCGCTTCTGCATGGCCCGAACCGCCTCTTCGCTTTCCGCGCGGCTGCGCGCCTTGATCTGCTGGCCCGCCTCGCGTGCGGCTTGCATCACCGCCGTGCGAGTTTCCGGCGACAGCGCCTCCCACGCTTTGCGGGTCAGCACGGTGGCGCCCACGAGCGGCGCCCAGTTCAACTCCAGCATGTGGCGCGCCACGGTATAAATCTGGCTGGCTAGGGCATGCACCGGGATGGTGGGCACCGCGTCAATCATGCCGGTCTGAAGGCCTGTGAGCATGTCGTTGGTTTCGAGCGGCACGGGCCGGTAGCCGGCCGCCCGTACGATCTCTAACTGCTCGTTGTCTCCCGCGCCGACAAAAACCTTCAGCTTTTTCAGATCGGCGGGCCGGACCACCGGCTCGCGGCAGAAGTAGCGCACCCATCCCGCGTCGCCCCAGAACAGGACCACGAAGCCCTTGTCGAGCAGGCGCCGCTCCAAATCCGGCTGCAACTTTTCTTCGACGTAGTCCACTTCTTCGAGCGACCGGAACATCATCGGCATGTACTGCAAGGCGGTGACGGCCTTGTCGATCTCGGAAAGCCCGCCGGTGGTGAGCATGCCCGCCTGGAGCTGGCCGATGCGCATCCGGCGGACGACGTCGGCCTCGCTGCCCATGGTTCCATCGGTGTAAATGGTCAGCGCGACGCCTCCTCCTGGCGCGCGCCGCCACTTCTCACCCATGGCGAGCAGGATCTGGTGGAACGAGGAACCTTTGGGCGCCAGGGTCGCCAGGCGAACCCGAACTTGGGCCGCTGCCGGAAGCCAAGTGAGCGCCGTCAGAATGGCGGCAAGAAGTGTCCGCATCGAACTCACTCCAGGAAAAGCTCGTCGAGCCGGCTGAGAAGCCAGCGGGCGCGGCGCTGCACGATCAGGTTGGCCAGCCGGAATTCGGGGCGCGCGTCCGGATCGATCTCCAGGGCCCGACGTAACAACGCCTCGAACTCCTTGCGGTCTTGGCGGGCCAGGGCCACAGTTTCCGCATAGGCCACGAGCGGACCCGCCAGACGCCCCTCGGACAGCTCCATGGCGCGCTCGAAGTGCTTTCGGCTGCGCTCGTAGGGATCGCCCGCTGCGCCCTTGCGGCTCGGTTCGTACGAGATGAGGAAGCTGTGCACTGCGCCGTGCTCGAAGCCTTCGTCGACTTCCAGCGCCCGGTCGATCAGCGCCTCGACGAGCGGCTGGTCGGCGACGAGCTCCGGGTTGTCTTTGCTGAGCGCGATGGCCGAACCCCAAGCCGCCGCGGTCCAGTACAGCAGGGGCACGTCGCGCCGCCCGATGGCGCGCACGGCCGCCTTAGGATCCCGCCGCAGTTCGCTTTCGAAGCCCGCGCGGGCGAGACTCAGCCCCCGGAGGCCGTAGTCGCGGGCCCGCAAGTACATTTTTCTCGCGCGCGTGCGCAGGGCGGTGGCCTTGTCCAAGTCCTGCGGCTCCAGCTCGTCGGCCGGCTGCTGCAAAAACGCGTAGGCGTATTGGGTGAATCCGCTGGCGGCCGCCAACAGCAGGCCCCGGTGGCGTGGATTCTCGGCCAGCAGGCTCTCGATCAGCTTCAGCCCGAAGGGGACCGCCTCTCCGACGAAATCCGGGTCGTTGTCGCTGGCGAAGGTGGTCCCCGTGCGGGCCAAGGCGTCGCCCACGCGGTTGACGGCGTACCGCATGCAGCCGGACAAGCTCAGGGTGAGCAGGCAGGCAGCCGCTGCGACCGTCAGCTTCCTTTGGCTCATGCGCGACACCAACCCCAATAGGATAGCTGGAACCGCTCGACGCGCCGCGCCGCCGTAGTATGCTGAAAAGCGCCCATGGAACTCAAGGCGGTCCGTTTGGAGATCCCCGAAGGTGGCAACCTCATCGTGGGGCAGACGCACTTCATCAAGACCGCGGAGGACCTTTACGAAGCCATCGTCAACACGGTCCCGCAGGCCCGTTTCGGGGTCGCCTTCAACGAGGCGAGCGGTCCCTGCCTGACGCGGGTGGAGGGCAACGACGAGGCGCTCAAAGCTCTGGCGGCCCGCAATGCCGCGGCCATCGGCGCCGGGCATACGTTCGTGATCGCCCTGCGCGAGGCCTATCCGATCAACGTGCTCGGACGCATCAAGGACGTCCCCGAAGTCTGTTCCATCTTCTGCGCTACCGCCAACCCGGTGGAGGTCATCGTGGCGGAAACGGAGCAGGGCCGCGGGATCCTGGGCGTCGTGGACGGCTTTTCGCCCAAGGGCCTCGAAACCGACGAAGACGTCCGCAAACGTCACGAATTTCTCCGCAAGATCGGCTACAAGCGGTGACGTCCCGGTCTTCGGGGACGGTGGAAGTCAGCCTTCTTCGACGACTTTGAATCCTGCGAGCGCGCTGACGGTCTCCACGGGAATTCGCCAGTCCCCGTAAACCGTCACCCGATGCCAGCCCCAAGCCCAGTCGGCCGCCAGCTTGCGAGCGTTCCGCACCACCACGGCCAGCTTGGTCCGGCAGGCCCGGTCTTCATCAATGTTGGCCACCGCGATTCCTTGGTGGAAGACCACGATCTTGTGCCGCGGCAGGAACTTCAGCGTGGCGGTCATCCCGCCGAGAGGCAGCAAGGAGCGGATGGAAGCACCTTTGCGATCCTCCGAGTGGCTGCGGATGTGGTACGGGTTCGTCTTCCCCGTAGGCCCAAAAACCCTGTTGGGCGCCACACAGTGGGCAGCGATGACACGGTTGGTAGCGGTATCGAGCACCGGGTCGTAAATATGGCCCGGCCGCCCGGTCAGATACGTCATCAGCAGCATAGTGATCGCAGAATCCAGGTCAGCCTCACAGGCGCCGACCAGCCCGTCGTTGTTCAGCTGAAAGAAACCCGGCAGAGGTAGGCGGATGGAATCCCGAGAAAGTAAACGATATAGCCGTCCACGGTCTCGCTGGCGCCGAGAAGCTGCCGGGCCTGTTCCATGTTCTCTACCGTGGCGGGCAGAAACTCGACGTTCGGGCAAGCGCGCTCCAAGGAGGCCGTCAGTTGCTTCTTGCGCGCTTCGTAGTCAAAACCCTGGTACGGCCAGCCCTGGAGGCTGGGGTTCGGGTGGCAGTACACGAGGCGGAGTCGCGGCTTGACCTGCGGGAGCAGTTCCGAGGGAGCCCCCGGCGGGAGGGCGAAACAACGAGCCGGGCAGAACGAGCAGGCCGCGGCCGCTGCCGCCGAGGCCAGGAACGCACGTCGGCTCAGGACGGTCGGGACGGGACTCGGCGACATGGGACGCCTCCCGCCGACTATAGTCTGTTTCGGATCTATTGATCTGAAATGCACGTTCCCACAGGAAAGGCCGGCGCGCTCCCGCTGCCGATCCCTCGCCTGCGGCCTCGGGCCGGCGCTACGCTATGCTGTTACGGTGATTCCGCGGTCAGAGCAGGAGCTCGAGGACCTGCTGTCGCGGCCGAGCGAGGCGGACCGGGAAGCAGCCCGCGACTGGAGCGGGGATTTGCTCATCCTCGGTGCCGGCGGCAAGATGGGACCCACGCTCGCCCGGCGCGCGCGCCGCGCCGCCGACGAGGCGGGCGTGAGCCTCCGGGTGATCGCCGTGGCCCGGTTTTCCGATCCGGCGGTGCGCGAAAAGCTGGAACGCTGGGGCGTCGAGACCCTTACCGCCGACCTGCTCGACGAAGAGCAGCTCGCGGCGCTCCCGGACGCTCCGAACGTGGTCTTCATGGCGGCGCGCAAGTTCGGTTCCACCGGCGACGAACCGCTCACCTGGGCCCTGAACACCTATCTGCCGGCGCGCGTGGCCGTGCGCTTCCGCCACTCCCGGATCGTGGCGTTCTCGAGCGGCAATGTGTATCCGCTCGTGCCTGTGATCTCCGGCGGGGCGACCGAAGCCACGCCGCCGGATCCGATCGGCGAGTACGCCCAGTCGGTGCTGGGCCGGGAGCGGATGTTTCAGTATTTCTCCCAGCTTTACGGCACGCCCGTCGTGCTGCTGCGCCTGAACTACGCCGTGGAACTCCGCTACGGGGTGCTGCTGGATATCGGACTCAAGGTCTTCGAGCGCCGTCCCGTGGACCTGTCCATGGGTGCGGTCAACGTCATCTGGCAGGGCGACGCCAACTCGGTCTGCCTGCGCGCGTTCCGCCTCGCCGCGAGCCCACCCGAGATCCTCAACGTGACCGGGCCGGAGACGCTTTCCGTGCGCTGGATCGCCCGGCGGTTCGGCGAGCATTTCGGCGTCGAGCCGGTCTTCGAGGGCACGGAAGCTCCGACGGCGCTGCTCAATAACGCGGCGCACTGTCACCGGTTGTTCGGCTACCCGTCCGTGAGCGCCGAGCAGATGATCGAGTGGGTGGCGCAGTGGATCGCCGCCGGCGGCCGGATCCTGGGCAAGCCCACGCATTTCGAAGTGCGCGACGGCAAGTTCTGATGAGCTGGCGCGACCAACTCCGCAACGGCGTCGTCATTCCGGCCCATCCGCTGGCCTTGACGGCGGAGCGCCGGCTGGATGAGCGCCGCCAGCGCGCCCTGACCCGGTATTATTTGGCCGCCGGCGCCGGCGGCATCGCCATCGGCGTTCACACCACGCAGTTCGCCATCCGGGACCCCAAATACGGTCTGTTTCGGCCTGTCTTGGAACTGACGATGGAAGAACTGCGCGGCCGTGACGTCATCAAAGTCGCCGGGATTTGCGGGCCGACGCCGCAGGCCGTAGCGGAGGCAGAATTCGCCGCCGCCTGCGGGTACGACGCCGGCTTGCTCAGCTTGGGCGCCCTCAAAGACGCCTCGGTCGAGGAGCTCCTCGCCCACACACGGGCCGTGGCGGCCATCCTGCCCGTCTTCGGCTTTTACCTTCAACCGGCCGTGGGCGGCCGCGTTCTGCCCTACGCGTTTTGGCGCCGCTTCGTCGAGATCGACAACGTGGTCGCCATCAAGATCGCGCCGTTCAACCGCTACCAGACGCTCGACGTGGTGCGCGCCGTGGCCGAGTCGGGACGCGCCGGCGACATCGCGCTATACACGGGCAACGACGATTCCATCCTCTACGACTTGCTGACCGAGTTCCGCTTCGGCGGCGTCACGCTGCGGATCGTCGGCGGCTTGCTCGGCCACTGGGCGGTGTGGACGCGGCGGGCCGTGGAGCTGCTGGAATCGGTCCACTCCTGCGTCCGGCACGAGCACGCCCATCCCATTTGCGCCGACTGGTTTCGTCTCGCCGCGGAGATCACCGACGCCAACGCCGCTTTCTTCGACGCCGCCAACCAATTCCGTGGCTGTATCGCCGGCATCCACGAGGTCCTGCGCCGCCAGGGTCTGCTGGCCGGCCGCTGGTGCCTGGATCCCGAGGAAGATCTGTCGCCGGGGCAGATGGAAGAGATCGAGCGTGTCTTACGAGCCTACCCGCACCTCAACGACGACGAATTCGTCCGCCAACACCTCGACGCCTGGCTCCGCTGAGGTCGCTCCCCAGGCTCCAAAGGCGGCAAGCTACACGCCGCGTAGGCGCCCAGTGACCGTGACCACGGACAACGGCGGCAGTGTCAAGCGGAGCCCCGCGGCCGTGACTTGCACAGCGTGATCCCTGGGCGTCACGGCGTTCGGGTTGTCGAAACTGTTGTGGGCGTTCATGTCCGGATGGTGCAGGATGCGCGCGGAAGCGCCCTCGAGCCGGCCGCGGGACAATGTCGCCGAAACCTCGAACGTCTCGTCGTGGCGCGGATTGACGCAGGTCAGCGCGAAGGAGTCGTCCTTGCGCGAGGCGCTGACGGAGAGCCCGTTCGGATCGGGGTCGGGGTTGTCCACCCGGACCGCTGTCTGACCTCGGTGCGGTTTGGCGAGCTCGAAGGCGTAGTAGCTCGGCGTGCGCACGCACTTTTCTCCGTGCGTCAACAGCAGCGCGTGCAGCACGTTGACGGTCTGAGCGAGGTTGCACATGACGAGCTTGTCGGCTTGGCGGTGAAACACGTTCAGGCCCAGCGCCGCCGCCACCGCGCACCGGATCGTGTTCTGCTGCCACAGCCGTCCGTACGTCTTTTCTTCCTCTGGCACCATGCGGTCCCAGACGCCCCATTCATCCACCATCAGTCCGACGCGGCGCTCGGGGTCGTAGCCGTCCAGGATGGCGCGCTGCTGCACGATGGCGCGCTCCAGATCTGCGAAGGTGGCCATCTGCTCCCGCAGCGCGTCCGCGGTGAACTTCGTCGCGGGCAGGCGTCCGTTCGAGTAATAGTGCATCGCGTAGCCGTCCATGCGCACGAAGCGCCGTCCCGTATAGACCGCGCTAAGGAAGCGCTGCGTCCACGCCGTGTCGTTACGGTTCGGGCCGCAGGCAATTAAAAACGGCCGCACGTCTCCGAATTGCCGCACGTAGACCGCGAAGCGACGATAGTGGCCGGCATACTCCTCGGGCGTCATCTGCCCGCCGCAGCCCCAGTTTTCGTTGCCGATCCCCCAGTAGCGGACGCGGAACGGCTCGGGACTGCCGTTGGCGGCGCGCTCGTCCGACAACGTGCTGCCCGCCGGGTAGTTGCAATATTCGACCCAATCCCGCAGCTCCTGCGGCGTGCCCGAGCCCACGTTGCCGGCCAGATAGGGCTCGGCGCCAATCAGCCGGCACAGGTCGATGAATTCGTGCGTTCCGAAGCTGTTGTCCTCAGTGTAGTTGCCCCAGTGGATGTTCACACGGCGGGGACGCTTGTCGCGGGGCCCGATCCCATCGCGCCAGTGATAATCGTCCGCGAAACAGCCGCCGGGCCAGCGCAATACCGGGATTCCAAGCGCCTTCAGGTACTCGACGGCCTCCTTGCGATGGCCGCGGATGTTGGGGATGGGCGAGTCCGGCCCGACCCAAAGTCCTCCGTAGATGCACGATCCTAAGTGCTCGGCGAAATGGCCGTGGAGCTCCGGCCGGATCAGCCCGATGTCCGCATCCGTGCGGATGTGCAGGCTACGCGGGCTAGCGGCCCTGGCCAAGCGACCGATCGGGGCAAGCAGCGCTGCGGTCGCGAGGAGGCCGTTGCGACAGAAAGTGCGTCGAGTGGATAGCGGTTGCATCGTTCGCTCCTGTGGCCGGCCGCAGGCATGCGGAAATCGCCGCCGTGCGGCTTGGCGAAGATTGAAAGGGCTTACGCCCAGTCTCCGGAATTGTCCCCTAAACGATCAGGAGTGCGCAACCGCAGGCGGGTCAGCGCTTGGCTGCCCTGAGCTTTTCCCGTTGCTCCCGCAACACCGCTTTGCGGCTCAAACGGATCTTGTTGCCTTCGATGGCCAGCACCTTCACTAAGATCTGGTCCCCCTCCTTGAGCTCGTCGCGAACGTTGCGGATGCGGTTTTCCGAGATCTCGCTGATGTGGAGCAGGCCGTCGGTTCCGGGGAAGATCTCTACGAAGGCACCGAAATCCGCCAGCCGCACCACCTTGCCCAAATACGTCTTGCCCACCTCCGCAACGGCGGCGATTTCGGTGACCATCTGGATGGCCCGGTTGGCCGAAGCGCCATCGGACGAGAAGATGCGCACCGTACCGTCGTCCTCCACGTCGATCTTCACCCCGGTTTGCTCGATAATGCCGCGGATGACCTTGCCGCCCGGCCCGATCAGATCTCGAATCTTCTCCTGTGGGATGGTCAGCGTGTAGATTCGGGGCGCGTAGGGTGACAGGGCAGGGCGCGGCGCGGCGATCACTTCCTGCATCCGCTCGAGCAGGTACAGGCGCGCCTGGCGGGCTTGCTCGAGGGCTTCGCGCATGATGTGGGTGGTGATGTTGGGAACTTTGATGTCCATCTGCAAGGCCGTGATGCCCTCGCGAGTGCCGGCCACCTTGAAGTCCATGTCGCCGTAGTGATCCTCGGCGCCTGCAATGTCGGTCAGCACCGCGTACTTTTCCCCTTCGATGACCAGACCCATGGCGATCCCTGCTACCGGGGCGCTGATCGGCACGCCGGCATCCATCAGGGCCAGCGAGGCGCCGCAGACCGTGGCCATGGAGCTGGAGCCGTTGGACTCGAGGATATCGCTGACCACGCGCAACGTGTAGGGGAAGGCCTTTTCGTCGGGAATCACGGGCTGCAAGGCGCGCTCGGCCAGCGCTCCGTGGCCGATCTCGCGCCGTCCCGGCCCGCGCATAAAGGCTACTTCTCCAACGCTGAACGGAGGAAAGTTATAGTGCAACATGAAGCGCTTGGAGGTCTCGCCGGTCTCCAGCAACTCCAGCCGCTGTTCGTCCTCCTTCGTCCCCAGGGTCACCGTGACCATCGCCTGCGTCTCGCCGCGCGTGAACAGCGCCGAGCCGTGTGTCCGCGGCAGCACACCGACTTCGATGTCGAGCGGGCGGATTTGGTCGAAGGCCCGCCCGTCAGGCCGCCGCCGCTCGAGCAGCATCTGGTCGCGGAAAATGCGCTCTTTGAGCCGGTCGAACAGCTGTCCGGCCTCTTCGCGCTGCTCCTCGGGGAAACCCTCTACGGCCTTCTTGCGGAGTTCCTCCACCAGTGAGTAGCTTTGGATCTTGGTA
>JANWXD010000007.1:69670-103817 GCA_025055455.1 Bryobacteraceae bacterium
TCGCGCTGCTCCTCGGGGAAACCCTCTACGGCCTTCTTGCGGAGTTCCTCCACCAGTGAGTAGCTTTGGATCTTGGTATATTTCTCGGTGTTGAGGGCGTCGGTGAGCGCCTCGCGCCACTGGGAGGCGATCTGCTCGTATAGCTCCTGGTTGATCACCGGCGGTGCGAACTGGCGTTTGGGTTTGCCCGCCATCGCCACCAACTCCCGAATGCCTGCCGCCACTTTGCGACAGCATTGGTGCCCGAACTCGATCGCAGCGATCACTTCCGCCTCCGAAGCCTGCACCGCCCCGGCCTCCACCATGACGATGCCCTCGTCGGTGGCGGCGACGGTGATGTTCAACTTGGCCTCACGGGCTTCGGAATAGGTCGGGTTCGCAACCAGCTTGCCGTTAACCAAGCCCACCTGCACGCCGCCCAGGATGTGGGGAAACGGAATGTCGGAGATGGCCAGCGCCGCCGCCGCGCCCACGATGGCCAGGGGCGCCGGATCCAACTCCGGATCCGCCGACAGCACGAAGCCGATGACTTGAGTCTCACAGGAATAGCCCTCCGGAAACAGGGGCCGGATGGGCCGGTCGATGAGCCGGGCCACGAGGATCTCGCGCTCCGTGGGCCGGCCTTCTCGCTTGATGAAGCCCCCGGGAAACCGCCCGGCGGCGTACGTGTATTCGCGGTAGTCCACGGTCAGCGGCAGGAAACTGGCACCCGGTTTGGGCTCTTTGGCGGCGCACGCCGTCACCAGGACCACGGAATCTCCCGAGCGGACCACAACCGCGCCGCTGGCCTGCTTGGCGACCTTTCCGGTCTCGAGCTTGATCTTTCGCCCGCCCAGATCAATTTCAACCGTTTGTGTCATGGCGATTCCTCTCCAACCTCAGGCGTCTTAGGATCAGGCCTGACAACGAGTAGGACCGTGGCGATGCACGGATCCGAGCTTGAGACTGGAGTTGACAGGGGTGGGATGGACGCCGGGGACGCCGTCTGGCGGACCCCGAACCCGGTGCTGATCCAACCGTCCCAGCTACCCTTGTTCAAGGAACTGCAACGGGCTCGCGCCCGCTCCTACCCAGGAGCACGCCCCCCTAGTGGCGGAGACCCAGTTGCTGAATCAAAGCTTGATACCGTTCCGGGCTGCGGCCCTTGAGGTAGTTCAGCAGCTTGCGGCGTCGCGATACCAGCGACAGCAGCCCCCGCCGAGAATGGTAGTCTTTCTTGTGAACCTTGAAATGCTCGGTGAGGTCGGCGATACGCTTGCTCAGGATCGCCACCTGCACCTCTGGCGAACCAGTGTCCTTTTTGTGGATGCGAAACTTGGCGATCAGTTGATTCTTGGCTTCGGGCGCCAGCGCCATCCTAGAGTGGAATGCTCCTTCTGTTCTCGTCCTCTCGCTTCTGTTCAAAACTAGCATAGCACACCGCGCGGTGTGCTGGCCCGTGCCCGTCGTGTGCCACGTTCACCGCTCGCGGCCGTCCTCTAAGCTCTTCGTGGCGGAGGACCGCACACTCTGCTCCAGGGCCCGCATCAGGGCCGCCAGTTCCTCCGACATCGAGAGCACGTGTTCGAGCTGGAAGCCCGCCGCATAGCCGTTTCCGTCCGGATTGCAGTAGCAGACTTCGCCGAGAAACATAGCGCCGGCGACGTCCACACGCACGGCGGCGCCGGCAGGCACAGCTTGGGGTAGCCAGACTCGCATCCCGCGGCCGGAGAGATTGATAATCCGCCCTTGGAGAGACACAGGGTTGTCGGTCAGCAGCGTGACGTCGGCGGGACCGGAAAGATCGTAGCGCGGCTCGCTGCGACGTTCCATCGCAGGAACCGATCGGCAGAAGCTTTAGAGAACTTCAGCCCGCTCCGGGGCGGAAGGACGGATGCGGACGAGGGAGGCTTCCGGCGGGCAGGCCGACTCTTCGGCTCGCAGCAGATCTCGCAACGTCGTCCGGCTCAGCACGCGATCCACCGCCGTCTGCACTGTGCTCCACAACGAGCGGATCGAACAGTCGCTCGAATGCGTGCAACTGGCCTCTTGGCCGGCGTGCCGCTCGCAGAAATCCCCTTCAAATAGCCTTCCGCCCAGCTCCGCCAGGACGTCTCCGATGATGATTTCCTCCGGCGGCCGGGCCAGCGTGTAGCCGCCCGCCTGCCCCCGAGCGCTCTTGAGAAACCCCGCGTTGCGCAGCATGCGCAACAGCTTGGCGGTGTAGGCCGTCGAAAGTCCCTCGGCCCGGCTGATCTCGGGAATCGTCACTCCCACACCCGGACCCCGGCGCCCGATTTGCAGCAGGCAGCGGAGCCCGTACTCCTCGTGGGAAGTGAACTTCATGCCGCCCTCCTCACAGCAGCCCCAGTTGCAGTTTTACCAAATCCGACATTTTGTTCGGACTCCAGGGCGGATCGAAAGTCAACTCGACCCGAGCCTCGGTGACTCCCGGCACGGCAGCCACGCGCTGGCGCACCAGCTCGGGCAGGGAGCCGGCCACCGGACAGTTGGGCGCCGTTAGCGTCATCTTGACGTAGACCGAGTTATCGGCGTTGACCCGCACTTCGTAGACCAACCCCAGGTCGTAGATGTTGACCGGGATCTCCGGGTCGTAGCACGTCCGCAGGGCCGCGATGACCTGCGCTTCCAACTCTGCCGTTCCACCCTTGTCGGCCGTCTCCGGCATGGGGTTCACTCCGTGGAGACCGGCTGGCGCTCTCCCTTGAGCGCCGCGCGTAGCGTATGCCAGACCAGCGTGGCGCACTTGACGCGCATCGGATACTCGCGCACGCCGCGCAGCACCGCCAGCTTGCCCAGTTCCTTGTCCGGCGCCCCGGACCCGGTCACCAGCTTGTGGAAGCCCTCGAACAGCTCCTCGGCCTGCGCCGTGGTCTTGCCTTTCAGCGACTCCGTCAATAGCGACGCCGACGCCGTCGAGATGGCGCAGCCCGAGCCCTGAAAGGCCACGTCGCGGATCACGTCTCCCTCCAACTTGAGGTACAGCATCACCTTGTCGCCGCACAGGGGGTTGTATCCCTCGGCGGTGGCGGTGGCGTCCGCCATGACGCGAAAGTTGCGGGGCCGCCGGCTGTGGTCTACGATCACCTCCTGGTAGAGGTCGCGCAGCTCCTCCATCAGCCAAAGATCTCCCGAACCTTCTGTAAGCCCGTCACCAAGACGTCCACCTCTTCGCGAGTATTGTAAAACGCAAAGCTGGCCCGGGCGATCGCCGGCACGCCGAAGCGCTCCATCACCGGCTGCGCGCACACGTGACCGGCGCGCACCGCCACCCCCTGCCGGTCCAGGACCGTGGCAATATCGTGCGGGTGGACTCCCTCCATGACGAACGACAGGACCGCCCCCTTCTCGCGCGCCGTGCCGATCAGCCGCACGCCAGGCACCGCGCCCACGCGCTCGGTGGCGTAGGCCAGCAACTCCTGTTCCCAAGCCGCTGCCTGCTCGAGGCCGATGCTGTCCAGATAGTCGATGGCGGCGCCCAGGCCGATGGCGCCGGCGATGTTCGGAGTGCCCGCCTCGAACTTGTACGGCAGCTCGTTGAAGGTCGTCTTCTCGAAGCTCACCGTACGGATCATGTCGCCGCCGGACTGGTACGGCGGCATTTGCTCGAGCCACGACGCCTTGCCGTACAAGACGCCGATTCCGCTCGGCCCGTACAGCTTGTGGCCGGAGAAGGCGTAAAAGTCACAGTCCAGATCCTGTACGTCGAGCCGGATGTGCGCCGCCGCCTGAGCGCCATCCACCAGTACGGGAATGCCCCGGGCGTGGGCCGCCTCGATGATCCGGCGCAGTGGGTTCACGGTGCCCAGCGCGTTGGAGACGTGGGCTACGGCCACGATGCGCGTACAAGGCCTCAGGAGGCGCTCGAACTCTTCGAAAATGAGCTCGCCGCGGTCGTCGATCGGCGCCACCCGTAGGCGCGCGCCCTTTTCCTCGCACAGCAACTGCCACGGCACGATGTTGGAGTGGTGCTCCATGTGTGTCAGGACCACTTCATCGCCGGGCCCCAGGCGCGGGCGGCCGAAACTGTGCGCCACCAAGTTGATCGCCTCGGTCGTACCTCGCACAAAGATGATCTCGCGTTCGGAGGCGGCGTTCAGAAACCGACGGACCTTCCCGCGGGCCTCCTCGTACGCCATGGTGGCCCGTTCGCTCAGCAGGTGCACGCCCCGGTGAACGTTGGAGCAGTCGGCGGTGTAGAAGCGGTCGATGGCGGCGATAACGGCGCGCGGCTTCTGCGTAGTCGCCGCGTTGTCCAAGTAGACGAGCGGCTTGCCGTGCACCGTTTGACGCAGCACCGGGAAGTCCTCCCGGATGCGCCACACGTCGAACTCGCCCCGCGCCTCACGGCCCGCCGCGGCGGCCACCTCTGTGCTTGTAGTGTTCATGCGCCCTCGCCTCGGTTGCCCGAAGGACGCAGCCTCCGGAAGAGTTCCCGTTCCAGCTGTTCCCGCACCGGCTCCACTTTCATGCGCCCGAGCACGTCCGCGGCAAAGGCAAAGGTGAGCAGTTCGCGCGCCGTGTCCCGCGGGATCCCTCGGGTGCGGAAATAGAAGATCGCCTCTTCGTCGAGCTGGCCCACGGTCGCCCCGTGCGTGCACCGCACGTCGTCGGCGTAAATCTCCAGCTGCGGCTTGGTATTGATGGAGGCCTCGGGCGAAAGTAGCAGGTTCTTGTTGCTTTGAATGGCGTCGGTTTTCTGCGCTCCGGGCCGCACCATGATCTTGCCGTTGAAGACGCCGGTGGCCTTCCCATCCAGGACACCCTTGTAAAACTCCCGGCTGCTCGTATGCGGCTGGGCGTGGTCGAGGGCGGTGTGGTTGTCCACGAGCTGCTCGCCGCCCGCCACATAGAGTCCGTTGAGGATGCACTCAGCGCCTTCGCCATCCAACACGGAATTGACGTCATTGCGCGCCAAGCCGGCGCCAAACGCGACGTTGTGGGACAGGATGCTCGCTCCGCGGCCCTGGTGATACTGCACGGTCGCCACGTGATAGGCCGACAGCGCCTCCTGCTGGATCCGGTAGTGCTCGATGATGGCGTCCTGAGCGGCCGCAAGCTCGGTGACCGCGTTGGTGAAGAAGATGCCCTGACCCGCGCTGAGATAGAGCTCGATTACCGAGGCCTGGCTTTGCTCGCCGGCGGCGACCAGAACACGAGGATGGCAGGCGGACGGCTGGCCCGACGGCACGGCGAGATGGATGATCCAGAGGGGTTGCTCGACCACGGCGCCGCGGGCGATCTCGACGACGGCCCCGTCTTCGAACAGCGCTGTGTTGAGCGCCACGAACGGGTGCTGGTCGAAGCGCGCATAGCAGCCGAGCCGCTCTTCCACCACCGCGCGCAACGATAGGTCACGCAGGCTTCCGGCGCGGACGCCCGCCGGCCACGAGGCCGATGAGAGCCGCTCCTCGAAGCGCCCGTTGACGAACACCAGGCGGGCGACCGCGCTGTCCGGCAGCACACCGGCAGCCGGCTCGGCGGGCTCGGCCGTCCGGAAGGCGGTCCGCGCCAAGGGCGCGACGTTCGTGTATTTCCACTCCTCGTGTTTGGTCGTGGGAAAGCCGAGGCTTCGGAAGCGGTCCCACGCCTCGGCGCGGAGCTTCCTCAGGCGGGCCGGTTCCGTGTCGCGCCACCGCTGCTCGGCTTCGAGGAATGCATCGAGCCACAGGTCTTGGGCTTCCTTGACGCTCGCCGCCATCGGACGCACTCCTCTCAGACGGCCACCAGCTCGCCGCGCTCCAGGGCCTCGTCGAGCCAGGCATAGCCGTGCTCTTCCAGCTTGAGCGCCAGCTCCTTGTCGCCGGACAGCACGATGCGTCCCTGGTACATCACGTGGACGAAGTCCGGGACGATATAGTTGAGCAGCCGCTGGTAGTGCGTCACGATGATCATGGCGCGCTCGGGGCTCCGCATGGCGTTCACCCCGGCCGCCACCGCCTTCAACGCGTCAATGTCCAGGCCGGAGTCGGTCTCGTCCAGGATGCACAGCTTCGGCTCGAGCACGGCCATCTGGAAGATCTCGTTTCGCTTCTTCTCGCCGCCGGAAAAGCCCTCGTTCACCGAGCGCGTCAGCATGGCGTCGTCGATGCCGAGCAACTTGCGCTTCTCGTTGACGAGTTGCATGAAATCCATCGCGTCCAGTTCCTCGAGACCGCGCGCTTTGCGCAGCGTGTTCAGCGCGGCTCTGAGGAAGTACATGTTGCTGACCCCCGGAATCTCCACCGGGTATTGAAACGCGAGGAAGACCCCCGCCGTGGCCCGCTCCTCCGGCGACATCTCGAGCAAGTTGCGGCCCTCGAAAACGACTTCACCTTCGGTGACCTCGTAAACGTCCCGGCCGGCCAGAATCTGCGCCAGCGTGCTTTTGCCGGAGCCGTTGGGGCCCATGATGGCGTGCACTTCCCCAGCGTGGACCGCCAGGTCAATGCCCTTGAGGATCTCTTTGTCTCCGACCTTCGCTTTGAGATTTCGAACTTCCAGCATGGCCTTTGAGTTCCTTCTTGACGTGCTTTGTTGCGGTTTACCCGACGCTTCCTTCCAGACTGATGCTCAGCAGCTTCTGCGCCTCCACGGCGAATTCCATGGGCAGCTCCTTGAAGACCTGCTTGCAAAAGCCGCTGACGATGAGGTTGACGGCGTCTTCCTTCGAGATGCCCCGCTGCTGGCAGTAGAACAACTGATCTTCGCCGATCTTGGAGGTCGTCGCCTCGTGCTCGACGCGCGCCGTGGCGTTTTTCACCTCCAGGTACGGGAACGTGTGCGCGCCGCACTTGTCGCCGATTAGCAGCGAGTCGCACTGCGAGTAGTTGCGGGCATTGTCGGCGGTTTTCAGGATCTTGACCATGCCCCGGTAGGTGTTTTGCCCGTGGCCGGCCGAGATGCCCTTGGAAACGATGGTGCTCCGCGTGTTCTTGCCGATGTGGATCATCTTGGTCCCGGTGTCGGCTTGCTGGCGGTTGTTGGTCACCGCCACCGAGTAGAACTCGCCCACCGAGTTCTCGCCGATCAGCAGGCAACTTGGATACTTCCAAGTGATCGCCGACCCCGTCTCGAGCTGTGTCCAGGAGATTTTCGAATTGACGCCCAGACACTTGCCGCGCTTGGTCACGAAGTTGTAGATCCCGCCGCGGCCTTCCTTGTCGCCCGGGTACCAGTTCTGCACCGTCGAGTACTTGATCTCGGCGTTGTCCAGAGCAATCAACTCCACCACGGCGGCGTGCAACTGATTCGTGTCTCGGATCGGGGCAGTGCAGCCTTCCAGATAGCTGACGTAGGCGCCCTCATCGGCGATGATCAGCGTGCGCTCGAACTGGCCCGTATCCCGAGCGTTGATGCGGAAATACGTCGAAAGCTCCATGGGACAGCGCACACCCTTGGGCACATAGCAGAAGGAGCCGTCACTGAACACGGCCGAGTTGAGGGTGGCGAAGAAATTGTCCGTGTACGGGACCACGGATCCCAGATACTTGCGCACCAGCTCGGGGTGCTCCTGCACGGCCTCTGAAAACGAACAGAAGATGATCCCCAGCTCGGCCAGCTTCTCCTTGAAGGTCGTCGCCACCGAGACGCTGTCAAAGACCGCGTCCACCGCGACCCCGGCCAGCAGCTCCTGCTCCCGCAGCGGGATGCCGAGCCTCTCGTAGGTCCGCAAAATTTCCGGATCGACCTCGTCCAGACTCTTGGGCCGCCGGGCGCGCTTGGGCGCGGCGTAATAACGGATGGCTTGATAATCAATCGGTGGGTAGTGGACGTTGGCCCATTTCGGCTCCTCCATGGTCAGCCAGTGCCGATACGCGCGCAGCCGCCACTCCAGCAGCCACTCTGGCTCGTTTTTCTTGGCCGAGATCGTCCGGATGATGTCCTCGTTCAGTCCCGGCGGTACGGTCTCCTCCTCGATCTCCGTGACGAAGCCGTACTTGTATTCGCGTAGTGCCAGCTCCTCGATGTTGTTAATGGCAGTGCTCATATTCTCCTCGTTTCGGCGGGGAAGCCCCGCAACCCCTGCCGACACCTCTACCGTAGCCGAATCTATACTCTTAAGTCAAGATTGATCCTTCCAACAGTGCGTTTTCCCGCGGGAACCGGGATCACGAGGGGTCGGACGGCGATCTCAGCGCGGCCAAAGTGCCCAAGCTACGGCCGCAAGGAGCACCAAACCGGCGCCCGTGGCCAGCCAAACGACGAACGCCGAGTGCCGGCAGCGGCCGGACGATGCCCGAGGCGGAGCGAATTGGCGGAGAGAATGGAAACGCAGGGCGCTGGGCTGTCCGCGCAACGCTTTGGCAATCTCTTGCCGGCCGCGACGGTCAGCAATCAAGATCGTCGCGTACTCCCAACCGGGATCGCTCAACCACGCTCGCAGGCGCCACGGAAGCTCTTCGAGTGAGTGGTAGACACGGAGGGAATTCCCTTCCGGGATCAGGATCGCCGATTGCCTCAGGCTCTGAACGCGCATTCGGAATACTTCGTCTCTATGCCTCTGCGGTTCTTATTATGTCCTATCGCCCTGCCATACCGGGGACGGGGGCCGGCAGGGGCGCCCCGGACCGCTCCGTGGTCGCGTGGCGCAGTACCGCTTCGATGAATCCGAGCGCTGCTTTGGACAGGGCCTTGTCCTTGCGGTAGATCAGGCCGAGTTGACGGATCATAGGCTCGGGCGCCAGCGGCACGGTCACGAGCTTTTTCGCTTGCTCCTCGTCACGGCAGTGCGAGGCGGCCATGAACGACACGCCCAGTCCCGCAATGACGAACCGTTTGATCATCTCCGTGGAGTCCAACTCCATGGAAATCTGGAGATCCTCTTCCACCAGCTCCAGCCAGGCGTTGAGGCGGGCGCGGGTCGTGCCGGACCTGGGCAGCAGCAGCGGGTGCCCCACCAGGTCCTGGGGGACCACGGCGCTTTTCCCGGCGAGGGGATGGTGGGTGGGAGCGATCAGGCGGATCTCATCGGCGTGGATTCGCACCACTTGTAGCCGCCTTTCTTGGACCGGAAGCTGCGTGATGCCGAAGTCGGCCTGGTTGTCCAAGACCGCCTCGACGATCTTGGCGCCGTACGAGCGGTCCACGTGGAGCTGCACGTTCGGGAACTGCCGTTTGTAATCCGAGAAGACCTCCGGTAGCACGTAGATGCAGGTGGCCTCGTTGGCCGCGATCACCAGTTCGCCCCGCGGCACCCGCTCGAGCTCGTTGATGGCGTCCTGGGCGCGCCGGCGGAGTTCCAGAATCTGCGCGGCATACTCGGCAAATATTTTGCCGGCGGGCGTGAGGGCGATCCGCGTGCCCAGGCGCTCGAACAGCGTCGTGTTGAGCTCCTGCTCGAGCTGACGCACTTGGGCGCTGATCGCCGGCTGGGTCCGGTACACCGTCTGAGCCGCCTTGGAAAAACTTTTCAGGCGGACGATCTCGAGAAACGTATGGAGTTGGTCCAGGTCCATGTGGGAACCAGCCGGGGCGGCCTGCCTCCGGGGCCGAGTTTGTTCCCCATTCTAGCAGCCCGAGAGGACTTCACCAGCCGCGGACCACCGCCGGGATCCACGGACGATCCGTGCTCTGGCGCTTGAAATGCCGGCGCCAGCGGCCCGCGATCGGAGTCGAACAGGACGGGCAGGTGCCCTCCGGCGTAATGTGGTAATCCAGGATGCGGTAACCGTAGCGGTTCACCAGCAGCGTGCCGCACTGCGGGCAGCGCGTGTTTTCCCAATCGCCCACCTGTCCCGGCAAGTTACCGGCATACACGTAACGCAGCCCAGCCTCACGCCCGATCTTCGCCGCGCGGATCAGCGTCTCCGGCGGCGTGTTGTCCGGATCGAGCATCTTGTAATCCTTGTGAAAGGCCGTCACGTGCCAGGGGATGTCCGGCGAAATCCCTGCCAGAAACTCCGCAATCTGCCGGAGCTCCTGGTCGGAGTCGTTGAAGCCCGGGATCACTAGCGTCACCACTTCCAGCCAAAAGCCCATTTGGTGAATCAGGCGCAGTCCGTCCAGGATGGGTTGGAGGCGGCCGCCGAGCTGGCGGTAGTGGCGGTCGTCAAAACTCTTCAAGTCCACCTTGTACAGGTCGGTCCAGGGCCGGAGGTACTCGAGCACGCGCGGCGTGACGTTGCCGTTGGAGACGAATCCGGTAATCAGGCCCGCCTTTTTGGCCTCTTGGAAGATGGCCACGGCCCACTCGGCCGTGATCAGCGGCTCGTTGTAGGTGCTGACGACGGCATCTGCCTCCAGTTCCACGGCCCAGCGGATCAGCTCCTCCGGGCGGACGCGGCGGATGGGGGCGACGGCGCGCGGGTCGCGGATCGCCTGTGACGTGACCCAATTCTGGCAGTAGGCGCAATGCAGGTCGCAGCCCAGCATGCCGAAGCTGAACGCCAGCGCTCCCGGCTGGACGTGGAAGAACGGTTTCTTTTCGATCGGGTCGCACTGCACGCTGGCGACATAGCCCCAGGGCACGTAGAGCGTGCCGTCGCAGTTGAAGCGCACCTTGCACACGCCGGGCTGCCCCTCCGGGATGGGACAACAGTGCCCGCACGCATAGCAGCGGATACGTTTGCGGTCGTCGACGACTTCCCACAGCTCCCGCGCGCCCTCGCGTACGTGCCGGGCGAGAACTTCGGCCAGCGCAGCCATGGCGCCTGCCTCCTGTTCTCAGTATCGCGCTATCCCGGCAGGAACGCACGGGGGGCGGAGCTGACTCCCGCCAGGCGGGCCGCAATCTGCACAGTGGCCTGCCGCTCGTTTCCGAGAAGGTCTTTGATGGTCGTCGCGCTCAGCAGCGAGTCGAGCGCACCTTGCATGGCCGCAAGAAGCGCTCGCAGGGAACAATCCTCGGCGTGGACGCAGATCTCCGGCAGCCCAGCGTGCTTACGGCAAAAGTCGGCCGTCAGCAATCGCTCCCCCAGAGCTTGCAACACCTCGGCTGCCGTGATTCTCTCTGGCGGCCGCGCCAGCCGGTAGCCTCCCGCCGGCCCGCGGACGCTCTCCACCAGCCCTGCCAGCCGGAGCCGGCGCATCACTTTGGCGACGTTGGCCTCCGAGAGCCCTTCGGCCTCGCTGAGTTCCGGGATCGTTACGCTGCCGCCCGCGCGCGCCATACGCAGCAGGCACCGCAGACCGTATTCCTCGGGAGAGCTCAGCTTCATGGCCGGGCCTCCGCGCCTCTACCGGCCGTAGTAGGCCGCGTTGCGAGCGGCAAAGTGCTGCCATTTCTCGGGCAGGTCGTCCAGCGCGAAGATGGCCGACACCGGGCAGACCGGCACGCAGGCGCCGCAGTCGATGCACTCCACCGGGTCGATGTAGAGCATCTCTTCCTGCTCGAAATTGGGCTCGTCCTTCTTGGGATGGATGCAGTCCACCGGGCAAGCGTCCACGCAGGCCGTGTCCTTGGTCCCGATGCAAGGTTCCGCAATCACGTATGCCATGGCTTCTCCGATCGGTCTGGAAATGCCCAGTCAGCTTCAGGATAGGCAAACTGTACAAATTTGTCAAGATCACGCCAAAAATTCAGGGCAGCCGCGGCCTCGGCCGAGCACCACAGCCAGCCCGGCACCCTCCGGCCCCTCAGGCGCGGATCACCCTCCCAGAATGCGGTAGTGGAGAAAGTCCTTGGTGGCACCCCGGTTCAACTTGGAGTAAAGCTTGAAGTGATCGGTCCTACCCGGGGCGACGACCTCGCCGAAATGGATCAGCGCTCCGACCACGTCCTGAAGCGGATTTCCCAAGTCCACATCGACGTCGGCGAAAACGTGATCGGCGCCTCGGGCCTCGATGGGCACGGCGACCACCGCTTGAAGCGAAGGTCGGCCCTCCTGGCGGAAGCTGTAAAGCGCGAACCGCTCCCGATCCACCCCCGCCCGTTCGAGAACCCGAAAATGGATCGACGCGGCGGGCGCTCCCTCGGCGTAGAACGGTTTCTTCGGATCGCGGGCCAGCGCCACGAGGGTGTTGTAGAACTCGAAGTTGGCGCGCACCCCGATGCGGTCCACGTCCGCTAGAAAGACGCTCTGCACCGCGCGGATCAGTGGCTGCTTCGGCGTCGGCGCCGCCGTAGCGCGCAACTTCGCCAGCAGATTGAGCAGGCAGGCCTTGCGGCGCGGGCGCACCCGAGGCGCTTCTAGCCACTCTGCGCACGGGCGCCCGTCGAGAACGGAAGCAGGATCGAGCAGCACGCGCGCGATCTCCGGGTCAAACGAAGCCACCGGTCCGGTCAGTTCGACGCGCCGCGGATCCGGGCGCACGTGCACCGTGACCGTGGTCTCAGCGTTCGCCCGCACCTCGACATGAATGGGCATATCGCGCAGCTCGAGGTCTGCGATGCCCAGCCAGACCCTGAGCACGCCGCTCGGCAGCGCCTCCGGATCCTTGCCTTCCAATACCAAATCGCCGCCGTCGAGCCGCATGTTCGCCCGGAAGGTTCCGGCAGGCCAGCCGCGCAACTGCGCCACGCGCCGCAGGCGGTACTCCGTCACCGGGTTGGCGCCCCAGAAGTTGACCGTCACCCCGCGGGGCAGCGCGTCGGTCTCCCCCTCCAGTACTGCCCCCTCTTCGGCATCCAGTTTCACGATGCGGAGATGCTGTCCGTTCTCGAGCAACCGGAAACGTACCCTCTCGTTCATGTTCGAAACGCGCCTCCTGACGATGGAGCTGAGGATCCGCCGCAGCGCAGAGGCTCCGCTCCCGACCCGCGCTTGTCAAGCGCCGTTGCTTCCAAGACCGAGTTGGCGCCCCACCAGGTTCAGTCTACCCCGCAAATTCGACGGGGCCGGCGGACGCTTCACTCCACGCGGAACGCCTCGCGGGTCTCGTAGGTCTGCGAGCCCACGGCGTCTTCGACGGTCACGGCCATCAGGTAGGTCCCGGCGGGCGTGCCGGGCTGGATCTGGAGGCTGACGAGCCCTGGAACGGAGCGCTTGGGGTAGAAGGGCGAGTCCTCCTCGACCGCCGCTTCCGGCTGGGTGTAGAGCAGCTTTCCTTCGGCGTTGAGGATGGAAATGCGGTACGCCACCCGGATCTGGTTCTTGTCGCCGATCTTGAACCCGGTGATGTCAAAGCGCGCCCATAGAGTCTGACCCGGGTGGTACACCGCAGGCACCAGCGGTTCGGGCGCTCTTTCCTCGCGCAGGAAGCGGAAGTTGCGGATTACCAGCGTCGGGCTGGGCTCGACCCGCCTGCCTTCGACCGACAGCGGAACCTCCAGGGCGGCCTCCCGGCCCGTCAGCTCGTCTTTGACCCGAACGGCAATTCGGTAGGTTCCGGGCCATGCATGCGGCGGAATCACGAAAGACCACCGGACTTTGGGCAGCCAGTCTTTGTCTTGCGGCGCCAGCTCGGTGCGCACCTCGCCCCGCACGGTTTCCACCAGCCGCACATTCTCCGCATCGAGGGCGTCCATTTCGTAGCGCAGGTGCACGAGTTCGTCTTTGGACTTGCCGAATCCGCGCACCTGAAAACTGAAGAAAACAGTCTCGCCGGGGATGAAACGGTGGCCCGCTTCCATGCGGGGGCCGTCTTCGAACTGGTGGATCGTGCTGTTGACGATGGTCAGCTGCGGCGGCGCTTGGGCGACCGCCGCGGCAGCTAGCGTCAGCAAGACCAACATGAACGCTCTCAGCGGTGCGGATAATGTGCGAGCGGCCTCGGTGTGGAGGCGCGCGGCGGCTCTGCGCGCCCCCGCCGCCTGGTCGAACGCGCCACCATGAAGTATGGTAACAAAGCACACACGGAGCCATGTCGTACGGTAAAGGGTCGCTTCACCCGCCCGAACACCGCCTCTTTCGAGACCGCCTCACGGGCGTGACGGTGCACCAACTCACCGACCACCCGTCGATCAATCACCCGACGTATTTTCTCAACAGCTCGTTCACCGCCGACGGGACGGCGGTGATCTTCACCTCCTACCGCACCGGCGCGCCGCAGCTGTTCGAGGCCGGTTTCCCGGACGGCCCGATCCGCCAGCTGACCGACGGCGGGCCCATCCACCCGTTCTCGGCGGTGCTGCATCCGGACGGGGAGCGAGTCTTTTTCGTGCGCGACGGGGAAATTTGGATGCTGGAACGAACGAGCTTGCAGGAGCGTTGCGTCGGATCGTTCCCCGGCGCGCAGCTCGGGGAGTGTTCGCTCGATGCCACTGGTGACTGGGTCACGGCGGCGATCCGCCAGGGGGAGATCCGCGGCCTGGTGGTGGGCCGGACGGACGGAACCGGTTGGCGAACGATTCCGTTTCCTCGCACAGTGATCCACCCGCAATTCCATCCTCTCGATCCCGAGTGGATCGAGTTCGCCGCGGACCCGGCGCCGCGCATGCATCGCGTGCGGCGCGACGGCTCCGGGCTGGAGTGCCTCTACGAGCACGGCAACGACGAGTTCGTGGTCCACGAAACCTTTCTGGGGCGCACCGGGGACCTCGTCTACGTCGAGTGGCCCAAGGCCCTGTGGCGCATGGACTGGAGAACGCGCGAGCGGGCCCGCATCGCGGAGTTCAATGCTTGGCACATCACGCCGAACCGCGCGGGAACGCTCGTTTTGTGCGACACCAACCACCCGGACGAGGGCATCTTCCTGGTGGAGGTCGCCACCGGCGCCCGGCGGCGGGTGTGCCTGTCGGAGTCGAGTAACCGCGGCACACAGTGGACCAAATCGCGCTACGCGTTGGCGGAAGATTTCGCCGCGGCGCGCAGCGGGCCGGCAGAAGGCAAGTTGAGCTGGATGGAGACCGACACCGATACGGTGTACGGACCGCAGTGGACGCATCCGCATCCGTCGTTTTCTCCGGACGAACGCTGCATCGTCTTCGCCAGCGACCGCACCGGCCACACCCAGGTTTACGTCGCCGAGCTGGGGTAGCGGATGGGAGACGAAACCCCCGCCATTCGGGTCGAAAACCTGCGCAAGGTGTATGGCGTGAAAGCGGCCGTGGACGGCCTCACGCTCACCGTGCCCCGCGGCTGCTTCTTCGGATTTCTCGGACCGAACGGGGCAGGGAAGACCACGACCATCCGGATGTTGACCGGGCTGACGCGGCCCACTTCCGGATCCATCGAGCTGCTGGGCTTCCGCATGCCGGACCACGAGCTCGAGATCAAACGGCGGATCGGGCTGGTGCCGGACGAATCGCTGCTCTTTGACCGGCTCACCGGCGCTGAGTTTTTGGAGTTCGCCGCCCGCATGTACGGACTGGCGCGCTCCGTGGCGCAGGAGCGGGCTCGGGAGCTGCTGGCCTTGTTCGAACTCGACAGCCAGCCGCGCAAGCTGATTGCGGAGTACTCCAAGGGCATGCGCAAGCGCTTGGCCATGGCGGCGGCGCTGATCCACCGCCCGCAGTTGTTTCTGCTCGATGAGCCGTTCGAGGGCGTAGACGCCATCGGCGCCCGGCTGATGAAAGACCTGCTCGTCGACCAGGTGCGCCAAGGTGCGACGATCTTTCTCACTTCGCACGTGCTCGAGGTGGTGGAGCGGCTGTGCGAGCGCGTGGCCATCGTTCACCAGGGCAAGCTCGTGGCCGAACTGGCGACCCGCGAGCTGCGCGCCAGCGCGGCCACGCTCGAGGACGTCTTCGTGGAGCTGGTGGGCGGAGCGCGGGCCGTCGAGAAACTGGACTGGCTGTAACGGCATGCCGGCACAGGCTTCGGCCATTCTCTGGGCGCAGTGGCGTTCGTTTTCGAACGCGCTCCGGCGAGGCGTTTCCGGCGCTTGGCTCGCGGCGCTCGTGGCGGTGGTGATTTGGTACGGGCTGTGGTGCGCCTTGGCTGGCGCTGTGTTCTGGCTGGCCTCGAGGCCTCAGGCGCGCGAGGTGGTGGAACGGGCGCTGCCGGGCGGGCTCCTGTTCGTCTTCGTGTACTGGCAAGCGGCGCCGTGGCTGGCCGCTTCGCTCGGCGCGGCAGTGGATCTTCGGCGCCTCCGGGTCTATCCGATCGCGCGCCGCCAGCTCTTCGGCATCGAGGTGGCGCTGCGCCTGTCGACCTCCGTCGAGATGCTGCTCCTGCTGGCGGGCGCGGCGGCCGGCCTGGCGTGGAATCCGGCGGGGCACGGCCGTGCGGCGCCGGTGGCGCTGGCAGGGTACGCGACCTTGAACGTTTTCCTTGCCAGCGGCGTGCGGAGTCAGATCGAACGCTGGCTGGCGCGGACGCGGATCCGCGAAGTGATCGCGCTCGTGTTCATTTTGCTCGCAGCGTTGCCGCAGCTCTTGCTGGTCACGGGTGTGTCGGCGTCCTTGCGCCGCTGGCTCGTGGTGGAAGCCACAGGCGCGTGGCCCTGGGCTGTGGCGGCGCGACTGGCGTTGGGCGAAGGCCGGACGTGGGATTGGCCGCTGCTTGCCCTCTGGGTGGCCGGGGCCTGGTGGTTCGGGCGCTGGCAGTTCGAGCGAAGTCTCGAATCCGAGGCCGGGGCCGAGCCGGCGTCCCGAAGAGACGCTTCGCGGGGTGCAGTGCCGCGCCTGTGGCGTTTGCCAGGCTGGCTCCTGCGGGATCCTCTAGCCGCGATTGTCGAAAAGGAGTTGCGGTCCCTGGCGCGCTCGCCGCGCTTTCGGCTGGTGTTCCTCATGGGCTTCACCTTCGGCGTGATCATTTTTCTGCCGTTGATCCTGCGCGCGAGCCGAGCTCCCGGAAGCGAACCGCTCGGGGCAGCCTATCTGGTGATGGTCGGTGCCTACGCGCTGCTTCTATTGGGGGACGTCGCTTTTTGGAACATCTTCGGATTCGACCGGGCCGCGGCGCAAGCTTACTTACTGACTCCGACGCCCGTTGCGAAAGTTTTTGTCGGCAAGAACGTGGCGACCGGCGTGTTTGTCGTGCTCGAGATGGCGGCGATCACCGCCGTGTGGGCCGTGGCGCGCTTGCCGCTCGAGCTCGCCGCGGTGGCCGAAGCGTTCGCCGTCACCCTGGTGCTGGCGCTGTATTTCATGGCGGGCGGCAACCTGGCCTCGGCCTATTACCCGCGCGCCGTGCACCCGGAGAAATCCACGGGCGCCAGCTCGCCGCTGCGGGTCCGGCTGCTGCTGATATTTCTCTATCCGATTGGCGCCCTTCCGGTGCTGCTGGCCTACGGCGCCCGGTACGCATTCGACAGCCAGGGGGCATTTTGGGCGGTGCTCGCCTTTGCGGCGGCGCTGGGCGCAGCAGCCTACTGGGCGGCCTTGGATTCCGCGGTGACGCGCCTCGAGCGGCACCGGGACGAATTCCTGGCCGCGCTGACGCAGACCGAGGGACCGATCCGCGTGGGGTGAGCGCAGTGCACTGTGGGGCGGCCTTCAGGCCGCGCCGGGCTTCAGCCCGGCTCTTACCGAAAACCTGCGCGAGGCGCTCGACCAAGGGTAATCCTCCGGGGCTCCCGCCAAGCCGGCCCGTACTGGATTCATCTCGATGTATGCCCGGATCCTTTCAAATTCCTCCTGATCCCGCACCCAGTGGTCGTAACTCTCCTCCTGCCAGAACGGTCGCCCCGTGAGTCCCAGGAGCTGATTCGCCCGCCGCGCTGTGCCGCCTTTGAGATGGCCCAGCAGCTTCGCCAGAGGCGCCTTCGGCGTGACGAGTATGTGCACGTGATTCGGCATGACCACGAAGGCGTGCAACGCGAACTGTTGCCAGCGGTCCTGAGCTTCGATGAGGGCGTCCACGACTAACGCAGCGATCTCGGAACGGGCCAGGTGGCGGGGACCCGTGCGGGCATCATCCAGCAGCCGGTCCATGGCGACGAAGGCTTGGCCACCACTCAAGCGGCCTGCGGGGAAGCAACGGTGAGGAGGTAAGCTCCCATGCAGGCGCCAAGTCACGAACAGGGGTCGGCCAGTGGGTTGGCAGTGGGGCAAGCGACGACGGTACCAGGACACGATAGCCAGGATAGCGTCTCAGCGCGCATTTGGGTACAACGGCCCAAACATTGCGTGGCGCTCGGGAGCCGGGCTGAAGCCCGGCGCGGCCGTTAGGCCGCCCCACTCGTCCTGCTACGATAGCGTCCAATGAAGACAGCGATTCTCGGCACGGGCTATGTGGGACTGACGACCGGCGTGTGCCTGGCCTACCTGGGCCACGAAGTCACCTGCGTGGACACGGAAGAGGAGAAGATCCTCGGGTTGCAACGGGGCGAATGTCCGATCTACGAGCCCTGGCTCCAAGAGCTGCTGGAACTGTCGCGGCCCCGGCTGCGGTTCACTACCCGCTGCGAAGAGGCAGTGCCTGGCGCGGCGGTGGTGATCATCGCCGTGGGCACGCCCCCGCGTGCCGACGGCGGACCGGATTTGAACTACGTCCGCCAAGCGGCGGAGGCCGTGGGGGCGAACTTGGAAGGGGAATTCACGGTCGTCGTCAACAAGTCCACGGTGCCGATCGGCAGCGGCAACTGGGTGGGGGCGTTGGTACGTGAAGCCTACGCCGCGCGCCGCGGGCGCAAGCCCCCGAACTGCTTCGCCGTCGCCTCCAATCCCGAATTTCTGCGCGAAGGATCCGCACTTTACGACACGCTCTACCCGGATCGGGTCGTGGTGGGCGCCGACGAAACCCGGGCGCTCGAGGTCCTCTATTCGCTCTACCGGCCGATCCTGGAGCAGAGCTTCACGCCGCCGACGTTTCTGCCGCGCCCGGAGGGCTTGGGCGCCGTGCCGCTGATCGCCACCGACCTGGCCTCGGCCGAGCTCATCAAGTACGCCGCCAACGCGTTTCTGGCCCTCAAGATCAGCTTCATCAACGAAATCGCCCAGCTGGCCGAAAAAGTCGGCGCCGACATCACGCAGGTGGCCAAAGGCATCGGCCTGGACGCACGCATCGGCACGCGGTTTCTCCAGGCCGGGATCGGCTGGGGCGGATCGTGCTTCGGCAAGGACACGGCGGCCCTCATCGCCACTGCGCGCGAGTACAACCTCGCCATGCCGATCGTGGCGGCGGCGCGCGAGGTGAACTACCGGCAGCGCGAGCGTGTGGTCGAAAAGCTGCTGGCCGAGCTCAAAATTCTCAAAGGCCGCACCATAGCCCTCTTCGGGCTGGCGTTCAAACCCAACACGGATGACCTCAGGGACGCGCCGGCGCTGGACATCGCGCGCCGGCTCGTAGAACGGGGCGCCGCGGTGCGCGCCCATGACCCGGTGGCGCTGGCCCGCGCCCGCCGCGAGTTTCCCGACCTGGGCATCGTTTACTGCGACACGGCCCAAGAGGCGGCGGCGGAGGCCGACGCGGTGGTGCTGGTGACCGAGTGGCGCGACTACCGGAGCCTGGATTGGGACGAGATCGCCCGGGCCATGCGCACGCCCTTGGTGCTCGACGGCCGCCACTTTCTGGATCGCGCGCGCCTCGAGCAAGCCGGGCTGAGGTGCGTGGGGGTGTAAGTAGGTGTAAGTAGGAGCAGCCTGTTTTCGAGGTTATGACGAACTCATGATGACAGGGCGTCACTTGGTGCGTTCGCTTACCTTCCTGTTGGCGGCCGAAGCCCTTTGGCCCCAAGCGCCGCCGCCGGTCGTCTCGCCCGAGGTGCATCCGGATCGGCGCGTGACGTTCCGCTTCCGTGCGCCGAATGCGAAGGAAGTCCTGCTGGCGCGCGAAGGCGCGCCACGCGTGGCCATGCAAAGAGACGAGCAGGGTATCTGGAGCGTCACAGTGGGCCCGCTCGAGCCCGACCTGTACGGCTACTCGTTCGTCGTCGACGGTGTCGGCCTCGTCGATCCCTCGAACCCGCTGATGAAGCCCAATCTGCTGAACACGCAAAGCATGGTGCACGTACCCGGCCCGCCGTCGCTTCCCTGGGAGCTCAACGACGTGCCGCGAGGCACGGTGCACCGGCATTTCTACCGCTCGCAGGTTGTCGGAGACGACCGCGATTACTATGTTTACACGCCCCCAGGATACGATCCTGCGGGCAAGGTGCGCTATCCGGTCCTGTATCTGCTGCACGGCTACAGCGACGATGCCCGAGCCTGGACGGAGGTGGGCCGCGCTCATGTGATTCTGGACAATCTGATCGCGCAGGGGAAAGCTCGGCCCATGGTGGTCGTGATGCCCCTGGGATATGGCGCGCCGGAGATCGTCTCCCGCAGCGGTCCCCCGCTGCGAAATCCGGAACTGCGCAAGCGCAACTACGACCGCTTCCGCGACGCGCTCCTCACGGAGATGATCCCTCAAGTGGAGCGCACCTACCGCGTCCTCACGGACCGGACCGCGCGCGCCATCGCCGGCCTTTCCATGGGCGGCGCCGAATCGCTGTACATCGGCTTGAACGCTCTGGAGCGGTTTGCCTGGATTGGGGCGTTCAGCACCGGCGGACTGGGCGAGGACTTCGCGGCCACGTTTCCGAACCTGGACGCCAAAGCCAACGCCCAACTGCGCCTGTTGTGGATCGGCTGCGGCACCGAGGATTTTCTCCTCGAACTCAACCGCAAATTCCGCCAGTGGCTCACCGCAAAAGGTGTCAAACACACCGCCGTCGAGACCCCAGGGGCGCACACTTGGATGGTGTGGCGGCGGTATCTGGCCGAGTTCGCACCGCTGCTGTTCCGATGAGCGCGGGGTAGGTGCCTGGGGCATGTGGCCTGTGGCTTGTGGGAGATGGCGCGCTTTAGCGCTTACACACGCCACGAGCCACGAGCCCGCGGCGGCCCGCCAGGGCCGGAGCGCCCAGACGCCACGAGGCCGCCGACCGCTGAGGGCGGCACGCGTTAAGACCGTCGCGCCCGCAAGAAATCGAAGTCGCAGCCCAGATTAGCTTGCATCACGTGTTCCAGAAACAGCCGTCCGTAGCCGCGATCATAGGCGGGCGGCGGAGGCGTAAATGCCGCCAGGCGTCGCCGGATCTCCTCGTCGGGCACGCAGAGCTCCAGCCGGCGGGCGGGCACGTCCAGAACAATCTCGTCTCCCGTACGGACTGCTGCCAGGGGGCCTCCCACCGCCGATTCCGGTGCCACGTGCACAACCACGGTCCCGAAGCTGGTGCCGCTCATGCGGGCGTCGGAGATGCGCACCAGGTCGCGCACGCCCCGGGCCAGGAGTTTTTTCGGGATCGGAATGTGGCCCCACTCGGGCATTCCGGGTCCGCCCTTCGGCCCGCAGTTTTTCATCACCAACACCGTGGTCTCGTCGACGGCCAGATCCTCGCGGTCGATCTCGGCCTGCATCTGTGGGTAGGTCTCGAAGACGTAGGCCCGCCCGCGGTGGCGCAACAGGTGTGGCGAGGCCGCCGTCTGCTTCAGGACAGCGCCGTCAGGCGCCAGGTTGCCATAAAGGATGGCCGTGCCGCCCTCCGCGTGGAGCGGCTGTGAAAGAGGGCGGATCACGTCAGGGTTCGAGCAGGCCGCTTGGCTGACGTTTTCTCGGACGCTCCGGCCGGTCACCGTCAGGCAATCGCCGTCGAGCAGCGGCAGGATTTCCTTCATGAGCGCCGGCAAGCCGCCGGCATAGAAGAAATCCTCCATGAGATATTCGCCCGAGGGCTTGACGTTGGCCAGGAGCGGCGTGCGGCGCGAGATGCGGTCGAACTCCGCCAGCGACAGTTCGATGCCCAAGCGCCCAGCGATGGCCACGAGGTGGATAACGGCGTTGGTCGAGCCGCCCAGCGCCATGTTGACCGTGATGGCGTTCCCGAAGGCCTCCCGCGTGAGGATGTGGGACGGACGCAGGTCCTCCCAGACCATTTCGACGATGCGGCGGCCGCTGGCCTCGGCAGCAGCCAGGCGCCGGGAGTCCGCAGCGGGGATGTTGGCGCAGCCGGGCAGCGTCATGCCCAGCGCCTCGGCCAGGCTGGTCATGGTCGAAGCCGTGCCCATGACAGTACAGTGGCCGGCGCTGCGGGCGATGCAGCCTTCGATTTCGCACCACTCCGCCTCGGTGATGCGTCCGGCGCGGTAGTCGTCGTAAAGCTTGCGGCCGTCGGTGCCGGAGCCGAGCCTCCGCCCCCGCCACTGGCCGGCGAGCATCGGCCCGCCGGGCACCAGGATGGCGGGCACGTCCGCGCTGGCGGCACCCATCAACTGCGCGGGCGTCGTTTTGTCGCAACCGCACAGCAGCACGACGCCGTCGAGCGGGTAGGCGCGGATGCACTCCTCGACGTCCATGGCCATGAGATTCCGGTAAAGCATGCTGGTCGGCTTCAGGAACATCTCGCCGAGGGAAATGGTGGGGAACTCGAGGGCTACTCCTCCCGCCGACCAGATGCCGCGTTTGACCGCCTCGGCCACTTGGCGCAGGTGCGCATTGCAGTTGTTCAGCTCGCTCCAAGAGTTGCAAATGCCGATAATCGGTTTGCCTTCGAAAACGTCGGCTGCAAACCCCTCGCTACGCAGCCAGGCGCGGCGTGCAAAGCCGTAATAGCCAGGCTCGCGGAACCACTGGGAGCTGCGAAGTTCGCGTTTGACAGGTAACGACATAAAGTACCAATGTAAGCTGCTTGGCGACGCGAGGATTTGGCCGGCGTCGTTGGAGTCGTCGGCGCCTGCGGCATGGGGCCTGTGGCATGTGGCCTGTGGCTTGTGGGAGATGGCAGCGGATCCACAAGCCACGGGCCACGAGCGCTACTCTGTCACGCGATACGGCCGGATGGACACGGCTCGCCCCGTGACCTCGTCCGCTTCCACGATGACGGCGTGCAGCTCGACACAACCTTTGGCCGCCTCCATGCGCACCGGTAAGCCGGTCAGGAATCGCTGGAGCACGATCTTTTTTTCCACGCCGATGATGGAGTCGTAGGGACCGGTCATGCCCACGTCGGTCTGGTAGGCCGTGCCGCCCGGCAGGATGCGCGCGTCCGCGGTCGGCACATGCGTGTGCGAGCCGATCACGGCGGTCACCCGCCCGTCCAGATACCAGCCCATGGCCATCTTCTCGCTGGTCATCTCGGCGTGGAAATCCACGAAGCGCACCTTCACGTCGGCCGGAAGGGCCGCCAGGATCTGGTCGGCTTTGCGGAACGGGCAATCGGTGGCGGGCATGTGTGTACGGCCCTGGAGGTTGATGACGGCGCAGCGGGCGCCGTCGTGCGCTTCGGCGATGTAGACGCCGCTGCCGGGCAGACCCGCGGGATAGTTCGCCGGCCGCAGCAGGCGCGGCTGGACGCCGAGATAGTCGTAGATCTCCTTCTTGTCCCAGATGTGGTTGCCCGAGGTCAGCACGGCCAAGCCGAAGGAAAACAATTCCTCGGCGACGGGCGGCGTGATGCCGAACCCGCCGGCGGCATTCTCGACGTTGGCGATGGTGAGGTCGATGCGCTCTTCGGCCACGATGCGCGGCAAGTGCGCCGCCACGATCCGGCGGCCCGGCGAGGCGAAAATGTCGCCGACGAACAGGATGCGCATGGAGATTCCGACTAGGGCCGAAAACAGAAAAAGGAGCGCACCACTCGGCCGTGCCGGTCTCACCAGATCGACCCCGTTGGACCACGGGTGGAGCCCCCCGCGCGCCTTTAGGCTCCTCCCATCGGAGCATGCTCACCGGCGCAATATCCGAGTCGGGCCCCGCTGCAAGTTAGTGTTGGATCAATTATTGGAGATCCGGCACCTGCTTTGCAGGAACGCTCCTGGTCAATGATAGCAGAAGCGCGTCGGCCTTCACGGGGCGCCGCGCGCTCGGAGCTCGTGGCTCGTGGATGCGCTTCGGCTGAGCTCTCTCCACAAGCCCCGAGCCACAGTCCAGAGGGCGCGCTCGTAGCCTGTGGCTCATGGGTGCGCTCGACGTGCGGCAAGCGCCACAGGCGGGCCGGTGGGGGCACGCGCCGTGGCTTGTGCTACGATAACGACGAATCCCTATCCCTGAGCTGGGCCCGTATGCCGCTGCGGCCAACGATCGCGCTCGCAGGCTTAGCAGGTTTGGCGCTGGCGCAGTCGCCTCCCTCGGTGGATTTCCTCCGGGACGTGCAACCTGTGCTGACCTCGCGCTGCTTGGTGTGCCATTCCGGTGATCAGCCCCAAGCCGGATTGAGGCTCCACACCCGGGAGGAGATGCTCCGGGGCGGCGTGAGCGGCCCGGCGATCGTGCCGGGCAATGGCCGCGCCAGCCTCCTGGTGCAGAAGATCTCCGGCCAGAAGGGGCTTCGCATGCCGCCCACCGGCCCGCCGCTTCCGGAAGAAACCATCGCGCTGATCCGAGCCTGGATCGACCAGGGCGCGCGCTGGGACGGCAAAGCGCTGCCCGCCGAGCGCGTCGCACCGCTTGCGCCGCGCAAACCGGAGGTGCCCGCCGGCGACGCGGCCAATCCCGTGGACCGCTTCGTCGGGGCCTACCTCTCTCGCAAACGGCTGCCGCGTCCGGCGCCGGTTTCGGACGCCCTCTTTGCCCGCCGCATCTGGTACGACATCATCGGGCTGCCGCCCTCTCCGGAGGAGCTGGCACAGTTCCTGGCCGACCGGCGGCCGGACAAACGCGAGCGCTGGGTGGACGAACTGCTCGCGCGCCGCCGCGCCTACGCCGAACACTGGATCACCTTCTGGAACGACTTGCTGCGCAATGACGAGGGTGTGGTCTACCACGGGGACCGGCGCTCCATCACCAACTGGCTTCTGGCGGCCCTCGAGCGCAACCTCTCCTACGACCAGATGGTGCGCACGCTGCTCGACCCGCCCGAAGGAAGCGGCGCCGAAGGATTTTTGATTGGCGTGACCTGGCGCGGGGTGGTGAGCGCCAGCCAGTCGCCGCCCATGCAGGCCGCACAGAACGCCGCGCAGGTCTTTCTCGGCGTGAACCTCAAGTGCGCCGCTTGCCACGACAGCTTCGTCAACCGGTGGAAGCTGCGGGACACCTACGGGCTGGCGGCTATGTTTACCGCCGAAAAGCTCGAACTGGTGCGCTGCGACATGCCCACGGGCGAAGTGGCCGAACCGCGCTTTCCGTTCCCCGAACTCAAAGTCCGCTTCGGCGAGTCGTTGGCCTCGCGGCGGCGCGCCGCGGCGGAGTGGTTCACGCACCCGGACAACGGTCGCTTCGCGCGCACCATCGTCAACCGTTATTGGAAGCAACTGCTCGGCCGCGGGCTCGTCGAGCCCGTTGACGACATGGACGCCGAGCCCTGGGATGAAGACCTGCTCGACTGGCTAGCCTGGGACTTCGCCGCCCACGGCTACGATTTACAGCACCTGATCCGGCGCATCACGACCTCGCAGGCCTACCAGATGCCGGCCGTTCGCGAGCAGGCGCCGCCCAAGACGTACGTGTTCCGCGGACCCCGGCTGCGCCGCCTGACGGCGGAGCAATTTCAGGACACGATCTCGGTCGTGACGGGTCATTGGCGCGTCAACAACCCCCGTTCCGAAGTCTTTGCCCGCTACGTTCGTGAATGGCGGCTCAAGTCGGACCCGCTCAGCCGCGCGCTAGGTCGGCCGATTCGCGACCAAGTCTATACTGAGCGCAGTACCGAAGCGACAACGCTTCAAGCTCTGGAGCTGACCAACGGGCCTCTGCTCGCGAAAAGGCTCCGCCGCGGTGCGCAGGCCTTGCTCGGCGCGCTGGAGCCGCCGCCCGCCAACCGCTTCGACAGCAAAGTCGTGCGCAAAGGCAGCGTGGAGGTAGACGTGGACATCGCTGGAGCGCGCGAGCTGTACCTGGTGCTCGAGGATGTGGACACATACGACCCGGAGCGGGTCGTGGCGGGCTGGGTGCAGCCGGAGCTGATCGGACCGGAGGGTTCCGAGCCCCTGGCCGCTCCGAACGGCGTGATTCGGCTCGGCGAGCAAAAATTGCCGGCGCTGATCGCTCGGGTCCCCTCGACCCTGCACTTCAAATTTCCCGACAAGCCGTTCGTCCGTTTCCGCGCTCGCGTGGCGATCGACGATGGTTCGATCCGGAGCGACATCTCTCCGGCGGTGCGCTTCTTCGTGTTCACCGAAAAGCCTGACCCGGAGCAGCTCGTCAAGGTTTCGGGCGAGCCGCCCGCCGGGCCGCCGCGCAACACATGGACTTCCGCCGAGCTGACGGAGCGGTTGTATCTGCACTTGCTCGCGCGCACGCCGACCGGGGGTGAACGCGCGCTCGCCGTCAAGATGCTGGGAGGTCCAAAACCCACCGCCACAGGCGTGGAAGATTTGCTGTGGGCGCTGTTGATGAGCCCGGAATTTCAGTTCCTGCATTGAGGAGGGAGTCATGACGGAGCCGGTCTTGAAGCGACGCTTGCTCGAGGGACTCACGCGGCGCGACTACATGCGACAGACCGCCGCCGCCGCGCTCGCCGCGCTGACCGGGCCCGCCCCGCGACTTCTCGGCGAGGAGGCCCCGAAGCCGCCGGCCCGCGCGGATGCCATGATCCTTCTGTGGATGGCCGGCGGCATGGCGCAGACCGAGACGTTCGACCCGAAGCGTTACACCCCGTACGAACCGGGCTTGGAAAGCAAGCGGGTGCTGAGCACCTTCCCCTCGATTCCCACCGCCGTCGACGGCATCCGCATTTCCCAGGGCCTGGAGGAAATTGCCAAGGTGATGGACCGGGCCACGCTCATCCGATCCCATAGGGTGGGCGATCTCGGCTTCATTCTTCACGCCCGCCACCAGTACCACTGGCACACGGGTTACGAGCCGCCGCAGAGCGTCGCTGTGCCGCATATGGGCGCCTGGATCGCCAAGTTGTTGGGGCCGCGGCAGCCCGACATGCCGCCGTTTTTTGTCATCGGACAGAACATGGAGATCGGCGCGGAGAGCGATGCGCTGAAATCCTTCCACACGGCGGGGTTCCTCGGCACCGAGCACGGCCCGTTCCTGATCACCGATCCCCGGGACGCCGTCGCCAGCGTACAGCCGCCGGCGGGAATGGCTGGCGGGAGATTCGAGCGCCGGTATCGACTCTACCGCCGGTTGGTCGAGCAGAGCCCCGTCTGGCGTGAGGCGAGCGATTACCAACGCGAGGGACTCCTGCGCGCCATGGACAGAGCACACCGGCTGCTGACCTCGGGCGCTTCGAAGGCTTTTGACCTGACTCTGGAGCCGAAAGAATCCTACGAGGCGTATAACACGGGCCGGTTCGGCCTCGGTTGCCTGCTGGCCCGACGCTTGATCGAGCACGGCGCGCGGTTTGTCGAAGTCACCAGCGAGTACATCCCCTTCCGCTACTGGGACACCCACGAGAACGGCCACGAGCGGGCCGCCGCCATGAAGCGCCTCATCGACCGACCGGTGGCGCGGCTGATCCGCGATCTCGAGGAGCGCGGCCTGCTGGACCGCACCCTCGTCGTCATCGCCAGCGAATTCGGCCGCGACATGATGACCGAAGGCAAGCCGGGCCGGGAAGTGCAGGACCAGGTCAAGCAGCCCGAGGTCATCACCTCGCCGGTGCACTACGGCATGCACCGGCACTTCACCGAGGCGTCGAGCGTCGTCGTCTTCGGAGGCGGCTTCAAGCGCGGCTTCCTCTACGGAGAGACCGCCGACGAGCGGCCTTGTAGCATCGTCAAAGATCCGGTGAGCATTTCGGACCTCCACGCCACCCTCTATTACGCGCTCGGCATTCCCCCGACCGCGGGCGCGGTCATCGAGCAGCGGCCTGTCTACGTGACCAAAGACGGCAAGGGCAAGGTGGTCGAAGCGCTGCTCGGTTGAGCGACGACCTGATTCAACCAACCTCTTCCACCCGCACCGGACGGCCTTCTTGATGGCTTTTCCGCGCTGCGAGCGCCAACATCACGGCGGCGCGACCGTCCTCGCCGCTGACCGCAGGCGGCCTGTCTTCGAGCACCGATTCGACGAAGGCAGCCAGTTCCGCCACGAAGCTCTCCTGGTAACGGTCCATGAAAAAGCGCAGCGGCAGGTCGCGCCGCACCGACGTCCCGTCACTGATGACGGCGTCGTTGGGGAAGCGGTTCGCCGTGGCGACCGAACCTTTACTGCCCAAGACCTCCACGCGCTGGTCGTAGCCGTAGGCAGCCTGGCGGCTGTTGTCGATGCTGCCCAGGGTGCCGTTGCGGAAGCGCAGCAGGGTGACGGCCGTGTCCACGTCGCCGGCCTCCCCGATGGCGGGATCCACCAGCACGCCCGCTTGGGTGTAGACCTCCGCAATCTCCTCCCCCGTGAGGAACCGGGCCATGTCGAAGTCGTGGATCGTCATATCCAGGAACAGGCCGCCGGAACTTCGGATGTAGGAAACCGGCGGCGGCGCTGGGTCGCGGCTCGTGATGTGGATCTGCCGCAGGGCGCCGATCTCGCCGGAAACGACGGCGCGGCGCACGCGGGCGAAATTCGCGTCGAACCGGCGGTTGAAACCCACCTGAAACTTCACCCCGGCGTTCCGGACCGCCTCGAGCGCTGTGTCAATGCGCCTCAGATCATGATCGATCGGCTTTTCGCAGAAGACGTGTTTTCCGGCCCGGGCGGCCGCGACGATGTAGTCGGCGTGTGTGTCGGTCGGCGAGCAGATGAGTACCGCCTCGATCGCAGCGTCCGAAAAGATCTCCTCCGGCTCGGCCGTTACTTGCGGGATCTCCCAGCGGCCGGCGACTTCTTCGGCGCTCGCGCGGGTCGTGTCACAGACGGCGCAGAGCTGCGCCTGCGGGAGGCGCAGGGACAGGTTTTCGGCGTGGACGCGGCCGATGCGACCGCAGCCGATCAAGCCCACACGGAGACGTCGCTGGCTCATCGAACCCTCCTCCCGGAGTTACTCGATGTAATAATGTTCGATCGAACGCAAGTACTCGCGGTTGCGCTGGGCGCTTTCCCTGGGCGTGCCCATGCCGGGCAGCACGTCCTGCTCGACAACCACGTAGCCGTCGTAACCCCGGGACTTGAGCCAGCGGAGCACCGCGGGGAAGTCCACCGAGCCTTGCCCCAGCTCGCAGAACACGCCGTGCCGCACGGCTTCGAAGTAGTCCCATTCGTGCGCCCGGGCCCGCGCGGCCACTTCCGGGTGGCAGTCCTTGAAGTGCACGTACCAGACGCGGTCGCCGAAGCGGTCGAGCCCGCCCAGGACGTCGCCGTGGCCGGAACCGTAGGCGTAGTGACCGGTATCAAAGACGAGGCCCACCAGCGCTGGATCGGTCAGCTCGAGCAGAGTCGCGATCTCCTCGGGGGTTTCCACGTAGCCCGCGCAATGGTGATGGAAGACGGTTTTTAGGCCCGTCTCTTCGCGCACGGCGCGGGCGATGTGCTCCACTCCCCCGGCGAAGGTGCGCCACTCGGAGGGACTCAGACCGTCGGCCGGCGCGATGCGCCCCGCCTTATGCGTTCGTTCCGGGACCGTGCCGTTGTTGTCGGCGAGCACTAGAAAGGGCCTCGGTTCACTCGCCACGGCCGCCAGCAAGCGCGCGGTTCGAAGGGCGACGGCGAGGCCCGGCTCGTGCGCTGCGCTGTCTTTGAAGGCGACCGGCACGAACGCGCCGAGCATGACGAGGCCGCGGCGTCTCAGCTCGTCCCGCAACTGGGCTGGATCCGTGGGCATGTAGCCCCAGTCGCCCAACTCCGTGCCGGTGTAACCGGTCTCCGCCAGCTCGTCCAGCATCCGGCTATACGGGATCGGGGCCTGCTGTCGGGTTCGATCGAACTCGAGTGCGCCCCACGAGCAGGGAGCGTTGCCTACGCGAAGTGAGCGCATGAGCGAACCTGGCCACCGTGAGTGCCCGGTTCCACTGGAACGAGGCGCCTCAAGTCACGATTGTGGCACACTGACCATGAGGCGCCCAAGAAACGTCTGGCGCCATTCCGCAAACCGTCGCCGCTCGTTTTTGCTGGGAGTATGCTGCGCTATCACGTGGCGTTCTACCTTCCGCGGGAGCGCGGCCGAATGGTGGTTGCAGAAGCCCTCGATTTCCCAGGCGCGATGAGTTAAGGCTTTGACCTGGCCGACGCACGGCT
Organism: Bryobacteraceae bacterium; assembly: GCA_025055455.1. Classification (GTDB taxonomy): domain Bacteria; phylum Acidobacteriota; class Terriglobia; order Bryobacterales; family Bryobacteraceae; genus JANWXD01. The sequence goes on from JANWXD010000007.1 coordinate 99,394, forward strand.
GATGATCGCTAGCGCCATCGAGGAACTGGCGCAGTGCTTACTGGACGAGGGCAAGCCCCTCCCGATGCCGGATCCGGATGTTACGGCGCCCGATGCAGATCTGATCGAACTGATACCTGTGTTTGTCGCAGCGGGAACGCCCCGGACATGAAGCGGCATGAACTGCTCAGCCATCTCCACCGACATGGTTGCCGGCTCGAGCGTGAGGGTCGCCGCCACTCAATCTATGGAGATCCGATCACACAGGCGAAAGCTTCCGTTCCACGCCACGCGGAGATTGACAACCGCCTCGCGCAAACACTTGCCGACGCCAACTCGGGGTTCCGCCCATCAGCTGAGAAAGCCGCTCGGTCTGCCGGAGGTGTACGGTCGGCAAGTCGGGGCGGCACGCAGAAAAAGCAGAGAAAAGAAGTGGGACACTCAAGCTGTTGCGCGTAGTGATAAACCGCTTGCAGGGTACCCGTGGCGGAGAGGGGGGGATTCGAACCCCCGGTAGAGGTTTTGGCCCCTACGACGGTTTAGCAAACCGCTGCTTTCGACCACTCAGCCACCTCTCCGCGGCCGCCGTGCGTCGCACCATGATGCTACCACACCCGCTGCGCGGCCTACAAACCACCGATTCATAGGCCGGGCTCGATCGGCAGCGCCAATGGCGGCTCCAAAAGAAAATCGAGCCGCGACATCTCTTTCACGGCTTCCCGTATCGCCGCTTCCGTCGTCGGCTCCGCGGTGATGACGAACGGCAAGTCGGCCTTGTTGTCGCACGGCAGTTGCAGCACCGCTTCCAGGCTGATCCGCTTCTCGGCGAGAATGCCGGCCAACGCGGCGATGATGCCCGGGCGGTCCACCACGCGGAACCGTAGATACCACGCCCGGCGCTGCCGGGTGACAGGAATCGGCCGATACTCGCCGAGCCGTTCATGCGCGAAGGGCGAGACGCGTTCCGGGCTGCCGCTGCGGATCTCGCGCGCCACGCGCATCAGGTCGCTCACCACAGCCACTCCGGTCGGCAGCGGGCCGGCCCCGCGCCCGTAGTAGAACGTGTCGGCGCCGTACCGCCCTTTGACCCAGATGGCGTTGTAGGCCCCGCGCACGCTGGCGAGAATCGCCGTTTGCGGGATCAAGGCGGGGCGCACCGAGAGAATCAGTCCCTCGGCCGTCTGCTGCGCGCTGGCTACCAGCCGGATCGTATGTCCCAGCCGGTGCGCGTACTGGAAGTCAATTGCCGCGATGCGCCGGATCCCCTCCGTGTAAATATCCGAGGGCGTGATCTTTTCGCCGAACGCCAGCGCCGCCAGGATCGCTAACTTCGAGCGCGCGTCCCAGCCGTCCACATCGGCGCTCGGGTCGGCTTCGGCGTATCCCAGGCGTTGCGCTTCGGCCAGCACCGCATCGAACGAGCCGCCGCGCTCCTCCATCTCGGTAAGGATAAAGTTAGTCGTGCCGTTGAGGATCCCATACAAGCCCACGATGCGGTCTCCGGAAATGCCCTCGCGCAGCACCGCATGGATGGGGATGCCACCCGCCACGCTGGCCTCCATGGCGAGGTTGATGCCTGCCCGGATCGCCCGGGCCCAAATCTCCGCGCCGCACAGAGCCATCAACTCTTTGTTCGCCGTTACGACGGACTTGCGGTGAGCGATGGCGCCCTCGATGATCTCCGCCGCCACGGTGGTTCCGCCCACCAGCTCCGCGACGATATCCACGTCGGGATGGGAAACGACGTCGCGCCAGTCCGTGGTCTTGTACACCTCGCCGAGACTGTCGGGCAAGGCTTTGCTGGCGACGGTCCGGCTGCACACGACCGTCACGCGCAAGGGGAAGCCCAGCTTGAGCGCGATCTGCTCGGCGTTTTCCGCAAGAATCGTGAGCGTGCCCAGTCCGACGTTGCCCAGCCCCACGATTCCGACTCTGACTTCCTGCATCGTTGGCTATGATACCAGTAGGCCATGAAACGCCCGATCCGAATCGCACCACTGGCTGCGATCGCGGGGCTGGCTTCTGCGCTCCTGTGGGCGCAGGTCAGGCCTACGGAGACAGAGGAACCGCGCCTGCCGAGCGGGACGTTGCAGCGCGAAGCCATCCTCAAGGCGGAATACGAAAGGACGCTCGAGGATGCCGCGCGGCTGGTGGACCTGGCCCAGGAACTCAAAGCGGAGCTCGAAAAGAACACGCGCCACGTGCTGTCCGTTTCTTCGCTGCGCAAGACCGAGGAGATCGAGAAGCTGGCCAAACGGATCCGGTCGCGACTGCGCAAGTTCTGACTCTGACGGCACGGTCATGCGCCGCCTTGCGATCCTACTCTGGGCCGCCGTGGGAATCCCGGCGCAGGAGCCGCTCCAATCCACAGCCTCGTTTCCCGGCGGCCGGCTGGTTTACTTTCACCCCGCGCCTCCGCCCTCAACCGAGCCGCGGCCCGTGCTCGTCGTTTTGCCCCCGGTCTCCGAACTCTCCGCGGTGCCGGCGTATTGGAAGCAGTGGCAGGACCGGGTGGCGAACCGTTCCTGGCTGGTGGTCGTTCCGTGGGGAGAGTTCCAAGCCCCGGGCTTCTGGGGCGATCTAATCACGCGACTTGCCGGAACGCTGGTGGATGATCTTGCCCGTCGTCTGCCGGCGGACCGCGGCCGGTTGTATTTGGTTGGCGAGGGAGCCCTCGCGTCTCACGTGTTTTACCTCGCCTCGCGTGCGCCTCACTTGCTCGCCGCGGGTCTTGCCATCGGCGGCGATCCTAAACGCGCCATCGACAGCAACCGCCTGTTTGGAGCCAACACCACGCTGTGTCCGGTGCTATGGCTTCTCGAACCCAGCGCGTCGCCAGTTTTGGAGCGCTACGACAAGCGACTACGAGCTGCAGGCTACCGCTGCGAGGCGCGGTCGCAACAGGACCTGCCGCTCGAGAAGGCTCTCGACTGGCTCGCCGCGCAGAGTCGCGACCCTTTCCCCGCGGAGATCGATTGCGAGACGGGCAACCTCGAGTTCGCGCGTTGCCACTGGCTCGAGATCACGAAGTTCGATCCGGCGCAGCGCAATGACGTCCTCCGCTCGACGCGCGTTCTGCCCGGCGCGGGCGGCTATCTGGACCTCGGCGGCTTCGGCTTCGACCCGGCGGCGCCCGGGCCGGGCATCCTCGTCGTCTGGCTGCCGCCCGGTTATAAAGGACCTCTGAAGCGGAACGACCGGATTGTGTCCGTCGGAGGCCGTGCAATCAAAGACGCCCAGGATTACCTCGCCCTTATGGACGAGGCCGAAGAGCGCCCGGCGGCGGTGATCGTCGAGCGCGGCAAGGAGCGGCTGCGGCTGGAGACGCGGATTCTGCTGGCGCGGCGCGAAGAGACCGCCACTGCGCGCGTTCAGGCGCGCTTTTTCTCCGATACGCGCGAAGTCCTCATCGTCAGCCGGGGAGTGGGCGAGCTACGGGTGCAACTTCCGGCCTTCTGGGCCCCCGCGCAGTTCAACTGGAACGGCAATGACCTCGGACGCCTCGAGCAGCCTGGGTGCTGGCTGCTGTCGCCCGCGGCGGCCCGGCCCTGCGGATGAGCCGGACCCCGCTTACAACTTTTTCAAGTAGATATTCCGGAACTCGATCCGCATGGGTTTGCCGGCGTGCAGTTGCAGGCCGAGCAGCCCTTGCATGGAGCGGCCCTCGGCGTCGTCGTCGACCAGCAAGGCCATGACGCGACCGTTGACCACATGGATCAGCACCGTCCCCCGCGCGATGACGTGAAGCTGATTCCAGTCGCCAGGTCGGAGCAGGGCTTTGAGGGACTCGGGATCTCCCGGAGACCCGATCATCTTGCGCACTTTGCCGTCGGCGATGCGCACGAACTGCCCCCGCTCGGCCAGAAAACCGCGACCGCGCTCTTCGTAGACCATGCCCGTGAATCGGTTCTGGCCATCCATGTCGGCCTGATAGCCCTTCAGCGCCCACGGACCCAGATCGGACACTGTGGCGCTGCGGTATTGCACGCCGCTGTTGGCCGTGTCGCTCAGTTTGAACTCGAGCTTCAACTCGAAGTCGCCGACCGGGCCCCCTTTCCATATTAGAAAGGTGTTGCGTTCGACGACCTTTTCCGGCGTGCTCTCGGCGACGATCGCCCCGCCCTCGACCCGCCAAAACCGCGGATCGCCGTCCCAGCCCTCGAGACTTTTCCCGTCGAAGATCGAAACGAATCCCGCCAGATCGTCCGGCCCTGGCGGCACGCGGCCGCCCGGTTGCGCTGCTGCCGACGCTGCGGCGACGGCCCAGATGCCCAGCCCGCCGACCAGAGTACGAAGAGAAAACGTCCGATCGTTCTTCATATGTTGTCAATTTCTTGCGTCCGCTAGAACTTTCGCACGGCCCAGAGCCGCCGGCATTTTCTCTGCGCTCAGCGACCGATCTCGGCCGGTATTGCCGTGGATGCGTTGATGAAATTCCCGAAGCA
>JANWXD010000007.1:103825-125573 GCA_025055455.1 Bryobacteraceae bacterium
GCCGCCGGCATTTTCTCTGCGCTCAGCGACCGATCTCGGCCGGTATTGCCGTGGATGCGTTGATGAAATTCCCGAAGCAATTCGGCTTCGCGCCCTCCCTTTCCGATCAGAGACTTTATCTTGTCAAGGAACGAGGACAAAGCGCCTCCGAGGGCGTCGAACGAGCGATACAGAAGCGGATAGTGCTTCGTATAGGTATAGTCGAACGCCAAGCCGGCATTGTTGAGCGCCGCCGGGCACGGATTGAAAGTGCGCGGTTTGGGCGCGATCGCTAGGCATTCCCGCTCGAGTGCGGCAAACAAACCCCGCTTAATGGTCAGAGCTTGCTCGCGGCTTAGCTTTCCAGCCCGCGCGCGAGCGTAAATTTCGCTGAGCCGCGCGTGATACCGATTGACGATCTCCGCTTTCCTGAAAAATAACTTCGCCTCGTCCGCCAGGGCTCGCGCTAGCTCCGAGTCGGGGCCCGCCGTGTCCCGCGCAAATTGTGCCGCGACGACGAACCCGGCGAGCGTGGCCGCCGCCTCCGCCAGATGCACCGGCAGGCGGTGCAGCATCTCATGGAAATCCTCATGCGCGACCACCACGGCCTGTCGTTCCGGGGCCGCGGCTTCGAGCGAGCCGGTCACCGGAGCAGCGCCGTCGGCCACCGCTTCGATCGGATAAAAAAATACGTCGTATTCCTCTTGGTTCACGGCGCAGCCCGAGGCCGTGCCCTCGACCAGACGCAGCCGGTCGTAACTGTCCGGCAGCTCGAGTTTGCCCGTGTAGTAACACCGGTAGAACGCCTGCCGGCTCTCAGCGCGCTTGCGGAAATTGCCCGTTTCGGGAAGTCCCAGTGCCCGCTGGTATTGTTTCCATGCGCCGATGATGTCTTGCAGGGCGAGGCTCAGGATCGCCGCGCAGAACCAAGAGGTCATCGTCGCTTCTCCGCCACGGGTGCCAAAATCTTAGCCCCCGCCGGCTTCGGCCGGCTTGTCATGGCGCCCCGGATTGCCCGTTGCCGGCGCCGGGCGCGCGGAGACGGGAGCCGCGGGTTTCGGAGTGGTTTGCGCGACCGACTGGGCCCCAGCCGGCGCCGCGCTTTCCAGCTCCTTCATGGCCTGTCGAAGCAGGTAGCCGGCGTACAGCCCGAACGCAAAGGCCAGAATCAGGCACGTAAGAAGGAGCATCAGCCCGTCGAAACTCAGAGCTTGGTCGGTTAGCACCAGCCAGCCAGCCACCCCCAGAGAGGCCAGCACGATAATTACGCTCAGCAAGAAAAGCCAGCCGCGATCCGACATGAGGAAGGCCACTTGAGTCCCTCCGAGTGAAAGGCACATTCTATCCCATGCCGCTCGGAGCGGCAAAGCAAACTCATGCGCTTGCCGGCGCCGCAGCCGCGGCGAGCTGCCGCAGCACAAAGGGCAAGATCCCGCCATGACGGTAGTATTCCGCCTCCTGAGGCGTGTCCACCCGCACGACCACTTCGAAGGTTTTCTCCGTTCCATCCGCCGCCATGGCCCGCACGCGGGCGCGGCGCGATCCCGCCACCGCCTCGCGCAGCCCCGAGATGTCGTACACCTCCGTGCCCGACAGTCCCAGCGTCTCGCGGTTCTGCCCCGGCAAAAATTCTAGAGGCAGCACGCCCATCCCCACCAAATTCGAACGGTGGATGCGCTCGAAGCTTTCCGCAATCACGGCGCGCACCCCCAGCAGCGCGACCCCTTTGGCCGCCCAGTCGCGTGAAGAACCGGAGCCGTATTCTTTGCCCGCCAGAATCATCAGCGGCACGCCCTCGCGCTGGTAGCGCATGGCCGCGTCGTAGATCCACATCTTCTCTCCAGAGGGCAGGTGGACGGTCCAGCCGCCCTCGGTTCCCGGAACGAGCAGGTTGCGCAGGCGAACGTTGGCCAGCGTTCCCCGCATCATGACCTCGTGATTGCCGCGCCGCGCCCCGTAGGAGTTGAAATCCTTAGGCTCCACGCCCAACGAAATCAAGTACTGGCCCGCCGGGCTGTCCACGGGAATCGAACCCGCTGGCGAAATGTGATCCGTGGTCACCGAGTCGCCCAGCACGGCGAGCACACGCAGGCCGAGCAGGTCTCCGAAGGCGCGCTCCGGATCCGGGAGGTTTTCGAAGAACGGAGGGCGTTTGATGTAGGTGGATTTCGGATCCCAGGCGTATAGTTCCCCTGCGGGAGTGGGCAAGGATTGCCAGCGCTGGTCCCCCGAGAAGACTTCCGAATATTCCCGCTGGAACAACGCGGACCGCACGAACTGGCGCGCCGCGGCTTGCACCTCTTCGGCCGAAGGCCAGATCTCCCGGAGAAAGACCGGACGCCCGTCGCTGCCGGTGCCCAAGGGTTCCGTTTCGAGATCTACGTCAACCCGCCCGGCAATGGCATAGGCCACCACCAACGGAGGCGAGGCTAAATAGTTGGCCTTCACCAGCGGGTTGATGCGGCCTTCGAAATTCCGGTTGCCGCTGAGCACGGCAGCCACGGTCAGCTTCTCTTTCCGGACGGCGTCAGCGACCGGCTCCGGAAGCGGACCGCTGTTGCCGATGCAGGTCGTGCAGCCGAACCCGACCAAATGGAACTTGAGCTCCTCGAGGAAGGGCATCAGGCCGGCCTCCCTCAGGTAGTCCACGACCACTTTCGATCCCGGGGCCAGGCTGGTTTTCACCCACGGCGGAACGCGCAAACCGCGTTCCACCGCCTTTTTGGCCAGCAGCCCGGCGGCGATCAACACGGACGGATTCGAGGTATTGGTGCAGCTGGTGATGGCCGCGATGACCACCGAGCCATCTCGCACCGCAGCGTGCGTACCGTTGAAGCTCACTGCGACCTGGCGCGGCTCGGCGCCGAGCAACTTCAGGAAGTTGCGCTTGACGTCGGGCAGATCCACACGGTCCTGTGGACGTTTCGGCCCAGCCAGTGAGGGCTTCACCGCGGCAAGGTCCAGCTCGATCGTGTCGGAGAACACCGGTTCGGGCGTTTCTTCGGTGCGGAACAGGCCTTGCTCTTTGGCGTACGCTTCGACCAGCGCGATGAGCTCCGCGGGCCGGTTTGTCAGGCGCAGGTAACGCAGCGTCTCCTCATCGATGGGAAAGAAACCGATTGTCGCGCCATACTCGGGCGCCATGTTAGCCACGGTGGCTCGGTCGGCCAGACTCAGAGTGCTCAGTCCGTCGCCGCAGAATTCTACGAACTTGCCCACGACGCCCTTCTTGCGCAGCATCTCGGTTACCGTAAGCACGAGGTCCGTGGCCGTCACGCCCTCCCGAAGCCGGCCGTACAGCCGGAAGCCGACGACTTCCGGCAGTAACATCGAGATGGGCTGGCCCAGCATGCAGGCCTCCGCTTCGATGCCCCCCACGCCCCAGCCGAGGACGCCCAGGCCGTTGACCATCGTCGTGTGCGAATCGGTGCCCACCAGCGTGTCCGGGTAGGCCAGCGTCTCGCCGTGGCGTTCCCCTCGGAAGACGACCGAGGCGAGATATTCCAAGTTGACCTGATGCACGATGCCCGTCTCCGGGGGCACCACGCGGAAGTTCTGGAAGGCGTTTTGGGCCCAGCGGAGCAGGGCGTAGCGCTCGCGGTTGCGCTCGAATTCGAGCTGGGCGTTGATCTGGAAGGCATCCGGCGTGCCGAACCGATCCACCTGCACGGAGTGGTCGATGACGAGGTCAGCCGGCAGCAGCGGATTGGCGCGCCGGGGGTCGGAGCCCAGCGCCTTGAGGGCGTCGCGCATCGCCGCCAGATCCACCACTGCCGGAACACCGGTGAAGTCCTGAAGCAGCACGCGCGCCGGCATGAAGTTGATCTCGTGAGGAGCCGGCGTGCCGTTCCAACGCGCCGCCGCTTCGATGTCTTCCGCCTTCACGGTGCGGCCGTCTTCATGCCGCAGCAGATTTTCGAGCAAAATTTTGATCGAAAAAGGAAGGCGGGAAAGGTTCGCCAGGCCCGCTTTTTCGAGCGCGTCCAGCCGGAAGATACGATACGAAATGCCGCCCACGCGCAGGGTGGCGGCGGCGCCGAACGAGTCCTTGCAAGCCATCATGGGCTCCTTACGTTTCCAGTGTATCGCCGCCCGCTAGGATCGAAGCGTTCGCGCCGGCGGGTAGCGTTCGGCCCTAGAGCCCCTGCGCGCCGCGGCATTGCCCCCAGCAGCGAGCGGCCCCATCAGGAGCGCACGCCTCGGCGTTCTTGGATCACCAATTCGGCCAGCTCTGCGGGCCGGTCCACTAAATAATCGGGTGGATCGTCGGCGAACGTTTCCGGCTGGAAGCCGTAGGTGACGCCGCAACAGCGAATTCCGGCGTTGCGAGCGGTGCGCACGTCCACCGCGCTGTCGCCAACCAGCAGCGCGCGCTCGCGCGACACACCCGACTCCTCGAGCAGTTTTGCGACGCCCACCGGATGGGGCTTCTTGTGCTCAAAACTGTTGCCGCCATAGACGCGAAAGAAGCGGTCGCGCACGCCCAGACCCTCGAGGATCGCGCTGCTGAAGCGCACCGGCTTGTTGGTGAGCACCGCCAGGAGCACGCCCTCGCCATGAAGCCGGTCGAGACACTCCTGCACCCCGGGGTAGAGCGTGGTGGAGTCGAGCATGTGCTCGCGGTAGTACTCGAGGAAGTATTCGAGGGCCTTTGCCACTTCCTCTTCGCTGAATTCCGGGCCCAGCGCGCGCCGGATCAGCACGGGAGCGCCGTTGCCGACGTACGAATAAACCAGCTCGTTATCGAGCGGATCTAACCCCAGCCAGGCGCGTGTGGCGTTCACGGAGTGCGCCAGATCGAGTTTCGAGTCAATCAGAGTGCCATCGAGGTCAAAAATGACGAGATCCATCCGCCGCCAGGCCGGACCACGGCACCGGCTCTCATCATAGCATCGGCGGCCCAGCCGATCTTACGGAGCGCCCGCCACGTCCAGGCGCAGCTCCGTGGTTCCGTACTCGCGCTCGGAGGGCGGGATTTCGAGCTGGGCAGCGCGTTCCTGGCCGCGGACGCGGTACCGCAGGCGCGCTTGCGTGCCGCTCGGAGCCGCCACGGTCCAGCGACAGGTCGAAGCCTCGCAACCGCCACTGATCAAGCGCAGCGTTCGCGAAACCTCACCCGGCTCGGGAATGGGAACGTCCGGAAGCAGTTCGAGTCCCGGGGTAAATTCGACCGCAAGTTCGACGCGCCGGTCCAACCGCCGGGAGAGCGAAGCATGGATGTCACGATCCGTTACCAGACCAGCAACCCGAGACGAACCCGGGGGTAGGGCAGGAGACCACGTCAATTCGTAGCCTCCTTTGCCGTGCACTTCCACGCTGAGCCGCAGCCGCCCGGGCTCCTGCCGAAATTCGAAGTCGAAGGAGTCCTCGCCCACACGATACCCCTTCAAGTGCACTACCTCCCAGTGAGGCGGCAGGTGAGGTGCCAGGCGAATCTGGCGGCGGAACGCGTCCGCGCTCAAACCCAGCATTCCAGAGATGAGTGCCCGTACCACGCCCACGCCGCTCGAAAACAGTTGGTGCGGCACGGCACGGGGAAGCGCCTGGCAGCGGTCGCCGGAGAAATTCTCCGGCACGTAGCCGGGGCCGGAAAAGCCCGTGAGCGCCGCCGTCGCCGCCAGTTGCTGGAAGGCGCTGTAGGCGCGGTGGTGGCGGTATTGCGCCAGGATCGCAAAACCGGTCACGAACGGCCAAACACTGCCATCGTTGTAGCCGAGAGGGTCGTAGAAGCCGCTGTCGGAGGCTACCATGCGCACCCCCCAATCCGTGGCGAGCTCCGGACGCGACAGGGCGTCCGCGGCGGGGCGCGCCTTGTCCTCCGGCAAATCCGCCAGTGCCAACGCCACCGCGGGCCAAGCGGTCAGCGCGTCCAAGCGCGTGTGGTCCGTCAAGACTCCGAAAGCGAAGTGACCGCGCTCGGGTTGGAACCACTCCGTCAACGCACTGCGCGCCTTTCGCCATAGGTTCCACGCCCGTTCGGCTACTGCGACATCGCCCGTCCGCGCCGCAAGGTCCGCCATGGCTTCGAGCGCCGCCAGCCAAACCCCTTGCAGGAAGATATCCTTTTGCACTTTCCCCCGGAGCGCTCCGGTCTCGACCGCCGCCATGCCCGCCTTCAGATTCGACATCAGGCCGTCCTCGTCTACCGTGCTCAGGCAGTATTCGAAAGCCTTTTTCAGAGACGGCCAGCTCTGGACGAGAAACTCTCGGTCGCCGCTACGGGCGACGTACGCTCTTGCCGCCACCAGGTAAAACGGCGTCGTATCGGCGTGGTAGTAGGCATACGGCAGGCGGAACCAGTCGCTGCCTCCAGGGCCCATGAAGGCGGCGCTCATCGTCATTTCGTGCATCATCTTGCCGTCGTCGCGCTGGCGCGCCCGCAGAAATTCGAGCGCCGTACGCGCGCCGCCGAAGTCGCCGTAGTCGAGCAACGCCGGGATGTTCATGAACGCATCGCCGCCGAAGTACCAGCCAAACCCCGGCCGTTCGCTCACCCCCGAAGGCCCGTAGCCCGCCACCAGGCCGCAGCCTAAGCCCTCGTTGCAGGCAAAGCCCTTCTCGAGGGCGATCTTGGCCCAAAGGAAGGCCCGATCGATCCCCTCATCGGGAGTTTCCAGCTGCGCCGTGCGCGCCAGGAATTGGCGCCAATAATTCTCCACCTCCGCTCGCAGCGAGCTCAGCTGGTCGTGCACGCGCCGGTAGATCTCGCGAGCCACTCGCCGGTCGCCCGGGCCTCCGGCCAGGACGATGACGGCCTTGGAGTGCCCGACGGGGAATGGGCGCAGGCGCAGCGTGATCGGCCGATCCGGAAGCATATGGCCCACCTCTTCGCTGAACGCGTCGAAGGAAGGACTGCCGACCAGCGCCGCCACGCGGTTGCTCGGCTCGGCCAGCAACATGGCCCGCTCCTCCGCCAGCCAGGTGCTGTACGGTCCGCCGATCGCCCCAGGCCACATCAATTTCAAGTCGCCGCGAAATTGCACGAAAACCGTCAGTGGGCGCGAGGCGCTGGCTTCGACTTCCATCACCAGCGCAGGCTGCTCCCGTGGCGCCCACAGGTTCTGGCGCAAGGTAAAAGCGGCGTGACTGTAAATGAGAGTGGTGGCGGCGGGAGTGACTTCGACGCGCGCGGCCAAGGGCGCCGCCGGGGCACGATCCAAATCACCTTCGAGCTGAACGAGCAGGCGCAGATCGTGCAACACTTTGACCGGGAAGATCCAGGCCTCGAAGGTTCCGTCGGCGCGCCCCAGGAACGCCGAGCGTCGTCCAACCGCTTCGAGATATCGCTGCGGCTGTGCCGGCTCCCGCCACACGGGCAAGGGCGCTGCCTCCGCCACTGCCGCCAACCAGCAGACAATGATCCCGCGCCTCATCCCAGACTGGCACTCTGGAGTCGGAAACGCGTTTCCTTAAATCGTCTCCTCCGGGGGCTGCTGGCGACGGTATTTGCGCACGGCGTCCTCCCAAGCCTCGCGCACCTTGATGTAGTTCTCCCTCACCGCTTGCTTCACCTCGTATGGCGCCAGCCCGGCGCACAGACGGGCGGCGTCGACGACGTAGGGCGCCAAGCGGGAGTGCACCACCGCGCGGGGCGGCGGCTTCGGCGTGAACGCCATCAGCGCCAGAACGAGGGCGGTCGCCGCCACCCCCGCCCGCAGGAGGCCGAAAACCCCTCCCAACAGCCGGTCCAGCCAGCTCAGTCCCGTCCACTTGAACAGGATTCCCAGTAAAAAACCCGCCACGCCGCCTAGCGCCGTGATCAGCGCGAAGACGAGGAGGAAGCCGACGAAATTTGCAAAACCTCGGTGACTGACATACGGAAGCAGAAACGACCCCGCCACGCCGTAAAACCACAGCCCACCCAGTAGGCCAGCGATGGTGGCCAGGAACCCGATGCCGACCTTGGCGAAACCTTTGAAGCAACCTCCGATCACACTCAGGGTCAGGAGCGCCGCCAGCGCGATGTCGAGCCAGTTCACAGGATCTTGCCGGTCAAGGCGCGGTAGGCCTCGCGGTACTTCTCGCTGGTGCGAGCGACGACCTCCGGCGGCAGGGGCGGCGCCGGCGGCCGCTTGTCCCAGCCGATGGACTCGAGGTAGTCCCGCACGTATTGCTTGTCGTAGGACGGCTGAGGTCCGCCAGGGCGGTACGTATCGGCGGGCCAGAATCGCGACGAGTCCGGGGTGAGCACCTCGTCGGCCAGCACCAGCTCGCCCCCCACGAAGCCAAATTCGAACTTGGTGTCGGCGATGAGGATGCCGCGGGCTTCGGCGTACCGTGCCGCCCGCGAGTAGATTTCCAGCGTCAGAGCGCGCAGCCGCTCCGCCAGCTCACCGCCCACCAGGGACACCACTTGGTCGAACGAGATGTTCTCGTCGTGGCCGGTCTGGGCCTTCGTCGCCGGCGTGAAAATTGGCTCCGGCAGCCGGTCGCTCTCTTTCAGGCCGGGCGGCAACGGTATGCCGCAGACTTTGCCCGTCTCGCGATACTCTTTCCAGCCCGAGCCCGCCAGATAGCCGCGCGCCACGCATTCCACCGGAACCATCTCCGCCCGGCGCACGAGCATCGACCGCCCCGCCAGCACCTCCCGATAGGGTTTCAAGGCTTCCGGGTACGCCTCCGGGTCGGCCGTCACGAAATGCGTCGGAGTGACATCGCGCAAAAATTCGAACCAAAACACCGAAAGCTGCGTGAGTACGCGCCCTTTGTCCGGAATTCCCGTCGGCAGGACGTAGTCGAAGGCGGAAATCCGGTCCGTGGTCACGATTAGCAGCTTGTCCTCCAGGTCGTAGATGTCGCGGACCTTGCCCCGCGCCAGCAGTTTCAACTCCGGAAGATGCGTTTCGAGCACGACATGGTTCACTTGAGGACTCATAACGAGATCAATTCTCCTTGGGTTTCGAAATCATGCCCGCGAGATGGCGTCCCAGGTGACCTCGCGGCCGCGCACGCAGGCCTCCAGGGCCATCACTGCCGTGAGCGTGCTTTCAGCCGCCCAGAAGGCGGCGTTCTCCAATTTGCCAGTGCGGATCCCTTCGATGAACTCGTTCACCGCGTCGAGCGTGATGTCATAGTTCGTTTCCACCCGCTCGGGCGGCCCCTTTTCGCGCCACACCGTGTAGCCGCGCCGGGAGACGTTGATGGCGCCTTTTTCGCAGATGAAGGTTTCCGAAACGTCCTGAAAGCCCGGCGTGCGGAACTGGTTGGCGCTGTAGCTGAAGATCACCCCGTCGGCGAACTGGAAGGTGCAGGCCACGTTGTCGAAAATGTCGCCGTAATGGCGGACTTGCCGGCTCCCGTAGCCGGTGACGCGGATCGGGTGAGCGCCGGTAAACCAATTGACCACGTCGATGTTGTGGCAGTCTTGCTCCACCAGAATGTCGCCGGACAGCTCGCGGTAGAAGAACCAATTTCGGACACGCTCCTGTTCGGGCGGATGTCCGGTGGCGATGGGGGGCCCGCCCCCGAGCCAGGCCGCGCGCACCATTTTGATGGGGCCGAGCTCGCCGGATCGGACGATTTCGTAGGCCTTGCGGTAGTCTTTGCCGTAGCGCTGCTGGTAGCCCACCGTGATGCGCTTGGTCGGGTCTGCTTTCTTGGCGGCCTCGATCACGCGGCGGCAGCCGGCCGCGTTCACCGCCACGGGCTTCTCCATGAAAATGTGCTTGCGGGCCGCTACCGCCGCCTCGAAGTGCTCGGGGTGCAAATAGGCCGGCGTCGTGATGAGCACCGCGTCGACGTCCGTGGCGAGCAGGTCTTTATAGTTTTTGAAGGTTTTAGCGCCGGAGTATTTTTGCGCTGCCGCTTGCAGTTTGTCGTCGTAGATGTCGCAGAGGGCGGCGATGCGGGCGAATTCGTTCTTGGCGAACAGGCCGCTCACGTACATGCCCCGGTTGCCACAGCCGATTACACCTATGGTGATGGCGGAACCGGCTGGGAAACCGCGCGCCGCCTGCGGCGCTAGGACCAGCAGGCCTGCGCCCGCGGTGCGCGCAAATTCGCGTCGGGTCTTCTCGGACATAGCCTCCGCCTTTCAATGCACCACTTCAGGCCCATTATACTGAGGGAGTTCGCGTGAAGCTTTCGATTCTGGTGCCCGTCTACAACGAACGCGCCGTCGTCGAGCGCAGCTTGCGGCAGGTCTTGGAGGCCCCGCTGCCCGAGCAGATGGACCGCGAGCTCATCGTGGTGGACGATTGTTCGACCGATGGCACCTCGGCGATCCTCGAGCGGCTGGCTTCCAGCGAGCCGCGCATTCGCCTCCTCCGCCACGACGTCAATCGCGGCAAAGGCGCCGCCATCCGCACCGCCGTGGCGCATGCCACGGGCGACTTCTGCATCGTCCAGGACGCGGACCTCGAGTACGATCCCTTCGAGTATCCGCGCCTGCTGCGGCCATTGCTGGACGGACGTGCCGATGCCGTCTTCGGCTCCCGCTACCTGGCCGGAGAGCAGACGCGGGTGCTGGCTTTCCGCCATTCCATGATCAACAAATTCCTGACGCTGATCTCCAACATCTTCTCCAACCTCAACCTTACGGACATGGAGACCTGCTACAAGGCCTTCCGCACCGACATCCTCAAGAGCATCCCCATCCGTTCGAACCGCTTCGGCTTCGAGCCGGAAATCGTCCTGAAGTGCGCCAAGCGCAACCTCCGAATCTACGAAGTGCCCATCAGTTATCACGGCCGCACCTACGAGGAGGGCAAGAAAATCGGGTGGAAGGACGGCGTCAAAGCCCTCGGCGTGATCCTCCATTTCTGGCTGATCGACGACCTCTACAACGAAGCGTATGGGCGCGGCCACCTCAACAACCTTACGGGCACGCCTCAATACGTCAGCTGGATGGCCCGCCTGTTGCGCCCGTATGTCCGCGATACGGTGCTCGAAGTCAATGCGGGCATCGGCAACATTACGGCGCGCTTGATGGGGCGCTCGCTGCGCTACGTGGCCGGCGAGCACGACCCGCTCTACCTGCATGCCCTGCGCAACCGCTTCCTGCGTACCCCCAACGTGGAGGTGATCCGGCTCGACCCGGCGCGTCCGGAGGATTTTTGCCCCTTCGACGAGGAGTTCGACACCGTCCTGTGCCTGAACGTGCTCGAGGATCTCGACGACCCGCGCCCCACGCTGGCCGCGATCCGCAAGGCGTTGCGCCCCGAAGGCCGCCTGCTGGTCCTCGTGCCCCACAAGCCCGCCCTGTATTCGAATCTCGACCGCCGGCTCGGCCACAAACGGCGCTTCGAGTCGCGCCAGTTGCGCGCTCTGCTGGAAAGCGAAGGGTTCCAACTGGAAGCTCTGCGCCAACTCAACAAAATCGCGGCGCCGGCTTGGTGGCTCTATGGCAAAGTGATGGGGCGGGACACGATCGACAAACTCACCTTGAAACTATTCGACAAAACGGTCTGGTTGTGGCGCCGCATCGATCCGCTGCTGCCGTGGCAAGGCCTCACGCTGGTGGCGGTGGCGCGCAAATGAGAATGCGCGCCGTCGGCCTGGATTTCGCGAACCGCCGCCTGGGCGAGCGCATGGTGCCTGAGCCGCCGTGGCCCGGCGACGGCGAGGTGTTGTTGCGCGTGCGTTATGTCGGCGTGTGCGGCACGGATCGCTTCCTTGCCTTCTGGGAATTTGGCGCGCCTCCACCGGACTCGGACTTTTTGATCCTCGGCCACGAAGCGCTGTGCGAAGTCGTGGAAGCGGGCCGCGGGGTGGCCAATCTCGCCCCCGGCGACTTGGTCGTCCCCATAGTCCGCCGGCCGTGCCAGCCGCCGTGCGCTTCCTGCGCCCGGGGACGCCGCGACCTTTGCCTCACCGGGCGCTACACGGAACGTGGCATCGTGGGCGCCGACGGCTACTTCACCGAATACGCCCTGGACCGGGCTGAGGATTTGATCTTCGTTCCCGCCGAGCTGGCCGACGTGGCCATCCTCGTCGAGCCGCTCAGTGTGGTGGAAAAGGCCGTCGAGACCGCGCTGCGGTTGCACGACGACGCGCCCCGTACGGCCTTGGTGTTCGGCGCCGGAACGATCGGCATCCTGGCAGCGCTGGCGTTCCGGGAGCGCGGACTGGAGGTGACCGTATGTTCGCTCGAGCCCGAGGACCATCCCCGCGCGGGCTGGCTACGCGAGGCCGGTTTCACCTATGAGCAGGTTCCGACCCGCCGCACCGCTGACATCGTCCTGGAGGCCGCGGGCCCTGCCGCCGCGGCCTTCGCTGCCGTCCGCGCCTTGGCGCCCCTCGGGGTCTGCGGCATCCTCGGCGCCGCCTCCGACGCCGCGGGCGACTTCCCTTTCCGCAGCCTGCTGCTCGGCAACCAGCGGGTCTTCGGCAGCGTCAACGCGAGTCCTGACGCGTTCCGCCGCGCCGTCGAGGACCTCGCCCGGTTCGACCGCCGCCTGCTCTCGCGACTCATCCGCCGCTGCCGCTTCGAAGACTATGTGGAAACCATTCTGGGCCCCGCGCAACCAGCGCCCAAACCGGTGCATGTGGTCGCCGAAGGTCGATAGTAGTCCGAATCCCAGCATCGGTCGTCGCATTGCCCGCGCCGTTGCTGAAATCGTCCCACCTGGGAAGGTCGTGGGAGCGGATCTCGATCTGCGCTGCCATGATGAGACCAAAAGGCGATCAGACGTCAGACCCACAGCGCCTTACCGGCCGAATCGGTAGCCGAGTGAGAACTCGAACGCGACCGCTCCCTCCTCATCGGTATCAACACGCACCTAGCGGAAACCAGCGCGCAGTACGAGCCGGCGACGCGCGCTCACCGAAGCTCCAGCACGCAACGCCAGGTTGCCCCGAGTGAGCACCTTGGGGCGAAGCACGGATCGCGACCGATCCAGCGCGCTTCTCGGTGTCCCGGCGGGCGCACGCGCCATCGACCGCGACGGCGCGCGACCGGCAGCGCGCCTTACAGCCGCACGATGTGGTCGCCTTGGAAGCCCTTGAGCGCGTTCCGGGTGTCCACGATGAGGCGGGCTTTTTCCACGACGGTGGCGTAGTCGAACGCCGAGTGGTCGGTGATGATGAGCACGCAGTCCGCCTCCGCTGCCCGCTCATCGAGCGGTTCCGAGCGCAGCTCGAGGCCGTCGGCGTGAAGCTCGGGCACGTGCGGGTCCGAGTAGCTGACGCGCGCGCCCTGGCGCCTCAGCAGGTGGATCACGTCCAAGGCCGGCGACTCGCGCGTGTCATCCACATCGCGCTTGTACGCCACGCCGAGAATGTGGATGTGCGAACCGCGCAGGGGCTTGGACCGGTCGTTGAGCGCGTTCTGCACTTTGGCGACCACGAAATGCGGCATCTGGCTGTTGATGTAGCCGGCCAGCTCGATAAAGCGCGCTTCGAGGCCGGCCTGTTTGGTTTTCCAAGACAGGTAAAACGGATCCACGGGAATGCAATGGCCGCCAAGTCCGGGTCCCGGATAGAAAGGCATGAATCCGAAGGGTTTGGTCGCGGCGGCTTCGATGACTTCCCAGACGTCGATGCCCATGCGATCGCACATAATCGCCAGCTCGTTGACCAGGCCGATGTTGATCATGCGGAAAGTGTTCTCCAGCAGCTTGACCATCTCGGCCACCTGCGTCGAGCTCACGGGCACCACGGTTTGTATGGCTTGCGAGTAAAACAGCGCTCCCATGGCGGTGCATGCTGGAGTAATGCCGCCCACGACTTTCGGAATGTTGGCCGTCTGGTAAGTCTTGTTTCCGGGATCGACCCGCTCCGGGGAAAAGCATAGGAAGAAATCCCGGCCCACTTTCAAGCCCGAGCGCTCGAGCATGGGCAGCACCAGCTCTTCGGTCGTTCCCGGATAAGTGGTGGATTCCAAGATGACGAGCATGCCCGGGTGGAGGCGTTTGGCGATCTCCTCGCAGGCCGCCACGATAAAACTCATGTCGGGATCGCGCGTCTTGCGCAGAGGGGTTGGCACGCAGATATTGATCGTGTCCAGCTCGGCGACAGCGGCGTAGTCCGTCGTCGCGCGGAGTTTCCCTTGCCGGACCAGTTCCGCGACCACCGGAGACGGCACGTCGCCCACATACGACTCGCCGGCGTTGAGGCGAGCCACTTTGGCTGGGCTCACGTCGATGCCCGTGACGGAAAATCCCTGCCGTGCGAACTCTACGGCCAGCGGCAACCCCACATAACCCATGCCGGCCACGCCGACGCGCGCCGTGCGCGAACGGATCTTTTCTTCCAGTTGCGCCGCCTGAGCGACGGAAGCTTCGGCAAGTTTCATCGCAACTCCAGGTTATCCAGATAGATAGTATTCGCCGCCGGCTACGATCTCCGCCGGTCCAGCCAGATACACCTGCTCGTCCCAGCGAAGCTCCAAGCGCCCGCCGGGAGTCAGCACCGCCACGGGAGTCTCCACCAAACCGCGCAGGTGAGCGGCCCAGGCCGCGCCCGTGGCGCCGGTGCCGGAGCTCATGGTCTCGCCCACGCCCCGCTCCCAGAAGCGGATCTCCAGGGTGTGGCGGTCGGCGACTCGGACAAAGGATACGTTGGTGCGGTGGGGGAAACGCGGATGGGCCTCGAGGGCGGCCCCGAGCCGGCGCCAGTCGAAATCGAACTGTTCGACGAAGACCGCGCATTGCGGGTTGCCGACGTCCACGATCGTCGCCTCCACCGTCGTGTCGGCGAGCTCGAGCGATGCCCGCAGATCGGAAGCTCCGCAAACCGGCCGTCCCATGCCTATTTCGAAGACGAACCGAAGACCGTCGCGTTCGAGCAGCCGCAGCTCGCGCAGCCCCGCCCCGGTCCGGACTCGGACGAGCTCCGCTTCGACCCCGGCGCTTAGCAGGAAGGCGGCCGCGCAGCGCGTCCCGTTGCCGGAGAACTCGGCCCGGGATCCGTCGGCGTTGTAAAGACGGATCTCCCCGTGCCAAGCCGCATCCTTGGGGGGCGGACTGACGAGGATCCATCCATCGGCTCCCACCCCGGTGTGGCGGGAGCAGATCGCCCGCGCCACCGCGGGTTGATCTTCGGAAGGAGCTTCGTGGGACCAGGTCAGCAGGAAATCGTTCCCTGCGCCGTGCGCCTTGGTGAAGGGAATCCTCATGGCGTCAACACCGCGGGAGGGCGGATGGTTCCAGCACGTCGCTTGAAGATCTGCACCACAGGAGCGCCGCGCACCGCGATCGTGCGGACGCAGTCGTAGTAGGGGCCCGAGCGCCGGGAACGCCACAAGCTGTCCGCGACCGGGTCGCCCGAGATGGTCAGCGCCCACTCCTCCCACAAAAATAGGTCCGGCCGGGACACGGCGGCCTCCCAGTGCGGACGGTTGCCCTGATGCAGGCTCTCGCGCAGCGGGATGCCGGCCTGTTGAAGCACGCCCGTTAGGTCACCGAAAAAATGGATCACGCCGGTGCCCGGCCGGTAGTGCGCCCGCAGGAATCGGGCGGCCTCACCAGTCCAGGCGCGGCGCGCCTCGGAGTTCACTTGGGACTCCTTCCAGGTGATGACATCCTCCGGCCAACGCCGAAGCAGCCACGGCCCGACGGCCACGAGCGCCACCAGCGCCGCAGCCACTCCGCGCCACCGCGCGGCAAAGAGCATGACAAGCGCTCCGGCTGCGAAGGCCAGCAAGGGCAGCGCCGCCACCCCATAGCGCGTATTGTAGTAGCTGTGGGGCCACAGATGTGGCACAAAAATCGGCGTGGCTCCGGAGTGGATGCTCCACACGTAGAAGATCGGCGGCAGTGCCAGCAATCCCAAGGGCCACACCGCGCGCCTCCAAACCAGCGCCCCTAGCCCCGCCCCTGCAAGCCATACCAGAGGCTGGCCGACGCACAGCGTCGCGGCACTCCGAAACTGCAGCCAAGCCTTGGCCCAGTCCTGATCGCCGGGATAGCGGGCCATTCCCGCATCGAGGGCGCGTTGGTAAATGGCCTTGGCGGAATAGGGGCCGCGGTAGAACTCCAGCCAGTCCCCCCACCAAATCCAGTTATGGGCCAGCCAGTAGAGGGGGCCCAGGGAGGCGACGGCTGTAAAAAAGATGGCGTACTGCCAGCGCTTCTTTTCCGCCGCCCATAAGAAGTACAGTGCAACGAAGGGTATCAGGAACCATCCTTCGTAGCGGGTGAGCGTGCTCGCCAAGGCCGCCAGTGCGGCGCCGGTCACTGCCCGAACGGACTGGCTCCGGCGGAAGCGCACCGTGAAATACGCCAACGCACCGAGACCGGCCAGGAACACCGGCTCGGTCATGGGCGTCGATTGCAGGTAGAGTAGGTTGGGATTGAGCGCCAGAGCGGCCAACGCGGCACCGGCCGCCGCGCGACTGGAGAGGCGTTCGCGCGCAGCGGCGTAGAAGAACGCCCCCGCGGCGACAAAGCACACTGCGGTCGGAAAGACCCCAGCCAGCCCCGTTTGCCAGAGGCGGTCGTCGCGCACGAAAGGCAACATGAGCACGTGGGGCAGCGGAAGCCACACCGTCCCGATCTGGTAGTAGCCGGGAGTGCGGGAGTCCAGAATGCGCCGAGCGATGTTGAGATGCGCCACGGCGTCGCCGTAGTACAGCGTCCAGCCGTTGCGCCAGACCCAGGCTGCGGCCCCAACGCTGAGCAGGGCCAGCAACGCGACGGCCAGCAGGATGTCAGAACTCGGTAAGCGCCTTGAATTCCTGGAAGCGGTCATCGATCTCCGCGCGAGTGAGCGTGCGGAAGCGCTCGACGCCGAACCGCTCGCAGCAAAAGCTGCCGAGCACCGAGCCATAGACGACCGCGTTGCGCAGCAGTTTGGGGTCGAGCGGGCCTGCCGCCGGATCCGCTCCCTGCTCGGCTATGTAACCGAGAAAGCCGCCGGCGAAAGCGTCGCCCGCGCCCGTCGGGTCCACCACATGATCGAGGAGGTAGCCGGGAAGGCTGAAGTGGCCGTCGCGTCGGAACAGCGTCGCGCCATGTTCGCCCCGCTTGACGACGACGGTGTGCGGCCCCATGTCCAGAATCGAGTCGGCGGCCCGGCGCAGATTCGTCTCGCCCGCCAGCATGCGGGCCTCGCCATCGTTGATCAAAAGGAAATCCCAGGTCCGCAGGGTCTCCAGCAGCTCTTCCCGCTGGTTGGCGATCCAGTAGTTCATTGTGTCGCCAGCGGCGAGCCGGACCCCATTCATCTGGCCCCGCACGGAGCGTTGGAGAGCCGGTTGGATGTTGCCCAGCATGAGATACGGTGCGGACCGGTGGCTGGGAGGCAGCTTCGGATCGAAGTCCGCAAACACGTTGAGCTCAGTCCGCAGCGTGGTGCGGTCATTCATGTCGGCTGAGTAGACGCCGGACCAGTGAAACGTCTTTCCCGGCCGGCGCTCCAGCCCGGTGAGATCCAGGCCGCGGCTCTCCAGAAAGCGCGCATCGGCCTCCTCGAAATCCTCCCCCACGACGGCGACCAGTTTCACTTGGGTAAAGTAACTCGCCGCGAGCCCGATATAGGTGCAGGAGCCGCCCAGAGTGCGCTCCACGCGGCCGTAGGGTGTCTCGATGCTGTCGTAAGCCACCGAGCCGACCACGACTAAAGACATGCCTTCGATTGTAGCGAGCCCGGCGCCGACAGCGTCAAGGAAGGTGGAAGATCTCTGGAATGGGACGGATCTGCTGGTCCGGCAACAGGGAGGGGTCGCCGTCGAAAAAGGGCGCCATCTCCTGTTGCCAACGCCGGTTGACTTCGCTGGCGGCCATGGCGGCCAAAGCCCCTGCGAAATCGGCCGTCTCGAAGTACCCGATCAGCAATCCGTCCTCGCGCAAAAACAGAGAGTAGTTCTCCCAGCCGGCCCGGCGGAGAGCCTCGAGCATCTCGGGCCATACCTCGCGGTGACGTTGTGTGTACTCGGCCAGGCGCTCCGGCTTGACTTTCAAGCAGAAGCAGATGCGCTGCTTGGAGTTGGAGGCTTGCAGGTCCATGGCGCTCACCTTGCCCACGGCGGACACCCGATTCTAGTCGGACGTGCACTCGGGAGGCAAGCGTCGGCCGGCGCTTGCGGGGGCGTTTTCCAGAACAAAACGAGAGCCCCCAGCCGGGCGATCCGCAAGATGTTGTCGCGCACCGGATTTCTTGCAAGTCGTGGTTCTCGGCTCGGGGCTTCCCCATCCGACCGGCGATGCTGAGTTTCGCAGGGCGGGACGGATGGGGATCATGGTGGAGCCTGAAGGGCGGCGTCGGGGGCGCGGACGGTTTCGAGCAGGCGATCGTTGGGGTAGTAGTGATCCACGTTGTCCGGCGTGATCAGCTGGTGTTTCATGAATACGGCAGGCGGCACGGGCTTCCGCGCCAGGATGTCCAAGGCCAGGCGAATCAACCCATCGCCGTACTTTTCGGGGAAGTAGGCCACCGACCCGATGAGCGGGCTGCGCGGGCGGCGCAGTTCGGCCCGCGCCTCGGGTTCGGCATTCTGCCCCACCACCGCCACGCTCTGACCGCGTCCCGCCTCCTCGAAGGCCCGTACGGCGCCAAGAGCGCTGGGGTCGTTGGCTGCGCCGACGAGGATGCGCCGCGCGGGGGAGGTCCGCAGGTGGCTGCGCACGCGCTCGAGTGTGGTACGGAACTGTCCGTCGCCGTCCAGCGAGACGACCGGGCAGTTTTCGGCTTCCCGCAACACTTCTCGGATTCCAGCCAACACGCCCCGGATCCGGGCCCGTGGAACGGAGCCCGCGCGCGCCAGCTCGATCAGCAGGATTTCGTCCACTTGGCCCAACCAATGCTTCTTGGCCCACCGGCCCAGGTGACGTCCGGCGATGAGACCCGCTTCGTAATTGTTCGCGCCGAAGTAAGTCGCGCCGGGGTGAGGAATGTCAATCGCGATCATGGGGATTCCGGCTTGCAGGTATTTGGCGGCGATGGCAGGTGCCACGGCTTCGTCCGTCTGAAACTCGATGACGAGATCCACCTTTTCGCGAACCAGGTGATCGGCGTTGCGCAAAGCCACCTTGGGCTGGTAGCGGTTGTCCACCACGATCAGCTCGACCTGTTCGCGTTCCGCGGCTTGCAGCAACCCGTTCAGCACTTCCCGCGGGAAGGAGGTGTCCTGGCCCTGCGCGGCGTAGCCGATGCGGTAGCGGCGCCGTGCGCGGGGCTCCCAGACCAGCCGGTAAAGATTCTCCCCGACCTTTTCCAGGAGGCCGCAGTGATGCAGCGTGTAGAGCAGGCGAAAGCAGGTCCCCTTCGTCAATCCGGTGCGCTGGACGATGTCCCGGAGCCGAAGGGTCTCGCCCGCAGTGCGAAACGAACCCAAAACGGCAGAGGCGTGAACGAGGGACTTCACCAGGTAGCGCTCGTGGCTTTCGGGCTTCATGGGCCGGGTCCGCCGCTCGCCATTATAGCGCTCAGGCGAGGGTGCAAAGTCGGCGTCTGGTCGGCCGATCGTCTCGCGGGTCGAAACCAAGCGTGCAGCAATCGGGGACTGGGGCGCTCGCCGTTCGAACAGGCCTGGCCATGTAATCGGCTAATCTGCCGAGGGTTGCCTGTGGCGATGGGTTAGCCGCTCGGTTTTGCGTTGCAAAACCGAGACGACCGTTCCGAAAAGACTTGACCTCGGAGGCGCGGTTTGGTCACATTCGAAAGCAGAGGTGGGGTTGTGTGCCCACCCGAAGGGCTCTGGAGGTTAGCGAATGACAGCAAGTAGGCATTTTTGGATTTGGCTGGCCCTGGTTGTGTCGTTAGTGGGGCAGCCCATCATGGCACAGGAAGCCCGCGGCACGATCTTGGGCCGCGTCGTAGATCCAACCGGGGCAGTGATTCCCGGGGCCTCGGTCGAGGTCCTACACAAGGCGATGGGAACGAAGGTCTTGGTGACCACCAACGAAGCCGGGCTGTATCAGGCTCCGTACCTCATCCCTGGGATTTACCAAGTCACTGTGGAAGCGCCGGGCTTTAAAAAATACGTCCGGGACGGCATTGAAGTTCGGGTCAACGACCGGTTGGAAATCGAGGTCCGACTCGAGGTGGGCGCGCAGGTGGAGAGCATCACAGTGACCGGCGAAACTCCGCTGCTGGAAACTGCCTCGGCTTCCTTGGGGCAGGTGGTGGATGCGCGGCGTGTGGCGGAGTTGCCCATCGCTCACGGCAATCCGTACCACTTGATCGGGCTGGCCCCGGGTGTCGCCTTTGCGCGCTCGGCGCGTCTGGATCGTCCCTTCGAGCCCACGCACATCGTGGGTTAC
The DNA here is from genome assembly GCA_025055455.1 of Bryobacteraceae bacterium. Classification (GTDB taxonomy): domain Bacteria; phylum Acidobacteriota; class Terriglobia; order Bryobacterales; family Bryobacteraceae; genus JANWXD01. The sequence continues at coordinate 123,946 of JANWXD010000007.1, forward strand.
GCCATGGATGGGACGCGGGCCAACCGCAGCGACGTGACGATCGACGGCGCCCCCAGCACGGCTACGGCCGGCGCCGGAGAGGTCATCGCCTCCTACGTGCCGCCGGCGGACCTGGTGGCCGAGTTCAAGGTCCAGACCGCGACGTTCGACGCCAGTTTCGGCCAGACCGAGGGCGGGGTCACCAACATCAGCCTGAAGGCAGGCACCAACGAATTGCACGGCACCGCTTACTACTCCAAGATGGTGCCGGGGCTGTTCGCTAACGATTTCTTCGCCAACGCTAACCGCATCCCGCGAACCGACTTCACCTACAACCGCTGGGGCGGCACCGCCGGCGGGCCCGTGTGGTTGCCCAAGTTCTACGACGGCCGCAACCGGACGTTTTTCATGTGGGGTTACGAGGGGATTCACGAAGCGCGGCCGCGAAATAACGGCATCCCGACGGTGCCGACCGAGGCGATGAAAAACGGAGACTTTTCGCAACTGCTGGCCTTGGGCTCGCAGTATCAGATTTACAATCCCTTCACGCGCCGCGCGGTGGCAGGGGGCCGCTTTCAGCAGGATCCGTTCCCGGGCAACATCATCCCGCCGTCGCTGTTCGACCCCGTAGCCAAGAAGATTCTCGATCAGTACTATCCGAAGCCGCGCACGGCGGGCAACCCGGATGGGACCGGCAACTACCAGCGGCCGGAGCTCAAAGAGAACATCAAATACTACACCAGCACTTGGCGCGTGGACCAAGTCGTCAGCGACAAGCACCGAATCTTCGTGCGGGCGAGCGTGTACCGTCGCACCAGCGATTACAACAATTACTTCGACAACCTCGCCACGGGCCAGTACTTTCGCTTCATTTCAGCCGCAGGCGTCTTTGACGACGTCTACACGCTGAATCCGACGACCGTGTTGAACGTGCGTTACGGCTACAACCGGTTCGTGCGCGCCGACGAAGGCAATCCGGCCGCGCACGGCTTCGACCTGACGACGCTCGGATTCCCCAAGGAGTACAACGACGCCATTCCCAAAGAGATTCGCCGGTTTCCACGGATTGACCTGACGGGCTATCAAGGGACCGGTGTGGCCGGTGAATGGCGGCCCAACGACATCCACTCGGTCAATGCCACCCTCCAGAAGAGCGTGGGCGCCCACTTCTTGAAAACTGGCATGGAGTTTCGCGCCTACCGCGAGAACCGGCGTCTGTACGCCAACGATCAGACGGGGCGGTTCATTTTCGACTCGACCTGGACACGAGGACCGCTCGACAACTCGCCGACCTCGCCCAACAGCTTGGGGCAGTCGGTGGCGGCCATGCTGCTCGGCCTGCCCAATCCCTCCAGCTATGTGGCTCGGGCCGCCACCTACGCCGAGCAGTCGACCTCGTGGGGTTTCTTTATTCATGATGACTGGAAGGTCACACCGCGGCTGACGCTGAACCTGGGCTTGCGCTGGGAGTACTTCCAGCAGTGGCGCGGCCGCCATGCAAACTTCGACCTGGCCACCGGCAGGCAGTTGATCGCCGGCAGCGCGGACTACTACATCCCGGGCCGGGGTTATTTCCGTGGCTCGGGAGCGCCGCTGCTGCCGGAGCGGCCGCTTCAGGACGACAAGAACGATTATGGTCCACGGCTGGG
>JANWXD010000080.1 GCA_025055455.1 Bryobacteraceae bacterium
CCCCGGCCGCTACGTCGGCGCGGCAAAGCAGCAAGAAGACGACGAGCCGTTCGAGGAGAAGATGGCGCGATTGGTCAGCCAATGGCGGCAGCAACGGCAAGAGGCCGAGCGACTCGACGCCGCGATCGAAGCCAATCTCCGAAAGCTGGGGTTCTGAGGGCGCTATTTTCATAAGTGCCGCCATGTGAAAATAGCGACCGACACTACTTTCACTGACGTTAACAAGGCGGCCAAATGCAGCGGGGCATGCTGGGCCAATGGCACGTGGGGGTTGCCGGGGGCGAGACGGTGCGCGCCTTCATCCCTGCGCCCCTACCGCCCAACCCGCCGCTCGTGTTCGACCCACCCCGCCAGCAGCGACTCGAGCAGGCCCTGCTCGCGCTGGGCCGGCTCGATGCCATCGCGGCCCTGCTGCCGGAGCCCGACATCTTCCTCTACGCCTACGTCAGACAAGAGGCGGTGCTGTCCAGCCAGATCGAAGGCACACAGTCCTCGCTCTCCGACCTGCTGCTGTTCGAGCTCGACGAAGCGCCCGGTGTGCCGTTCGACGATGTGGTGGAGGTCTCCAACTACGTCGCCGCGCTCGAACACGGCATGGCGCGGCTGGCCGAAGGCTTTCCGCTGTGCAACCGCCTGATCCGCGAGCTGCACGAAAAGCTGCTCGCGCGCGGCCGCGGCGCGGGCAAGGCGCCGGGCGAATTCCGCACCACCCAGAACTGGATCGGCGGCACCCGACCCGGCAACGCCGTCTTCGTGCCCCCGCCGCAGGAGGTCGCGCGCTTCATGGCCGACCTCGAACGCTTCCTGCACGATCCGGCCGGCCCGGGCGCACTCGTCAAGGCGGCGCTCGCCCACGTGCACTTCGAGAGCATCCACCCGTTTCTCGACGGCAACGGGCGCATTGGGCGGCTGCTGATCGGCTTCATCCTGCACCACGACGGCGTGCTGCGCCAGCCGCTGCTGTACCTGTCGCTGTTTTTCAAACAGCACCGCGCCGAGTACTACCGCCAGCTCGACGCCGTGCGTTTCACCGGCGACTGGGAAACTTGGCTCGACTTCTTCCTCAAAGGCGTCACCCTCACCGCGCAGGACGCCGTGCAGACCGCCCACGAGCTGCTCGCGCTCTTTGCTGCCGATCGCGCGCGCATCCTGCCCTTGGGCCGTGCGGCGGCCAATGCCCTGCGCATCTTCGACGTGTTGCGCCATCGGCCCGTCGCGAACATCAAGCTCATGGCCGCACGCGCCGGCGTGAGCTTTGCCACCGCCGCGCGCGCGGTGGAGGCGCTGCAGGAGCTCGGCATCGTCCGCGAGATCACCGGCCGCGCCCGCGAGCGGGTATTCGTCTACGGCGGCTATCTCGACTTGCTGGGCCGCGTCGGAGCGAGCAGTTGAGCGCGCACGCTCCGGTCGCATGGGAAAACGCTCGATGCAACAACGGCAATCCGGTGGATCGAATGGGCGCTCGTGGAACCGCTTAGCTAGAAGCTGGGCCGCAGCTGGCACCGCTCCGCCGTCGTCAAAGGGGCGGTCCGGGACACGCCCGCTTGCTCGCTCGCTTGGCGGAACGAGGACCTCTGCAGCGAGAAGGCGGCCGGCAACTGGGCGTCTGCTGCCGGAGGGCGTCGCGATGACCGCCGGAAATGCACGGATTTGGACGGGAAATGCACGCGTGCATTTATTCGGACGCCGTGCGTTTCGTGACGGCAGGCCGTTCGAGCAGCCAACGGCACGGCTCACGGCGCGGCTGGACGAGCTGTTCGCTGTGAGCGCGCGGCTGGACAAAGTGATTCGCAAGAACTTGGCGAGGTTGGGGTATGGAGGGTGAGTGGGTCAACGCGACGCTTGGCGAAGTGTGCGAGTTTCGCGCTGGCACAGTCTTCAAGCCTGAGTTTCAGGGAAAGACGAGCGGCGACTACCCGTTCATCAAAGTCAGCGACATGAACCTTCCCGCGAATGCGGTGCGGATTCAGACTTCGAGCAATTGGGTGTCGGCGGATGATCTAGCAGCACTCAAAGCAAAGCCATTTCCGGCGGGGACCGTGGTGTTCGCGAAGATTGGAGAGGCGCTACGTCACAACCGCTTTAGGAAGGTCGTGCGCGAGACGCTCATAGACAACAACATGATGGGTGCTGTACCCAATCGTAGTCGTATTGATCCGACGTTTCTTTACTACGCTCTGTCTCAGTTCGACTTTTCTGAAATTGCCCAAGGAACCGCGCTTCCGTACCTCACCGTCGCGTCACTTTCTGCCTTGACGCTCGCTATACCGCCGGGCAAGGAACAACGCGCCATCGCCCACATCCTCGGCACGCTCGACGACAAGATCGAGCTGAACCGCCGGATGAACGAGACGCTGGAGGCCATCGCGCGGGCGATCTTCAAGTCCTGGTTCGTCGACTTTGACCCTGTCCGCGCCAAGGCGAGCGGCGAGCCGCCCGAGTCCATCTGCCGCCGCCTCGGCCTCACCCCCGACCTGCTCGCCCTCTTCCCCGACCGCCTCGTCGACTCCGAACTCGGCGAGATTCCGGAGGGGTGGGGGGTGGGGCGTCTTGATGAGGAGTTCGACCTTACGATGGGGCAGTCGCCACCCGGCGAAACCTACAACGAGGTTGGAAACGGCATACCTTTTTATCAAGGTCGCGCCGACTTCGAATCAAGGTTCCCCAAGCGGCGGGTCTACTGCTCAGCCCCTAAGAAACTGGCAAAACGCGGAGACACCTTGATTAGCGTGC
>JANWXD010000081.1 GCA_025055455.1 Bryobacteraceae bacterium
AGTTCTGGAAAATGTGACCGCCTTGATTGGCCGATTGATCCTGGAGTTTCTGCAGCGGGTTGGTGAGCACGGCGGCGAGGAGGCCAGAGGATCTCTCCCTGTCGTGCTTGTTTTGGAAGAAGCTCAAAACTACATTCAGCAGCCGAGGTCGGCTGATGACGAGTCCATCTCCCGCTTAGTGTTCGAGCGGATTGCACGCGAGGGACGGAAGTATGGTCTAGGACTGGTTGTGGCGTCGCAGCGACCGAGCGAGCTTTCCAGAACGGTGCTGTCTCAGTGTAACAGCTTCATCGTCCATCGCCTGCAAAATCCTGAGGATCTGCGCTACTTCAAGGACATTGTGCCGGGTATCTATGGCCCCATGCTCGATCAACTCCCTGCACTTGCTCCCCAGACGGCACTTGTGCTCGGTGAATGTGTCCCTGCTCCCGCATTGGTTCGAATTCGGAATGCGGAACCTGTTCCAAGAAGCCGGGACCCGAAGTTTTACGAGTACTGGACATCTGAAACTCCTCCCAATATAGACGTAGAAGGTATTTGCAGAAAGTGGGAGGCAGCAGAGAAGGAATCGGGAACGGAGCAATCGGCCGAATCAGGCGCTTCCACCACATCCGCGCGGAGCTAGTGTCCGGCGAAATTCGCGTGAAGGACGCGGAGCGGTTTTTGAAGGAGCGCGGGCTGTGAACACGGACGGACACGGACGGGGCACGGGCGAGGGCACGGGCGAGGGCATCATTCCGAAGCATGGCGGCTACCGGAACACCAAGACCTGGCAACTGGCCGATCTGATCTACGACGTCACCGTGCGCTTTTGCGACAAGTTCGTGGACCGGCGCAGCCGCACCCACGACCAAATGGTCCAGGCCGCCCGCAGCGGTTGCCAGAATCTGCAAGAGGGCAGCGTGGACTCCGCCACGTCCAAGAAACTCGAACTCAAGCTCACCGGCACGGCCCGCGGCAGCCTGATGGAGCTGCAGCGCGACTACCAGAAATTCCTCCAGCACCGCGGCCTGCCCGAATGGCCGCCCGATCACCCGGCCCTAGTCCGCTTCCGCGCGCTGCGCTGCAACACGCTCGAAAAGTTCCGCGCGTGGGTGGCTGAGGAGACGCGGCGCTACGAGCAAGAGCACACGGACGAACACGGAGAGGAAGAACACGGACAGAAACACGGACAAACACGGGCGGAGGCCCGGGCCGATGTCCGTGCTGGTCCTTGCGCGCCCGTGTCGCTGCGCGATTTCCCCGCAGTTTGCGCCGCCAATGGCGCGCTCGCGCTGCTGAACCTGTGCATTCATTTGGTGGGCCGGCAGCTCGAGGCGCAGGCCGCCGCCTTCGAGCGGGAGGGCGGTTTCACCGAGCGGCTTTATCGCCGCCGCCAGGCCGCCCGCCGCCAACACCCATGACGCCGTTCACCGAATCCGAAGTCGAACAAGCCGCCCTGGCCTGGCTGGAGGACGCGGGCTGGCAGGTCGCGCACGGGCCGGATATCGCGCCGGACACGCTCCTCGCTGAGCGACGCGACTTCACCGAGGTGGTGCTGGCCCGCCGATTGCGCGATTCGCTGGCGCGCCTGAACCCGCAACTGCCCGCCGAGGCGCTGGACGATGCGTTTCGCAAGCTTACGCGTCCCGAGGGAGCGGACCTGCTCCAGCGCAACCGCGCAGTGCACCGGATGCTGGTCAATGGTGTGACGGTGGAATATCGCACGCCCACCGGCGAAGTGCGCGGCGCGCAGGCGCGGGCAATCGACTTCGACGATCCGAAGAGCAACGACTGGCTGGCGGTGAACCAGTTCACTGTCGCTGAGCAAAGGCACACCCGCCGCCCCGACGTGGTGCTCTTCATCAATGGCATACCGCTTGCCGTGCTCGAGCTCAAGAACCCCGCTGACGAGGACGCAACGATCTGGAGCGCATTTCAGCAGTTGCAGACCTATCAAGCCGAGATCCCTTCGCTCTTCGCGTCGAATGCGGCGCTGGTGATCTCCGATGGCGTCGAGGCGCGCGTCGGCACGCTCGGCGCCGGCCGGGAGTGGTTCAAGCCCTGGCGCACGATCGGCGGCGAGCGGCTCGCCGACAGCTCCATGCCGGAGCTGCAGGTGGTCATCGAAGGCGTGTTTGAGCCGCGCCGTTTTCTCGATTTGGCGCGGGACTTCATCGTGTTCGAGGACGATGGCAGCGGGCGCCTCATCAAGAAGATGGCTGGCTACCATCAGTTCCACGCGGTGCGGGTGGCTGTGGCAGAGACGCTGCGCGCAGCGGAATTGGCGCGCTCGGACCACCGGCTGGCCGAGGCAACCGGACGCTACGAAGCCGGGCGCAAATCCGGCGGCAACCCGGGCGACCGACGTATCGGTGTGGTCTGGCACACGCAGGGCTCGGGCAAAAGCCTGACGATGGCCTTTTACGCCGGACGCATCATCCGCGAGCCGGCGATGGAAAACCCGACCATTGTGGTGCTCACCGACCGGAACGATCTCGATAACCAGCTTTTCGGTACGTTTTCTCGCTGCCAGGACCTGCTGCGTCAGCCGCCGGTGCAAGCGGAATCGCGCGCGCACCTGCGCGATCTGCTCGCGGTCGAGGCGGGCGGCGTGGTGTTCACGACGATCCACAAGTTCTTTCCCGAGCAAAAGGGTGACCGCCACCCGGTGCTATCCGAACGACGCAACATCGTGGTGATCGCCGACGAGGCGCATC
>JANWXD010000082.1 GCA_025055455.1 Bryobacteraceae bacterium
TCACCTCTCGTTGCAGTGCGGGCGCGGGCGGTGTTGGCCCACCGGTTGCGCTCGTCGGCGGAGGAGCCAAAGGGGTCGCTCCGGGCTGAAGCCCAGGGGGTGTCGCCCCGGGAACGGATGGCACGACCGGCTCAGGTTGTGGAATGGCCTGCGGAAGCATGATGAAGCCCGCCTCCAAGTCCACTTCGTCTTCCGGTATGCTGATGCCGAACCTCACCCGTGCGCGGGGCACCTGGTACTTGCCGTCGGTCCCCAATTCCGGAACGTCACCTGCCGTATAGCCGAACACGTGTTCTTCCACTCCGCGCGCCACTGCCTGGCGGATCGCCGCATCGGATAAGAGCCGCGTGAAACCCAGGAAGGAGTAGAACCCTGCGACCAGCTCGGCCGTCCGGATCCCATATTTCGGCGGGGAGCCTTCTCCGAGTTTGAAGAGCTCGACGACCTTCGCGGGCGTCACCGTGCCGTGAACGCGGATGTAGGTTTCGGTCAGGAGTTCCATGACGCGCTCATGAATCATGGCCTCCTTCTTCTCGTTCAGCGTCGTTTGCGGAGTCCGCCCGCCGAAGGCGACCTTCTCGATTCCCACTCCGCCGTTCTCAACGCGCGGCAGCCAGACCTCCATGTAGAGCTTCAGAAACGCCGATTCGGCCGCGGCGCGCTCCGTGGATTCGCGTTCCTCGAGTTGGCGTTTCTGCTCATCCGTCAGATTGTGCTGTTTGGCCTTGGCTTTGACCTGTTCCACAGCGATGAGGTAGCGGACGGCGCGCCGCAGGATCTCGATCTGGTCTGCCGAAGGAATAGCCAGGCCAAGTCCATTGCGGAAGATACGGGGCTTTTCGCCGCACTTGCCCAGGAGTTCCTTGGCCTGCGCCTCCTGCTCGGCCTTTGGCTTGCCGCCGAACTCGAGCGGCAGATAGGCCACCAGGAACGAAGGGTCCTTGTCCGGGATGTCGGCGGACTTCTCCGGCCAGACGATGGCCGTCCGATGTCCGGCAAGCCGCGCTTCCAGCATTTCCTTGATGCGGGCGCGGACCTGCCCCTCGTCCCGCGCCACGACGTCCGCCTCCTGCTCGACGAGAAGCGTGACGTTCGGGTCCTTCTTGAAGCAGTAGCGCCCCCCGTCAAAGTGCAGATAGAGACACTGTTCCTTGAGTTCCTTGAGGCACGCGATGGCTGTCGTGCTGTCCAAATCCGGGCCGACGCAGACGGAGAGCAGTTCCTGCTCGGTGATGCCCGGTGGGAACAAGTCGTTCGTGCTCTCTCGGCGGAGACCACCGAAGGAGTACATCAGGATGGCCGTGGCGAGGCGGGTCGCGGGGCGCTTGGTCGCTTCCGCCGGAACCTCTTTCGCACGCCGCTCGTCAATCCGTTTGGCGCGGGCGTTCGCCCCGACGAGGTCGTGCTCCAAGACGGCCTGGAAATCCGCCTGCTGGCCCACTTCCTTGAAGAACGCCAGGCGCACCTCGGCATCGTGCATGGGCACATCGCCGGGGCCCAGGAGGGCCCGGCTCTTGCCTTCGCGGTGTGCGGCGCGCAGGCACGCGGCAAGGAACCGCAGCGCCCCGCGCGTGCGCTGGAAGTCGGGGATGGCCGCCCAGCGCTCGCGCATGAGGTCAATCAAGGCTGGGTGGAACGGATAGGCGGCGCGGATGCGGTCGCGTAGCGCGATGCCGTCTTCCTCCGCCTGCTTCTGCTCGGCGGCGCTTTGGGCATACGCCCGCCGCATCTGCGTGACGGCATCCTGATAGATCGCCGCCACCGCCGCAGCCGCTTCAACATCCAGCGTCTTGCCGAGAAGCCTTCTCTGAATCACGGCGAGAACTTCGTTGCCCTCGACCGGCTCCCGGCGCTGGTCTTTCCGCGCCGCAAGGTGGTCTACGGTCTGAAGCAGATTCACGTATTCAAGCGACTCGCGCTTGCTGGACTGTAGCGAGAAGACCAGCGCCGTGTTCACCGTGTTGCCGACCGACGTGGTCAAACGCTGCAGGAAGGTCAGGGTCTCGTCCCGGAGCGTGGTCTGGTGAACCTTCACGCCACCCGCGCTGATGAGGTAATTCAATACCTCGTCCAGCAGAATCAGGTTCGGCCCTTCGGCGAGCAGCGCGAGAATCTCGTCGCCGCCTGGCGCGACCCGCGACTCGTCCTGTTTGCGAAGGATATCGTAACCCTTCTTGCCGCCGAGCGACCAGGCAATCCAGCCCCACATGGTCTGAGCGTACATGTCCGTGCCGGGCATCTTCTTGCCGATCGTCGCGTCGAAGAACTGACCGTCGAAGACGGCGACGCGCGCCCTTGGAGGCCGGGGAAGGCTCTTGCCCTCCGGCACGCAGTCGAAGGCCTCCCGGTTGCGCGCTGCGTGGAGCAATGCCGCCAGCGTGTGTGACTTGCCGCCGCCGAACGGCGTGACCAGCTTCAGAACGCGGTTCCCGGCCCCGCCCTCCAGTCGCGACAGCACATCATGCAGGAGCGACTTGAGGCCCGAGGTCAGATACGACGACCGCACGAACTGCTCCGGGTCGCGGTACACGGCCGGGACGTTCGGATTGCCGTCGGCCAGAGGCCCCAGGTCGAGCGCGAAGATGTCCTCGGAGAAGTTCTCCGAGACCAC
>JANWXD010000083.1 GCA_025055455.1 Bryobacteraceae bacterium
ACTCGTCCCGCCCGACGCCGCGTTCCAGCGGCCCTGTCCATCCGTAAGCCGCGCGCCAGCGCAGCATCGCACCATCATAGATCGGCACGTTCAGGTTGAACTTCTCGTACAGCTCGTTCTGCCACTGGATCTGCACGCTCTTGGGCGTCAGAATCAGGACGCGCTTCGCCTTGCCCGAAAGCAGCGCCTGCCGCAGGATCAGCCCCGCGGTAATCGTTTTACCTAGCCCGACCTCGTCGGCGATCAGCAACCGGCATGGCCATTGCTCGAGGAAACGCACATAGGTCCGAACCTGGTGCGGCCAGGGCGACACGGCGCTGGTTACCTCGCCGACGCGAATGCCGTGCGGTAGCTCTGGCGCCACTTTTACAAAGGTCCATACGCAGCGCCGGAACTCGTCATCGGTCAGGCGGTAGGACTGCGGCGTTGACTGCTCGCGGCGCGGCGGCAGTGGCGGCGTCACCGGGCGGTCATCCTTGGGCAAGTACTCGAGCAGCTTCTTCCGCGCCGCTTCGGGAAAGTCGAAGACGCGCACGCCGGGTGAACGGTTCTCCCACAGTTTGGCGAACGCTTCCAGCTCCTCGTCTGCGTGCGCTTTCTCAGTTTCACTCAGCCAGGCGCAGTGGACATGAAAACTTTCGCAGTTGTTCTTCCAGCCGCCGGCGGTTTCGTTGATGCTGCCGGAAAAGGTGAGCGTGTTGCCCTCGGCATCGACGATAATGCCGAACTTGGCGTGGTAGATGCCGGGCACACGCGCGGGCCGGCCCTCGGCGTCCACGGGCACGGCCACTTTCACGTCCAGATATCCGTTGGCCACCATCCACGCCAGCAGTTCCAGACCTTGACGGGCATGCTCATCGGGCGGGTTCAGGTCGGCCGCGGCAAGCTGCCGTTCCATCTGCTCCCGCAGGTCGTAGCCCGTTTCGATCGCTTCGCGCTCCTCGGGGTCGAGCGTGCAGCCCACTACCAGCCGCATCCGCCCTTTATTGGCGAACAGACCGGCCAGGCCGCGCGCCGCCAGCGCGAGCGCATCGGCCGAGAAGTAGCCCGTCGTCCGGCAGTACTCCACAGCGCAGGCCAGCGCCGGATTGTAGAACAGCCCCACCAGGTCGCCGTCTTCGTGCGAGTAGCGGAATTTCCACTTCGTCTCAGTCAACAGCGGCATCAGCTTCGTCGAGCTCCAGTTCGATCTGCTCCGGCCGCTTCGGCTCGGGCACCTTTTCGGCAAACGCCAGCCGCCGCAGCTTTTCGAGCGCCTCAAAGTCGCTCGCCGCGCCTTCGAGCGTCGGGTCGGGCTTCTTCTTGCCCCGCGGAGCGACAGGTGGCAGCACGTTGAGTAGCGCTTCGAGCGCCGTCATCAGCGTCGGATCATCCAACAGCCGCAGCGACTCCAACCGATTCCTCGCCGCCTCCGTATTCTGGAACCGCACCGTGTAGGCCGCCTCATGCAGCCGATCGAGCATGGGCGCCTCCGGCCCCGTAATCAGCTTGCTCTTGGTCACCCGCGTCTGGCTGTCCCACAGCGTCACATCCTCGCCCGAGACGGCGCAGGCCACGTTCTTGACTTCCTGGTCGAAGTCCAGCCCCACCACGCGCGCCAGCTTCAGCGCTTCGTCCGCCGGGAACTTGGGCGCGCGGAAGGCGTCCCAGGCCAGCACGTACCATTCGGTGAGCGCGTCCAGATGATGCTGGCGCTTGACGGTGGCCAACTGCTCCATGCGCCACTGCTTCACTTCGCGCCTCGCGGCTTCGAGCGCGTCCTCCGGCGTCACCCGGTACGGGTCCCAGGGGCCGAATAGGTCACTCTGGTATCCCTTGGGCTGCTGACGGGCGGTACCGCGTGTGAGCGGCCAGTTGCGCGAGAAGATCTCGAGCGCCGGACCAAAGCAGGCCAGGTACAGATCAATGCCCGCAAACCCGGCTTCCTGGAACGCCCGCACTTTCTGCCGCACCACGTTGCGCACTTCCGGCTCGACGTCTTCCCAGAAGACTTCTTCCTGCCGCCCGCGAGTGTCCTCGCGCAGGCGGCAGACCAGGAAGATGGTCGACTTCGCCGCCGACTTTTCGCGGATGTGCAGGCTGCCCTCGGCCTCGGTGTGCACCGGCCAGCTTGCAGTGATGACGAAGCCGGCTTCGATCAAGCCGGTGGCCAGCGCGTCCCAGGCATCCTTGGCCTTGTGGGTGAACATCACGGTCATGATGCCGCCCGGCTTCAGCACGCGCCGCATCTCGGCGAAGATGCGAGCCATGCGCCGCTGATAATCGACGTGGGCCAGGCGCTTGGCGCCCTTTTGCCCTTGGAACTTGGCTGGGTTGGCCACGGCTTCGCGGTCTTTGTCCGTCAGGTAAGAC
>JANWXD010000084.1 GCA_025055455.1 Bryobacteraceae bacterium
CCGACAAGGAATTTCGCTACCTTAGGACCGTTATAGTTACGGCCGCCGTTTACCGGGGCTTCGATCAGGAGCTTGCACCCCATCACTTAACCTTCCGGCACCGGGCAGGCGTCACACCCTATACATCCACTTTCGTGTTGGCAGAGTGCTGTGTTTTTAATAAACAGTCGCAGCCACCTATTCTCTGCGGCTCCGTTCGGCTCGTGCTGTGCGCCTTCACCTACTGGGAGCACACCTTCTTCCGAAGTTACGGTGTCAGAGCCGTCTCTAAACGGAGCTCCAGTGCAGTTAAACGGAAACTGGGGCTTTCGACCCGCTCTCTGGCTCCCCGAGAGCGCTCTTCGAGCCTCCGCATGAATCCAGGTTTCGCCGCCGTCGGCGAGCTGCGAGAGAGACACGGGGCGCAAATACCCGTAAAATCTGCAAAATCTGGGCGAAAAGGCGAAAACACTGGCGGGGCCATTGTATGAACACTGACGCTTCCGGGTGCCAGGAATCATGCCACCAGTTCGCCGTGCCTGCACAGGTGCGGGTGCAGGAGCTTCGACGCCGCGTGCACGCCGGTGTACATGGTGCCGCGCCCGTAGCACCACCCCCATCCCGTCCTGCTCCAGCCCATTCTCGACCGCGTAGCACCCATCGATCGTCCGACCGATTCACGACTGGCTCTGCGGCGAGGCCATGTAACCTTGCTCTTGCAGCTTGCCCCGCCGAAAGCTCGCGCTCAGCCCGTCGGATACGGCCGCTGCCGCGGGATCACCAGCGCCGCCGGATCGGCGACGTGCTGCGCCTGCTCGCGCACCCAGGGGGTGATGTCCCGGATCTGCAGGATCCACTCTGCGCAGAGCCCCCGCAGCGTTTTCCCGCGCACCCCGAGCTGGACCGCCCGCCACGACGCCGGGCTGCCGTCGGGCTTCCGGTCCGGGTCCCATTGCACGCGGACCTCCGAGTTTTGCACCGCCGCTTGCCACACCTCACGCGTCGTATAGCGCTGCTGGTCGAACGTCGACGGCACGGCGGCCGCGACGATTTCGTCGAATCGCTCGCGCGGTATCCAGATCGCGAGCTCGTGCTCCTGGTCCGGCTTCGTGGCCCAACCGGAGCGGTACATCATCCACAGGAAGCTAGGCTCGATCCAGCTCATGCGGTTGAGGCTGAAGCCGGGTCCACCGCTGGTTTGCTACCGACCACGCCGCGATCTCCGCGCGGTAGGCCCGATAGACGACGATCGTGTCGGCGTCGAAGTGGGCCAAGATGATGCGGCCTTCGCTCGGCCACCGGGCACGCTGGGCGGCGTAGCTCTCAGTCTCCAAGGAATATTCTCTGTCCTCATGGGTTCTGCCTACTCAGGCTTGTATGAAGATGTGCCGAAGATCCTACTAAACATGCTCCTCTGATGAGGCCCGGTGATGACGAAGTCGAGGCCGAGGTTGTTGAGGGCCACCCGTCACCTCCGCTTCGCAGCCTTGTCGAGCTTCTTCGCCCCACCGGCATGCCCTAGCGCAGGATCTTCCTCCAGCACCGGCAGATGGCGAAGGTGGCGCGCGCTGAACGAGCGTGGGCTTTTGCCTTGTGGCTCCAGCCGCCCCTCACGGCTCGGCCTCCGCTGGCAAGGACCCCATCGCGCGCGTGCTCAAAAGCCCGCTGTACGCGGGATTCATGATGTTGCTGCCGTGGCCCGCAAGCTCGGGCTCACGCGGGCGCGTGTCACGCAGCTGCTCGATTTTGCCCTACTTGCGCCCGAGCTGCAAGAGGCCGTGCTGGCGATGGAGGCGGTGGACGGCGTGGAACCGATGGCCGAGCAGGCGGTGCGGGCGGTCGTGCATCCGGGCACGTGGGGGGAGCAGAGGGTGGCGTGGGCGAAGCTGATGGCCGCGCGCGTTGGCAAGACGAAGCGCCTCTGACCCGAACAGGGGCGCGCATGCGTCCTCCGGTAGCCCGTTCTGATTCCCCGAGCGCTCGTCTAGCCTTTTCGACTCTAGCCCGCTCTTGTGGGCTGGGCTGGCTTCGTGTATCCTGCTGCGGCGCCTAGTGGTCTCCACCCAAAGGGAGTGGAGCCGATGACGACAGAGCCTTGGGCTTCCGTTAAAGACGTCGTGAGCCATCTCGGCGTGGCGAAGGACTCGGTCTACCGGCGGATCGATCACAAAACGAAGGCCTGCCCGTTCATCGGGTCGGGCGGCTCTGGAAGTTCCGGCTCTCCGAGGTCGACAAATGGATCGAGGCCGGCGGCGCCGACCAGGACGACGTCAAGGCGAAGAAAGTGAAGCGATGAACGCGCCGAGCCTCGATGTCTTCTCG
>JANWXD010000085.1 GCA_025055455.1 Bryobacteraceae bacterium
GGCCTACACCGCCAAGCTGTTGCGCATTCTGCGCAATGCCGGGTTCCTCAAGAGCGCCCGCGGGCAGGCGGGCGGCTACACGCTGGCCCGTCCGCCGGAGGAAATTATCATCGGAGACGTGCTGGCGGAGCTGGGCGGAAGGCTATTTGAAGGGGATTTCTGCGAGCGGCACGCGGGTCAAGAGGCCAGTTGCACGCATTCGAGCGACTGTTCGATCCGCTCGTTATGGAGCACAGTACAGACGGCGGTCGATCGCGTGCTGAGCCGGACCACGTTGCGAGATCTGATGCGGGCCGAAGAGTCTGCCTGTCCGCCGGATGCCTCCCTGGTCCGCATCGGCCCTGCAAGGCCGGAGCGGGCTGAAGTTCTCTGAAGGTTCTGCCGATCGGTTCTGCGATGGAACGTCGCAGCGAGCCTCGCTACTCCGCCCGCGGACCGGCCGAGGTCACGCTTCTGGCAGACAACCCGGTCTCCCTGCGAGGGCGGATTGTCAATCTCTCCGGGCGCGGTATGCGAATCTGGTTGCCCGAGGTGGTCCCGGTAGGCGCGCCGGTCCGGGTGGACTACGAGGGCGCTGTGTTCTTGGGCGAAATCTGCTACTGCAACGCCGAGGAAGACGGCTACTCGGCCGGCTTCCAGCTCGAACACGTCGTTTCGATGTCCGACGAGCTGGCGGCGTTGATACGGGCCTTAGAGCAAACCACGCAAGCGCCTGTCAGCAAAAGGTTGGAGGAAGGCTCCGAGCGGTAGCGAGTTCCCACGCGCGAGCTGAGGCGCCGGACGCGCTGTGGTATGCTATGAATGATTAGAAGCGAGAGTACGAGACGACAAGGAGCATTCACTCTAGGATGGCGCTGGCGCCGGAAGCCAAGAACCAGCTAATCAGCAAGTTCCGGATTCACAAAAAGGATACGGGTTCGCCGGAGGTGCAGGTGGCGATCCTCAGCAAGCGCATCGCCGACCTCACCGAGCACTTCAAAGTGCACAAGAAAGACTACCATTCCCGGCGGGGGCTGCTGTCGCTGGTGTCGCGGCGCCGCAAGCTGCTGAAGTACCTCAAGGGCCGCAGCCCGGAACGGTATCAAGCTTTGATTCAGCAACTGGGTCTCCGCCACTAGGGGGCGTGCTCCTGGGCAGGAGCGGGCGAGAGCCCATTGCGGTTCCTTGAACGGCCATACCTGGGACGGTTGGACCACCACCGGGTTCGGGGCCCGGCAAACGGCGTCCCCGGCGTCACTCCCACCCCTGTCAACTCCAGTCTCAAGCTCAGATCCGTGCCTCGTCACGGTCCGATCATGGTCAGGCCTAACCCTAAAAACGCCTGAGGTTGGAGAGAATTCCGATGACACAAATGGTTGAAATTGATCTGGACGGCCGAAAGATAACGCTCGAGACCGGAAAGGTCGCCAAGCAGGCCAACGGCGCGGTTGTGGTGCGCTCCGGAGACTCCGTCGTCCTGGTGACGGCGTGCAGCACCAAGGAGCCCAAGCCCGGCGCCAGTTTTCTTCCGCTCACCGTAGACTACCGCGAATACACGTACGCCGCCGGACGGTTTCCCGGAGGCTTCATCAAACGCGAAGGCCGGCCCACGGAGCGGGAGATCCTCGTGGCGCGCCTTATTGACCGGCCCATCCGTCCGCTGTTTCCGGAAGGCTATTCCTGCGAAACCCAACTCATCGGCTTTGTTCTGTCGGCGGATCCGGAGCTGGATCCGGCGCCGCTCGCCATCGTCGGGGCCGCTGCCGCACTGGCGATCTCTGACATTCCGTTTCCCCACATCCTGGGCGGCGTGCAGGTGGGCCTGGTGAACGGCAAGCTGGTCGCCAATCCAACGTATTCCGAAGCGCGTGAGGCCAAGCTGAACATCACGGTCGCGGCCACTGACGACGGCATCGTCATGGTGGAGGCGGGGGCCGTCCAAGCTTCGGAGGCCGAGGTGATCTCCGCCATCGAGTTTGGTCACCGGTGCTGTCGCACGGTGGCGGCGGGCATTCGGGAATTGGTGGCGATGGCGGGGAAACCCAAGCGCGAGTTCGTGCCTCCCGTGATCAATCAGGAGCTCTACGAGCACATTGCCTCCGAGTGGCGCGAGGCGCTGACCGACGCCCTCAACACCGAGAAATACACCAAGATTCAGAGCTACTCCCTGGTCGAGGAACTCCGCAAGAAGGCCGTGGAGGGTTTCCCGGAAGAGCAGCGCGA
>JANWXD010000086.1 GCA_025055455.1 Bryobacteraceae bacterium
AAGATCCAGGGGAAGACTTGGATCACGCTTTCGAGCGGCCAAAGGCAGCGCGCCGGGACGGTGAGCGGCCGCTGACCGCAGCTAGCTCCCAGGGAGCGGGCGACACGCCAGCCGAAGGCGAAGCCGAGGCAGCGTCCGAGACGACTCCACGGGAAGGCCGCGAGCGCCGCTTCGGCCGCCGCCGCCGTCGTGGCCGCGGCAACGGCGGACGCTTCCCGGAATCCAAGTTCGCGGTTAGCGGTTCTGCGTTGTCGGAGACGGACGCCGAGACGGATTCCTTGGATGAGCTGGGTGACGACACAGAGCCGATCCTCTTGCCTGGGGAGACCCTCCGGAAATACCAGCGCACAACGGAGGCAGCCGCCGAGAGCGATTCTGCTGGAGCGGTTGGCGAGATGGCGGGCTCTGGCGCGCCAGTACCGGAATCGGAATCTCAGCCCGAGCCGGAGCCAGACCCCGAACCTCCGCGCCTCTACACGCATGTGCCAGAGCCCGATGCGCCGATTCATCATCCCACGCTTGAAGAGGGCGAACTGCCCGTGGAGGCGGCGGTCGAAGTTGAGGCCTCGGAAGTGGTCGAGGAAACCGAGGAGGAAGAGCCTGCCGAGCCACGGGAGCCTTCCGAAGCGGATGGCGACGAGGCCGAGGAGGAGGAGGAGGCAGAGGACGCCTTGCCTGCCGCGGAGGCGGCCGCCGAAGACCAAACGGGCGCAGAAACCGAAGAGCCCGAGGAGCCGGAGGCATCCCCAGAGGAGGAACCGCTGGCCGCCACCGCCGAGATTCGCGATTCGACCCTGCAACGGCCCTTGCAGCAGCGCTCAGGCAGGCGTGGACGGCGACGGGGACGCGGGCGGGGAGATCGTCCGGACCGCCCGGCTTTGCAAGTGGCTGAGTCCAGGCCTGAGGAGCGCCGCACACCGCTCATTACGGACTTGCTCAAAGAGGGCCAGGAGATTCTTGTCCAGATCGCCAAAGAACCGCTGGGACAAAAAGGCGCCCGCATCACCTCCCATATTGCTTTGCCTGGGCGCTACTGCGTTTACATGCCCACGGTTGAGCACACGGGTGTCTCGCGGAAAATCGCCAGTGAAGAAGAGCGTCAGCGCTTGAAACGCATTCTCCTGACGCACCGGCAAGGCATCTCCGGCGGGTTCATTATCCGCACGGCCGGAGAAGGGAAGTCGGAGACGGAAATCGCCGCCGACATTCACTACCTGCACAACTTGTGGTTAGATATCCGGCGCAAGGCGGAACAAGCGAAAGCGCCCGCGGTTATCTACCACGATCTCGACCTCGTCGAACGCGTCTTGCGCGACCAGCTGAACGAGGAGTACAAGGCGATCTGGTGCGACAACGAAGAAAAATACGAGTCGATTCTCGCTGCCGTGCAGCGGCTGCAGCCATCGCTGGTTAGCCGGGTGAAGCTCTACACCCGGCCCACGCCGATCTTCGAGGCGTTCAACATCTCGAGTGAGCTGGAGAAGGCGTTGCGCCCGAAAGTCTGGCTGAAGTCGGGCGGCTACATCGTCATTAACCAGACGGAAGCGCTGGTGGCAATAGACATCAACACCGGCAAGTACATCGGCAAGTCAAACCGTCTGGAGGACACGATTGCCAAAACCAACATCGAGGCGGTGAAGGAAATCGTGCGCCAGATCCGCTTGCGGGATCTCGGCGGCATCATCGTCATCGACTTCATCGACATGGACGAGCGCAAGAACCGCCAGAAGGTCATGCAGGCGCTCGAAGAGGCGATGCGGGCGGACCGTGCTCCCTACAAGATTCTCCAGTTCAACGATTTCGGTCTGGTCGCCATCACGCGCAAGCGTGTGAAGCAGTCGCTCGAGCGGGCGCTGTGCCAGCCCTGCCCGCACTGCGAAGGCTCGGGCTACATCAAGAGTGCGCAGACGGTGATCTCCGAGATCCTCGTCGAGGCGAAGAAGATCGCACCGGCGGTGGAGGGCAAAGAGTGCTTGCTGCGGGTCAATCCGGACGTGGCGAAGGTCCTCAAATCGACTGCAAACACGTATCTCGAAGAGCTCGAAGAGATTCTCAAGCGCCCGGTCGCCGTAGTCGCCGACGGCCTGCTTCATCACGAGAAGTT
>JANWXD010000087.1 GCA_025055455.1 Bryobacteraceae bacterium
CAGGCTCATGCCTTCACCCCTCCAATGATCTCGTCGAGCAACCCCGCGGTCTCCCGCTCGAGCGCCAGTATATCTGCCCGAATCTCTTCCAGCGTGCGCAGCGGCAGCGGCTTGTAGAAGTAGCGGTTGAAGCTGATCTCGTAGCCGATCTTGACGCTGTCGGGGTCGTACCAGGCGTCCGGCGCATGCGGCAACACCTCGCGGCGGATGAAGGCTTCGATGGCGGCGCGGGTTTCCTCGGGCGTGGGCAGGTGGCCGGGGGACGCACAGGACGGGCATTCGAGAAATGGGATTTGCTCGCTGTCGCGCAGCTCGGGGTCGGGCTCATATTCGACCACGGCGGGCCTGCCTGCGAGCGTTACCGCGAACAGACCGCGCAAGGGATCGGCGGCGGTGCCTTTCTCGTGCAACTTTTTGATGACCGGCGGGGCGTCTTCGGCGCGCTCGGCGGTCTCCTTCAGCGCCTTGATCTCCTTGGGCGTGTATGCGCGCTCGGGGTCGATGCCCTTGAGCCTGAGCGGCCGCTCGACCGTCACCTTCCAATAGCCAAAGGCGGCGTTGGGGAAGATCTTCGACTGTTCGGTTTCAGCAAAGGCGAGGAAGGTGTTGCAGATGCGCGCGATGTCCTCCTCTGAGAGCTCGCAGTTTTTCCTACCCAGGTTTTTGCGCAGCGGCCGGTACCACTGTGTGGCGTCGATCAGTTGCACCCTGCCGCGGCGGTGTGCGGGTTTGCGGTTGCTAAGCACCCAAATGTAGGTGGCGATGCCGGTGTTGTAGAACATGTTGAGCGGCAACGCGACGATGGCCTCCAGCCAGTCGTTCTCGATGATCCAACGGCGGATGTTGCTCTCGCCCTGGCCGGCGTCTCCGGTGAACAGCGACGATCCGTTGTGCACCTCGGCGATGCGGCTGCCGAGTTTCGTCCCACGCTTCATCTTGCTGAGCAGGTTGACGAGGAACATCATCTGCCCATCGCTCGTGCGTGTGATGAGCGAGAGGGTCTCACCGCGGTGCTGGACGATGAAGCGCGGGTCCCTGATGCCGTCCTTGCCGCCCATGCGTTCGAGGTCCGATTTCCAGCTTTTGCCGTAAGGGGGATTCGAGAGCATGAAGTCGAACTCGTGCCCAGGGAAGGCGTCGTTGGAGAGCGTGGAGTGCTCCGGACCGCCGACGATGTTGTCCGCGGCCTCGCCTTCGCCCTTGAGCAGCAGGTCGGCCTTGCAAATGGCGTAGGTCTCGGCGTTGATCTCCTGGCCGTAGAGGTGGGTGGAGACCTGCTTGCCGTGTTCGCGGGCAATCTGCTGCAGCGTCTCCTCAGCCACCGTGAGCATGCCTCCGGTGCCGAGCGCGCCATCGTAGAGCAGGTAGGTGCCGGACTCGATCTCGTCGGCGATCGGCAAAAAGATGAGCTTGGCCATGAGCTTGACGGCGTCGCGCGGCGTCCAGTGCTCGCCGGCCTCTTCGTTGTTCTCCTCGTTGAAGCGGCGCACCAGCTCCTCGAACAAGGTGCCCATGCCGTGGTTGTCGAGACCGGGGTGCTTAACCGAACCATCGGGGTTGTAGACCGGGTATGGGCTCAGGTTGATGTCCGGCGAGAGGAATTTCTCGATCAGCGTGCCGAGTGCATCGGCCCGCGACAGCCGTGGAATCTGATTGCGGAACTCGAATTTGTCGAGGATGTCTTGCACGTTCGGCGAAAAGCCGTCCAGATAGGCCTCGAAGTCGGCCCTGAGCTGCTGCTGGCTAGAGCGCGCCTTGAGGTCGCGCAGGGTGAACGGCGAGGTGTTGTAGAAGGCCTGACCGGCGGCCTGACGCAGTGCCGCATCCTGGTGCACGATGCCAGCCCGGTCGAGTACAGCCTTCATGTCCAGCACGGCCTGTTTGCTAGGCTCGAGCACGGCGTCGAGGCGCCGTAGCACCGTCATCGGCAGGATTACGTCGCGGTATTTGCCGCGCACGTAAAGGTCGCGCAGCACGTCGTCGGCGATGCCCCAGATGAAATTGGCGATCCAGTTGAGTTGACTCGGTTCCATGCGCTACGACACCCTCCATAGGGCGCGGCCGAAATG
>JANWXD010000088.1 GCA_025055455.1 Bryobacteraceae bacterium
GAACTCACGAAACTCCGCCAGCAGACCACGGGCACGGCCGTGCTGGCGCTCACCTACGATGCGAACAACTCGCTCGAAATCACCTGGCACAAGGTTTCTTTCGCCTCGGCCGAAGTCGGCGAGACCGACGGCATCGTCACCGTGTCGGTCGAGTGCCTGCCGATGTGGGATGAGACCAACGGCATCGTCTCGGCCACGGCCAAGTGCAATGTCGACGGGATCTGTCAGTAGGGAGGACTTTCATGTTCGACGCAAAGCAACCCATCACCCTCCACCTGCGCACGCCCGAGGGCGTGAAGCCGGTTCGAGTGCGATTTCCGACCGACGAGGAATGGATCGACCGCCAAAAGAGGCGCAAGGTCATCGTGAAGCAACTGGGCCGCGGCGTGTCCGAAACGACGGTCCCTGACTCGGCAGAAGCCGATGCCGCGCTGCTTGCGAAGATCCGCCTGCCGGAGGAGAATGCGCCGGAGGTTGATGCCTTTGAGGCCAGCCGCATCACCGAGCAATTGAGCCAGGCCGACGTCGACGATGTCGTCCAGGTGGGCGACGGCTTCCGTGTGACGCTGCGGGTGCTCGGCGGCACCGTGAGCCACGTGCTGCGGATGCCCTCAGCCAAGGACGTCTTCGAATACCGCCGTGGTTTCGCGCGCGTACTCGATCTGCCCTACAACCGCCAGGAACTGTTCATCAATCTCGCGCCGGCGGCCACGCTCTTCAAGAAGCTGCTCGAATCCTCGGAAGGCTACTCGGGCGATGTACCAATCATCCACCAGGCCGTCGCGGTCAAAGCCGCGATCGATGCTCTCGACGGCGCCTTCATGGGGACCGGCGACCCAAACTGACTCACCGGGAGTGGCCTGAAAAGCCCTCCCTGCATTTCCTGATTCACTGGGCGCTCCGCCGTGAGGAACTCTGCGACCCCGGCCTGTGCCCGGACGCTCCTGACGATGGCGACCGCTGCGACCACTGCCCGCTGGACAAACAGGACGCCGCGCAATCCTCCGAGGCTGGTCTGCTGCTGCGGCGCGCGCTCGATCTCCGGGCGGCGCTCAAGCTGGGCATCCAGATCCGCCTCGATGAGATCCGGGCGGATGAGTTTGCAGCAATCCTATTGCTGGAAGAAGAACAAGCGGTGCATGACCAAGAGAAACTGGCCGGCCGACCAGCCTAACGTCGACTCCTATGCAGACCGCCGAACTGGAACGAAACGAATCTCGACGCGCTTATCAAGGGCAGCCGCGATCCGGCGTAGCATCGCGAGCGAGTGACCTTCATAGTCCGCGTCTTCGAGGCGTGAAATCACCGACGCCGTCGTGCCGATCATCTTCGCCAATTGAGCCTGCGTCAGCCCGGCCTTCTTCCGCAGTTCGAAGATCTTGCGGGCGACCTCGTCGTCCGCCCGGGCCTCTTCCAACGCCTTCAAGCGCTCTGGCTGCCCCTTGAAGAACCGCTGGTGAAGGATTTCCACCGCGTCGGTGGTGGATTTCCGTTTGACGCTCATCCTGAAACCTCCTCGGAATGGCTGTATCTAGCCGGATCGGCCTCGAACCGCTTCTTGCGAACAACCGCCCGTTCGATCTCCTTGGCGGGCACCGCCCCTTCCTTCGCAATTCCGTGGGAGACAACCGCTGCCATTGTCCCATGGAAGAAGTACAAGACCCGAAACTGCACGTGCTGGAAGCGGACGCGCAATTCGTAGATCCCGTCCCGAAGGTAGTCCGCCTCCGGGCGGCGTAGCTCATGTCCCAACTCGCGCAATCGTTCAAGTCGGAGGAGGCACTTCGCCTGCGCCTTAACCGGCAACTCCCCGTACCAGTCGAGGAACGGGCAGGAGCCGTCTTCCTCGCGGTACAAGACGACGGTGGTCTTTGGCACTCTTCTCATAGTCTATTCGCAAATTTGCGATGTGGCAATAGCCGGTAGCCATGGCGGATAACAGGCTCGAACTCGTCGTTGAAGTCGACACCAACCGGGCCAATGCGTCCATCAAGAGCGTCAACGCGAGCCTGTCGAGTATGGAAGCCGCGGCGGTGAAGACCGCCCGGGGCGCGGCGCAGGG
>JANWXD010000089.1 GCA_025055455.1 Bryobacteraceae bacterium
AGGCAGAAAACTCAGAAGAGGAGACAGCATGAACAGAAAGGTAATGGCGGCAGCGATCGCGGCGGCGTTCGCCGCGCCGGCAGCCTACGCCCAGACCACGGTGACGATCGGCGGCACGATCAACATCATGTGGGATTCGGTGAAGGCGACCGGTGGTACGCGCACCAATAACGCGGGTGACATGTACTCGCACGACCGAGTGCGCGACGGTGCGGGTTCCAACATTCGCTTCACCGTGAACGAGGATCTCGGAGGTGGCAACACCGCTTTCGTTCAGGTCGAGTCGGCGGTGATCCAGAACTCGGATCAGCGTAACAATGCGCTCGGCGCAACGGCTTTTGCCAGTACCAACCCGAACGCAGTTTCGGTCTGGGGCAACCGCAACACCGGCATCGGCCTTCGCAGCAAGACCTTCGGTCGGGTTCTGATCGGGCTGTGGGACCTGCACTACGACGAGATGTACGGGATCGAGTCCGGCTGGCTGATCGCGAACTCGTCCAGCTCCGCGCTCGCCGTGTGGAATACCTTCGGATCGGCATTCAGCTTGAACCCGACGGTCGGCGCCCGCTACGCGAATGTCATCCGCTGGGATTCGCCGAACTGGAGCGGCTTCAGCATGACGATCGGCTACGCCCGGCCGACCGACCCGGCGCCGTCGAACACCACTCAGACGGGTGTCCCTGCCGGCACGGAAAGCGTGATCGAGGGCAAGAAGAACCGCGCCTGGCATCTCGCGGCTCGCTACGAGACTGGTGGTTTGCAGGTCCGCTACGCCTACCTCCGTGACCGGGATATTCCGAACGTCGCTACCTTGTCGTTCGGGGCTCTTCAGGCTGCTGGTTTGGTGGCGACATCGCTCCACAGAGTGACGAGCCACCGGCTGGGTGCGCGCTATCGCTTCGCGATGGGCCTTGGCATCGGGTTCGTGTATGACTGGTCCAAGTGGAACGCAACGTTTGACGCGGCTGCTGGCGCGATTGCCGCGCGTACTACTGCGGGTGCCCCGATTGACGTGAAGCGCCGCTCTTGGGCCATCCCGGTCACCTACGAAACCGGCAACCACGGGTTCTACGGAACCTACGGGCGGGCGCGCGACTGGAAGGGCTCGTTCGGCGGACTTGACGTGTCCGATACCGCGGCTGGCGGCGTGAATGCGGCGATCAATGCTCTCGGTGGCATGCCGGCAGGTGCGGCGTTCAGCCTGGCGAACGATACCGGCGCACGGTTCTTCACGCTTGGCTACACATACAGGTTCTCGCCGCGCACCAACGTGCACCTGAGCTACAACAGGATCAACAACGACGCGCTCGCCCGCTACGACTTCTTCGCGAACACGTCGGGCACGGCAGCCGGCAACTTCGGCGCCGACCCGCGTTCGTGGGCGATCGGCTTGCGCCACACGTTCTAGGCGTTGTGCCGGAGATGGCGGCTCGCGAGAGCCGCCACCGCATCCTCGAACGGGCGCCTCTGTGGCGCCCGTTTTTTTCGCCCTTTACGGAAAGAGGGGCGCCTTACCCCGGCCGCCGCTCGACACCGACCCAGAAGCCCTGCGGCATGCGGTTGAAGGTGACCAGTTCGAACCGCTCCATGATTTTCGGCAGCCACCAGGAGGCGGGCTTCTGGATGAGGTGGGCGTTTCTGCCGTCCGGAAGCACCTTGACCGCAGGGCCGGTGTGTACCGTGAAGAATCCCACGCCGATCGTGACCCGCCGCAGGTCGTCGAGGACGTTGTCGAGCAGCTCCGGCTCGATGTGCTCCAGAACGTCTATGCAGGCGACGAACCGGCAGGGCGCAGGCGGCGCCGACCACTCCGGGATCGCCGGATCGTAGTGGTGGATGCGTAGCGGCCGGGAAAGGATCCGGCGCAGCGTCTCGCCGAGCCGGCCTTTGCCTGCGCCGTAGTCGAGGAGTTCGTCTGCGCCGACCGCCTCGATCACCTCGGCGACGATCGGCGCGTACTGCACCGAAGCGACGCCGTAGTTCGGGTTTTCGTGCAGCTTGCGCTGCATTTCCCGGTA
>JANWXD010000008.1:0-78986 GCA_025055455.1 Bryobacteraceae bacterium
GCCCCATTGAAGCTTTTGAGCGTCGCGAGCGCGCGATCGCTCTGGCCAAATTTCCGCGACCACTAAGTCGCGGCCGCATTGAAGCCCTTCTGAAAACGGTATGTCTACACATACGCTTCGATTTCCGCGACCACTAAGTCGCGGCGCCATTGAAGCTTGGATTGTTCGGCGGACATTGCCGCCGCCGTGCACATTTCCGCGACCACTAAGTCGCGGCCCCATTGAAGCGTCACGACGCCGTCGATGTCTAGGTCTAGTATCTCATGTGATGCCGCTCTGAACGTGTTGCTGCACGCCGGGGACATCAACCTGGACGCAACACCTTCGCGGGATCAAAAGCGGTCTCTCATCAGCGCCGATCGCACCCTGGCGGCAGTGAGGCTCTTGGTAGCTGCGTTGGCGGCCACCAGCGAGAGGCCGGCGAACGACGCCCCACTGGGATTTACCACCCGGCCGCGGACGGTGCCCTGGGGGCGCTGGGCCCAGGCCCGGCTTTTGGATCCAGGGAAGCAGCGACAAGGGGTCGAACTTCGCCCGCCGCTGAGCCTGGCCCGGAACGCAAAGTCTATCTGGCCGCCGAGTGCTCCTTCCGCGGCATACTAGGGACAGGCGACCGTGAGTGGTCGCGGAGGTGACTCATGCCGATCAAGACAATCTTGGGATTGTTCGGTGGCGTCAAGCCGTTGACGGTGAAACAGGGTCTGGCTGTGCTCGAGCGCGACAAGTACCGGTGCCAGTATTGCGGCTTGGACGGGCTCGCCAACTTCGAAAACTACCTAGTGATGACGGTGGATTTCGTGGTGCCGCGCTCGCGGGGCGGCAAGAAGACGGGCCGCAACCTGGTGGCGGCCTGCCGGCCCTGCAACGTGCTCAAAGGGCGGCGCGTTTTCAAAAGTTTCGAGGAGGCCCGGGCGTATGTGCTCCAGCGACGCGAGGAAATCCGCAAAACGTGGGAGGAGCGAGCGGCCAAGTTGAAAGCCACGGCCTGAGCTAGGGGTGATACGGCCACACCGCTGTCGTGGTGTAGCCGCCGTCCACGGCGATCACTTGGCCAGTGATATAGTCCGAAGCCGGGCTGGCCAGGAAGACGGCCACTGCCGCCACATCCTCGGGCGTCCCCAGCCGGGGGTTGGCTTGGGAGCCCTGAAGCCACTCCCGCATCCCTGGCCGCTGCCAGACCTCGCGGTTCAGGTCCGTCAGGATCATGCCGGGGGCGATGCAGTTGACCTGAATGTCGTAACGCGCCCATTCCGCCGCCAGCACGCGGGTGAGACCGGCCAAGGCGCTCTTGGTGATGGCGTAGATCGACAAGTACGGCAGGCCGCGCAGCGACATCAGACTGCCGATATTGATGACCTTGCCCCCTCGGGCCCGGGCGATCATTCGGCCTCCGACCCGGCGCGTCAATTCCACAAGTCCGTGCAGGTTGGTGCGGAGCAGGAAATCGTATTCCTCCGGCGTGTAGTCGAGAAAGGATTTCCGGATGTTCGTTCCCGCGACGTTCACCAGGATGTCCACTTCATCCGGGCCCGAGGCCACGGCCTCAACGGAGGCAGGATCCGTGACGTCGAGGCGCACCGCCTGCGCCTGCAAACCCTCCGCACGCAACTCAGCGGCGTGCCGTTCGAGGAGCTCGAGGGAGCGGGCGGCCAGCAGAGCTCGTGCGCCGGCGGCCGCCAAAGCGCGTGCGATGGCCAGGCCGATGCCGCGGCTCGCTCCCGCGACAAGCGCGGTGCGGCCGCGCAAAGAGAACATGGATTCCAGCGTCACGATGGTATGATGACTACCTCCGCACGGCACGATCCTAGCATGTCTCATTACTCGATCGCCGTCATTCCGGGCGACGGCATCGGACCGGAGGTCATCCCGGAGGCCAAACGGGTCCTGGCGCGGGCGGCGGAACGATTCGGTTTTGTGCTCCGCTTCGAGGATTTTGACTGGGGCGCCGAGCATTATTTCCGCTGCGGAAGCGTGGCCCCGCCGGGATTCCTGGAGCGGCTGCGGCCGTTCGATGCGATCCTGCTGGGGGCGGTGGGACATCCCGACATCCCGGACCACATCACCCTCCACGGGCTGCTGCTGCCCATCCGTCGGGCCTTCGACCAGTACGCCAACGTGCGGCCGGCCGTTTGGTACGAGGGCGTTGACGGGCCCCTGAAAGGCCGCCAGCCTGGCCAGGTTGACCTGGTGATCGTGCGGGAAAACACCGAGGGGGAGTATGCGCCGGTGGGGGGGTTCGTCCACCAGCACCATGCCGATGAGGTGGCCGTCCAGAGCGCGGTGTTCACGCGAAAAGGCTGCGAACGAGTGATTCGCTATGCGTTCCAACTGGCGGTACGGCGCAATCGGAAGCGCCGGGTGACGTCGGTGACCAAGTCGAACGCTCAAGCCTACGGCATGGTCCTGTGGGACCGGGTCTTTCGCAGCGTGGCGGCCGAATTTCCCTCCGTCGAAACCGAGTCGCTGCTGGTGGACGCGGCGGCGATGAACTTCGTGCGAAGGCCGGAGAGTTTCGACGTGGTCGTGGCGTCGAACCTGTTCGGGGACATCTTGAGCGACTTGGCAGCGGCGGTGACCGGCAGCATCGGATTGGCGCCGAGCGCCAACTTGGATCCCGAACGGCGGTACCCGTCGATGTTCGAGCCGGTGCACGGCTCGGCGCCGGACATCGCCGGACGTGGGATCGCCAATCCGCTGGCCACCATTCTGTCCGGCGCCATGATGCTCGAGCATTTGGGTCAGACCGCCGCGGCCCAAGCCGTCCAACAGGCGGTCGCGGCGGTGCTGGCTGAGGGCCGCGTGCGCACCCCGGACTTGGGAGGGCACAGCTCGACGCGCGAGGTGGCCGAAGCTGTGGCCATGCGGCTTGCGGCCTCCTAAAGCCAGCCGGCTTCCTCAGCGTGTGACGACCACCTCGCGGAGGTGGTCCCGGGCGAGGAAAAATTTCACGGAACGAAACCGGCCGAACAGCTGTTCAATGCCCCGGTTGTTGAACAGGCGGGCCGGCTCGCGATAGCCTCGCAATTCCAGCGAGAGGCCGGCCGGTCCCGCGATCCGGAACGAGTAGACGGCAAGCGCGCCGGGTTTGGCTTCCGCGTGAAAGAACGCAAGAAGTCGTCCTCCCGGCTTGAGCACTCGATGCAGCGACTCGACGGTATGCTCCAGCAACGGCGGGGGCAGGAACTCGAGCACATCCCAAGCCAGCACCCCATCAAAGCTCTCTGGCGGGAAAGCAAAATGATCGGACAAGAATTGCCGGACCGTTGCGGCCTCGGCCTCCTCGCCAGCGGGCGTGGCGAAAAGCTGGTCGAGACTGCGCCAGACGTCCTCGGTATACAATCGGTGCCCGAGGTTGGTGATGGCGGTCACGTTGGCTTGAGATACGCCCCCGAGGTCGAGCACGGACAGTCCTTCGCAGTGCTGCAAGTGGGAGACAAACTCCGCGAGACCGTGACTTTGGCGCTCGTAACGCGCAGGGATCGAAGAGCTCTCGGGGCGCGACACGGACGGCGCGTTGACGTCTGCACTGGACGGAGCTCCGGATCCCAACAGCCACGCCTTGAAGCGGGAAACCACCGCCGGGAAGGGTCCCAGAAGGCCGTCAGGCCTTCGACGCCGCCGGAGCGGAAGCCGAAGGGGCGGCGCCGGCGGCGGCCGTCGGCTGCGGACGCACAGCCGCTGGTTTCGCGGGCTCACCGCGCGTGATGTCGATCGACCCCTTGAAATACGCCCCGTCCTCGATGACGATGCGGGCGGTCTTGACATCGCCGACAAGCTTGGCGTCTTTGCGGATATCGAGCTTTTCGGCCGCCTCGATGTTGCCGTGCACCGTGCCGATGATGACGGCTTCCTTCGCCTTGATGTTCGCCTTGACCGTACCATTGGGGCCCACGGTCAGGCGGTTATCCTGGAGCTCCAGAGTTCCTTCGACCTCTCCGTCCACGTAAAGATCCTCACGGCTGAAGATCTGGCCCTTGACGACCACCGATTTGCCGATGAGTGCCGTTCCTTTGGGTGCCTCCGCATCCGCCATCCGTGCGGGCACAGTGCTCATGGGAATTCCCTCCTTGCTCAGCTCTGCTACAGTTGGGGGCGCCGCAGAACGCGAGGTCAGCGCCTCCGGCTCCTTACGTCGGTTCCACATGTGCCTATACTAACCCAGGCCAACCGCCGTGCCGCAAGCGGCTTCAATCTCCCAGCCGGCGCGGAACAAAGACCTGTTTCAACGTTGGCCGGGGTTCGACGGGACCGGCTAGGGGTGCGGCGTAGTTCAGGAAGGGATCGAGAACGTCGTGGCCGGATGGGGCGATCCAGTCGAGCGGGAAACGCCGTTCCACGTTGGCGACGGCCTCCAGGGGCGCCAAGCCCGTCGTGCACCGGTAGGGTCGGTCACACTCGCGCACGAGCGTGACCATCTGGTCGGTCTGGCCGGCCACCGCAGCGCGGACGGCGGCTTCGCCACACGCGCGCGCCTCTTGCCGGTCGGTTTCCGAGATGTAGGCCGCCGAGGAACGGCCGAGCAGGCCGGGCTTTTCGCTGCGAGCGCGGAGGCTCAGACGGCGCGTGACGAGCTGGGCCAGCACGTGGGCTAGGTTGCCCGCGAGCTTGTGCTGAAAGCCGTCCGCCTGGATGAGATCGGCGCCGAAGGGCTCGCCTTTTTCGTTGGTCTGTCCCTCGCAGACGGCGACCACCACTCGACCGAGGCGGCGGTAGACACTCTCGACGTCGGCGACGAACTGGTCTTCGGAAATCGGCCGCTCGGGCAGGTAGATCAGGTGCGGAGCGTCGTCGGGTTCCTGCCGCGCCAGAGCGGTGGCCGCCACCAGCCAACCGGCGTTGCGCCCCATCACCTCGACGACGGTCACCGGCGTGGGCAGGGCCCAGTTGTCGCCGCCGATGTCACGGAGGGCATGGGCGATGAAGCGGGCCGCCGAGCCGTAGCCGGGCGAGTGGTCAGTCTCGGCCAGATCGTTGTCGATGGTCTTGGGGATGCCGATCACACGCAGCTCGTAGCCGCTGTCGCGCGCCAGGCGGGAGACTTGCAAGGCCGTGTCCATGGAATCGTTGCCCCCCGTGTAGAAAAAATAGCGGACGTTGTGGGCGTTGAAAACCGCCAGAATGCGCTCGTAGTCGGAGGCAGACAGTTTCCGGCGGCAGGAGCCGATGGCCGAGCCGGGCGTGCGTCCGACGGCCGCGACCACATCGGGATCCTGCTCCGTGAGGTCGAGAAACGACTCTTGGAGCACGCCCACGATCCCGTGGCGTGCTCCGTAGAGGGCGGTGATCTCCGTGTGCCGGCGCGCCTCTTCGATGACGCCGGCAAGGCTCGCGTTGATGACTTGCGTCGGACCGCCGCCGTGCGCCACCACGGCGACGCCGCGTAACGTGTCTTTCATAACTCCTCGAAAGCCGCCGTACCGCCGATCCGCGTCACGGCGCGGGCTCCCGCTTCGACTCCGGCGCGGGCGCACTCACCGAGCGGGGCGCCGCGGACGAAGCGCGACAGGAAGCCTGCGTTGAAGCTGTCCCCGGCGCCGGTGGAGTCCACGGCGCGGACGCGCACCGCCGGAACCTCGAAGCTCCCTTCCGGGCTCCAGACGAAGGCCCCCTTGGGCCCGCGTTTGATCACGACGATGCGCGCCAGGCGGCCCAATTCTTCCGCTGCCCTGCGCACGTCCCGCTGGGCGGTGAGGTGACGGGCTTCGTCCTCGTTCGGGAAGAAGACGTCGGTGAAGCGCAGGAGTTTCCGGATGCCGGAGTCCCACTTCTCGGACGGATCCCAGTTGCAATCGAGGGACGTCGTCAGGCCCAGCCGCTGCGCGCGCTCGAATAGTGCCGGTGCGCCGCGGTGGAGCTGCACCTGGAGGAAGTAGGCGCCCACGTGGAGATGGCGCGCGCGCCGGAGATACGCTACGGGCACGTCGGCCGCCCGGAGCATCTGCACGGTACCAGGATACGTCACCCCGGCGCGCCGCGCCCCGCGCGCCATCCAAACGGTCAGCCCCGTCTTGCGGCCTTTGAGGCGCCGCAGACCGCCGAGATCGACGCCCGCCCAGCGCAATCGTTCCTCGCAGAAGCGCCCGAGGAAATCGTCACCGATTACTCCCACGAAGCCCACCCGAGCGCCCAAGCGCGCCAAATTGAAGGCCGTAATCGAACTGGATCCGCCCAGGATGAGAGTCATGTCCCGGGCGAGTTTTTCTTTTCCTGGCTCGAGCCACGGCACGCCGGCCAGGATCAAGTCGGCGTTGACGTCGCCGGCGACGATCACTTCCAGCTTGCCGTCAGTCCTCATAGATACGGACGCCCTGCACGACGCGGTGGATGACGCCGGTGGGGCTGGGATTGTCTGGATCGAGTCCGAGACGGGAGCTGAGATGCCAGGCCAGCAGCTGGGCAAAGGTGATCTCCACGGGCGTGCGCAGCCAGTCCGGCAGAGCGGATGCCGGCGTCGAAAGGAACAGGTCGAAGGAGTCGCGATCCGCCTCCGGAGGCGCCAAAGCCACCAGACGCCCGAGTTTCTTTTGGCGCAACTCGCGCACCAGATCCAGTTCGTAACGGCGCCGGCGCGCATCGGAGGAGACAACGCAGATCACCAAGGTTTGCGGCTCGAGAAAACTCATGGGGCCGTGGCGAAGCCCCAGATACGTCTCCGCCAACGTGGCCACGCGGCCGGCGGTCATCTCGAGGATCTTCAGACACGCCTCGCGCGCGGCGCCCCGAAGGGGCGCAGAAGCCAAGGCCACCACCCGCGCCGGCGGGTTCTCTGCCAGGGCGGCGGCAGCAGCTTCGTAGCTGGCGAGCGCCTCGCGAGCGGCCTGGCACAGCTGAGGCAAGGCGGCTTCGGTCGGCTCGGGTCTGGCCAGCAAGCAGCCGGCCACGACGAGATTCGTGAAGGAACTGGTCATGGCCAATCCGCGGTCGTTCGCGCGCGGATCGAGCAACACCGCCTGCACGCCCGGATGGCGTGCGAGTTGGCCTTCCGGGTTGATGGTAAGGGCGATGTGGCGCACGTCGGGCCGCGAGCGCCGGATGCGGTCGACCACCGCTACCGACTCCGGGCTGTCACCGGAGCGGGCCAGGGAGATCACCAGACGGCGGTGCTCGAGGAGGTCGTCGAAGTCCAGAAACAACTCGGTCGACGGCGCGGCGCGGGAGCCGGGCCACGCCGACTGCACGGCGAGGGCGGCAAAGAACGAGGTTCCCGCACCGGTCAGAACGGGTGGTGGAAGTGCCCCGAGGCGGGCCGCCTTTACGCGTTGCGCGGTTTCCATCCACGTATCGGGCTGCTGGAGGATCTCGCCGTATGTGATCGCCCCCGGACGCGGAGGAACTGTGATCGGTTCGAAGGGAGTTGTTTCCTGCAAGCGACATAATACGCGCCTGGGGCGCGCCGTTTCAAGCCACAGCCTTACTGGTGGCGCGGACCCAGCAGAATGATCGCGGCGCCCGCAAGGCACACCGCCGCGCCGAGTAGGTCCCAGCGGTCCGGAAGCTGCCGCTCGACGCCCCACAGCCACAGCAGCGAGGTGGCGATGTAGACGCCGCCGTAAGCGGCATAGGCTCGCCCGGCCCAAGCCGCATCGATGCGCGTCAGCATCAGCGCGAACAAGACCAGCGAGACCATGCCCGGGGCGGTCCACGCTGCGCTTTTGCCGAGGCGCAACCATGCCCAAAAGCTGAAGCACCCGGCGATTTCGGCCAAAGCCGCCAGGAAATACCAAAGGAACGAGCGCATTCGATCCTCTCCACTCCCGTTTCCGGAGCGCGGGCGCGGCACTGAGATGCCGCGAGGCTGGGGATATGACCGGGCCCATGGTGCGGGCTGGTGGGAGCGGGCGGTGGCCGTCGCGCCCGCGGATCGGCCGAAGCCGCTGGGAGCGATCAATCGAACTCCCAGCTGCGCACCAAGCTCCCATCGGCGCGGCGCAAGCGGATCCAGTCGAACTCGATCGCGCCGGCACGAGGCGCGAATTCGAAGCTGAGGATCGCCAGATCGTCGGCGGCCTCGAAAGCAACGCTCTGCTCGCGCCACTCGCCGTTCGCCGTGAAGCCGACGGCACGCCGGTTGCGCGGGTTGCGAACGTCGGTGATGGTGCTCCAGGCGAAGGTGTCGATGGAAGCGCCGCGGCCGCGCGCCCGGAACTCGATGGTCAGAGACCCACCTGGCGCCACGAAGGCGCGTTCCAGCCGGGCATTTTTGTCCGTGCAGGAGACGACGAGCACGCCGTTCTTTCTCGCTGCGCGAGCGCCTGCGTGAGTGCACCAGCCATCCACGTTCGTGCGGTCACGGTCCCACGGCATCACGCGATCCTCGGGATCTTGGCCGCGGTCGCCCGTCTCGCGGATCCAGTCGTCCAGGATGGCGCGTAAGCGCTCGAGCGTCCGGCGATGGGCGGCCTCGTGAGCCAAATTTCGGGTCTCGTGAGGATCGCTGTCGAGATCGTAAAGCTCTTCGAGCGGTCGGCGACCGGCCAGAAAGGCCGCCGCCGGCCCGGTCAGTTTGCCTTCTTCCTGAAGCTGCCGCATGACGGCCAACGTGGGGTAGTTGACGTCCTTGTAGACGTTCGGCTGGGTGTAAGGACGCTCGGGGAAAAAGTTGCGGATGTACTTGTAGCGGCGGGTGCGCACACAGCGGATGCGGTCCGGCGTCTCGTCGCAACGGTCCCGCGCCGCAACGATGAACTGGCGCGGCGTGCCGCCCAACCAGGGAAAGATGCGGCCTTCCATGTGCGATGGCGGTTCGACGCCGGCCAGTTTCAGCGTGCTCGCAGTGATGTCAATGCCGCTGATCAGGTCCTCGCAGACCATCCCGGGCGTGACGCCTTTCGGGAGGTATTTCTCCGGAATGCGCACCAGCAGGGGAATGTGGATTCCCTCGTCGTAAAGGAATTGCTTACCGCGAGGCATGGGCCGGCCGTGGTCGCTGAAAAAGAACACGATCGTGTCCTCCGCCAGCCCCTCCGCCTCCAGGCGCGCCAGCACCTTGCCGATCTTGGCGTCCAGATTTTGGAGCGTCTCCAGGTACATGGCGAAATCCTTACGCACGGAGGGATGATCCGGATAGTACGGCGGCAGCTCGACCCGGCCGGGATCTACGGGCCGCTCCGGGCAACGCCGGAAGGCCCGATGCGTTTCGGAAAAATTCACCTGCGCGTAAAACGGTTGTCCGCGGCGCCGGGCGCTCCAGTCATCGCCGTCGAAGAAATTCTCGACCTGGAAGTTGAAGTCCGTCTTTCCGGTACCGCGCACTCCGGGCGCCGCGGCGATGACGTTCGCCGTGTAGTAACCGGCGCGGCGCAGGTACCAGGTGAAGGGCTCCACCGGGGGCGGCAGCCGATAGCCGTCGTCGCGATGGCTCCGATGGTGATGTGCCCCAATCGTGGTCTGGTACATCCCTGTGGCGATGGCCGAGCGTGACGG
Organism: Bryobacteraceae bacterium; assembly: GCA_025055455.1. GTDB lineage: Bacteria > Acidobacteriota > Terriglobia > Bryobacterales > Bryobacteraceae > JANWXD01. The sequence goes on from JANWXD010000008.1 coordinate 9,424, forward strand.
CGAGCACACTGGACCCGTCACAAAGGCGCGCGTGAAGCGCACACCCTCGGCCGCGAGCCGGTCCAAGTTCGGGGTGTGCACCGCCGCGCAGCCGTAACAGGCCAGGTCCGGACTCAAGTCCTCGGCAATCAACCACAGGATGTTGGGGCGCGACGGGCTCTGAGCCGTCCGCGCCGCCAACACGAGTGGCGCTCCAACGACCTCGCGCCGGCTCAAAGACACGGGTTGCTCCTTCAACCAGGCTGTCAGAAGGCCACGCGCAGGCCGAGCTGAATGGTGCGCGGCGCCGTGGCGCTACTGATCGTCCCGAAGCCCGGCGCGCCCAAGGCGCGCGTGGGTAGGCCGAAGTCCGGGTGGTTGAAGGCATTGAAGAGGTCCACGCGGAACTGCACCACCCGCTGCTCGCCCCAAGCGAAGTTTTTGTTCAGCGAAAAATCGAAGTTCACGCGTCCATCGGCACGCACGATGCCGCGGCCCGCGTTGCCGAACGTGTAGGCCGGAGGCGCCACGAAGGCTTCCGTGTCGAACCACCGCGCGATGGTGCGATTCTCGGCCGGGAGGTTGGGATTGCGGAGTACGTTGGCGCGCTGGGCACCCGCGGAAAAGGCGTTGGTCGTGTTGGTTTGCGTCGTGACCGTGAAAGGTCCGCCGCTTTGAATGTTCACGATCGAGCCCAGCGTCCATCCGCCCAACAGCGCCGATGTCCAGCCTTGGGTCAGCCACCGCCGCCCCTTGCCCCAGGGAAGATCGTAAACAGCGCTAGCCGCGAAACGATGGACGATGTCAATGGAGAGCGGACCCTTATCCAACCGACGGTTGTAATAATCCTGGTAGATCTGGTCGTCACCCAGCGTCCCGCTGCCGGATTCGTTGATTTGCCCGATGTTGCGTGACCAGGTGTGACTCGCCAGCAGACTCAGTCCGTGCGAGAGGCGCTTTTCGAGGCGCACGGATCCGGCGTGGTAGTTGTGCGCGCCCATGGTGGGCACCAGGATCTGCACGTTGTTGAACTGCGGGAACGGACGGCGCAGTTGGGCATTGCCCGGCCCCAGCAACGCCGGGGGCACCTGGTTGATGGTGAGCGTCGTGATGGGCATCTTGCGCCCGAGGTTGCCCACGTAGGAGAGCTCGAGGACCATATTGCCGGGCAGCTCCCGTTGGATCCCGAAATGGAACTGCTGAGCATAGCCCGTTCTCCGGTTCCTCTCGTAGAAGGTGACGTTCGTGGTTGGAGTGCGGCCTAAGGGCACCGCCCCGAAACGCTCGTCCAACACCGGCGGCTGCAACTCGACGTTTACGCCCTGGCCCAGATAAAAGGCCGGCGTAACGCCGTTATCCGGCGACGACAAGGCCGCGGATCGTTCAAAGCCGAGCGATGCCACGTTGGGAACGCCGTGAGCGAAGGGATGTTCGAAGAACACACCGAAGCCACCGCGCACGACGAGCTTGGCCGCGCCAAACGGCCGCCAGGCAAATCCAAAGCGCGGTCCGAAGTTGTTCCAGTCCGGATCGTACGGCCGCCGCGGCCAGCCACCAACGCCCGCAAAGCGCACCACTCCCGGGGTGCCGGAGACGGGATTGATGGCCGTGATATCGAAGCTGTTCATCCGGTTGTTCTTGTCCATGATGGGCGTGTCCGTTTCCCAGCGCAGGCCCAGGTTCAAGGTGAGGTTCGGCGTTACCTTCCAATCGTCCTGCACGAACCCCGCCACATACCAACTGTAGCGGTCTAACGGATCGGTGCTCCGCAAAGAAAACGAGTTCACAAATCCCACCAGGAACGACGCCATGCCGAAGCCGGTCGCGGCATCTCCCGGAAGCCCTGTGCCGGTCGTCGCGAAGCCAAAATCACCCGAAATGCTCGGTCGGACCACGTCCACGTTGATGCTCTTGCGGAGCTCGCCCCCAAATTTGAGGACATGGCGGCCGCGGACCCAAGTCCAGTTGCTGACCCACTGGTGTTGCCGGATGGGGAATTGGCGGCGCTCGCTGCTGGAGCCGAGGGTGGCCATGCCGGCGACACTTAGGGCAGGAAAAGCGCCTGAGGGCACGCCTCTCAAACCGATCTCCTGGACGACGTTGCTGCCGAGGCCCGCCGGCTTGGCGTGCCAAGTGCGATGAGCAAAGCTATAGCGAAGATCCATCAAGAGGGCGCTGGTCCAAGTGTGGGTATCTGCAAACAGAAAACTGGTCTCGTACCGGTCCGCATCGAAGGGACTTTCCGGGTCGGCTTCCTTACGGGGATAAAGGCTGGTCCAGTGGTAGGGATCGAGGTTGTACACCAGCCGATGGTAGAAGCGATTCTTGTCGCTGAAGACGTGATCGATGCGCGCCGTCACATTGTCCCGGATAAATTTCCGAGCCCGGTTCCCGGAAAAGTTCTGGGCGCCCGCGACATTGATAGGAGGCCGGTTCGGGTTGGGCCAGTAAGCGACCAAACGCCGCGCGACGGGGTCGATACGGTCGGACGGGATGACGTTGCCCGGGAAAGGATCCCGCAGCACGCGGCCGCCCACGGTGCGCGTGGTGGCCGGATCGTAGATCGGAATCAGCTGTCCGCGAGTATTGTATGTCTGCGAGAAATCGCCGCGGCGCTGCAGTTCGGTTGGCACGGTGAGAATCTGAGTGAATCCGTCGGTCCGTCGCGTCCCTTCATACCCCGCAAAGAAGTGCGTGCGATCCCGCACGATGGGGCCGCCCAGGGTGGCACCGAACAGGTTGTAGCGCAGCGGGGCTTTGATCTTCCGCGTGCCTTCGGTGGGAGCGAAAAAGCCGGCTGCGTCCAGGCGGTCGTTGCGGAAATACTCGAAGACGCTGCCGCGGAATTGGTTCGTGCCCGACTTGGTGGTGCTGATCACCAGCCCGCCCGCTGAGCCGCCGAACTCCGCCGAATAATTGTTGTGCACCACGCGGAACTCGCGGATCACCTCCACGGGCGGATCCACATCCACCTGGCCAATGCCCAGGCGCATGTTCTGGATGTTGCCGCCGTCCAACCAGAACATCTGGTTCTCCACGCGGCCCCCGGCGAGGCTGAACAGGGGCTTGGCCAAGCCGCTATAGTCCACCCAAACGGTGTTCGCCGCCAGCCGCACCAGCTCGAGCGCCCGGCGGTTGCCCAAAGGCATTTCGGTCACGACGCGGCTGTCCAGGAACTGACTCACGGTGGCGGAGGTGCTCTCCAGCAGCGGCGCTTCGGCCCGCACTTCGACCACTTCGGTGACGCTGCCCAGCTCCATACGGATGTCGAGGCCAAGCTCCTGCGCCGTCTCCAGCACCAGACCTTTGCGCTCATATTTCTTGAAGCCGCTGGCGGTAGCGGTGATGGTATAAGTTCCCGGTGGCAAAAACGGCAGCACGTAAACGCCCGCTTCGTTGCTTTGGCTGCGCGTAAGGACGCCGGTTTCTTCGTTGATGGCGACAACTTCAACGGCCGGGATGGCAGCGCCGTCCGGGTCGAGCACGCGACCGCTGATGCGCGCCTGAGAGCTTTGCGCCCACACGCAGGAGGCGGCCAACAACAGAGAACACAGCCTCCCGAAACCCTGAATCCGACTTTCCATGTTTCGACTCCCCCCACGAATATACGCCCTGTCCGTGCACGCGTCAATTCCCACATGAGTGTTCTGAAGTTTCACCGCTTGCGGGGGTTCCTGGCGGAACGGATCGGAGGCTCAAGAATCATCGGGGAATTGGAAATCGGTGCTTCGCCTGCGGGACGATTCGGGATCAAGGCAGAGACACCAGGTAGTCGGTGATCCACTCCATGTCCCCCGAGGCGAAGCGGTAGGGCGGCATGATCGTGCCGGAGGAACATTTCTCCGGATCGAGGAAGCGACCGATGACGCACTCGCGGCTGCGGCGAGCGCCCAGGCCGTCGAGCGAAGAACCGACTAGCGAAGAACCGACTTTCGTGCCGACACCGTTCGCAACGTGGCAAGCGCCGCACCGGTGGGCCTGATAGATCAGGGCCCGTTCCACGGCGAAATTCGGGCCGGCCAGCAGTGCGCGGACGTTGCGCGGCGTCAGTTGCAGCAGGAAGGCAGCTAAAGAGCTCAGCTGCTTCGGAAAGCTCGATCCGACGCATAGCCCCGGCCGGACGCAGTTCTGGGGACACGCTAAAAAGAGCGGAGATGAGCGTGTGACCTCGGCAACCTATTTCTGGCACACTTCGAGAAGCTTCTCGCGCAGCGCCGCCATGTGTTCCGGCCACAACTTGTGCCCGCCAATAGTCACGTAAAACACGTCCAGAGCCTTGTGAGCCTCGGTGTCAATTAGTACGACCTCGATGTTGCAGCCGGCCGAGGAGATCGTGTGCGCCAGATCGTAGAGCAGCCCGGGTCGGTCCTCCGCCACAACTTCGATCAGGGTGGCGTTGGGAGAGGCCTCGGAGTTGAAGGTCACGGCAGGCCGCAGGCGGCTCCGGCGGCTGAACGGTGACGGGGAGCGTCGCCGCGAAAGCAACTGACGGACGTCGAGCTTGCCCAGAACCGCCCGCTCGACGGTGATGCGGAAACGATCCATTTCGCTCGGGTTGAGTTCGAGCGTGCGGTTGGGATCTTCGAAGACGAAGCTGTCCAGGACCATTCCGTGGCGATTGCCGAAGGCCTCGGCCTTGATGATGTTCATGCCGAAGCCGGCCAGCGCGCCGGCGATGGAGGCCAGCAGGAAGGGCCGGTCGCGCGCTGCCAGCCGCAGCAAGTACAGGTTGTTGCGGCGGGCCACCGCCACGGCGACGCCGCGCTCCAGGGCTCGCTGATAGAGTTCAAAGTCCTGGTCGATTTCCTCCGCCGTGTGGGTCCGAAGGTAGCGAACGGGGAGCCCTTCCAAGAACTGAGCTTTCTCGGGCGAGTCCGCTTGGGGATACTCGACTCGGTCCGTGTCCAGCTCGCATGTCAGTTCCCGATGCGTGACGACATACAGCCGCCAGAGCTGCTCGAGCCGCCAGGGCGTCATGGCCGAGGGATTCACGGCGCTGATGTCGGCGTAAGTCATCAAAGTAAGGTGTTTGAGTTCTTCCAGCGTTCCGACCCGCTCGGCCACATAGCGCGCCGTGGCAGGTTCTTCGAGATCCCTCGTGTGCATGACGGCCGAAAGATCGAGGTGCCGTTCGATCAGGCGGCAGACCTGGGCCCGGACGCCGCTCGGGGCCTGAATCCGATCGAGCGCCTGGGCGGCGAGCCGCGCCGACTCGGCCACATGGCTGACCGCGCCTGCACCTTTGCCCGTGTCGTGGAAGAGCAGCGCCGCCAACAGCGACGAACGTTCGTCCACTTCCTCGAGCAAGGCCGCGAAGCGCCGGCGCATCGGATCGGACGCTTGCGGGAGGGCGGCGAGGGTCTCGATGCTCACGAGCGTGTGCTCATCCACGGTGTAGCGGTGGTAAAAATCGCGTACCACCAGGGACTCGATGCGGGCCCATTCCGGAAAGAGAGCTCCCAGCACGCCCGCTTCATGCATGGCCCGCAGGGCGAGTGCGGCGTAGGGTAGGGAGAGAATCGACCGCAGCAGAGGCCAAAGGGGTCGCCGTTCGCCGAACCATTGCCGAAGCTGCGGCAGGCGCTCCGCGATGCGCCGCTCGGAGTCCAGTGACGGACGCAAACCATGACGGGCCGCGAACTCGAACAGACGCAGCACGATCGCCGGATCCTGCTCCAGCAACGCTGGAGCTTTGAAGTAAATGCGCTCGCGCGACACGCTGAAGTCCGCATTCGAAAGACGGGAGCGCCAGTCGCGGAACTGGGCGAACAGCGAGCTGCCTTGGGACTCCACTTCCTCCATGCGGCGCACCGCCGCGCGATAAATCGAGCGTGCCTGCTGGAAGTAGTCGCGCATCCAGGCGGCGGCGTCACGTCCTGCGGCGAAGGGTTGCTCGGCGAGCGCCTCCTGGGCGTCGAAGGTCAGCAGGTTCTGATCCCGACCGGATAGGAAATGGAGAAAGCAGCGCAAGGTCCAGAGCAGGTTGCGCGCGGGCGCTAGTTCCGGCGGCAGAGCGCCTTGCGGGATGTGCTCGCGTGTGGTCCCGCGCAGCCGCTCGAGCCACCGCAGGAGCTGCAAGTCCCGCAGCCCGCCGGGTGTCTCCTTGAGGTTCGGTTCCAGATGGTAGATGGTGTCCTGGAAACGGGCGTGGCGGCGGCGCGCCAGCCGACACAAATGACGCGCCAAGGTTTGCCGCTCGGCGTGGACGAAGCGCGCTAAGCGGGGCCGGAGCTTTTCAAACAGCTCCTGCTCGCCCGCCAGATAACGGACGTCGAGCAGGCTAATGTTCAACTCGAGGTTCTGGGCATGGAGCTGGCAGCACTCGCCGGGCGTGCGCACGGAGTGGCTGGCGCGCAGACCGTTGTCCCATAGGTTGCGGAGAAAGGCGGAAAGTGCGTCCCGGCCCGGCTGCGAACGAGGCTCCCCAGTTACGAGCAACACCAGATCCACGTCGGAGTGCGGGAACAGCTCGCGCCGCCCAAAGCCGCCGACCGCCAGGACCGCCAGTCCCGCCGGGAACTGCGGCGCCAGGTACTGTTGCCAGGCGCCGATCACGACGTCCTCGACGAACGCCGTGCGGGCCGCCAGCACCCGTCCGGCGTCGCCCGAGGACAGGAACTCCTGCCGCAGCGGGTCGGTGGCGCTAGAGAGCTGCTTCGCCACGATCCTCGTTGCGAATCCGGATGGCCTCCGCCACCTCGTAGACGAAGATCTTTCCGTCGCCGATCTTGCCGGTGCGGGCCGACTGAATCACGGTGCGGATGACTTCCTCGGCGCGGGACGAAGGCACCACCATTTCGAGCTTGACTTTCGGCAGCAAGTCGACCTCGTACTCCTGACCCCGGTAGACCTCTTTGTGCCCCTTCTGGCGCCCGTGCCCGCGCACTTCCGACACGGTCATTCCATCGATGCCGATGCCCTTGAGAGCTTCTTTGACGTCCTCGAGTTTGAACGGCTGGATGATCGCTTCGATTTTTTTCATGTGAACCACCTCTTGCCTTGAGAGCCCGTTGCCGAACTAAGCTTCGAAGTTATAAGCCTCCTCGCCGTGCAGGCTGAGGTCGAGCCCCTGAACTTCTTCCTCGGGAGCGACGCGCACACCGACCAGCGCGTCGGTGATCTTCAAAATGACGAACGTGCCTACCGCAGCGAGGACCCAAGCGATCAGGACACCGATAGCTTGATTCACGATTTGACCGGGATTGCCATCCACTAACCCCAGAGGAAGCGGATTGCCCTGAGCGTCTTTCAACGCGCCGTTGACCGCATTGGTCGCAAACACGCCGGTGAGCAAAGCGCCCACGGTTCCCCCCGCGCCGTGGACCCCGAAGGCGTCGAGGGAGTCGTCATAGCCGAAGCGCTGTTTGACACTGGCGACCATAAGGTAACAGACGACGCCGGCAACGAACCCGATCACCAGAGCCGGGATGGGCTTGACAAACCCGGAGGCCGGAGTGATGGCCACCAAACCGCAGACCGAGCCGGAGATGGCGCCGAGCACACTCGGCTTGCCGTTGCGGAGCCACTCCGCCAGCAGCCAGCCCAAGGCCGCGGCCGCCGCGCCGAAGTGCGTGGCGACGAAGGCGCTGCTTGCCAAAGCAGAAGAGCCCAGCGCGCTGCCCGCATTGAACCCGAACCAGCCGACCCACAGCAGGCAAGCGCCGATAAAGCTCAGAACCAAGTTGTGCGGTTTCATGGTCTCGCTCGGATAGCCCTGACGCTTGCCGATATACAGCGCGCAGACGAGCGCCGACACGCCCGAGGTGATGTGCACCACTGTGCCACCCGCGAAGTCGAAGCACGGGATCGCACCCCCGAGAAACGCGTTCAGTAGACCGCCTTTTCCCCAAACCATGTGCGCCATAGGAAAGTACACGATCAGCGCCCACAGCGTCATGAACCACAACAGCGCCGTGAATTTCATGCGCTCGGCGAACGCCCCCGCAATCAGGGCGGGCGTAATGATCGCGAACATCAACTGGAACACCATGAAGGACTGGTGCGGGATCGTGGCGGCATAATCGGCGTTCGGCCGGCCGTCGACGCCGCGCAGCAGCAGGTAGCGCAAGTCGCCGACGAACGCGTTCCCTTCCCCGAAGGCGAGGCTATAACCTACGACCGCCCACAAAACCGTGATCAGCGCCATCAGCGTGAAGCTCTGCATCATCGTGGCCAGAACGTTCTTTCTGCGCACTAACCCGCCATAGAACAACGCCAGCCCGGGTCCGGTCATCATGAGCACGAGGGCCGAGCTGACCAGCATCCAGGCGTTGTCCCCGGCGCTCTGCGCCGATTGCACAGCCGCCTCCAAGTCCGCCAACTTCTTTTCCAGTCCCGCCGTCTCTTGGGCCCAGACCGCGGCGGGAAGCAGCCCGAGCCATCCCATCTGTCTCACGTTCATCGTTTCCACACTCCACTGGGAGAAAGCCTGCAACCCGGCAACTCATCACCATCATGCATCGAAAACCGCCCGTTGGATCCCGCAACGTTTCTATCGCCCCAATCCAAAATTTCTATTGGCCAAACCGGCAGGCATCGCGTACACTGAATTTCAGATCGGTAGCCCCACGTCCGCGCTCACCGAATTCTGGAATATCCCAGTCGCAGGAGGTAAGTGTCGAATGAGAGCTAGTAAGTGTGTATCGACGGTGGCGTTATTGGCGCTGCTCTGCTTTCCGGCCGAGGCGCAAACGACGGGCACCGCCGACGCCGGCGGAAGCAACCCAGCCGGGAATGGAGACGGGTCCCGGGAATGGTCCGTGGGCCCGATTCGGTTCAGCGGCCTTATCGACGGCTACTACAGCCTGAACTTCAACCATCCCGCTTCGCGGACCAACCAGTTGCGCAATTTCGACGTGAAGGCGAACCAGTTCAGCCTCAACATGGCCAAACTCGTCATGGAACACTCCCCCGATCCTCTCGGCTTCCGCGTGGATCTCGGTTTCGGTCGGGCGTTTGACATCGTCCACGGCGCCGAAGCGGGGCCGGAGATCTTTCGCAACATCCAGCAGGCTTTCTTGAGCTACAAGCCGGCGAAAGCCAAAGGGTTGCAGCTCGATTTCGGCAAGTTCGTGACCAATGCCGGCGCGGAGGTCATCGAGACTCACAGCAACTGGAACTACTCCCGCTCGTTGTTGTTCGCTTGGGCGATCCCTTATTACCATTTCGGCGTCCGGGCGAGTATGCCGCTCGGCAACTACTTCAGCGCCGGCATCTCGCTCGTTAACGGATGGAACAACGTGGAGGATAACAACAGCGGCAAAACGGTAGGATTGACGGGTACGATCACCACTTCCAAATTCACCTGGACGCACAATTATTACTTCGGGCCGGAAAAAATGGACGTCAACCAAGGCTATCGGCATTTGTACGATACCACGATGCTGCTGACGCCTCACCCCAACGCGAGTTTTTACCTGAACTTTGACTACGGGATAGACAAAGCCGCGCGCGTGATCCACGGCGGCGCCCCCTTAGATTTCCAAAAGAGCCGGTGGGTGGGCGTGGCCGGCGCGGCCCGATTCGCGGTGAGCAAATGGTTTGCGGTGGCGCCCCGTTTGGAATGGTTCCACGACGCCGACGGGTTCTCGACGGGGACGGCGCAGAAGCTGAAGGAGTTCACCCTGACCGGCGAGTTCAAAATGGCGCAAGGGGTTCTGACGCGTCTGGAATACCGCCGGGATTGGTCGGACCAGCCGTTCTTCGACCGCGGCGTCACGCCAGGCGCTTTCAAGCACCAGGACACGCTGCTGGCCGGGTTCGTGGCCTACTTCGGACCGGAACGGTAGGAACAAACGGTCCGAGAGTTTCCGAGAGAGGAGAAAACCGCGATGAGAAGGATGACTGCGATCCAGGTGTTGCTCCTGGCCCTGAGCCTTGCGGCGGGGGCACAAGACCAAGCCCCCACGCCGAAAGAGCTCCAGGACGCCATCGCCGCCGTGCAGAAGCAAGCCGACATCGTATGGACCATGGTCGCGGCGGCACTGGTGTTTTTCATGCAGGCGGGATTCGCCATGGTGGAAACGGGGTTCACCCGGGCCAAAAACGCCGGCAACATCATGATGAAAAACCTGACGGACTGCTGCATGGGCGCGCTGGCGTTCTGGGCCGTGGGCTTCGGTTTGATGTTCGGGCGGAGCAACGGCCTCACCGGCTGGTCGAATTTCCTCACCGATTTCAATAACTCCACTCCGGAGGGCCAGTGGGGCTTTACCTTCTGGCTGTTTCAAGTGGTGTTTGCCGCCACGGCGGCGACTATCGTGTCAGGAGCCATGGCCGAACGGACGAAGTTCTCGGGCTATCTGATCTACAGCTTCATCATCAGTCTGTTCGTGTATCCGGTGTTCGGCCACTGGGCGTGGGGGAATCTGCTCGACCCCGGAAATGCGGAGTCGGGAGCGTGGCTTGCGCGGCGTGGGTTCATCGATTTTGCGGGCTCGACGGTGGTGCATTCGGTGGGCGGATGGGCGGCGCTGGCAGGCGCGATGGTTCTGGGACCGCGCCTCGGCAAGTACGGCAAGGACGGCAAAGCGCGAGTCATTCCGGGCCACAGCCTCACGCTGGCGACTTTGGGCGTATTCATCCTGTTCTTGGGCTGGTTCGGGTTCAATGCGGGTTCGACCACGGCCGCCAACGGCCTGCAAGCGCGCATTGCCGTCAACACGCTCCTGGCAGGCTGTCTGGGCGCTCTCGGGGCGCTGCTCACGTCGTGGGTGAAGTTCAGGGTGCCGGACATCGGCATGACGCTGAACGGCTGCCTGGCGGGCTTGGTGGCGATCACGTCACCGTGCGCCACCGTGACCCCTCTCGGGGCGGTGCTGATCGGGGCGCTGGCGGGCATCATTGTCGTGTTCAGCGTGTTGTTCTTCGACCGACTCCGGGTAGATGACCCCGTCGGGGCGATCTCCGTGCATGGCGTCTGTGGAGCCTTTGGAACGATCGCCGCCGCGCTGTTTCACGAGAACCTGTTCACGGGCCAGCCGTACAACTTGGGTACGCAACTCATGACGCAACTGATCGGCGTCGCGGCGGCGTTCGCTTGGACGTTCCCGGTGTGCTGGCTCATGTTCAAGGCCATTGCCCTCACGGTCGGGCTGCGCGTGTCCGCCGAGGAGGAGATCGCGGGACTGGATCTGGGCGAACACAGCGCTACCGCCTATCCGGACTTTGCGCCCTCGCCGGCCACCGGGGGCATCAGTCTCCCCCGCCCTGCCGGCGCTTTGGGAGTCGTGGCTCCAACGCGGGCAGAGACGGCCGAAGCGTGACTCGGGCGGATCGGGCGTGGCTGCGAACCGACTAAAAACCGCTCCAGCAAGCCGTACCGCCCTGAGAGCCCCTTGCGCGGCGCTCGGGCGCGCTCCGAGCGGCCGGCATGCTCCCCGCGGCCTGCCGCTTTCTTTTTTGCGCCAGGCAAGTGGGTGGACAACTCGCCTCTCAATTGCCGAAGCCGGTTCCATGCCACAGGACGCGCCTGGCCGCAGCCGGCGGGGAAGCGCAGCGGATCGGCGGGCCGGCGCGCCAGCGGGGAAGCGAAGCGGGAGATGTCATCGCGCAGCGGGATATAATCGCCTTCGCAAGGGTGCGCGGTCATGACTCCGCACGGGCTTCCCAGCGAGATCCCGCCCGAGTTCGAGCTTGCTCTACGGCAGTTGGTCGACCAACTCGACGCGGTGGACTGCGCCTGGATTTTCGGCTCCGCAGCGCGAAACCAAGCCGGAGCATTGAGCGATTTGGACGTCGCCGTGCTCGTGCGCGAAGATCTGGATCCCGCCCGCCGCGCCGAAATCCAAGGCCACATCGCGGGTCAACTGCAAACGATCGGGGGACCGCTCGTGGACGTCGTCGTACTCAACGACGCGCCCCCCGCTTTGCAGCAGCGCGTGCTGCGGGACGGACGCCTCGTCTACTGCCGGCAGGAAGCGCGCCGGGTACGCTTCGAGGTCCGGGCCCTGCGCGAGTTCCTGGACTTTCAACCGGTGCTGGAGCGCTATGACCGTATGTTGTTCGAGCGGGCGCGCGAGGGACGGCTTGGCTCTCGATAAGGGTGTGATTGCGGCTCGGCTGGCCGCGCTGGAACAATACCTGCGCCTCCTGGACGAGCTCGGCTCCCTGGATTTCAACAGCTATGTTTCCGACCCGCGGAATTACGGGGCCGCGGAGCGCTTCCTGCACTTGGCCATCGAATGCATTTTCGACGTGGGCGCTCACATCATCGCCAGCCTGGGTCTCGAGCGCCCGAACCGATACGCCGACATCCTGCCCTGCCTTGCGCGGGCGGGGGTGATTGGGGAGGGAACGGCTTCGCGGCTCGACAGCCTCGCGGGATTTCGCAACGTCCTCGTGCACGACTACGTGCGGCTGGATCGGAACCGGGTCTACGAATTTGCGCGGAACCGGCTCGACGAGCTGCGAGGGTTCGCCCGCGAGGTGGCCGAGTTTCTCGGCCGCTACGCCGACGCCTGAGCGCCTAGCGACGCCTGCTGCCGCAGGAAGCGGAGCCCGTCGAAGGCAATGGCTTCCGGCGAAGGCGCCAGGTCGCGCCAGATGCAGGCGGCCGCGGCAATCTCCGGAATCCCGAAGCCGAAGCTTTCAATGACCAGCCAGCCATCGTAGCCGAGCGCGCCCAGCGCGGCAAACACCGCGGGCCATTCGACGTGGCCGCTGCCCGGGATGCCGCGGTCGTTCTCGCAGGCGTGCACATGCTTGAGATGCCGCCCCAGGCTGCGGCAGGCCGCAGCGATATCCTTTTCTTCGATGTTGGCGTGAAAGGTATCGAACAGGACGCCCACGCGGGGATGTCCGACCTCCTCGCACAGCGCCACCGCATCCGCCGCCGTGTTCAGAAAGTACGTCTCGAAGCGATTGAGCGGCTCGACGGCCAGCGTGACCCGGCACGCATCCAAGGTTTCGCCCAACGAGCGGAGGCCCTCGACGGCGCGCGACCATTCATCGGCCGTGCGGCGCCGGCCGAGAAGCTGTCCCACCGGCGCGCAGTAGGGGCCCACCATGACCGACGCTCCGAGCTCCGCCGCGGTCTCGATCCCCTGCCGGACGAAATCCAGCGCCCGCTGCCGAATCTTCGCATCGTCGCTGACCAGACTCAGCTCCCCCGTGAGAGCCGAGCAAAACGTGCGCTCCAGGCCGCAGTCGTCGAGGGCTCTGCGAATGTCTTGCGCCGGGAAGCCGTCGAAACGGAACGTGGCGATCTCGACGCCGTCGAAGCCCTGCTCTTTCAGCCGTGGCAACAGCTCGAGATGCGAGCGGTCGAACCCCGCCGTCCACAGCAGCGTGTTGACGCCGAACTTCATTGCCGGATCAAGGGCGCGGCGTCCGGATTGCCCGGGCCGAAATGTTTGAGCATGACCAAATTTTCCGTGTCGCTCCGGTTCTTCACGAGCACGCCCTCGCGGGCCGCGGCGGCCGTGACGAACAGTTCATCTTTGGTCATTTGGCCGTAGCGGATCAAGGTGGGCGTTTCGACTTCCAGCTTGCCGACCGAGCCCCATCCGGAGACGACGATGAGTCCGTAGGCAGCGGCATCGCGAATCTTTACCGTGCGGCCAGGAAAGACCGTCAATTCCTTCGCCGAATAATACGGGGTCGAATAGACGACCCATTTTTCCGTGTAGCCTTCCTCGATCATCTCCGCCTCCGGCTTCACCGGCAGCGGATGGAAGAGCCGGTGCTTGGCGAATTCGGGATCCACGTTGGCTTCCCAGTCCAGCATGTCAATGATGTAGTCCAGATCGTGATGGTGCTCGGGCGGCACGTCCTTGACGAGCAAGTCCCACGGCACGGGACGCCCTTCCACCATAGACTGGAACATGGCAAAGACGTCGGAGTTGACCTGGGGCTCGTAGGTCACGAGCGAGCCGGGAGCGTGCAGGATGCCGGCGTCAATCTGCCAGCCGGTGCCCGGTTTGAGCTTGTAGGCGCGCGAATGATAAAGGATGCCGTTGTCTCCTTCGTTCCAGCGCTCCAGGCAGCGGCGGATGTCGTCCTTCGTGGTGCCCGGTTCGAGGCCCATGAACGTGTAGGGGAAGTTGTTCTCCTTGAAGTTGTACTGGGGAGGAAAATAGTAGGCTTCCGGCTTGCCTTTGCGGCCTACGCGGCGCGCGTGCTCGTCGCGCTGGTGCATGTGGTGGGGAATAGGTCCGAGGTTGTCGAAGAACTTGCAGAGCAGGTTCCAGCCGCCTTGCTCGCGCATCACGTCGGCGCCGAGGAACTCGTCGCCGAGGGTTTCGATCGCCTCTTTGAACAACACGCGCCGACCGTCCAGTTCTAGGTAGCTGAGTCCTTCGTCCTCGGGCGTGCCGGGACCGTTGTCGGCGTTGGTGGTGGAGGCGAACCAGCGTTCGTCAATGCCGCCCCGGTGCGCCCCGAGAGCGTAGAGATCCCGGGGATCCAGCTTGAGCCGCCCTCCGGGCATCAAGAAGGATCGAGGGACCCAGCACGGGGCCAAGCGCACAATCCCGTCTCCCGCCGCCAAGGCTTCGCGAATCAGTCCGACGTGCGACATGCCAGTAATGTACTGTCTCGCCGCCCTGCTTTGCAATCCCGGGAGCAACAATTCAGGCCAAGTTCCGCAAAGGCGCGCGGGGTTGGCGTGTATAATCGCCAGAGCTTGAAAGGAGCTATCGCCATGCTCGTGTCCAGAAGATCGTTCCTGTGGGCCAGCGCGGCCGCCGGCCTGGCGCCCGCCTCGCTGCTCGAAGCCAAGCGCTTGTCTGGGCTGAAGATCGGAGTGACCGATTGGAACTTGAATCAGACCGGAAGAATCGAAGCTGTGGCGCTCGCCGCCCGTTTAGGCTTCGACGGCGTCGAGGTCAGCTTAGGCAGGAAGCCGGTAAACGACAAGCTGCCGCTCGCGGATCCGGCGATTCAAGAGCAATATCTTGCCGAGACGCGCAAGCATGGCATCGCGGTGGCGGGCACCTGCCTGGACATTCTGCACGTCAACTACCTCAAGAACGATCCGCTGGGCCAGAAGTGGGTGGCCGACGGCATCCCCATCACCCAGAAACTGAACGCGCGCGTGATGCTGCTGCCGTTTTTCGGCAAAGGCGCTCTGACCACTCGCCAGGAGATGGACTATGTGGGGGATGTGTTGCGCGAACTGGCCCCGGAAGCAGAAAAGGCAGGCGTGATTCTCGGGCTCGAAAACACCCTCTCGGCGGAGGACAATGTGCGGATCATGGAGCGCGCCCGGTCCAAAGCCGTGCTGGTCTATTATGATGTCGGCAACTCCACCAACGGCGGGTTCGATATTTTCAAGGAAATCCGCTGGCTGGGCAAAGAGCGGATCTGCCAGATGCATCTCAAGGACAATCCCCATTATCTGGGGGAAGGCAAGATTGACTTCCCCGCCGTGATCGCAGCGATGGCCGACATCGACTTCGCCGGATTCGCCAATCTCGAGACGGTCTCACCCTCGAAGTCCGTCGAAGCCGACATGCGGCGCAATCTCACCTACGTGCGCGATCTGGTGGCCAAGGTTCGGAAGGGAAGCTGAAGGTCTGCGGATCCACTGAAGCCAGGTGGCACCCGAGTCTCTCCCGCAAGCCGCCTAGAACTCTCGCTTTACCTTTTCTTCACCCGAACCTCCGTCTGGAGCACGATTTTCAAGCACTTGAGGACCATTTTCCTGTTGACTTTCCAAACGTTTCAGCGTAGGATTCTGTTTCGGTTTTTCCGCGACAGCAACCTGTACTAGGTGTACGGCTCCAGGAGCGAGGTATGCTCTTTCAGATCGGAGAAAAGGTCGTCTATCCGAACTATGGTGTGGGCACCATCGAAAGCATCAGCATCCGGTCGTTTGGCGCACGCACCGAGCGGTTTTACCTGTTGCGGTTGAATTCGGGCGGCACGACCGTTCTGGTTCCCTTCTCGCATGTGGAGGAGGTGGGGTTGCGGAAGGTGACCCGGAACGGGGAAATCGGCAAGGTGCTCAGTTTCCTGGCGGAAGGTGTGTGCCGCTCGAACGGCGACTGGAAAAACCGCTACAAGGAAAACTGCGAGAAGATGCGGGCGGGCGGTTTGCTCCAAGTCGCCGAAGTGCTCAAGAGCCTGCTGGTGCTCCAGCTCTCCAAACCGCTTTCCTTCCGCGAGAAAAAGATGCTGGATCGGGCGCGACAGTTGCTCGTGGCGGAGCTGGCCATTTCGCGAGCAATCACGGAAGAGGAGGCGGCCGAGATGCTCCAGAAGGCTCTGGCGAAAGCTTCCCTGAAGCTGCCCGCCCCGCTGTAACCGAGGCGTTTTCCCCGCTCTGAATCCCGCTGCATCAGCTGCTCCCTGCGGCGCCGAGTCGCGGAGCGGGCGGGAACATACAGACCGCTACCCGCATCGGCCTTCCGAGCGGAATTTCGCTCAACGCCCGTAGTAGGCTGCGTTCCGGGCCGTGAAATGCGCCCATTTCTCGGGCAAATCGTCCAAAGCAAAGATGGCGGACACGGGGCAAACCGGCACGCACGCCCCGCAATCGATGCACTCGACCGGGTCGATATAGAGCATCTCCTCGGTGGCGTAGGCAGGCTCGTCTTTCTTCGGATGAATGCAGTCCACCGGGCAGGCGTCTACGCACGCCGTATCCTTGGTGCCGATGCACGGTTCTGCAATGACATACGCCATAGTTGTCTTCGTCGCCTCCCTCTGAGGGCCGGATGTGTGTTCGGGAAAGTACCACCTATACCACGCCGCGGCCGGCGACACAACGGCGCATGGGTCTATTTGATTTCGCCGGGCGCGGGACGCCGTCCGCTGCGGCGCCACTCCCGAAGCTGCTCGAACCCGCGCTGAACCTCCGCCGGCAGGATCGTGCAATGCCCGTCGCGCTTGACGTACTGTTGCACGAACCACTGAGAGGCGCCGCTCGTCTCGGTCAGCGTCGTGTAGGTGTTCGTCACCCAAGCGGGAATCAGCGGATCGTACGTTGTCTGGATGGCCAGCACCGGTCGGGCGAGCCGCCCGGTGAGCGTATAGTAATTCCGCAGATATTCTGCGGCGCGCGGATCCGCTTCGTAGCGCGCCACGCCGTCGTTGAGCGCGTTGTCGTCCGAAGTGCCCTCGTAAAGGATGTTACGGTTGTCGAACGGGTTGCCGCCGGCGCGCTCCTGGAGCTCCTTGAGAATGTACGTGAAGAACACCAGCGCCCCTGCGAGCTCTTTGTTGCTTCGGATCCCCGAATAGCGCCGCACCTCCGCGGCTTTGTCGGGATGGGCCTCCAGACGATTGACGAGCTCCTGCGTCAGGGCCGGCGACATGGCGTAATCGGCGGGGATTCTCAACGGTCCCGGCAAGGCGCCCGGAAAGAAATAGTCGAACACCACGCGCAGGTCGAAGACGCGTCGGCTCAGGAGCACGACCGAGGGCGCAGCGGCCGCGCATAAGGCCAGTCCGCCGTCATAGATCGCGGGAAACATCTCCACGAGTGCCAGCGTGAGGAAGCCGCCCATGGAGTGCCCGGTCACGTAGGTCTCTTTGGGGCGGCCGTACTTGGCAGCGAAATACCGTCGCAGGGCCTCCGTGTCCTGCACCGCCTCCTCGATCGCCCAGCCTCCGGCCGCATAGCCGGACTGCGCCACGGCGTAGCCAGCCTGAAGAAACACGTCGAGCACGGGATTGGGCTTCGGGTTGTCGTAGGTGACAGGTTTCGGGTTATAGCCGTGGCAGTACAGCACCAAACCGCCGTTCCACGCGTCGGGCACGTCAATGCGGAACTTGGCGCCGTTGATTTCGCCGGTCTCGGTCTTGGGCTGGGCCCGGACCAGTCCGCAAAGCAGAACCAAGAGGCAGAGCGTGCGCGTCATGTGGGCCAGCATAGCGCACTGGCGCCTCCGTTATGCTCGGGGATATGAGTCGCGAGTTCGAAGGAAAGACCGCCGTGGTGACCGGGGCCTCGCGCGGCATCGGAGCGGCCACCGCCGTGGCGCTGGCTCGCCGCGGAGCAAGCCGCCTGCTGCTCCACTACAACAGCTACCGGCAGGGGGCCGAAAGAACGCTCGCGGCGGTCCGGGCGGCGGGCAGCGAGGGCGAACTGTTACCGGCGGATCTCAGCACGCGCGAGGGCATTCACGCGCTGGCCGAGGCGTTGCGCGAACGCGACGCCGACATCCTGGTCAACAACGCCGGTTCTCTCGTGCGCCGCGCCGGTTTGCTCGAATTCACAGAAGAACTGTTCGACACGGTGATGGATTTGAACTTTCGCAGTGCGTGGTTCGTGGCGCAGGCCGTCGTCCCCGGGATGCTCCGCAAGGGTTCCGGCGTCATCGTCAACGTCAGCTCGATCGCGGCGCGCAACGGAGGCGGGCCAGGCGCCACGGTCTACGCCGCCGCCAAGGCCGCCCTCTCCGCCATGACGAAAGGCTTGGCCCGCGAGCTGGCGCCGAAAGGCATCCGCGTCAATGCCGTGAGCCCCGGAACCGTCGACAACGATTTCCACCGGCGCTTTTCGACGCGCGAGGTCCTCGAGCAGGTGGTGCACATGACGCCCGCCGGGCGCCTGAGCACGAACGAAGACGTGGCCGACGTGATCGTGTTTCTTTGTTCCGACGCCGCCCGCTACATCCATGGACAAACCATCGAAGTCAACGGCGGACTGCTGGCGCCGTGAGAGCGGGCGGCCCATGTTTGATTGTTTGATATAGTTGAAGCCCGAGGGTCGAACCATGAGCAAACTCACCCGCCGTCACTTCTTCCAAGGCGCTGCGACCGCGCTGGCCGCCACGCGCGTGGCCGGCGCCAATGATCGCATCCGGATCGGCATTGTGGGACTGGGAGGCCGTGGCAACTCCCAGTTGGGCTCTTTCTCGCGCATCACCGAGTGCCAGGTGGTGGCGCTTTGTGACGTCAATCAAGCTGCCCGCGAGCGCGCCCAGGCGCGTCTGCAAAAACTCACTTCGCTCAAAGCGAAAGAGTACAACGACATGCGCGATCTGTTCGCCGACAAAGACGTGGATGCGGTCTCGATCGCCACGCCCAATCACTGGCATGCGCTCGCCACCATTTGGGCTTGCGAGGCCGGCAAGGACGTCTATGTCGAAAAGCCGGCCAGCCACAACCTCTACGAGGGCTGGCGGATGGTAGAAGTCGCGCGCCGAACCCAGCGCATGGTTCAAGTGGGCTCCCAGAGTCGCAGCCACCCCGTGAAGATCAAGGCCATGAAGTTGCTCCAGGAGGGCATCATCGGCAAGGTCTACATGGCCAAGGGGCTCTGCTTCAAACGCCGTCCCTCCATCGGCAAGACCCCGCCCGAGCCGGTGCCGCCGGGCCTGGATTGGGACAAGTTTCTCGGACCCGCGCCGATGCGGCCCTACACCAAGAACCGCTTCGCCTACAACTGGCATTGGTTCTGGGATACGGGCAACGGCGATATCGGCAACCAGGGCGTGCACGAAATGGACATCTGCCGCTGGGGATTGGGCGAGGTGGGCATGCCGGTGTCGGCGGTTTCCACCGGCGGCAAGTACGTCTACGACGACGATCAAGAAACGCCCAACACCCAACTGGCCACCTTCGACTACGGCGACAAACAGATCGTCTTCGAGGTGCGCGGCTTGCTCACCGGGCCCGAGGCCGGCCTGCCGGTTCGGCCGGGCAACACCATCGGCAACTTGTTTTTCGGAAGCGATGGCTGGATGTGGGTGGACGACAGCGGCTTTCAGGTTTACAAAGGCGAGGCCAATCAGCTCGTCATGGAGGAAAAAGCCGAGCGCGGAGACGCCACCGTCGCCCACATGCGGAATTTTCTTTCGGCCTGCCGCAGCCGCAACTACAAAGAACTCACGGCGGAGATCGAGATCGGCGCCATGTCCGCCGCGTTGTGTCACTTGGCCAACATCAGCTACCGCGTGGGTCGCTTGCTGCGCTGGGACGAGAAGCGCAAAAAATTCGTCAATGACCCGGAGGCGGACAAGCTGATCACGCGCGAGTACCGCAAGCCCTACGTGGTCTGAGGCGGCGCCCCCGGATCCGGGGCAAGACCGGATCGAACGATTTCGCGATTTGACAAGAGTGGGGGGCATGGTCCACAATGGGCACAGGCGAATAAAAGGCGAAAATCGCCATGGCCGCTGCCGTCCCCGCTTCCGTTCTCTTAGCGCGTCGCCCGGCGCGCGAGGAGTTCCTCCCCACGGGAATCTTGCCAATCGATCGAGCCATCCAGGGGCTGCCCCGGGGCACCCTCACGGAGCTGACGGGAAGCGTCTCCTCGGGTAAAACCACGCTGTTTCTCGCGGTCCTGGCGCAAGCCACGGCCCGAGGCGAGTTCGTGGCGGTGGTCGACACCCGAGACGCTTTCGATCCCGCCTCGGCGGCCCAGTGCGGGGTGGATCTCGATCGCTTGGTGTGGGTGCGCTGTGGAGGACGAGCGGACCTGGCGATGAAAGCCGCCGATCTGCTCGTGCATGGCGGCGGCTTCGGCGTGGTGGGTTTGGACCTGGCCGGCGTGCCGGCCCGTGTGCTCGAGCGCATTCCGCTTTCCTGGTGGTGGCGCTTCCGGCGGGCCGTCGAGAACACGCCCACGATCCTGTTGGTTCTCTCCGCGCAGGCGCAAGCCAAATCCTGCGCGTCCTGCTGGATGGAGTTCCGCCGGGCAACGGCGCGCTGGTCCGGCCGAAAGCCTTTCCGGCTGCTGCGTGCTTTGGACGCGGAAATCCTCGTACACAAACCGCGAGCGCTGCACCTGTGCTGGGAAGCGCCGCTGGAGTGAGCCATGTTCGCCTGTCTGCACGTCCCCGAGGCCTCGCCCGAAATTACCGCCCGGCTGGCGGAGTTGGCGGGCTGTTTTGCGCCGGCGGTCGAACTCACGGCTCCCGGCACGGTGACGTTTTCGCTTCGAGGACTGGAGCCGCTGTTCGGCCCCGTGCACCAGATTGCGGCAGAAATCGCCCGGCGAGGCGCGGAACAGGGCTTGCAAGCTCACCTGGCCATTGCCTCCAATCCGGACACCGCCGTGCTCGCCGCCAGGTACTACCGTGGCGTGACCGTGATTCCCGAAGGCCGCGAAGCGGCTTGGCTGGCGGAAATTCCGCTGGAGCATGTGGCCATGCCGCCGGAGATGCGGGAGACGCTGCGGCGATGGGGACTGAAGCGCCTGGGAGACTTGGCCGTGCTGCCCCCGGTCGGACTGGCCGAACGGCTGGGCGAGGAAGCAGTCCGGTTGCGCGATCTGGCGCTCGGCCGCATCCGTCGTCCGCTTCACCTGGCGCCGCCTCCCGTCACTTATACGGAACGCCTCGAATGGGACGATCCGGTCGGCACGCGCCCAATGCTCCTGCTCCGGCTGACGCCATCGCTCGGCGCGCTCTGCCAGCGCCTGCGAGCCCACGGTCAAGCGGCCGGCGGCCTGACGTTGCGCCTGCGATTGGAAAGCGGAGCGGAACACACCCGCCGGCTGGAATTGCCGGTGCCACAAACCGAGGCCGAGCCGCTGCGGAAGTTGCTGGAGCTGGAATTGGAAGCGCATCCGCCCAGGGAGGCCGTCACCGCTGTGGAACTCTCGCTGGCGCCCGCCGCGCCCCGCCGCGTGCAGAGCGGCTTGTTCCTGCCGCCGGCGCCCGAGCCAGAGAGGCTTCAGCTCACGCTGGCGCGGATTTCCGCCCGGACCGGTCCCGGCTCGGCGGGCTCGCCGGAGCTGCTGGACACCCACCGGCCGGATGCTTTCCGGATGCGGCCCGGGCTGCCCTCCGAGGCCAGCAAGAAACAGCCGGCGCCGCTCGGCGTGCGGCTGGCGTTCCGGTTCTGCCGGCCTCCGCTTCCGGCCAAGGTGCATGTCCAGGCCTTGCGCCCGCGATATCTGGCGGCGCGGGGCGTGCGCGGAGAGATCGTCGAAGCCGCCGGCCCTTGGCGCCGCTCCGGCGACTGGTGGAGTCCGGGGCGCTGGGCGCGGGACGAATGGGACGTCGAATTGGATCGGGGCGGTCTGTACCGGATCTTTTGCGACTTGGAAACGCGCGCCTGGTTCGTCGAGGGGACGTACGACTGAAGCCATGCCGGCCCGCTATGTCGAACTCCATGCCCGCTCGGCCTTCAGTTTCCTGGAAGGCGCTTCGTTGCCAGAGGATCTGATCGAGCGGGCCGCGGAGCTGGAAATCCCGGCCGTGGCGCTGCTCGACCGCGACGGCGTCTATGGAGCGCCTCGCTTCCACATGGCGGCGAAAAGAGCCGGTCTGCGCGCGCTCATCGGCGCGGAGATTACGGCGGTCGAGGGCTGCCGCTATTCGTTACTCGCGGAAACGCGCGCCGGCTACCAAAATCTCTGCCGCTTGATTACCGAGATGAAGCTGCGCGCGCCGAAGGGCGAGGCGGCGGCCACGCTGGAGGATTTGGCCCGATACTCCGCCGGGCTGATCTGCCTCACCGGCGGCGAGGAAGGGCCGCTGGCGCGGGCGCTGGCCGAAGGAATGCGCCAAGCACGCTCCTGGCTGGAACGACTGATTGCGACCTTTGGCAAGCGCAACGTGTATGTGGAGCTCCAGCGGCATTACGAACGCCGCGAAGAAGCCCGCAACCAAGCGCTCGTGGAGCTGGCCGAGTCGCTCGGGCTGCCGCTCGTCGCCACTAACGGCGTGCGCTACGCGCGCCCCGAGCGCCGCGAGCTGCTGGACGCCCTCACCGCGGTCCGGCACAAAACCACCGTTTTCCAAGCCGGGCGGCGGCTCGAAACGAACGCGGAACGGTATCTGAAACCCGCGCGCGAAATGGCGTCGCTGTTTGCGGACCTCCCCGAAGCGATCCATCACGCCGAGGAGCTGGCGGCGCGGATCGAGTTCACGCTGGCGGACCTGGGGTACCGCTTTCCGCGCTATCCGGCGCCGCCCGGGGAAACCATGAACTCCTTCCTGCGGCGGCTGGTGGAGGCGGGCGCGCGGGAGCGCTACCGGCCCTATCACGAGCGGGCGCAGCGCCAGATCGAACGCGAGCTCGCCTTGATCGAAAAGCTGGACCTGGCCGGTTATTTCCTCATCGTGTGGGACCTCGTGCGCTTCTGCCGCGAGCAAGGCATCTTGGTGCAAGGGCGCGGCTCGGCGGCCAACAGCGCCGTCTGCTATGTGCTCGGCATCACCGCCGTGGACCCGGTGGGCATGGACCTGCTGTTCGAGCGATTCCTTTCCGAAGAGCGCGGCGAGTGGCCGGACATCGACCTCGATTTGCCGAGCGGCCCGCAGCGCGAGCGCGTCATCCAGTACGTCTACCAGCGCTATGGTCCGCGCGGCGCGGCCATGACCGCCAACGTGATCACCTACCGCGACCGCTCCGCCGTGCGCGATCTGGGCAAGGCGCTCGGCTTTCCCGAGGAAGCCTTGGCGCGTCTGGGCGCCCTGGCGGCGGGCTTCGAGTGGGACGATCCGGACAACACCCCGGAGCGCTGCTTCCGTGAAGCCGGCTTCGATCTCGACGATCCCCTGACGCGCAAGTTCCTGGAGCTGTATCAAGCGGCGCAGGATCTGCCGCGGCACTTGGGCCAGCATTCGGGCGGCATGGTGATCTGCGAGGACGCCTTGGACGCCATCGTGCCCCTCGAGCCGGCCACGATGCCCGGGCGCGTCGTCCTGCAGTGGGACAAGGAAGATTGCGCCGACATGGGCATCATCAAGGTGGACCTGCTCGGCCTGGGTATGATGGCGGCCCTCGAGGAGTCCCTTCGCCTGATCCGGCACGCCTGGGGCGAAGCGATCGATCTCGCCCACCTGCCTAAGGACGACCCCGCAGTCTACGCCGCTTTGCAGCAGGCCGATACCATCGGCATGTTCCAAGTGGAGAGCCGCGCGCAGATGTCCTGCCTGCCGCGCTTGAAGCCGGAGAAATTTTACGACCTGGTGGTCGAAGTGGCCATCATCCGGCCGGGACCCATCGTGGGCAAGATGGTGCATCCGTACTTGCGGCGGCGGCAAGGCCTCGAGCCCGTGACCTATCCGCACCCCTCCCTCGAGCCGGTCTTGCAACGCACCCTCGGCGTGCCGCTGTTTCAGGAGCAGTTGCTGCGCATGGCCATGACCGTGGCGGGCTTCACCGGCGGCGAGGCGGAAGAGCTCCGGCGCGCCATGGGCTTCAAGCGCTCCGAGAAACGCATGAAAGAGATCGAGGTGAAGCTACGGCAGGGCATGGCGCGCAACGGCATCGATCCGGAGGCGCAGGAGCAGATCGTGCAGTCCATCACCTCGTTCGCTCTTTACGGATTCCCGGAGTCGCATGCCGCCAGCTTCGCGCTGCTGGCCTACGCCAGCGCTTGGATCAAGGTGCACTATCCGGCGGCGTTCGTGGCGGCGCTGCTCAACTGCCAGCCCATGGGGTTCTATCATCCGGCGACGCTGATCAAGGACGCCCAGCGGCACGGCGTCCACTTCCGCCCGGTAGACGTGACGCGCTCGGAGGTGGCCTGCTCGATCGAAGAAGACGAGCGCGGCGAAAAGTGCGTGCGGCTGGGGTTGAACTACGTCAAAGGGCTGCGGGCGGAAGCCGCTGCCGCCATCGTGGCCGAGCGCGCCCGGGCGCCGTTTCGCGACATCGAGGATCTGGTGCGGCGCGCCCGGCTGCGCCAGGACGAAGTCACGGTGCTGGCGGAAGCGGGGGCGCTGAACGCGCTGCTGCCCGCCGCTGAGGCGCACCGGCGCGCCGCACTGTGGGAAGCGGCGCGGGCGGCGCGTCCGGCCGGGGAATTGTACGAAGCGGCCGCCCTGCCCGGCACGCCCTCGCCGCTGGCGCGCATGACGCTCGCCGAACGCCTGCGCGCCGACATCCGCACCACCGACGTCACCCTCGGCCCTCAACCCATGCGGTTGCACCGCGAATGGCTGCGGCGCATGGGCGTGCGCGCCGCCGCCGAACTGAAACGCCTGCCCGGCGGCGCCTGGGTGCGCACGGCCGGCTGCGTGATCTGCCGCCAGCGGCCCGGCACAGCCAAGGGCTTCGTGTTTCTCAGCCTCGAAGACGAAACCGGCGTGGCCAATGTCATCGTCACGCCGGACTTTTTCGACCAGCACCGGGTCACCATCGTGAGCGCGCCTTATCTGCTGGTGGAAGGCCCGCTCCAGAACCAGGACGGCGTCATCCACGTGCGGGCCCAGCGCCTCGCCCCCATGCCGCTGGGAGAAGCCACCGTCGAGTCGCGGGATTTTCGCTGAACCGGCGCTGGTTGTGCAACGGCCCGGCCTGCCGTCCGTCACCGCGTCTTGCGCAGGCGGTAGTCCTCTGTGACTGGCATGCGGATCACTTTGCACATCTCGAACAGCCGCGAGCGGGCCCGCATCCCGATGCGCTCCGACAGGTAATACCGGCTCGAAAGTTCCCCTCCCAAACCCACCATGGGCGCCGGATCACCCGCATCCGGGTCGCGCAGGTTGGTGGTGGCGATGAGAGGTTTGCGGTGGTTGCAGCGGTACGTGATGATCGACGTCACCGTGTCCTCGACCCAATCCGTCACGCGGTGCGCCCCGAGATCGTCCAGGAGAAGAATTTCCGTCTCGAGGGCGCTCCGGTACGCCTCGCGATCCGTCGCCCCGGAGGCTGGATCGTAGCCGGCACGGATGCGGTCCAGCAGATTCTGGTAGTCGAAGAACAGTCCCTCGAAGCCGCGCGCCAGCAGCATGCGCAGGGCCGCCACGGCCAAGTGCGTCTTGCCCGTTCCAGGATCCCCGATAAACAGCAGGCCCGGTTTGTCCGTTGCGGGAAATTCGCGCACGTAGCGGCGCACGCTGAGCAACACGTTGGCCAGAGCGCGGTTCGCCGCCGGGTCGTCGGTGGGAAGCAGGAAATTGTCGAGCGATGCGTTCCGGTACAGCGGCGGAATCCCAGCCCGCTCCTCCAAGCGCGCCGGACGTTCGGCCAAGCCGCATTCGCACCGCTCGGCGCCGGAAATTCCGCCGCGCTCCACGACGACCCAGCCGCTTCCACCGCACTGGGGGCACACGGAGTCCGGCATGGTGACTCCATTATCCGCCAGCGGCGGAACCGCCGCTGCGCTAGAGTACGATGGGTCGGGAAGGGCTCGAACATGGGGTGCGGACGCATCGCGGTGCTCGGGTGCGTGGCGCTAGCCCTGTGCTCCGGGCAGCCGCTGCCCGAGCCGTACGATTCTTACCTGCGCGCCGAGATACAGCTGAACGATTTGCCCGGCCTGGCCGCCGCCGTCGTCGACCGAGGCCGCACGCTGCCGGGTGCCTACGGGGTGCGGGATGTTTCTTCGGGCGAACCCATGACGCCGGCCACCCTGGTCGAGTTGGCGTCCGTCAGCAAGCCGCTGACGGCATTGGCTGTCGCGCGCTTGCAACGCGAGGGGCGCCTGGATTTGGAACAGCCGGTACGCGACTACCTGCCGGAATTCCGGGTGGACCACGCGGATTCGGACCGCATCACGGTGCGGCACCTGCTCGAGCATACCAGCGGGTTGGTGCGCGCCGACGATTACCGGGTTCCCTGCTGCGGCCGGCCCGGAGAAGGAG
This sequence comes from Bryobacteraceae bacterium, assembly GCA_025055455.1. GTDB lineage: Bacteria > Acidobacteriota > Terriglobia > Bryobacterales > Bryobacteraceae > JANWXD01. The sequence goes on from JANWXD010000008.1 coordinate 35,838, forward strand.
ACTTGACACTAGCGTTGCGCGAACTCCACCCGGCCCGGCCCCGCTACCGCCCCGGCGAGCGCTTCCGCTATGCCAACAGCAACTACGTGGTTCTGGCGGCCCTCATCGAGCGGCTTGCAGGCCGGCCCTTTCCGCAGTACATGCGCGAGGAAGTGTTCGAGCCGTTGGGGATGCGCCGGACCACGCTGGACCCGGCGCAGGCGGCGGCGTGGGGACTGGCGGCGCAGCACGAGCGGGCCTGGGCGCAATTTCGCGTCACCCCGCGACCGTTTTCCGGCTGGTACGGCTCGTCGCTGGTCAAAGCCCCGGTCGAAGATGTGGCGGCATGGCTCAGCGCCTTCCTCAAAGGCGTGCCGGAGTTCGGCGCAGCGGGCTCGGCCCGGGCGTGGTTGGAAAACCGCCGTCGTGCCCCGTACCAGATGGGCTGGTACGTGCACCGCGATGCGGAATGGCTCGGCGGAGACCTGGTGCTGGAGCACACTGGATTCATCTGGGGCGCCAATACCGCGGTCGTTGTGAGCCCCCGGCGCGGACTCGCCGCGGCGGTGCTGATCAATGCCGGGACCACGCGGGCCGGTCCGCTGGCGCGCGGCTTGCTCGCTCGCGCCGCGGGTTTCCGCGGCCCGCCGCCGCAACGCGCTTCCTTCAGCAGCCAGGCCGACAACTGGGCCTTCGTCATCGCCGGCTCGGGAATGGTCTTGGCCTTGCTGGCCGCCTTTTACTCTTGGCGCGCATGGCGCGACTGGCGTACGGGGCGCCGCCGCCTCGAGTGGCGCTCGAGCCGGCTCCAGCAAGTTCGCGCGGCCCTGCTCGTGTTCATGGCGGCCACCATCGTTCACTTGCTCGCCGACGGCGTGCGGCCCCTTTCCTCGCTACCTTCCAGCCTGCGGCTGGCGATTCCTCTCCTGGGGCTGGCCACTTCCGCGGTCCTGGTGCTGGCGGCACTGCTGGGACTGGCGCCGCGCGCGGTCACTCGATCGTAGCCAGCAACTGGCCCGCCGCCACGGACTCGCCTTCGCCCACCGCGAGCCGGATCACCCGGCCGCGCTTCGGCGCTCGCATTTCATTCTGCATCTTCATGGCCTCCACCACCACGAGGCCCTGGCCCGCCTCGACCGATTCGCCCTCGCGCGCAAGCACCCGCACGATCCGCCCGGGCATCGGCGCGGTCACCTCCGCGCGGCCCGACGGAGCGATGTCGGCGCTGCGTTGGCGGCGCGTCCTCGGGTCTTCGATTTCGACCGCAAACCGTGCCCCGCCGGCCGTGGCGCGCCATCCGTCGGAGGAAGCGTCGACCCGCACTTCATAGCTCCGGCCGCCGATCAGCACCCAATACAAGCCCGGCTGCACCTGCCGCACCGAGGCGGCGCGCTCACCGGATTCGGGCGGAGGCAAACGCACCTTGGCCTCGTCGCCGTTGGTGGAAAGCTCGACGTCCAGAGGGCGGCCGTTGACGCGCACGCGGATCGTCATCGCAGCAGACTCTGGCGGCCGGCGAGTCGCCAGGCGCTCATCCGAGTCTCGTTCCGCGAAGCCGGAGTTTGCGAGCGGGCGCAGGCGGCTGCCGCCAGCGCCGCCGCGGCTTCCAGCTCCACCATGGGAGCCGCCAACCGCTCCGGGCGCCGGGCGAGAAATTCCTCTACGAACGACGTGTGAAGTTCGCCGCGGCGGAACGCTTCGTCTTGGAGCAGCTCCCGGAAAAATTCCAGATTGGTCTTGATTCCCCCGATCGCGTATTCGCCGAGGGCGCGCAGCATCCGCTGGATCGCCGCCGGACGGGTTTCGGCCCATACCACGAGCTTGGAAAGCAGCGGATCGTATTCGAGCGGCACCTGCCAGCCGGCTTCGATGCCGGAATCCAAGCGCACGCCGGGGCCGGAGGGCTCGGTGAGCCAGGTGATCCGGCCGGGACTGGGGAAGAAGTGATTGTCAGGATCCTCGGCGTAGATGCGGCACTCCAGAGCCGAGCCGCGCCAACGCACCTCCCGTTGGTCGAAACCCAGTGGTTCGCCCGCGGCGATGCGAAGCTGCCAGTGCACCAGGTCGAATCCGGTCACCAGTTCGGTGACCGGGTGCTCCACCTGGAGGCGCGTGTTCATTTCCAAGAAGTAGAAATTGCGGTCCGCATCTACGAGAAACTCCACCGTGCCTGCGTTCCAGTATCCGGCCGCCCGCGCGATGCGGCGCGCCGCTTCGCCCATGGCGTCCCGCAGCTCCGGATGCGCGGCCACCAGGGGCGAAGGGGATTCTTCGATCACTTTCTGGTGGCGGCGTTGAATCGAGCACTCGCGCTCTCCAAGATGCACCAGATTGCCGTGCTGGTCGCCCAGGATTTGAATCTCGATGTGGCGCGGCCGGGCGAGGACTTTTTCCAGGTAGACGGAGGGATTGCGGAAGGAGCGCTCGGCCTCGCTCGAGGCGTCCCGGAAGGCGGCCTCCAATTCGGCTTCGGTGGCGACGCGGCGCATGCCTTTGCCGCCTCCTCCAGCATCGGCTTTCAGTAAGACGGGATAGCCGAGGGCCGCCGCGGCGCCACGGGCCTCTTCCACGCTGCGGCACGGCTCCTCACTGCCGGGCACGACGGGCACCCCCACAGCCCGCGCCAGGCGGCGCGCCTCGACTTTGGAGCCCATCCGGCGAATGGCTTCGGGCGGCGGCCCGATGAACGCCAGACCGGCCTGCCGGCACGCCTCGGCGAAATCGGCGTTTTCGCTCAGGAATCCGTAGCCGGGATGAACCGCGTCGGCCCCGTGGGCTCGGGCGGCCTCGAGGATCCGCTCGATGTGCAGGTAGCTTTCCGCGGACGGCGGCGGCCCGATGCGGGCGGCCTCATCGGCCATCCGCACGTGGCGGGCGCCCGCATCCGCGTCGGAATAGATGGCGACACTCGGGATACCGAGCTCGCGCAGCGCGCGCAGAATGCGCACGGCGATCTCTCCTCGGTTCGCCACCAGGACCTTGCGGAACATTTGACCGAAATTGTAGCAGCCCGGTGGCGCGCGGGATCGCATCCGGACCGCGTTGGCCCCAAGGACAGCCGCATGTTAAAGTTAGACTGTACGGCCTGACGCCGACAGCCAACACGGATGATCGCACACAATAGTCTTCACGATGCCCTCAAGGAACGCGGCGTCCGCCTGACCCGCCAACGGCAGATTCTGCTCGACTTGATCGACAAAACGGGCCTCCATCTGGACGCGGAAAACCTCTACCGGCTGGCCAAGCAGCAGGATCCCAAGCTCAACCGCGTGACCGTTTACCGGACCTTGAAGATGCTCAAGGAAGGGGGTCTGGTGGACGAACTCGACCTGATGCACTGGAACGGCGAGCAGCACTACTACGAGACGCGCACCAAGCAGGAACACGCGCACGTGGTTTGCCTGCGCTGCGGCAAGGTCGAGGAATTTTTCGGCGAGCCGCTGCAGAAGCTGCGGCGGCAGATCGAGGAGCACTTCGGATTTCAGATTTTGCTGGCGCGGACGGAGGTGGGCGGCTACTGCGCCCACTGCCAGGTGTTGCGGGCGCGGGAGATGCACGCGGCGGCGCAACCGCCTAAGGGTCCTTCCAAGAAAGCGGATTCGAACCGGCGCCGGAGGAAGTGATGGCGGGCGCGGCCCCCGGGGCCGGCGCGGCGAGACTGATCGTGCTCGACCCCTCGGGAGGCCGGCGGCACATCCGCATCCAGACGCTCCCCTTTCGCATCGGGCGGCAAGGGGACAACCATCTCGTCTTGCACGACAGCCGCATTTCCCGGCAGCACGCTCAGATCGTTCTCGAAGAGGGTGAATATGCCATCGAGGATCTCGGCAGCCGGCATGGTGTGTACGTCAACGGCGTGCGGGCGACGCGGCAGCGCCTGAGGCCGTCCGATCGCATCGAGTTCGGTTTTCCCGATTCCTATCAGCTGGTTTTCAGATGGGAACCGCTTGAGCTGGAAGGAGAACGCCCGCCCGCCGGACTGCCTGCAAGCGGCCTCGAGCGGCTGCGCTCCATGCTGGAGGTGGCGCGGGCGCTGGAGGCGTCGCTGACGCCGGACGACGTGCTGTCGGCGCTAGTGGACGCGGCCGTCAGCATCACGGGCGCCGAGCGCGGCTTTCTGCTGCTTCGCGGCGACGGAGGCCTCGCCGTGCGTGCCGCGCGCTCGCGATCGGGGGAACCGCTCGATCCCTCGGAACTGCGGATTCCGATGAGCGTCATCGAGCGGGCGCTCCGGGAACGGCGCCAGTTGCTGGCGATGGATTTCGATCCGGCCGGCGCCGCGGGCCTGCGGCCCGAGCATTCGGTGGCGGAGCTGGAGTTGCGCAGCGTGGTGTGCGTGCCCCTGGTCCGGGTCGGGTCCGGGTCCGTGCAGGACACAGCGATGCTGTCGGCCGAGCGGGACACAGTCGGGCTGCTGTACCTGGACTCGCGCGCGGGTGCGGCCGACCTGGGCGGGGGCAATCGGGAGCTGCTGCAATCGCTGGCGCTCGAGGCATCTACCATTCTCGAAAACGCGCGGCTGCTCGAAAAGGAGCGCGAGCGGCAGCGGCTGGAGGAGGAGCTGCGGGTCGCCCGGCGGATCCAAGAAAGTTTGTTGCCCCGCCGCCTTCCGGAGACGGGCTGGTTGCGGGCCGCCGGCAGGATGGTTCCGTCGCATCAGGTAGGCGGGGACTACTACGACGTCTGGACTGTGACGGAAGACTGCTGGGCGGCGGCGGTCGTGGACGTTGCCGGCAAGGGAGTCAGTGCCGCCCTGCTGGCCGCGCTGCTGCAGGGAATCTTCCTGGGCGCCGGGCCGGATGATGCGGAGCGGGTCTTGGAGCGGGCCAACCGTTTCCTGCTCGAGCGCACGGGAGGCGAAAAGTACGCCACCGTGTTCCTTTGCACCGTCTCGCGCCATGGCGAGCTACGGTGGATCAACGCCGGGCACTGTCCGCCTCTGTTGGTGCGGCAGGCGGGCGCGGTCGAGCGTCTGGCCGCTACCAGTCTTCCGGCCGGGATGCTCGAAGAGGCGGAGTTCCGGGCCGAGACCACGCGGCTGAGTCCCGGTGACGTCCTGGTGATTTACTCCGACGGCCTTTCGGAAGCGCGCAACCTGGAGGGCGAATTTTTCGGCGAGCGGCGCATCCGGGAGGCGGCCGTCGCCGCCGCGGCGGCAGGCTGCCAAGCGGTTGTGGACGCTATCGAGCGTGCCCTGGCGGCGTTCACGGCGGAGGCGCCGCAATCCGACGACGTCACGGTCGTGGTGGTGGAAACGGCAACAGCATCCGCAAGTCGATGAAGCCGCTGGCGGCGCGCCTCTTCTCCGGCCGTCAAGGGCTTGGGGGATCTTGAAAAAAAACGGCCTTAAGATCGCAAGAAAGGGGCTACTACGGGGAAGGCGAGACTTGCAAGCGGGTTCCCGTTTTGGCGTTGCTCTGTTGATTGTGCTTGTCCTCTGCCAGACTGGAAGCTCCTCTCAGTGCTCGTTGCCGCCGGTAGTGAAGGGCTGGACTACGGAGTATGTGGAAATCGGACCCTGCCCCCAGGCGAGGAATGACATTCGCCAGGGGAACCTGTGCACGGGCTGTTGGTGGTGGCGCCACTGCAACTTCTGCGTTTATCCTGCCTATTCCTGCTACACTTTGTTCGACTGCTGCTGGTGGCGCTGCGATTGGTAAAACCGAGGAGGGCGACTATGTCAAAGTTTCTGCTGCTCGTGGCCACAGCCGCGATCTCAATTACCACTCTGATCCACCGGACCCCCGCGAAGAGCACTTCGCCCGCCATGCTGGTGGTCGACCGGGTGGAGCGCTCTTTCGGCAGAGCGGGCGAGCTACGGCGCGTGGATCATGTCACCGAGCGGATCCGGCACGATGGGTCCCGCTCCATCACGATCCTGAGGACAATCCGCTCCGAGACAAGCACCAACGGTTGGGAGACCCACGAGGGCTGGCGTTTATACGACGCAACTTCTGACGTGGCACACGAAGTCTTTCCTGCTCTGGGCTTGTATGGCAGCCTGCCCGTGGGTCGGGAGAAGTTCCGCAAGCCCATCGCGGTCCGAACTTGCCGAGGAGTGTTTCCCGCCGAAGCCAACCCGCAGCTGCGCGGATCGGTGTCCCGTTTCGGCAAGACGGCGGAAGTGTACCGCGTGGAGTTCGAGACCCCTGAGACCCGATGGATCGTGGACGTCGAAGTTTTTCCTGAGTTCGGCTGCTTGGAAGGCAACAAGACGTTGGAGGTGTGGCAAGCGACCGGAGGCGAGCGGCTCTCGCGCCGCGTGGTCGAACTCGTCTCCGTGACCACCGCCCCCGAGGATCTCTCGTGGTTTCGCGTGCCGACGGGTTACGCCGAGGCCAAGCCGTCCGAGATTCTTCGCCGGCACGCGGAGCGGACCGGCAAGGTCTGCTCGGAGTGCGCCAGTGGGACGGCCACGCTTTTCGACGAACGCCACCGCCGGCTCTGGGAAGCGCGACACCACGCTGCGCCCCGCTAAGAGGCCGTCAGCGCGCGCTGCGCGGGGTCAACGCAGGGTGCTGTCCGCCGCTGCTGGTGCGGCACACAGGTGCGGTCGAGCGTCTTGCGGCGATGAGTCTGCCGGCGGGGATGCTCGAGGAAACGGAGTTCCGGGCCGAGACCACGCGGCTGCGTCCAGGGGACGTCCTGGTGATTCACTCCGATGGCCTTTCGGGGGTGCGCAATCTCGAGGGCGAGATTTTCGGCGAGTGGCGCATGAGGCAGGCGGCGGTTGCCGCCGCGGCAGCGGGCTGCCGAACGGTTCTGGACGCCATCGAGCGCGCCTCGTGGCGTTCACGGCGAGGGCGCCGCAATCCGACGATGTCAAATGGTGGTGTTACATTGGGGCGAGATGCCGTAGCTCGATTGATGGCTCTTCAACTGCTGGCGCTTTGCAGACGCGGAGAAGAAGCCTATGACCGAGCTGGATCTAAACACCGCAGTTCGCCAAATCAAGCAGACCTGCGAGAACAATGACTGCCCATTCTTTTTTGTCGTCGGCGCCGGCATCTCGGCCCCTGAGGTTCCGCTGGCAGCGGAAATCGTCCAGCACTGCAAGAAGAAGGCGATTGCGGATGGGGTGCCCGAGCACGACGATCCCAAGGATCCGTTGAGAAGGTACTCGCATTGGTTCTCGCAAGCTTATCCGAGCCCCAAAGACCGCCAGCAATACCTGCGCTCGCTGATCGAAGGAAAGCCCATCTCGCATGCGAATCTCCGCCTGGCGCATTTGCTGGTCTCTCGCAAAATAGCGCGGATCGTCGTCACACTGAATTTCGACGACTTTCTCTTGCGAGCTCTGCGGCTATTCGGCGAAGCGCCGCTGGTCTCGGATCATCCGCAGACCCTGGCGCGGATCGATCTGGCGAATGAGCGAGACATACAGGTGCTTCATGTTCACGGAGTTTATTGGTTTTATGACCTATGTAACCTCGAAGGCGAGATCAAAGAGCGCGCTAAAGATGTGGACGAGCTGCTCGAACTGATCCTGTGGAATCGCTCCCCGATCGTGGTGGGTTATAGCGGTTGGGAGCACGATGTCGTAATGACCGTGTTAAAGAAGATACTGAACCGAGGTCGGCTGCCATTCAATTTGTATTGGTGTTGTTATCGCCGTAATGAAATTCAACGGTTGCCGGACTGGCTTAAAGAGCACTCGAGCGTTCGCTTCGTAGTGCCTCCGCGAGATGGCCGTGCCGAGCTTCGAGCGCCCTGGAGATCGTCAGCGGCATCCCCGATCGGTCTTGGAGTCGGCGCACACGACTTTCCGATGGCAGGTGTCCCCGGCCAGGGGTGGGCGGGCGCGGAACCGGAGGGGTCAGCCGACACGCTGCCAGCGCAAAGAGTTTTCGACCGCCTCATCGAAGCGTTCAAGCTGGATGCGCCGCCACTGATTCGGGATCCACTCGGCTTCTTGGCGGAACACATCCCTGCCTCGCTTCCCCCTCCGCGGGAAGACGACTTGTACCGGCTCGATCTAGTTGGCGAACGCCTCCGACGGGCTCAAATTCTGCTCGCGCGAGATGAGAAAGAGGTCCAGCAACCACTGGCGCGCCTGATCGATGCCGTACGCACAGCGAGATACCGCGAAGCGATCGACGAGGCATCGGCAATTTCCTTGGAAAGGTTGGACGCACGCCGGCTCGAGGATCTACTCCACGCCGCTTTGCAAGCCGCGTTGGGTCTCTCGGAGGATCCGGAGCAGTCGCTTCGTGGATACCAGGTCGCCCTCGAAGCATATCGGAAATTGCCGGAGGACAAGCGCAGCGTCCTGCAAGGCAAAGGGGCGACGGCCCAGCGCGGCTGCGGCATAGCCCTCGCGCAACTCGGCCGCTTCGAGGAAGCGGTGGCGGCCTACGGGAAGCTCGTTCAGGACTTCGAGGCGGCCACGGACCTGAGCGCGCGAAGCGCGGTAGCTTGGGCGCTGGCAGATAAGGGCCACGCGCTCGTGGAGCTCGGACGACTCGAGGACGCACTGGCGGCATACGACCAGGTGGTCCAGCGCTTCGGCGATGCAAGGACGCCGACCTTGCAACCTCCGGTGGCCTCCGCGCTTCTCGGCAAGGGTGAACTACTAGCCCGAACCGGAGACGACCAGGCAGCGCTCGAAACATACGACGATCTGATCCGGAGGTTCGGAGACGCCAGCGAACTCGCCGTCGCCAGCTTCGTGGCGCGAGCCTTGATGAACCGGGCCGGCGCCCTGGCCCGAACCGGCCGCAAGACGGAGGCCGCGGCAGCCTACGAGGAGGTGGCGAGGCGACTGGAGTCCATGGGCGATCCAGCTTGGCATATCCCGCTCGGCTGGGCGCTGCTGAGCAAAGGCGACACCTTGGCCCAGCTCGGTCGGAGCCAGGAGGCCATCGCCGCCTACGACGATGCCGTGCAACGCTTCGGGAATGCGACCGAGCCGGAACTACAGGAAATCACCGCATGGGCTCTGCTGAAGAAGGGCAATGCGTTGGCTGACCTCGGGCGCATCGAGGAGGCCCACGCCGCCTACGGGGAGGTACTGGATAGGTTCGGGACGGCCCAAGAACCCCGCCTCTCGGGGCCGCTCGCATGGGCGGAACTCCGCAGGGGCCACATGTTCGTCGCGCTCAACCAACGGGAGAAGGCGTTGGGTACCTTCGAAAGCGTGGTGTCGCGGTTTGCGAACGCCAGCGAACTTACTTTGAAGTCCCCTGTGAGCTGGGCGTGGCTCGCAAAGGGACAAATCTTGAGCCAGCTCGAGCGCCATCAAGAAGCAATGACAACGTACCAGGATTTGGTGGCGTGGCTGAAAGGGGCAACCGAGCCGGAACTGCGGTTGATTGCTGCATGGGCTGGAGTGAAACTGGGCGACTCGCTCGCCCAGCTTGGCCGAACTAATGAGTCGCGGCGCGCTTTCTCGGAGGTGATTTGTCGGTTCGAGGGCGCCTCGGACATGGAATTGCAAAAGATCGTCGCCAAGGCTCGCGAGCGATTGCTGGAGGCGGGTAGCGCCGGGGCCGGTTGACTCAGGAAGGCCGGCGTAGATACCAACGCAACCTCCGACGCGACACACGAAGTCTTTACGGCTCGGGGCCCGCACGGCAGCCTGCCCGTGGGTCGAAAGAAGTTCGGCAAGCCAATTGCGATCCGTACCTACTGCGGCGTGTTTCCCGCCGAAGCCAACCCGCCGTTCCGCAGAACAGTGTCCCAATTTCGGCAAAACGGCAGAAGTGACGAGCTGTGCAGCGTTTGAAGCGGCACTCGGCGCGCTTATCGCGCCCCAGCGTCGAAGGCGAAATCTCGCTGGGTTCTGATTTCAAGCGCCACCGCAGGTCGACCTTGCGAGCTCGTGTTGGTGATCCGTCGCGCCCGCTGCGTAGCATAAGAGCATGGTGAACCGTTGGACCCTCGTGGAGATGGCCGAAGCGGTGCGCGCCCGGCGCGTGTCGCCCTCGGAGCTGCTCGAAGCGCACCTGCGCCAGATCGAAAACCTCAATCCGCGCCTCAACGCCTTCGTCACCGTGTTGGAGCAAGAGGCGCGACAAGCCGCACGCGCGGCTGAAGAGGCCGTCATGCGCGGCGAAGCCGGGCCGCTCGCGGGCGTGCCCGTCACGGTCAAGGACAGCTTCGACATGGCCGGTCTGCCGACGCGATGCGGGAGCCGGTTCCGGCAAGACCATCGCGCCGCCCGCGATGCCACCGCCGTCGCCCGGCTGCGCCGCGCCGGCGCCGTCATCCTCGGCAAGACGAACACGCCCGAGTTTCTGATGAACTACGAAACCGACAACCACATCACCGGGCGAACCAACAGCCCCTGGGATTTGGAGCGGACGCCCGGAGGATCGAGCGGCGGCGAAGCCGCGGCGATTGCGTCGTTTTGCTCGGCGGGCGGGATCGGAAGCGACGGAGGCGGCTCGGTGCGCATCCCCGCGCACTTTTCCGGGATTGCCGCTCTGAAGCCCACGCCGGGGCGGGTATCGGCCGCGGGGCATTTCCCCGACATCTGCCATCCGGGAGGCCTGCTGGGCGTCGCGGGTCCCATGGCCCGAACGGCGCGGGACCTGCGCCTGCTGTTCGAGGTGCTCGCCGGCTACGATCCCGAGGATCCGTTTTCCGCACCCGTGCCGCTGCGTCCGGCGCGCCTGGACGGTCTGTGCGTGGGCGTGATGGAGCAGTTCTACGACGTGCCGGTGCAGGCGGAGATGCGGGAAGCGGTTCGGGAGGCCGCGCGAGCGCTGGGCGGCCTCGGCGTCGTCGCGGAGGAGTTCACCCCCCGAGGGCTGGAACGGGCGCCGAACTTGTGGTGGTTCTTCTTCGGCCGCCTCAATGCCCCCTTGATCCGGCAAATGATCGGTGACCGGGAGGACGAGGCGCACTGGACGGGGATCGAGTTTCTGAAAAAGGCAGAAGCCGAGCCAACGCCTTCGACGTTGGAAGTATTGGAAAACCTTGCCGCGCGTGACAAAATGCGTTCCGCTCTGCTCCGGCAGCTGGAGGAAATACCCGTTCTGCTGCTGCCGCCCTGCGGCGTGACGGCATTTCGCCACCGGGAGCGGCGATGGGCCACGCCATCGAAAGAGATCGGGCTGTTCGAGGCGATGATGCCGGTGACGCCGTGGAACTTGCTCAGCTTGCCGGCGGTCGTCATACCCTGGAAGCTCAGCGGCGACGGGTTGCCGGTGGGCATTCAGCTCGTCGGCCGGCCCTGGGAGGAAGAGACGCTGCTCGAGCTGGCCGTCACGTTGGAAGAAGCGCGGGGGCCGTTGCCGGCGCCGCCGCTGTCGGGCCGCTAGCGCTCCGACAATGGCAGTGAACGGAGGCGACGCGTCCCCGAGCGTCACACGGCGCGCCGCCGGGCGGGCCGATTTTCGGAAAAAATTGAGGGAAGACCCGGCTGACGGATGGTCGTATGAACTTTGGAGTGCTGCGCGAGCGGACAGCGTTCGAAAACCGGGTGGCGGTGACGCCCCCGGTCGTGCGCCAGTTGGCGGAACACGGCAACACCGTCTGGGTGGAGGCGGGCGCGGGCGACGGCGCCATGTTCCGCGACGAGGAGTATGTCCGGGCCGGCGCCCACATCGCATACTCTCCAGCGGAGGTCACGCACCGCGCGGAAATCGTACTCAAGGTCTCCGTGCCCACCCTCGAGGAGCTCGATCAGTGTCCGACGGGCGCGGTCCTGATGGCGTTTTACCACATGGCTGTGGCCTCGCGGCGGTTGCTCGAGCGTCTGGTGGGCCGTTCGATCACCGCCATCGGCTACGAGGTCATCCAGGCCGATGACGGCCGGCTCCCGGTGCTGGCCGCCATCAGCGAGATCGCCGGCCAGATGACCGTGCCCGTGGCGATGCACCTGCTGCGCTCCAGTTCCGGCGGCCGCGGCATTCTGCTGGGAGGAAGCCCAGGGGTACCCCCGGCGCACGTGGTGATCCTCGGTGCGGGCGTAGTGGGTACCTGGGCGGCGCGCACCGCCGTCGCCGCCGGGGCACGCGTTACGGTGCTCGATGTGGATACGGAAAAGTTGCGGCGCCTGCTCGAGCATCTGCCGAATCTTTCCACGGCGCTGGCCGATCCGGACACGGTGGCGGCCCGCGTCGCCGAAGCGGACGTGCTCATCGGTGCCGTCCTGGTGGCGGGCCGAAAAACGCCCCATGTGGTGAGCCGCCAGATGGTGGAGCAGATGCGTCCCGGCTCGGTCATCATTGACGTTGCCATCGACCAAGGCGGGTGCGTCGAAACCAGCCGACCCACCACGTTGGCGCAGCCCTCTTTCGTGCACCACGGCGTCGTGCACTACTGCGTGCCGAACCTCACCTCGGACGTGGCGCGCTCCGCCAGCATTGCCTTGGCCCAGGCGCTGCTGCCCTTTCTGTTGGAGATCAGCCAGAAAAAGCTCGAGGGAACGCTGCGCCAGCGGAGCGACCTGGCCCGGGGCGTTTACACCCACGCCGGTTGGTGCGTATGCCCTTCCCTGGCCGAGGCGCTGGGGATTCCCTGCCGCCGCCTGGAGGAGTTGCTCCAGGCTCGTGCCGCCGGATGAGGAGCGCGGGATGTCTTGGATGGAGATTTACCGGGCCAAAGTCCAGGCGGCAGACGAGGCGCTGCGCGTGGTACAGTCCGGGCAGCGCGTCTACGTCCACCAGGGTTGCGCCGAGCCGGAGGAGCTGGTCAAAGCCCTGGTGCGGCGCGCAGCGGAATTGCGCGACGTGGAGATCATTCACCTAGCCACCATGGGCAGCGCCGACTACACGCGCCCCGAATACGAGGGGCACTTCCGCCACAATGCGCTGTTCATCGGCGCCAACGTGCGCCAGGCGGTGCAAGAAGGCCGCGCCGACTACACGCCCATCTTCCTGCACGAGATCGAAGCGTTGTTCCGCCACGGAGTCTTACCCCTCGATGTGGCCCTGATCCAGTGCAGCCCGCCGGACGATTACGGTTTCATGAGCCTGGGCCCCAGCGTGGACATCACGCTGACGGCGGCCAAGCACGCCCGCCACGTCATCGTGGAGGTCAACGACCAGTGTCCCCGCACCCTCGGCGACTCGTTTCTGCACGTCAGCAAAGCCAGCGCCATCGTCGAAACCTCGCACCCGCTGGCCGAGTATCACAAGGGCGAGATTACGGACGTGCACCGAGCCATCGCCGCGCATGTCGCCAATCTCGTTCCCGACGGCGCCACCCTTCAGACGGGCATCGGCGGCATCCCGGACGCGGTGCTGCAGGCGTTGTCGCACCACCGTGATCTGGGGGTCCACACGGAAATGTTCTCGGACGGATTGATCGAGCTCATCCAAAGCGGGGTGGTGAACAATGAGCGCAAGACGCTGCACCCGCACAAGGTGATTTCGGGCTTCGTGCTGGGAACGCGCAAGCTGTTCGATTTCATCCACGACAATCCGATCTTCGAGTTTCACCCGACGGCGTACACCAACGATCCGTTCGTGATCGCGCAGAACGACCGCATGGTGGCGATCAATTCCGCGCTGGAGGTGGACCTGACGGGGCAGGTCTGCGCCGACTCGATCGGCCACCTGCCCTACAGCGGTATCGGCGGCCAAGTGGATTTCATCCGGGGCGCCGCTCGTTCCAAGGGCGGGCTGCCGATTATCGCCTTGCCGGCTACGGCCCGCGACGGAACGGTCTCGCGGATCGTCCCCGTGCTGCGGCCCGGCGCGGGCGTGGTCACTTCCCGGGGCGACGTGCATTACGTGGTGACGGAGTTCGGCGTGGCATCGCTCCACGGCAAGACGATCCGGCAGCGCGCCGAGGCGCTCATCCAAATCGCGCACCCCCGCTTTCGCGACGAGCTCCTCCACGAGGCCGACCGCCTGGGCTACTTGCACCCATCACGGTCAACAGTGCGGAAAGAACGATAGAAGGGGCGAATGGTGGACGGCATGGGATTCGAACCCACGACCCCGGCGTTGCGAACGCCGTGCTCTCCCAGCTGAGCTAGCCGCCCACGCGAGCTTCTGTTTGACAATATAGCACGTCCTCTCGCGCAGGCTACAATAACGCCAGATGAAGCGGATCAGCCTCGAGGAGCAACTCCGCCGCATGGAGCGCGATTGGGACGAACGGGCGCGACAAAACGCCCGCTACTGGGTCGCCACTTGCAAGCAGGATTGGACCGACGAGGAATTCTTCGAATCCGGCCGGCGCACGGTAGCCGAACAGATCCTCAACGACATGATCAACATCTGCCAGGGCAAGGCGCCGCCCGAGATGCGCGTGCTCGAAATCGGCTGCGGCGCGGGGCGCGTCACCCGGGCCCTCGCGGAAGTCTTCGGCGAAGTCTACGGCGTGGACGTGAGCGGCGAGATGATCCGCCGCGCCCGGGAGGCCTGCCGGGGGTTTGCCAACGTCCATCTGTACAAGAACAACGGCATGGACCTTTCGGTGCTGCCGCCGGTGGAGTTCGACTTCGCGTTTTCGAGCATCGTCTTCCAGCACATTCCGAACAAGGCCATCATCGAGAACTACGTGCGGGAGGTGCATCGGGTGCTGCGCCCCGGAGCACTGTTCAAATTCCAAGTGCAGGGAGACCCAACGGTCGAAACTTCCCCGGAGGACACCTGGCTCGGCGTGCCCTTCACCGACGAAGAGGCCGTAGCCATGGCCGAACGCTGCGGCTTCGAGGCCCGCTACCGCCATGGGGCCGGCACGCAATATTTCTGGCTGTGGTACTTCAAGCGGGCGCCAGCGGGTCCCGGGGCTGGTCGCTAACTGGCTTGGCGTTGGTCCATGGTCTGGCCCCGGGCGCGGCGCTGCGCCCAGAATTTCTTCATCCGCTCGGAAACCAGGCGCCGCTCTTCGGGCCCCATGCTCTTTCGGCCGCGGCGCTTCTTCTGTGCCGGACGATTGGGGTCGGTCGCTCCGGACTTCGAGGCGAGCAGCTGCTCCAACGAGGCGATGGCTTCTTCGATCCGTTTCTTCTCCTCGTAAAGCTCCCGGATGGTTCGATACAGGTCCATGCAATCGCCGGTGAGCCTCCGGTCTGAACGTGCTGCTGCTATCGTATAACGAAACCACTCCTATCGCCAGCCCAATCGCCGGCTTCATTCCATTTCACTTGGCGAGGAACGGCCAGTGGGGTACCAAGGAATACCCAAAGCGCGCCATGGCCAAGTACGCCGCCCCAGCGACCAGCAATAACACGCCGGCCCCGACCAGCATCACCCGGCGCCAGGGGAAGCGCCGGTGCTCGCGATGCAGCACCAACAGGTAGCTGGCAAAAACGCCCACAAAGTAGAGAAGGCACATCGGCACGGAGAACAGCATCAGGTTGAACACGTCGGGAGTGGGCGTGATGAGCGCCGCCGCCACGACGATGATGAGGATGGCGTAGCGCGTGTTGCGAATCAGGAAACGCGGCGAGACCACGCGCAGCAGCGTCAGGAAGAAGATCAGGACCGGCAGCTCGAAAATCAGCCCGATGCCCAGCGTGACATTGACGAACAGGTCGAAATACTCCGTCAGCGAGACGACCGGTTTGACGTTGATATCCCGCCCGATGCTCAACAGGAACTCCAGGCCGAAGCGGAAGGCCACGAAGTAGGCGAAAAGGCCGCCCAGGATGAATAGACCCGCCGTGCAAATGATGAAAGGCGCGGCCCAGCGCCGTTCGCGCCGGTACAGGCCAGGCGCAATGAAGGCCCACGCCTGATACAGCACCCAGGGCGAGGCCAGGAAGATGGCGGTGAGCATCGGCACTTTGACCCAGATGGTGAGGAAGGCGTCCATGGGCTTGATCTGCGCCAGACTGGGCTCAGCGCCGATGCGCCGCAGCGCCTCGACCGCCGGCGCGCTGATGATCAGCCAGAGCTGGTTGGCAAACACCAGACAGAAGACGAAGGCGACGCCGATGCCGGCCAACGCCAGCAGGATGCGCATCCGCAGCTCTTCGAGATGCTCCATGAAGGACATCCGGAGCATCTCCTCTTCCTCCTCTTCTTCGGCATCCCGCTCTGGCGGTTTCGAGGGAGGCAGACCGGCGGCGCCCGCCGCGGTAGCGGGCGAAGCCAGGGGTGGAATCTCCTGTTGCCCGGAGGTCCCCGCACCCTCTGCACGAGCGTCGGCACCTGCGGCTTGCGTCTCGGAAATTCCCGCACTCGCGAGGGCTTCCGCGGCGGGAGGCGGCGCTCCCTGTTCTTCCTCGTGGAAACTCATCCGATCCGGGTCGTCTAGGAGGAGACCGCCTGCGAGTCAGGCGTGACGGCCGGGCGAGTCGCGGCCGCGGATTCGCGTTCGCCCGATGCCGCGCCCGAAGCCGGCGGCGCGGTCCCCGTTTCCGGCGTGCGTGCCGGTCCCGCAGATCCGGCAGCAGAGTCGGCGCCCTGAGTTGCGGATGCGCTGACGGCAGACGAGGCTGAGGAGGTGGAGTCCCAGGAGCCGGAAGAGTAGTCGCTGTAGCCGTCGTAGGAGTCGTAGTTGTACGAGGAATCGTAGCTGTACAACTCGTTCTGGTAGCTGGTCGTGATCTCCTTGAGCGCCTGGCTTTCCTGCTCCAGGCTCCGCATCTCCCGGTCCCAAGTGGCCTTCAGGTCATTGGATGCGCGGCGGAATTCGGTGATGGCTTTGCCAATGGTTCTTCCGAGTTCCGGCAATTTCCGCGGGCCGAAGATGAGCAGGGCAAGAATAAAGATGAAAATCGTTTCTTGCCAGCCCAGGGGACCCATTCACGCTCCTCCAGTTGCGTTCGAGATAACCGCTTCCATGATAGCACCGCGCGGGGCCAGCGGGATCGAGGCGAGGTGCGAATGCCGCTCAGACGCTGGGATATTGCCATGGCGCCCGATACGGCCGCTGGAGCAGTCGATTGGCCTCGGGGTCGCCGACGACCTCCTCCTTTTCCCCATCCCACTGGACGCTGCGGCCCAACTTCCAGCTGAGCATGCCGAGCAGGCTCATGTTCGTGGAGCGGTGGCCGATTTCGATGTCGCACACCGGGCGACGCCCGGTCCGGATAGCCTCCAGAAAGTCGGCCCACAGCTCACGGATGTTCTGGTCGTCCGGCTGGCCCAGTTTGGGATCCTCGTGAAGGATGGGCTTGTTTTTGTCGGCGGGATAGAAGGTCCACCCGTCGAGCCACCCCATGTGGAAGGTTCCCTCGGTGCCGTAAAAGTAGCAGCCGATGTTGGTCTTTTCGGCGTTGTTGCCGGCGTACAGACGGTGTTCCCAAACCGCGGTGAAGGATTCGAACTCGAAGGTGGCCACCTGCGTGTCCGGAGCGTCGGTCGAGTCCTGTTTGATGTGGCGGCCCCCCGTCGAGTAGACTCTGCGCGGCCACTTTTCCTCGGTCCACCAAAGGATCTGATCCATCCAATGGATCCCCCAGTCGCCGAGCGTGCCATTGGCGTAATCCAGGAACTGGCGAAATCCGCGCGGGTGAATGGCCTTATTGAACGGCCGCAAGGGTGCCGGGCCGCACCACATGTTCCAGTCGAGCCCCGCAGGCGGATCCGAGTCGGGCGTCTTCTTGCCCGGCCCGCCCGGGTAGTGCACGAAGGCCCGCACCATGCCGATCTTGCCTGCGCGGCCCGACTTGAGAAACTGCATGCCGGAGACATTGTGAGGAGAAACGCGGCGATGGGTGCCCACCTGTACCACGCGGCCGGCCTCGCGTGCTGCCTTCACCATGGCGCGCCCCTCCCGGATGGTGTGGCCGACGGGTTTTTCCACATAGACGTGAGCGCCGGCCTCGATAGCGGCGATGGTGTTCAAAGCGTGCCAGTGGTCCGGGGTGGCCACGATGGCTATTTCCGGTTTCTCCTTCGCGAGCAGATCACGGTAATCTTTGTAGCGGCGCGGGCGGTCGGAGGTGAGCTTTTCGATCTCGGCGCCCGCGGGATTGAGATGATTGTCGTCCACATCGCACAAGCCCACCACCTGGACCTGTCCCGACTCCAGGGCGCAGCGGAGAATGTTCATCCCCCACCAACCCGTGCCGATCAGCACCGTGCGGAATTTCTTGTCCCGCTGCGCCAGAAGGGGAACGGCGCCTAACGACGTGGCGAAAAACTTGCGGCGGCTTACGTTGTCTTGCATGACGGACCTCGCAGACCGGGTGCGCCCGGTGGCATTCGACCCTACGATTTTCTGCCGCCCGAGCCCGCCAGTCAAGCACGAACGCGCCCGCCGACCGGGGCTCGATCGGTCGGACGGAAAATCCCCGCGGAGCTTGACCTGGGGCGAAGAAAAGGAGAAAATAAGAGCGTGCTCTTCCCCGATGTTCCTCAGATGCGCCTCGTGGGCATCGCCCGTTTGGCGGCCGAGAGCGCGCCCCTCCAGGCCAAGCGCAGCGTCGGCTACTCCCGTTTGGCGACGCGCAGCCTCATCAATCGCTGCTCCAGCCCGCGCATGCCCTTCCGCTGGACCATCAACCCTTACCGCGGTTGCGAGTTCGCCTGCCGCTACTGCTACGCCCGCTACACGCACGAGTTCATGGAGTTGCGCGATCCCTGGGATTTCGAGCGGAAAATCTTCGCCAAGGCCTTCGACGCCGCGGCGTTTCGCGCCGAGCTCGCCCGTGTGCCTGCGCACGAGGAAATCGCCATCGGGACGGCCACGGATCCTTACCAGCCAGCCGAGCGGCGCTTCGGCATCACGCGGAGCATTCTGTCGGTGCTGGCCGAGGAACGCGGACGCCGTCTGTCGCTGACGACGAAATCCGACCTGATCCGGCGGGATCTCGGCCTGCTCCAGCGCATCGCCCGCGCCAACGTGCTCGCCGTGAACATCACCATCACCACACTCGATGAGAAGCTGGCGCGGCTTCTCGAACCGCTGGCGCCGCGCCCTTCGCTTCGTCTGGCGGCCGTCCGGGTGCTGGCCGGCGGGGGCATCGCGGTGGGTGTGTTGCCGAATCCGATTCTTCCCGGCTTGACGGACGGGGAAGGCAATCTGGACCGGGTGGCCGAGGCGGCAGCACAGGCCGGGGCCCGCTGGTTTGGCGGCGGGCTCGTCTACTTGAAGCCGTGTGCCCAAGCGGTCTTCTTCCCATTCCTCGAGCGGCACTTTCCCCACTTGCTGGACTACTACCGCCGCATGTTTTCCCACAGCGCCTTCGTTCGCGGGCCGTACGTCGCCGAGATGCGCCGGCGGCTGGAGCGGATCCGGGCCCGTCACGGGCTCGGCACCGCTCCCATCGAATATGTGCCGGAGCTCGCCGGTGAGGCGCAGGGAGAGCTGTTCGTGTGCGAGGCGGCGTCTCAGACGCTCGCTACCGGGCAAGGTGACTGCCGAATGATGGCGTAGGCATTGGTGCGGAGCCGGCCGAAGATGCCCGTGGCCGAGCCGCGCCCGATCACCAAGACGCTCGCCTTCACTTTTTCTGCCGCCTCGGCGACCACCCGCGGCGCATCACCCGGCTCGATCAGGACCTCGGCGTGGGAGCTGGCTTGCTGCTGGAGCCGGGCGATCTCTTTGCGCGCTTCCTCGGCCAGATGCTCGCGCCATTGCGGGTCGAAATATTCCCCCGCCCTGCCCTCGATCGAGGGAGTCGCATGGATCACGGAAAGGCGGGCCTGGAACGCCTGCGCCAGCCAGGACGCCCACTCCAGCACTTTCGAGCTTTGGGGCCCGAGGTCCAGCGCGGCCAGCACATGGGTGATGGAGATGGCAGGCGCGGGCGGGGCCTCCTCCAAGTGCACGCCCGTCCAGACCGGACAGTCGGCGTCGTGCAGAACCTTCGCGGTCACCGAGCCGAGGATGAAGCGGCGGAACGGACCGTAGCCGTGGGTCGGCATCACGATGAGGTTCACACGCTCCTGATGGGCAAATTCCACGATTTTGCGGGCAGGGTCGCCTTCCAGAATGACGCGCCGCACGGCGAGGTGCGCCAGCTCGTCGCGCAAGAAACTGTCCAGTTCCTGACGCACTTGAGCCGCCCGCGTGACGAACACCTCGTTCAAGACCGACCCACCCACCTCCAGGGCGCTGAATTCATAGTGCGGGGGCGGCAGCACATGCAGCAGCACCAGCTCGGAGCCGAAACGGGCGGCGAGGGCTTCGGCGTAGTGCGCCGCCCCGGCGGACCGATTGGAAAAATCCACCGGGACCAGAATCTTGCTCAACGAGGGCATGGCGGCCTCCTTCCCTGTTGACGTTAGCAAAGCCGACGCCGATTCGGCGTCACTTGGCAGCGCCGTTGGTGACCAGCCCCAGGTCGGTCAAGATCTTCGGCGCCGGCTCATCCATGGCCAGGACCTGGTGGCAGGTGTTGCAATCCTGGGTGATTGTTTTCCCGTCCGCGCTGGTGTGGGCTTCATCGTGGCATCGAAAGCATCCCGGAAAATCGGTATGGCCGATGTGATTCGGATACGTCCCCCAAGTGACTCTCATCTCGGGAAAGACGTTGCGCAGATAGATCGCCGTCAGCGCTCGAGCGGCCCGTTCGATTTCCAGCCGCTGCTGCTGGTACACGGCGGGATAGTTTTCCCGGTAGAAGGCATGGAGTGCGGCGGGTATGCGGCGAGCTGCGTCCTCGCGGCTCGGGTACGCCGCCTTGAGCAGCGTCACCGCCTGCCGCTTGACGAAGGGCAAGCTTGGCGAGATGTCCCCTCCGGCCATGGCGTGGTCCACGGCCCGCTCGGGCAGTTCGAAAGTATGCGTGGGACGGTTATGGCAGTCCATGCAGTCCATGGTGCGGATGGGGAGATTCTTGATCTGTTCGGGTTTGGCGTCGGCGGCCAGATAGGTCCTCACGCCGGCCCCGGGCCGGGTCACCTCGACCCACGGGATCGTCTGCCGCGCCTCGTCGGCATGGGCGTAACGAATCACGACTCCTTCGCCGAGATGGGCCCCGTGGATGCCGGGACCTCCCTTGCGTCCCCCGCCGATACGCATCAGCAAGACGGTCTTGGTCCGGCTGTTGGCCTCGTCCTCGGCAAACTTGTCGACGATGCGTAGGCGGTCGGCCCCGAACTTCTGAGGCCAGTGGCAGGTTTCGCAGGTTTCCCGCGCCGGCCGGAGGTTATGGACTGGGGTGGGGATGGGGCGCGAATAAGTGTTGAAGGCGACGGCGAACACCTGGCCGACGCCAGAGAGCTTGCTGCGCACGAACCACGAGGCGCCCGGGCCGATGTGACAGGCGACGCACGACACCCGCGAGTGGGGTGAGTTCTGATAGGCGGTAAATTCCGGCGCCATGACCGTGTGGCAGGCTTGCCCGCAAAACGTGACGCTGTCCATATAGGTGACGGCTTTATAACTGGCTTGGCCGGCGATGAGCACGTTGACCACGGTCGTCGCCCCCACGAAGATCACCAGCCGCCGCAGGTCCACGTTCCGCCAATTCAAAGGAAGGCCCGTCGGATTCTGCCCCCGGCGCCGTTCCCGCCGGAACTCCCAGTAAATCCCCAGCGGGATGATCAGCAGGCCCCCGACGAAGACCGCAGGAACCACTAAGAACAGAAGGATCCCCAGGTACGGGTTGTCCAGCTCGCGCCGCATCGAGATCGGCAGCGAAAACAGCCAGAAGACAGCCGAGGAGGTGACCAAAACGACGCCTGTCAGGCTGATCCAGTTATTGGACAGATGGACGATCGGACTGAGCCAGGCGCCGGCTTTTTCACGCCAGGAATGGAATCGGTTCATGATTCGCTCGACTCCCGTTGCTCGGCGTCCGATTCGGCGACGGAAGGCTGCGGCCGCCGCCGGACGCTGCGGCCCGTGAGCCAGGCCGGATCCATCGGGTAGACTTCGGGATCGAAAATGACCGCGTAGAAGTGCCAGACGACGATTGCGAGCGTGGCCAGAACGGCTTCATAGAAATGCACCGTGGTGGCAAAATCGAGCCACACTTTGGGCAGGTAGGCCAGCATGAAATCCGTGGCCCACAATGCGATGCCCGTGATGGCCATGATCGCCGTGCCCCAGACCACGGCCCAGTATTCCGCCTTCTCGACGTAGCTATGCCTGGATAAGATGGGCCTCTGCCGTCGCAAGCCGAGCAGCCAGGCGAGATTGTGCAGGGCTTCCCGCGCGTCTTGGGCGCGGGGCATCAACTCCTTCCAGTGGCGGCGCAAGTTCCGGTCCACCACGAGCGAGATGACGTGCATCACCGCCACGGCTATTAGGACCACTCCGGCCACGCGATGCACGGTCGCCCGCACCGGGAACACATGCTCCCAGGCCACGAGCGGACGGGCCCACCACTGGTCGGAGTACTTCAGCGCGAAACCGGTCCAGACCAGCACGGCAAAGGAGACGACCAGGAGGGCGTGCTGGATGCGCTCGAAGCGGTGCATGCGCACTTCATACAAGCGAACTTCAAGGGACGGCGGCACGGCCGTGGCCACAGCCACGCCGGGGTTGCCGAAGCGCAGGCGCCAGAGTTTTCGGATCCAGTCGGCGCCGTTATGAAGCAGCATCAGACCGATCGTCAGGGGGATCAGGGTGAGGTAAAACACCCTCGCCCACCGCACCGGCGTCGGTTCGCCCTCCCCCTCGACCCAATGAATGCGTCCGATAGCGAAACGCTTGCCTGCCCCGGGATGGCATTGCCCGCAAGTCGCGGCCAGATTCTTCGGATGGGTCATCGAGCGCGGATCGCTCGAGGGAAGGATGTTGTGATAGCCGTGGCAACTGGCGCAATTGGCGACGGTCTGCGAGCCGGCCTTGGCCGCCAGTCCGTGAAAAGAGGCCTCGTAGCTGACCACACGATCGGCCGGCAACTGGAAGCGCCGGGCGAGCCGAACGTCTCCGTGGCAGCGCCCGCAGGTTTCCCGGATGTGGGTGCGATGCACCAGGGAGGCCGGGTGCGTGTGCGGCAGCATGGAGTGCTCGCCGTGGCAGTCCGTGCACAGCGGAGTGTCCGGAATGCCGCGTTGGAGGGCGATCCCGTGGACGCTTTGCCGGTACTGTTCGACGACGTCGCTGTGGCAGAGTCCGCAGGTGTCCACCACCGCCTGGCGAAACGGCATGGAGCGCGGCGGAAGGACTTGATGCACGTCGCCGTGGCAGACGCCGCAGTCCGGGGCGGCCTCGCCGCGCCGACGGGCTTGGCCGTGTGCGCCTTCGGCGTCACGCTCCGCGATGTCTTTGTGGCATTGGGCACAGGCCGGGCGCGGCACCCCGGCCGGATGCGGGTACGTTTCATGTTTGGGATGGCAGGCCACGCAGCCCAGGGTGGCGTGGGCCGTGTCCTTGATCTTGCTGGACTGCTCGTGGCAGGTGGCGCAGTCCAGAGCCTGCGCGGCCAAGCGAATCCCGCACAGGAGGCTCAGGCCAGTGATCGCGGCGGAGATGCCAACACGCCTCATCCGAACTCGCCCAAGCCTCCTGGCGCCACGGCGCGCTGCTACCCTCGATACTGCGCGCTTTCAATCCAGGCGCGGTACAGGTACAAGCCGCCCAGAATCAGCCCATAGATGAAGGCAATCACGGTGAGCGACTTGCCCCACCGGTCAATGGTATCCAATTTTCGGGCGATCTCCATCTGCTGGGCGATGGCAGTGTCGGAAGTGTCCTCGAGGTGAATCACGTCATCCTCGTGGCTGGCGACGCGCCACCGGTACACAGCTAGCACGATCACGATGGTCGCCAGAACAGCCCAACTGATCAGCCATGGTGTCAAGTTCCAGTTCATCGCTCGTTCCCCCTTGGGATCCTTCAAAGCTGCGCTTCCAGGCGCCCGAAGGCCTGTCCGCCGGGCGGCGTCAGCACGCTGCGGTCGAAGGTTTTCCCGGTCGCTTCCTCGATGGCGTCCACGACGAGCATCAGGTAGGCATCCAGGGCGCAGCGGACCTGGTCGCGAAGCGCGCAACTGCCGTCCGGCGCCTGCTCGCGGCACAGCGGGCAGACCTGATGACGGATCGCTTCGACGTAGGCGGTGATGTCGTCGCTGTGCGTGGACAGGATAGCCCGGGCCACCGCCGGAAACAGGCGGAACAAGGGGCAATCGCTGCCCTCCAGCCCACATCGGCCGTCCACGGTGCGTTCTGTGCACACGGCACAGATTCTCCGGCGAACGATGGCCTCCAACTCCTCGACGGAACGACCCTGCATGGCTTATCGCCTCCTCTCTGAGTCGGCCCTGGGGCCGCCGTTCGAAGCGGCCTCGGAACGGCTGCCGGTCGCTTCCTGGCTGTGTGCGGATCCGCGTTGGCGATCCCGCGTAGCCCGGAGCCGCGCCGCCAGGATCGCCAGCAGGGCGGTGTTCAACGGGTCCTTCTGATAAACGAGCGAGACGATGCCCGCCTCCCAGGCCCGGGACAGTTCGGCCGGCTCGTTGGTGGTCACCAGCACGAAGCGTTCCGGGTGGGGCAGAGGCCGGGGCAGCCGCTCGAGGGCGTCCGAATCCACCACCACCACACCCGGCGCCTCTAAGTTGGGGGTCTCGACGCACCGCACATCCCAGGTGCCGCTCCGCTCCAACATTTGCCGCAGCGCGGTCGCGTAGGGGATGTCGGAGAGGGCCAGTTGAATCACGTCCATAGACCCTTCGGGCCTTCCGCTGGTTGCGATGCAATCCGTTGACCAGTTCCAAGGTGCGAAATTCGCGCCACCTAGCTCGGTAAATCGCTGTTCCGCCTCCCGGTTGGACCGGGTTGGAGGCGGCGGTTGGGTGAATTTACGCACCGGGCGCGGGACCGGCGTTATACTGGTGGGTGATCGGAGTTCCCCACGCGCATGTCGAAATTGATCCCGGAGTGGCAACGAGCTTCCGTGCTGGAGGCCGTTTTTGACCAGCTCTCCGACGGATTGATCCTCTACGATCACGAATATCGGATCACCGGGGTCAACGAGGCGGCCGAACGCCTGTTCGGCATGAGCGCCGAAGAGATGGTCGGTCGCTCCTGCCGCGAAGTGTTTCGCTGTGGAATTTGCGAGCCCGGCTGCGGCATGCTGGTCGGCCTTCAACAGGCGCCTGCGGTGGCCAACACCACCGTGCGGCTGCATACCGACAACGGCCGGGAGCGCCTCGCCGTGATCCGCACCAAGCAGTTGTACGACGAGCAGGGGCGATTGACGGGCGTGGTGGCCACCATCCGTGACGTGACCGACGAAGTCGCTCCCCAGAAGCGCGAGGTGATTGCCGAATCACCGAGCATGCGCGAGGTCATGAACTTCGTCCGGCGCGTGGCGGCCAGCGAGGCCACCACCATTCTGCTGGAAGGCGAAAACGGTACGGGCAAGGACCTTATCGCCAAAACCATCCACTACGAAAGCCTGCGGCAAGCCGAGCCGTTCATCGCCATCAACTGCGCCGCCATTCCGGAAACCTTGCTCGAAAGCGAACTGTTCGGCTACGAGAAAGGGGCGTTCACCGACGCCCGCGCGCAAAAGCGCGGCATTTTCGAGCTGGCCGACAAAGGGACGCTGTTTTTGGACGAAATCGGCGAGATCCCCTTGATGCTGCAAGCCAAGCTCCTGCGGGTGCTCGAGGAGCAGAGTTTCCGCCGGCTGGGAGGCCTCAAGGACATCAAGCTGGATTTGCGCGTGATCGCGGCCACCAACAAGAACCTCCGCGAGGCGGTCAACGAGGGCGCCTTCCGCCAGGACCTGTATTTCCGTCTCAACGTGATCCACATCACGATTCCTCCCCTGCGCGAGCGTCCCGAGGACATCATGCCGCTCGTGAAGTTTTTCATCGAGCACTACAACACGAAGTTTCGGCGCCGCATCCAAGGGGTGACCCCGGAAGCGCAGCGCCTGCTGCTGGCCCACGACTGGCCCGGCAACGTGCGGGAGCTGCGCAACGCCATCGAGCGGGCCATGATTCTCGAGGAATCCACTCACATCACGCCGGCGAGCTTGCCCATCTCCATCACGCAAGCGCCCACCCGGCAGCCGGCGGTTCCTGTACCCTTCATCCCCGACGAAGGCCTGTCGCTCGAGGAGAACGAAAAGGCGTTGATCAAACGGGCGCTCGAGAAAACGAACGGCAATCAGACGCAGGCGGCCCGCTTGCTGAAGATCACCCGGGACACGCTTCGCTATAAGATGAAAAAGTTCAACCTTCGCTAGCATTCGAGCGACGGGGCAACCGATCCGCCCGGTCCCGATGGCCGGAGCTAGTGGGGTGTGCGGATGCCGATCTACGAGTACCGATGTGAGGATTGCGGCCGCCGCGTGAGCCTGTTCCTCCGCCGGATGGAGCAGGAAAGCGAGGCCGCCTGCCCGCGCTGCGGAAGCCGCCGGCTGAGCCGCTTGTGGTCGCGCTTTGCCATCGCCCGAAGTGAGGAGAGCCGCCTGGAGCGCCTGGCCGACGAGGCGAGCCTCGCCGCACTGGACGAGAACGATCCCAAGAGCGTGGCCCGCTGGGTGAAGCGCATGGGCCAGGAGCTCGGCGAGGACATGGGCGAAGATTTCGAGCAGGCGCTGGAGGAAATCGAACAGGAGGAGGCCAGCGCCGCCAAGCGCGAGGGGGAGGGCGGTGCCGAAGAAGACTCCGAGGGGCTATAACACGATGCGTTCCTCGCCCTCGCGGCGCGTGAGCCGTTCCCGATCCAAATACTCGAGCAAGGGGATCGCATACTTGCGGCTGATGCCCGTCCAAGCTTTGAACACCGGAACGGTGAAGCGTTCTCCTTTGTGGCGGGCCAGGAGCTGCCGCAGGGCCTCCAGGGCTCGAGCGTGGAACACGAGTTCCTCGCCCACGCGGACGAGGCGCTTGTCCCGCAGCAACATCTGTAGCAGGATGCGGGCCCGGGCGGGCTCGAGACCGGTCTTGGCGAGCACCTCGCTTGTCGAGGGCACCGCTAGACCCGCCTTTTCGAATGCCCTCTCGATCGCGGCCAAGGCCTGGGCTTCCTCTTGTTTCAACGCCGGGCGGTGGTGCGCCAGACGCACCAGTTCGCCCTCGAGGACGATGTCGGGCGCCCGCTGGGGAAGAAAGTCCAATAGGAATACCGGCGCGCCCGCCAGCGTGCGGCTGCGCAGCTCCGACTTGGGCATGCCGGCCAGCAGGGGGTTGTCCTGGTGAAACTTCGTCAAGGATTCGCGAACACGAGCGGCGGCTTGCTCCAGGCGCACGGCGGCGATCAACCACGGTTCCGGGCCTTCCAGCAGCACTAAGGATCCCCCGGAGGATGCGGCGCGGCGGATCTCGGCCTCCAGCAAGCCCGTGCGCGCCACCATGTCGGAGAGGCTGACGCCGAACGGCGACTCGGTCACCAGCAGAGCTACGCGTTGGGACGCACTCGCCCCTTCCAAGGCGGCCAGCCGCGCGAGCGCGTCCCGCTGAGCGCGCCGCGGCTGGGCAGGGAGATCCAGGACGACGCCGCCCCCGATGGTCACCACGGGCGAGAACATGCGGACGATGAACCGATCGCCCGGGAGCAGGAGCAGCGGATCGCGCAGCAGGATCCGCGCCCAGGCGCTCTGTCCGGGTTCGAGAGCGTTGCGGCCATCCAGCCACCGCACTTCCGCCGGAACCTCCGCCGTGGCGGCGTGAAAGTGGACCGGGGCGCGGTGCTTCAGAGGACGCGCCGAAGGGAGCAGATGAAACCGGCACTCGATCTCCCGCACGGCCCGAAAGCGGCCCGGTTCCGCGAGCACGACGCCGCGCGGCACATCCTGTGGCTCCGCGCCCGGCAGATTCAAGGCGGTGCGCTGGCCCGCGACCGCGCACTCCACAGCCCGGCCGTGCACATGAACCCCGCGGACGCGAAAGCGCCGGCCCCCGGGATGGGCCTCCACTTCCTGCTCAGGCGCGACCGTTCCCGAAATCAACGTCCCGGTGACCACCGTGCCGAAGCCGCGCAGCGTGAACGAGCGGTCTACGGGCAGGCGAAACCAGCCCTCCGGATCTTTGGGAGGCGTACCCAAGGCGACCTCGCGCAAGCGCGCTCTGAGCTCCTCGAGGCCCTGACCCGTGACCGAGCTGACCGGCACGATCGGCGCTCCTTCCAAGAACGAGCCCCTCACGAACTCTTCCACTTCGAGCCGGACCAGCTCCAACAGTTCGGGGTCCGCTAAGTCGGCCTTGGTGAGAGCGATGAGCCCGGAAGACAGGCCGAGCAGCCGGCAAATGTCGAAATGCTCGCGGGTTTGGGGCTTGACGGACTCGTCGGCGGCGATGACGAGCACGACGAAGTCAATTCCCCAGGCGCCGGCCAGCATGTTCTTGACGAAGCGTTCGTGTCCGGGCACGTCCACGAATCCGATGCGGACGTCGCCGAGGTCCAGATGGGCGAAGCCCAAATCGATCGAGATGCCGCGGCGCTTTTCTTCCGCCAGCCGGTCGGTGTCAATCCCGGTGAGGGCTTTGACAAGAGCGGTCTTGCCGTGGTCAATGTGTCCGGCCGTACCGGCGATGACGTGCTTCATGGGAGAAGGCGCTGCGGGTTATGCTTGCCGACGGCGGGACGAAGACCCAGGCGCTGGCAGGCCCGGCTGGACTCGAACCAGCGACCCTCTGCTTAGAAGGCAGATGCTCTATCCACCTGAGCTACGGGCCCGATTCCCGGCCGTTCTGCTTTCATCATACTGCGGCGCCGCGCCGCCCCATCGAGCGATCTACCATCGCCGAAGCCCGCGTGCTATCATGAGCGCCGGGATCCACAGAGCCAATCGCGCCCCGCGCGATCAGGGGAGGTTCCCATGCTCAGACGGCTGACGGCGTGCCTTCCTTTGCTGGCTCTGGCCCTGTCGAGCGGGAGCCAGCCTCTCCAAGCCCAACCCAAGCCGGCGGCCACGGCGACGGGCGTTTTCGTGGGACGCAGCGGAAAACCCATGGCCGGCGCCAGACTCATCTTGTGCGACGTGCTGGAAGACCGGGAGTTCGTTTACGCGCGGCTGCGGCTGCTGTCGAGCGTGCCTGTCGCCACGGCGGATGCGCAGGGACGGTTCCGGCTTCAGGGCTTCAAACCCGGAGCCACCTACACGCTGGTCTACACGCTTCCGGGAGCCAGCCTCGCCTTACCGGCGGAGATCAGCATCCGGTCGCTGAACGCGACCGACCGCTCGATTGCGCCTCTGTTGCGCAACGCTGAGCTGGGCACTTTCGAGCCGTTCCCCGAACGCGCCTGGGGGCCGGCCTTCACGCTTCTCAAAGGACACACCTTCTGGTCCGAGGGACCCCAGATGAAGATCTGGAACGCCACCGTGCGCCGCGGCAAAGAGGGGCCTTATTTGGAAATGCGCCGGGGAGTGATCTGGCTACAGAAGTTGGACGACAAGACGAACTTCAAGTTCGAAGCCTGGAGTTTCTAGGCGCCGAGACCGGCCCACGTCCCGAGAACCTGCTACTTACGGCGCACCAGGCGCGGGCAAGCCTTGCGGAGCTTTTCGATCTTGGGCAGAGCGTTGATGACCACGTAGCCGTGGTTGGGATTGCGGCGCACAAAATCCTGGTGATATTCCTCGGCGAGGTAGAACCCACGAAACGGCTCCAGCCGGGTTACGATCTTGGCCGGAAACACCCGCGCCTCCTCCAGCTGTCGGATATAGGCCTCCGCGATCCGTTTCTGCTCGTCGTCCATGTAGAAAATGGCCGAGCGGTACTGCGGGCCGTGGTCGGGCCCCTGACGGTTCCACTGAGTAGGATCGTGCGCGACCTCGAAGAAGACCCGCAACAGCTGGCCGTATGTGATCTGGGAGGCGTCGTAGGTGATTTCGATGGATTCGGCGTGGCCGGTCTGGCCGGTAGAAACCAGGCGGTAGTCTGCCGTTTCCGGGGTGCCGCCGCAGTAGCCGGATAGAACCTGTGTCACGCCCTCGAGCTGTTCGAAGACGGCTTCGGTGCACCAAAAGCAGCCGCCGGCCAGAACGGCCTTCTTGAGCGTCTTGCGCGGAGCCCGCGGCTCGTCCAGCGCCGGGTCGGGGAACGGCCGGTCACCTCCTGTGGCGAGACGAGCCGCCAGAAATGCCGACAGGAACACGCCCAGTTTCATTAGGGTGCCTTGTTTCAGTTTAGCCGAGATCCTCGGCGCAGCGAGCCGAGGAACGCCGGTTATTTGTGCCGAGGGTCGCCTCGACTGGCGCCACTCGAGGATTGGCGACGGCGAGATGACGGGAGCGCTCACCAGTCGAGGAGTTGACCGCGGGCCTTGTTCTGCCCGCCGCCGAGCCCGTCGGCTCAGGCGATCCGAGGTTACCGCCACGGCGATGGAGCGTTCGCGCTTGGCCCCTCGTGAGCCCCTGGGCTGGGGATTGCAAAGATTGGGCTGTTTTGGTCGCGGAAGCTCCCCGGCGGGTTGACACCGCGTTGCGAAGCTGTTAGATTTGGTGCTTTGCTTGTAATTCCGCTGTATCGCTTGCTGCTGCCGGGGCGCTGGAATGGCCCCGGAGCACGGTCACCTGTCGAGGGTCCGTATGAGACAGCCATACTTCATCGTGGTGCTGGCCCATTCCCTCCACGGTCGGCTGCGCAGCATCCGGATTCATCACAACGCAATTTATTTCATGCTTGCGCTGGCGGCCGTGTTGCTGCTTAGCCTGGCGGGGTTGCTGTCCAGCTACCTCCGGATGACTTGGAAGGTTGCCGACTACAACGCCCTGCGGCGGGAAGCCGAGTCCCTGCGCGCCCGCTACCGGGAATTGCAAAAGGCCTACACGCAGACCCACCAGCAACTGGCGAGTCTCCAGCTTTTCGCCAGCGAGGTCCTGACCGCTTACGGCATCCGGCGCCGGCTGGAGGGTCCGGCCGACATTTCCCGAGAAGGCGCACTCGTGCCGACCTACCGGGAGACGCTCGAAGAGTACAATTTCTTGCGCACCGCAAGCTTGGCGCGGTTTCACCGAGCCTACACGCAGGTCTGGCGTACGAACATGCGGCCGAGTATCTGGCCAGTGGACGGGCGTTTGATCGGGGCGTTCGGAGACCGCCGAGACCCATTTTCGGGCGCTCAGAGCTTCCATACGGGAGTGGACATCTCGGCCCCGTACGGGGCTCCGGTTCGGGCCACGGCCGACGGTGTCGTGGTCCACGCCGACTACAGCGGGGGCTATGGGCGGCTGGTAGTGATCGACCACGGCGGGGGCGTGCAAACCTATTACGCACATCTGGCGAGGGTGGACGTCATCCCCGGCCAGGAGATCCGCCGGGGTGAGGTCGTGGGTGCGCTCGGCGGCTCGGGCCGGGTGACGGCGCCGCATTTGCACTACGAGGTTCGCGTGGCGGGAAATCCGGTCAACCCGTACCGGTTCCTGGCGGAGGCGAGCTACGCTGCGCCGCCCCGAAAGGACTTTCCCTTTTAGCTCGCGCGGCGCCAGCCAGTCCCGGTCGCACGCCTTACCGGCGTCGAGAGGGGCATGATGGCAACCTTTTGGCTGCGAACGGCCTTGGGATCGGGGGCCTGCCTGATGCTGGGCTTGGCGTACGAGCGGCTGCACTCAGCCGACGTCATGGCCCAGGCGGCCTCCAACTTCCTGGCCTCCCTCACCCCGGAACAGCGGCTGCGGTCCACGTTCGCGTTCGAAGACGAGGAGCGCTTCAACTGGCATTTCGTCCCGCGACCGCGCAAGGGTCTTTCGCTTCAGGAGATGACGCCCACGCAGAAGCACCTCGCCTACGCACTGCTCAGTGCCGGGCTGAGCCGGCAAGGGTATCTCAAAGCGACGACCATCATGAGCCTCGAAGAGGTGCTGCGGATTCTCGAAAACGACGACGGCCGGCGGCGCAACCCGGAAGGCTACTTCTTTTCCATCTTCGGTCACCCTTCCTCCGGTCCTTGGGGATTCCGGATCGAGGGGCACCACCTCAGCCTCAATTTCACCATAGTGGGCCGGCGGTTGTCGGGCAGTCCCAATTTCCTTGGAGCGAATCCCGCTGAGATTCGTCATGGCCCCCGGAAAGGCTTGCGGACGCTGGCGAGGGAGGAGGATCTGGCGCGGAACTTGGTCGAGGCCCTCAGCGAGGAGCAACGCCGCATCGCGATCGTAGACAAAGTGGCCTACCCCGACATTCTGACCTCGGCTTCGCGCAAGGCCGCACTCAAAGGTCAGCCAAGCGGGCTTTCCATCACGGCGATGACCGCGCGCCAGCGGGAGCTGCTGACGGACCTGGTGGCCGAATACGCCGACAACCTGGCGCCGGAGATGGCGCACAAACGAATGCAGCAGCTCCAGCAAGCGGGCACGCAGGTGTTCTTCGCCTGGGCGGGCGGCACCGAGCGCGGCCAGCCCCACTACTACCGGATCCAAACCCCGTCGTTTTTGATCGAGTACGACAACACCCAGGACAACGCCAACCACATCCATTCCGTGTGGCGCGATCTCGAGGGCGATTTCGGGCTGGATCTGTTAGGGGCCCACTACGAAAGCAGCCACCGCTGAGACTTCTCCCTCCGTGCCAAACGGCAGGAGAGCGCGGCGGCAAGCCGGGCTCGACCCCAAGCCGGGAGCCGTCCTACAAGGTTCCGGAGTGGCGCTTGAGGATCTGCGGCAGATTTTGGGAGAAGGCGGAGCGGGCCAGGACCATATCGCAGCCGCTTTCCTGCGCCTTCTGCTTCAATTCCGCCTGCAAGTGGGAAATGAAACCGATAACGCTGATCTTCTTGAGCTCTGGATCGCTCTTGAGTTTGGAGATGGTCTTTAGCGGGTGGACGGACTCCAGGTTGAGATCCAGGATGATCACTGCGGGTTTGGAGTGGGCTTTCTCGAGGAGCTCCTGGTCGCTCTTGACGAACTCTACCTGCATCCCCGCCCGTTTGGCGGCATCGGAGATCTTCACCGTGAAAAACAGGTCCGTGACACCCGCCAGGATCTTTTTGTTGGCCTGCTTTTGCATAAGGCTCAGTCGAATGCACCCTTACGGCTGTTTCGGCTCCTCGTACAACTCCAGTTCCCGCCGAGAGTGATACAAGCTGGAGGGAACTATGATCTTACACTCCGGCACGGGTGGAACGCAACTGGCCGCGGGCTTGGCGAGATCCCAGGCCGATGCCGCCCGGCGAAAGGAGCAAGCGACGATGAATGTCCTGCGATTCCTAGCACGAAATCTGAGCCTGGCTGCATGGGTGGCGCTGTGGGCGCGAGCGGCATACGGGCTGACGCCGCAGGAGGTGGTGCGGTTGCGCTCGGTCACGGAGGCGGCGATCGCCCCGGACGGCTCCGCCATCGCTTACGTGCTACGCGTGCCGCGGCGGCCGATCCAGGACCCTGACGGGCCGGCCTGGGCCGAACTTCACCTGGTCCGGCGAGACGGTACGGTGGTCCCATTTGTCACCGGGGACGTGACGGTGTCGCAGATTGCGTGGATGCCGGATGGCCGAACGATTTCCTTTCTGGCCAAACGTGGCGGAGACAAGTTCACGTCCCTCTATGGCATTGCGGCCGACGGAGGCGAGGCCCGACGCCTCGTGAGCCACGGATCCGACATTACTGGCTACTCGTGGGCGCCAGACGGTAGGCGCGTGGCGTTCCTAGCCACCGAACCGCTTCCCGAAGCGAAGCAAAAACGGCGCGACCAGGGATTCACGCAGCGCGTCTACGAGGAGGACTGGCGTGCGGTGAGGGTTTGGCTGGCAACGGTCGGGCCTGATTCGAACCCGCCACGAGCTTTGGAGCTGCCGGGCTCCGCTTCCGAACTGCACTGGTCCCCCGCCGGGGATCGCATCGCCGTGGCCCTGGCGCCCACGCCGCTCGTGGATGACGATTACATGAACCGCAAGCTGCACGTGGTGGAGGTGGACACCGGGCGCGTTCGAGCGCGCCTCGAGAATCCCGGCAAACTCGGCGCGGTGCGTTGGAGCCCGGACGGCAAGTATCTCGCATTTCTCTCGGCCGCGGACCGGAACGATCCCGCCGCCGGCCGGCTGATGGTGGCGCCGGCCGAAGGGGGTGCGCCCCGCAACGTGCTCGAAGACCTGGGTGGGCACGTCACGGATCTGGCGTGGCTGGGCCCGTCGGTCTTGGCCTACACGGAGGCGCGGGGCACGGGTAGCGCCGTGCGCTCCGTTCGCCCCGACGGCTCAGGCGGAAAGATCTTGGCCGGACCGGGCGGCCCCGTATTCACATCGTTGACCGCATCCAGAGACGGACGCTGGCTCGCATTCGTGGCCCACACGCCGCGGCACCCGCCGGAAGTTTACCTCCTCGGGGGCGGCGCCTCGCCGAGCCGCCTGACGCGCAGTAACCCGTGGCTCGACGAGGAGCGGCTGGCTCCGCAAGAAGTGATCCGGTTCCGAGCCCGCGACGGACTGGAGCTGGAAGCGGTGCTCATCCGGCCGCGCGACGAGCAGAAAGGAAGCCGCTACCCGCTCATTCTGGACGTGCACGGCGGACCGGAGGCTCACTACTCCCACGGCTGGCTGACGTCGTACTTAAACCCGGGTCAGATGGCGGCGGCCAAGGGCATGGCGGTGCTCGCGGTGAATTACCGGGGAAGCACGGGCCGCGGCGTGGAGTTCTCGAAGCTCGGCCAAGGGGATCCGGCCGGCAAAGAGTTCGACGACCTCATCGACGCGATCGAGCACCTGACCCGTATGGGCCTTGCGGACCCCAAACGCGTGGGTATCACCGGCGGTTCTTACGGCGGTTATGCTTCGGCCTGGGCGGCCACGCGATACTCGGAACGCTTCGCCGCCGCAGTGATGTTCGTCGGGCTGTCCGAGCTGGTTTCCTTCTTCGGGACCACCGACATTCCCCACGAATTTCACGACGTGCATTTCCGCAAATGGCCGTGGGAGGCGTGGGAGCTGATGCGGGAGCGGAGCCCGCTGGCTCATTTGGACAAGCACCGCACCCCGCTGCTGATCCTCCACGGAGAGGCGGACCCGCGCGTCCACCCGTCTCAGTCGCTGCTGCTGTACCGGTATTTAAAGCTCCGGGGTCAAGCGCCGGTGCGGCTGGTGTTGTATCCCGGCGAGCCGCACGGCAACCAGCGGGCAGCGTCACGGCTGGATTACTCACTGCGGATGCTTCAATGGTTCGAGCACTACTTGAACGGGCCGGGAGGTGCGCCGCCCCCGTACGAGCTTGACTATGAGTGATTCTGCGGGCTGGGGACGCGCCATACCTGGCGCCTTCGCGTGCACGACGCTGCGGGCCGATCGCGGAAACCCGCCAAGTACTCCTCCCCCAGAAGCAAGTCCATGCCGTCGGACCGGTTGGTTGCCGGCTGCGGGAAGCACCTCCGGCAAGGAGCCAAGAGCGAGTCAGCCCAGCAAGCCCCGACGGACATTCCGCCCGGCAGATCCCCTCCCGTTCTCCGGCGGAGCGGCCCGAAAGGGCGGCGACGCTTTCGACCCATGCTACGCCAACTGCCCGGCCCCGGAGAAACGATCGGGGCGTAACGCCGTGATGTCGATCGAGGTCGTGCCGGTGGTCAGAAGCTCGGCCACCAGCTTGCCAGTGATGGGACCGAGCGTCAGTCCCGCCATGGCGTGCCCCGTGGCCACGTACAGACCCGGATAGCGTTGGACGGCGCCGATGGCCGGAAGCCCGTCGGGCAGGCAGGGCCGCAAGCCGCACCATTCGGAAACGATCTCGAACGGGGGCAGATGAGGGAAATAGTCCCGCGCGGCTCGCGTCAGTTGTTCCAGGCGCGGCCGCCGGATGTCGTGATTGACTCCGGAAAATTCCAGCGTGCCGGCAAACCGCGTGAACGCGTGCATAGGCGTGCAGAAGACCAGCCGCTCGGCCAGCACGCAGGACTCGCGCAGCAACGGCTCCGAGGAGGTGGCGACCGCGTCGCGGTGATAGCCCTTGGCCGGCTCCAAGGGTAGCTTTAGGCCAAGCTGCCGGACCAAGGGCACGGTGTAGGCGCCGGCGGCGAGCACCACGGCGTCGGCTTCCACAAGCTCTCCCTGGCGGGTGCGCACGCCCCGCACCCGGCCCGACTCGACCAGGACCGCGGCGACTTCCTTGCCCGTGCACAACGCCGCCCCCAGGCGCCGGGCCCGCGCGGCCAGCTCGGTGACAAAGCCGTGAGGGTTCATCGTGGCGGCTTCCGGATACCAGACGCCTCCGATGATGCTTTCGCCGAGTCGCGGCTCCCGCTCCCGCAACTCGGCGCCAGACAGCGCGCGGCTGTCGAAGCCATAACCTTTGACGAAGGCCGCTTCTTCGGTCACGGCACGCAAGCCACCTTCGCTGAGGCAGACCTCGTAGAACCCGGCGCGGCGGTAGCCGCAAGCCAGTTCCTCCTCCGCAATCAACTCATCGAACAGCCGCAGACTGGCATGCCCCATCGGACCCAGCGTCTGCATGGCGAAAGTGACGTGCCGTTGGGTGCAGTGGCGGGCGAAGGCGAACAACCAGCGCAGCAGGGACAGATTCAGGCGCGGCGGCACGTAGAAGGGGCTCAAGGGCTGGAGCATGGAGCGAAGGGCCTGCTTGAGTCGTCCCGGCTTCGCGATGGGAGTATGCCCCGGAGCGATGACGCCCGCATTACCGAACGTGGCGCCGTCGCCGATGTCGGCGCGCTCGAGCAGCGTCACTTCCACTCCGGCCTTGGCCAGATAGTAAGCGCAGCAGACGCCGATGACGCCGCCGCCCGCGATGACGACCCGCATGGCGTTACCCCTGTCCGGCGAGCCGCTCCATGCGGCTGAGGAACTTCTCGAGCAGGTCTTGAGAAACCTGCGTGTCCACTCGCACGACCGATTCGCGCTGGGAGACGCGGATCGAGTCGTAAAATCGCAGCAGGTCGCGTTCCCTGTCGGGCGTGTTCAGCCGGCCCAGGCCGATCAATCCGCGCAGCGCGTCGTGGAGCAACTTCCCGTCGTCTTTCGTGCGGCAGGTCCACTCCACAGTCATGTTCAACCCGGAGCGCAGGTCGGCGCCGGCCCAGATGCTTTCGACGGAGTTCCACAGCCGCTCGAGGGCAGGGCCTCCGGGCAACGGAAGCACCACCGATCCGAAAGGGTTCGGCCCGACAGAGACGGCCCAAATCTGGGAACCAGCGGGCACGGCTCTCATCCTTTCGCGGAGGCGCGCCGGGAGGCGCCCGCCGCGCCCGCGATCGAGCAGAGCGCGGAGGAGCGGAGGCGGCCCGGCCGCTGCGGTTTCACGGTTCACGAACACCAGGGCGGCCTCGCCATCGCCATAGAGGGTGTACCTCTTGTAGACCGACTTGCGCGCCCCGGACCGTTCCAGTTGCGGGCCGATCTTCTCTTCGGCAAAGCGGCCCCGAGCCAGCAGCCATGTCTCTCTGCCGTTGGATGCCACGACGGCTTCCGAGAGGTCCCTTTCGGGATCGAAACCCGACTGGCGCGCCAGCCCGTTCCAACGCGCGAGGATCCGGGGAGCGATCCACTTTCGATACAACGGGCTGGACTTGAGGGCGTCCACGTGGAAAACGGCCAGGGCCACGGTGTCGTCGGGTAGCAGCGACGCGAGCGAGGGATGGACCGCGACTCCCGCCTGCCGCCTCGGACCGCAGGCGAGGGGTAAAACGAGCAATACCCCGGCCACGGCGATGCTCAGTAATCGCGCCGTGCGAACAACCACAGTCCCGCTCCCAGTATGGCGAGGGTGAACAGCGCCGAGGTCCATAGTGGCATCAGGCTGCCCGCCGCACGCCCGTTGACCAATTCGAGCGTCATGCGCCCCACGTCGTAGACTTTGGGGAAGACGTAGTAGAGCGCCTTCCAGAGGTCCCGGCTCCACTCGGAGGGAAGCAGCCGCTCCATCAGCCTTGTCTGCGCCAGGATGGGACTCAGCAGCATCATCCCGAAGACGGTCATGACGCTGACGGCCGGGCTTTCGAAGAGCACGCTCACCAGGACGATGACGCTCAGCAGCACGGCGAAGATGAACGTGGTCGTCAGGATGGCGGACAGAAATTCCGTCCGCCAGACGCCCGTCTTCCACCCGAGAATAGCCCAGACGCCGAACACCACATAGCCGACGTTCAGCGCGACGACGAGCAGATTGCCCAGGTAGCGGCCGAGCAGCAGATGAGCGCGCCGCACCGGCTTGGAAATCAGCAAGTCGATGCGACCCGCCTCGAGAACGGTGGGGATCAGGCCGGCCGAAGCAAACACCGCCAGCGCCATGCCCCAGGTGTACAGAAAGGTCGCCACGCCTGCCTGGAAGCCACGCACGAGCGCTTCGACGTCGCGGAGGCGGCCGCTGGTCTGGCCGAACAAGGTCACGGTGGCGCGCGCGCCCTCCACCACGTCAATCTTCAGCAGGAACAGAAAAAACAGGATGAGCAGCGTGGACAGGCCGTAGAAGCCCAGAAAGATTTTGCGGGCGAACGCCTCGCGGAAGGTGTCCCGCACCAGGGCGGCGGTGATCCCGGCTGCGCGGTTCCCGTTCATCCGTCCTCGCCTCGGCCCTCCAACGTGCGCACGAAGACCTGCTCCAGCGTGCTGGTGGTGCGCACAATGGATTCGATCGGACACCGATGCGCGCGCAGGCGGTCGATGGCCTCATTGAGCACCTCGCGGTCAGGAAACAGAAACTCCACGAACCCGTTCGAGGCGGCACAGGAAGCCGCCTTGGCGCGAAGCTCGTCGATGAGACCCTCCGGGGGCGCCGCAGCGGTCAATTTGTAACCGCGGCCGGCGGTGAGCTCGCGCACTGGCCCGGTGAGAGCCACACGGCCACGGTGCAGGATCGCCACTTCGCGGCAAAAAAGCTCCACCTCCGACAGCATGTGGGAATTCAGAAAGATCGTGACGCCCTGGTTTTCCAGCTCGCGCAAGATTTCGCGGATCTGAATGCGGCCGACCGGATCCACGCCGTCGGAGGGCTCATCCAGGATGAGCAGCGACGGGGAGTGCAGGAGCGCCTGGGCAAGCCCCAAGCGCTGCAACATGCCTTTGGAGTATTTCTTAAGGCGCACGTCGGCCCACTGGGCCAGACCGACACGCTCGAGCAGCTCCGGGATCCGGCGCTTGCGATCGCGCGCTGGCATCCCCGAGAGAGCGCCGAAAAAGTCCAGCATGGCGGCGCCCGTGAGGTAGCCGGGAAAACGGTGATTCTCCGGCAGGTAGCCGACAGGCCGGCGCGCCTCCGGGATGCGCGCATCCCGTCCGAAGATTTCCGCCCTGCCCCGGGTGGGGTGCACCACCGAGAGCAGCAGCTTGACGAACGTCGTCTTGCCAGCGCCGTTGGGGCCGAGCAGACCGAACGTCGTGCCGCGCTCGACCCGAAGACTAACGCCATCTACCGCCCGAATCTCCCGGCGCCGCCAGCGAGCGCGATAGACCTTGGTGAGCTCGTAAGTTTGGATGGCCGGAGTCACGCTGCCGCCGTACGCTCATTATCGCAGACGCGCCGCGGCCGCCCCGTGTTCCCGAGCTACATGTACATGCCCCCGTTGACGTTGAGCACGTGGCCAGTAATGTAGCCGGCTTCCTCGCTCGCCAGAAACGCCACCGCGCCCGCGACGTCCTCGGGCTTGCCGAACCGTTCGAGCGCGATGGCGGCGAGCATACGATCCTTGATCTGCTGGGGCAGGCCGGCCGTCATGTCCGTTTCGATAAAGCCCGGCGCCACGGCGTTGACCGTGATGTTCCAACGAGCCAGCTCTCGGGCCAGAGCCTTGGTGAGTCCAATCAGGCCGGCTTTGGCGCTGACGTAGTTGGCTTGGGCCGCATTGCCCATTTGACCCACGACGGACGTGATGTTGATGATCCGTCCCCAACGCTCGCGCACCATCCCCGGCAGCACCTGCTGGATCGCGTAAAAGGCGCCGCTCAGATTCACTTCGAGGACGCTCTGCCACTGCTCGGGTTTCATGCGGAGCGCGAGACCGTCGCGCGTGATGCCGGCGTTGTTCACCAACACGTCGATGCGTTCGACTTGTTCGAGGGCGCGGGCGAAAGCGGCGCGGATGGAATCCGGCGATGCCAAGTCCATGTTGACGAACAGCGCCCGCGGAGCCGCGCGGGAAATTTCTTCGCGCACGGCCTCGTTGGACTCGATTTCGCGCGACGTGGCGACAATGTTCATACCGGCGCGAGCCAGACGCAGGGCCGTGGCTTTGCCGATGCCGCGACTGGCCCCGGTGATCAGAGCGGTGCGAGTCGGCATGGGACGGGGACGAGAAACTCCCCATCATAGTCGAACCGGGGGAGCCGTGGCGGGGCTTTGCCGGGCACCCCCGGACGCTGGGCGTCACACCGGCTCGAAGCGGGTCAGGCCGGCCGCCCGCGCCCAAGCCAGGGCCTGGCGCCATTCCTCCCAGGTGATCCGCCGCGCGATCTCCGGATATTGTCGTGCCCGATGCTCGGGCCGGTACTGCGGCATGAGGTTCACGTAGGTCGAGGGGGACAGATTCTCCGCCACCCAGCGCACGAACTTGTCCGTGCCGGCGACGTTGTTGGGCATCACCAGATGTCGGACGATGAGGCCGCGCAGGGCGATCCCATTCTCGTCCACCACCAGATCGCCCACCTGCCGGTACATCTCCTTGATGGCTGCGGCTGCCACTTCGGGGTAGTCGCGAGCGCCGAAGGAGTATTTCTCCGCCATGGCGCCGTCCGTGTACTTGAAGTCGGGAAGGTAGATGTCCACGATCCCGTCCAGGAGCTGGATGGCCTCGAGCCCATCGTATCCGCTGCAGTTGTAGACGAGCGGAATGCGCAGCCCGCGTCGTATGGCGGTGCGGAGAGCGCTGACAATGTTCGGCACGATGTGGCTGGGCGTCACGAGGTTGATGTTGTGGCAGCCCGCCTCTTGCAGATCCGTCATCAGGCGCCCCAGAGTCTCGTCACTCACGAACGATCCATCGCCGCGGTGCGCGATCTCCCAGTTTTGGCAGAAGACGCACAGCAGGTTGCAGTTGCTGAAGAAAATGGTGCCCGAGCCGCCGCGGCCCACCAGCGGCTTCTCCTCGCCGAAGTGCGGATGGGCGGAGTAGACTTTGGCCCGCGCCGTGGACGAGCAGAGGCCCTTTTCGCCCCGCAGGCGGTTGACGCCGCAGCGACGAGGGCACAGTCGGCAGCTGGCATAGAGGGATCGCAACTGCTCGACGCGCCGCGCCAGTTCGCCGGAGCGTTCCAGCCGGAGGTAGGCGGGCTCGAAGTCCCTGCGTCGCACCACGGGCAACGGGGTCGAGGCAGCGGTGCAAGAGGCCAAAGCGGTGAGGGGGACGAAGGTCGTGCCCAGGAACGCCCGCCGCGTCGGTTGGTCCATGGCGAGCACCTCCATCCACGAGGATAGCACCCGAAACCGCTTTTCGGATACACAACTCCTTTTAGAGGCCGATCCGGGACGCCGGCGAGCCGTCTCGTTCGCGCCCAGCGGGACCGAACTGCGGCGGCGCGTGTCTGCCTGCGAGCTTGGTCCGCAACCACCGGTCATAGTAGAAAGGAAGTTCGTTCATGGCCTACGCCGATTTGCGGGAGTTCCTCGCCGCCCTGGAGCGTGAGGGCGAGCTCAAGCGGATCCCCTTCGAAGTCGATCCGGTTCTGGAGATTACCGAGTTCGCCGACCGGGCCGTCAAGCGCGGCGGCCCAGCGCTGCTGTTCGAACGACCGAAGGGCTCGAGCATTCCCGTGCTGATCAACGCCTTCGCCAGCATGCGGCGGATGGAGATCGCGCTCGAGACCCCCTCGGTCGAAGACATCGCCCGGCGCATCGCGGAGCTCTTGGAGATGCGCATGCCGCAAGGGCTGATCGACAAGCTGAAAATGCTGCCCAAGCTCGCCGAACTCGGCGCCTTTTTTCCGAAAACGGTCTCCCGGGGGCCGTGCAAAGAGGTGATCCGGCGGGACGGGTTCTCCCTGTTCGAGTATCCGATTCTGAAGTGCTGGCCCGAGGACGCGGGGCGCTTCATCACGTTCCCGCTCGTATTCACGCGCGATCCGGAGACCGGCAAGCGCAACTGCGGGGTCTACCGCATGCAGGTCTTCGACGAGCGCACCACGGCCATGCACTGGCAGACGCACAAACACGGCGCCGAGCACTACCGCCGCCGGCTTCGGGAACAAGGCAAAGGCGAACGCATGGACGTGGCCGTGGCCATCGGGGCGGATCCGGCGACCATGTTCTCGGGCATCCTCCCGCTGCCTCCCGACGTCGACGAGATGCTTTTTGCCGGGTTCCTGCGCGGCAAGCCGGTCGAGATGGTGCGCTGCGAGACGTGCGATTTGGAGGTGCCGGCCAACGCGGAGATCGTGCTCGAAGGCTACGTCGAGCTCGGCGAACTCCGCAAAGAGGGTCCGTTCGGCGACCACACGGGCTTCTACTCGCTCGAGGACGACTATCCCGTGTTCCACATCACGTGCATCACGCAGCGCAAGGATCCGATCTACGCCACCACCATCGTGGGGCCGCCGCCCATGGAGGACTACTACATGGGCAAGGCGATCGAACGCATCTTTCTGCCGCTGATGCGGCTGCAACTGCCCGAGATCCGCGACATATCGATGCCGGCCGAGGGCATCTTCCACAACCTGATGCTGGTTTCCATCCGCAAGTCCTACCCTGGGCACGCCCGCAAGGTGATGCACGCCATCTGGGGACTCGGCCAGGCGATGTTCACCAAATGCATCGTAGTGGTCGACGACGACGTGGACGTGCAGAACCCGCGGGAAGTGGTTTGGAAGGCGCTCAACAACATCGACCCCGAGCGAGACATCGAGTTCGTGCGGGGACCGGTGGATTCGCTGGATCACGCCAGCCGCCTGCCGAACTTCGGCTCCAAGATGGGCGTGGACGCTACGCGTAAGTGGCCCGAGGAGGGTTTCACGCGCCCCTGGCCGGAGGTGATCCGCATGACGGCGGAAGTCAAGCGGCGCGTGGACGAGCTCTGGGAGCGGGCCGGGCTCGGCTGAACGCCGCATGGCGGTAGCCCGCCTCCAACTCGACGCCCTTCAGGTCTTGGCCCTCGCGGCCCTCGGCGTCGCCGTCGGCTCGTGGCTCAAGCAGAGGGTGCGCGCGCTCGACCGGCTCGAAATGCCACCGGCCGTGGTGGGCGGAATGCTGTGGGCCGTGCTGCTGCTCGTGCTGCGGGACCGCTGGCTGAACGTGGACATGGACATGGTCCTGCGGGACATCCTCATGGTGGCATTTTTTACGAGCGTCGGGCTGAACGCTCGCCTGCGGCTCGTCCGCCAAGGTGGGCCACAGTTGATCGTGTTCTGGGCGGTTGCAGGAGCGGGCGCCTTGTTGCAGGGCCTGGTTGGAATCGGCGCCGCCGCAGCGCTCCAGCTGAACCCGCTGGTGGGTCTGGTATGCGGCCCGGTCACCCTGGCGGGCGGACCGGCTACCGCCATCGCCTTCGGGTCGACCTTCGAGCAGATGGGGCTCGGCAGCGCAACAACCTTGGGCATCGCGGCGGCCATGTTCGGCATCACCGCCGCCGGCTTACTGAGCGGCTTCGCTGGCGGACGGCTCATCGAGAAGCAG
>JANWXD010000008.1:79085-116662 GCA_025055455.1 Bryobacteraceae bacterium
AGCCGAGCCATCGAGCGGGCTGGAGTCGTGCTGCCAGCTTACATCGGAGCCATGATCGCCGCCGCCATCATCCGGAACCTCGACGACCGCTTTGGCTTCGCCCGGCTTGCGCAGCGCCAGGTGGAGGCGATCGCCAGTGTGGCGCTGAATCTGTTCATCGTGATGGCGCTGTTGACCCTGCGGCTGTGGGAGCTGGCGCATCTGGTCGCGCCCGCGCTGCTCATCCTGACCGCCCAAGTGGCGCTGACCTGGCTGGTGGCGGCCACGCTCACGTTCCGCATCCTGGGCCGGCGCTACGAGTCCGCCCTCATGACCGCCGGCTACGTGGGCTTCATGGTGGGCACCACGGCGAATGCTCTGGCGGCCATGCAGGTCCTGGCGGAAAAATACGGCCCCGCGCCGCGCGCTTTCCTCGTGGTGAGCTTGGTGGGAGCGTTCCTGATCGATTTCGCCAATTCGCTGGTGATCACCGCTCTGGCGAACCTGGTGCGCTGAGGGCCGCCGGCGCCGTTAGCTAACGGCCCGCACGGATTTCAACCAGCTTTTCCGACCGGGCAATGCACAAGGCGGTCGCCACGTCGCCGATCACGTTCAGCGTGGTGCGGCACATGTCCAGCAGGCGGTCTACGCCCAGAATCAGCGCGATGCCCTGGGCCGGCACATTCACGGTCTGCAACACCAGCGCCAGCAGCGGAATCGAGCCCGCCGGCACGCCCGCCGCGCCGATGGCCGTGATCACAGCCAAAACCAGAACCACGATTTGGTCAGCGAGCGAGAGGGACACGCCGAAGACCTGCGCCAGGAACAGAACCGTGACGCCTTCGAACAGCGCGGTGCCGTGCATGTTGGCCGTCGCCCCCAGCGGCAGCACGAAGCCCGAGACGGACCGTGGGATGCCCAGCGTGGTCTCGCTGACGCGCAGACTGGTGGGCAGCGTGGCGTTGGAGGAGCTCGTGGAAAAGGCGGTGATCATGATGACCCAGACGCTGCGGAAAAACCGGACCGGCGATTCGCGGGCGAGCACGCGCACCAATACCGAAATCGTGCCGAACAAGTGAACGCACAGGCCGGCGACTACCACAATCACGT
Source organism: Bryobacteraceae bacterium (assembly GCA_025055455.1). Classification (GTDB taxonomy): domain Bacteria; phylum Acidobacteriota; class Terriglobia; order Bryobacterales; family Bryobacteraceae; genus JANWXD01. The sequence continues at coordinate 80,175 of JANWXD010000008.1, forward strand.
ACAGGGCCAGGGCCCGGAGCAGGCCGAGGCCGAAGCGCGAAGCGGTAGCGAACACGAGCATCCCCACGCCCAGCGGGGCGAGCTTCATGACGAAGCCGATGATACGAACCATCACCTCCGCCACGGCTTCCAGCACGTCGCTGAGGGGGCGGGCTTTTTCGGCCGGTAGTCGGGCCAGCGCCGCGCCGAACACCAAAGCGAAGAAGATCAGCGCCAAGAAGTCGCCCCGTGCCGCCGCGTCGAGCGGGTTGCGCGGGACAATGTTGATGAAGGTCGTCAGGCCGAAACCGGCGAAACCGGCCACCGTCTTCTCGGCTGCCCCCCGGTATTCGGCCAGCACCTGCTCGGTCACTGCCGGAGGGAGACCCGCGCCCGGCCGGACCGTGTTGACCAGCACCAACCCCAACGTGGCCGCCAGCGCAGTCCCTACCAGGAAAAGTGCCAGCGTCTTGCCGAGGATCGGGCCCAGGCGGTGCAGTTGTCCGAGCTGCGCCACACCCAACACCATCGTCGAAAAGATGAGCGGGACCACGACCATAAACAGCATCCGGAGCCAGACTTGTCCCACGGGCTCGGCCACGTTGCGGACGATCCACACCAGGTGCGGGTGACCTCCGGCGAAGCTATTCGCCGCAAGACCGAGAACCACGCCGGCGACCAGCGCCAGAAAGATCAGGCGGGTCGGAATGAAGGCCGCATCGGCTGCTTTGGGGGCGTCTCCGGGGCGTGTCACGCCGTAACGCTGCTCCGCTGGGCTTCGGCGAAAAGCGTAGTGTAGCAGAGGCGCGGGGCTTCCCTCCCTCGAGCGAACGAATCCGACCAGAACCGAGGCGGTGGCTCAGCCCCGTGACGACGACGCAGCCTGGAGCATCTCCCGCTCGATCCGTTCCACGTCGCGCTTCATGAACAAGACTGCCGCGGCCAGCAGCAACACTGCCGCCAGCAGGTACACGCTGGAGGTCAGCGCAATCGCCAGTCCCAGGCTTTCCCGCTGGGCGATCAGTCCGATGATGACCGGCGCGGTCCCGCCACCTCCCAACCAGCCCACGCAGTTCATGAAGCCCGCAGCGGTTCCCCGTGCTTCGGGTGGCATCACGTCGTAGACCGAGGCGAAGATGTTGGCGTCGTAGAGGCCCTTGAACAAGCCCCAGGCGGTGAGAGCGGCCACCAGAACGGCAACCGAGGGCGTCAGGCCGCACAGCGCCACGAACGGAGCCCCGCCCAGCACACCGAGGGCCTGTACGAGCGGCCGGCCACGTGGCGTGCGCCGCCGCAGCGCATCCGCCATCCAGCCGCCGAGAGGAGAGCCGACCATGCTCGCCAACTGGACGAAAAGCGTCGCGGTCAGCCCCGCCATGGCCAAGCTCATCTGAAAACGGTCGTAGAGAAACTTGGGCATCCAGGACAGCAACACCACCGCGACGAAATTGGCGCAAACGAAAGCACCCATGAGCAGCAGCGCGCTGGGGGTCCGCGCGAGCACTCGGAAAAACTCGGAAAGCGGCAGACTCGCCCGAAGAGGCGTTGCGCCCGCTCCCGCCTCCGCACGGTCCGCCGCACCCCGGGGCGCTTCGTGGAGGAAACGATGGAGGACTACGCCGAGCAGGATTCCGAGGGCGCCGAAGACGATGAAGGACCAGCGCCAGCCGTACCGCTGGCCGATCCATCCGGCAAAGAAGCCGCCTCCGATAGTGCCGACGTAGACGCTGGTTTGATGCAGTCCCATGGCGCGCGAGCGCGTGGCTTTGCCGTGGTAATCGCTGATCAAGGACATGGAGGCGGGATAGTAAAACGTTTCTCCCAATCCTTCCGCGGCGCGAAACAACAGGAGGTGGCGAAAATTACGCGACAGGGCAGTGAGGGCGCAGATCAGGCTCCAGATGTGGAGTCCGGCCAGGATCGCCGTCTTGCGGCGCACGCGGTCCACCACGTAGCCGGCCAGCGGGGCCGCGAGTCCGTAGGTCCAGGCGAAGGATGAGCCCAGCAGCCCGAGCTCGACGGGGCTGAGCCCCATCTCCTGTTCGAGGAGAGGAAAAACCGAGAAGATGGCCTGCCGGTCCGCGTAGTTGAAAAACGAGATCCACCACAGCATGGCCACGAGGTACCACTTGTAACGGGGCGACGGCGGGCGCCAAGAAGCACCCGACTCCGGTTTGCCCGGCAAGGGCTGGCCGTCCCGCTTCATTGGGACCGTCCCGGGGCCGCCAATGGCGCGGTGAGCAGATCCTGCAACTCCGACTCCCGCTGCCATTGGTCGAACAACTCGAGCCGTTCCTGAAGGCTGGCGCGGATGTGCTCGCCGAGCAGTTGCGCGGCTCGCTCCCCGTCGCCCGACATCAAGGCCTCTACGATCCCAGAGTGATACTGATAGATCCGCTCGAGCAGGGCCGCATCATGTCCCGGCCGCTCGAAGGAAAAGATCCGCGTCAACAGCCGCGTGTCGGTGACGAGCTTCATCAGCCGGCGGTTTGACGCCCCACGCAGGAGCAGCAGGTGAAACTTCATGTCGGCGGAGAGGAACTCCTCCATCTCCATCTCGTTGAGCCGCTCGCGCCCAGAGGTGCGCAACAGGTCCGCGAAAGCCCGGATACGTTCGCACAGCTCGCGCAGAAGGCCGCGATCGGCTGGCGGCAAGCCGCGGCAGGCCGCTTTGCGCACGGCGTAGACCTCGAGCGCCTCCCGCAGCTCGTAGAGTTCCACAATGTCGTCCCGTTCCAGGCTGGTCACCACCACACGACCTCCAGGGGCGTGCTCCAGCCAGCCTTCCGCCAGCAACTGGTGGATGGCCTCCCGGATCGGAGTGCGGCTCATGCGCGTCTCGCGGGCGAGCGCCAGTTCCGACAGCGTGGTTCCCGGACGGATCATCCCGGAGAGAATGCGGTGCTGGATATAGTGGTACGCCTTGCGCCGCAAGCTTTCGTCTTTTCGCCGGGCGCTAGCCATGAGCCTGGAATCGTCCCAGCGGGAAGTTGGCGGAGGAAAATTCGGGTTGACAGACAGGGCGAGCCTGCATACAATAAGTATACACTTGGCGTGCGCCCGGTACAAGCGCGCTCCGTCGCGTCGCCGGCTCGCGCGCAAGCTCGTCCGAACGTGGAGGTGCGTCATGGGAGCGAAACCCAAGATCCTTCGGAGCGGCATCGTCCTGATCGCCTGCGCCGGCGCCACGCTGGCGCAAGTCACCACCGGGACCATCACCGGCCGCGTCACCGACCCCAGCGGCGCGGCGGTGCCCAAGGCGGAAGTGACGGTGACGGAACAAAACACCGGCCTGAGTCAGCGGACGGAAACGGGAGACACCGGCCGGTACACGGTTCCGCTGTTGAAACCGGGAACGTATACGGTCACCGTCAAGGCGCCGGGTTTTTCGACGAGCGTGCGCCGCGACCTGATCCTGCAAATCCAGCAGACTCTCGACGTCGACGTCCAGCTGGCCGTCGGAGAGGTCGCCCAGGAGATCACCGTCTTCGGGGGCGCGCCGTTGGTGCAGACTTCGACCTCGGACGTCGGCAACGTCATTCCCATGGACCGCATCCAGCAGCTGCCGCTCAACGGGAGGAATTTTTCCCAGTTGGCCTTGCTGGCCCCGGGCACGAACCCCGGCCCGGTGGGCGGCATCCGGACGCAAGGCGCCGGCAACGAGACCCAGAGGGCCGGTGCGGAGATCATCGCCAACGGCGGCCGCGGCAGCTTCACCAACTTCATGATCGACGGCATTGACAATCGCGACCAGACCGTGGCCACGATCAAGGTCTTCCCTGCCGTTGAGGCCATCTATGAGTTCAAGATCCAGACGAGCAATTACGATGCGGAGTTTGCCGGCGGCGGCGCCGTGGTCAACGTAATCACTCGCTCCGGCTCGAACCAGTTCCACGGTTCGGTGTTCGAATTCTTGCGTAATTCCAAGCTGGACGCCCGGCGCTTCTTCGACCCGGGCAAGCCGGGCTTCCGCCACAACCAGTTCGGATTCGCCCTCGGCGGGCCTATCGTGCGCAACAAGACTTTCTTTTTCGGCGACTATGCTGGCTTCCGCTCCCGCCGCGAGGAAACGTTCCTGCTGTCGGTGCCGTCGGTGCCCGAACGCAGCGGCGACTTCTCGCAGAGCCCGAACCGCATCTTCGATCCCCTGACGTTCGACCCAGCCACCGGCACGCGTCAACCGTTTGCCGGTAACCGCATCCCGGCATCCCGCATCGATCCTGTGGCCAACCGTCTGGTGGCTCTTTGGCCGCTGCCGAACCTGCCAGCGCGCCGCAACAACTTCGTGCACACGCCCCTGCGGGCGGTGACCCAGGACCAGTTCGACGTGCGAGTGGATCACAATCTGTCGTCCAAAGACAATTTCTTTGCCCGGGTCACTTATGGCCGCGCGTTGGTGCGCTGGCCGGCGACGCCCGCCTTCCGGGACGGCCAGCCCAATCCTCCGGCGTTCATGATCGTGGGCACGTCGCCCCGGAACAACGACGCCCCCAGCTTCCAGGCCACGTGGCAGGAAACGCACGTATTCAACCCGACCTTGGTGAATCACTTCGCCGTGGGCTACACGCGGCTCGTGCTGCGCGCCACGCCACTCGACTTCGGACAGAACACGGCGGAGCGGCTGGGGTTGCGGGGCGCCAACACCGAGCCGATCGGCTCCTCGATGGCCAACCTCAACGTCGCCGGCATTCAGGCCATTACGCCCAGCAGCTTCGTGCCGCTGATTGCACCTCAGAACACTTGGCAGATCAACGACACGTTAGCCTGGACGCGGGGCGCGCATTCGCTCAAATTCGGCTTCAGCGTCATCCGGAACAATTTTGGATTCTTCCAGCTCCGGGCGCCCGCCGGGGCGTTGGACTTCGGCGGGGTCTACACCAACAATCCGGCCAGTCCCGGGGGCACGGGCGAGGGGTTCGCCGATTTCCTGCTCGGTCTGCCCAACGGCTCGACCAAATCCACTTTCACGCGGGGCACACCGCACGTCTTCTACACCGAGTTCGGGGCCTTCGTCCAGGACAACTGGAAAGTCCACCCCAGGCTCACCCTGAACCTGGGCCTTCGGTATGACCTTTTCACCTCGCCGTATGAAAAGTACGACCGCCAGTCGAACTTCAATCCGCGCACGGCCAGCATCGATCTGGCAGGCACGGGCGGCATCTCGCGCGGGATCTTGGACGTGCGGACCAACAACTTCGGCCCGCGCGTGGGGTTCGCCTGGACGTTGACGCCGCGCACGGTGCTCCGCAGCGCCTGGGGTCTGTTTTTCTTCAACGAGCAAGGCACGGGCTCCTCGGCCCGGCTGTTCATCAATTTCCCGTTCGCCGCGGAATATTCCGTCTCGTGCAGCGCGACTGCGCCCTGCTTGCGCACGCAGGATGGCATTCCGCTGCCCGCGCAGGCGCAGCCCATCGCGGTCTACATCCCGACAGCCAACGAGACCTCCAACATGCAGCAGTGGAACCTGACGCTGGAACGGCAACTTTCGGAGACGTTGGTTGTCCGGGCCGCCTACGTGGCTTCCAAAGGCACCCACTTGTTCATCGCGCTCGACGAAAACGTGGCGGTCCCCGGACCCGGGCCCATCGCGCCGCGGCGGCCGTTCCCCGCCTACTCGACCATTTCGGCTTGGGAGCCTCGGGGCAATTCCAGCTTCCAGTCGTTGCAGCTGTCTTCGGAAAAGCGCATGTCCCACGGCTTGTCTTTCCTGGTGTCCTACACGTGGGGACGCTCGCTCGACTATGGCGCCGGCGGCAATTCCTCGGACGGCGACCCGCGCATCAACATCCAAAATCCGCGCAATCTGCGGGCCGACCGGGGGCTTTCCAACTTCGATTACCGGCACCGGCTGAGCATCGGCTATATCTTCGAACTCCCGTTCGGCCGGGGCCGCCGATGGATGCACTCGGCTCCGGCGGTCGTGGAGCAGGTTCTGGGCGGTTGGCAACTGAACGGCATCGTCACCGCGCAATCGGGGGCTCCCACCACGCCCGTGCTCGCTACGCCGACAGCCAACACCGGCACCTTCACCCGTCCCAACCGCGTCTGTGACGGGAACCTGCCGGAAGCGCAACAAACGGTCGAGCGCTTCTTCGACATCGGCTGCTTCGTCAACCCGCCGGCCTTTCAGTTCGGCAACAGCGGACGCAACATCATCATCGGGCCGGGGCTGGCTACCTGGGACTTCGCCGCCCAGAAAAACTTCCGATTGACCGAACGAGTGGGACTCGAGTTCCGAGGCGAATTCTTCAATCTGTTCAACCGCGCCAACTTCGGGCTGCCGAACCGCTTTATCGGCTCCCGCGCGGCCGGAACGATTACGCGGGTGATCACGAACGCTCGCGAAATTCAATTCGCGCTGCGACTGCGCTTCTGACGTTAGCCCGGGGGTCCGGCGTATGCGCCACCCACAGCGGAGCGTGCGGCTGACGTTGGGTGCGGGGCTCGTTGCGATGCTTGTGGTGCCGCTCCAGGCCCAGCCCCTGCGCGAATTCGTGTTCGAGAAAGCCCCGTTCCCCTCCTGCCATGCCTCGACGCTCGTGGAGCTTCCCGACGGGGAGATCCTCGCCGCTTGGTTCGGGGGAACTGCCGAAGGGCGGCCCGATGTGGCGATCTGGGCAGCCCGACGAACCGCCTCCGGCTGGTCGCAGCCCATCGAGCTGGCGCGCGAGCCGGAAGTTCCCACGTGGAACCCGGTACTGTTCTACACCGCTGACGGCCGGTTGTGGCTGTACTACAAGTTCGGGCCGAGCCCGCAAACTTGGACGGCGGCCCGCCGCGCGAGCGCGGACCACGGACGGACATGGTCCGCCATCGAGCACCTCCCCGCCGGACTGTACGGTCCGATCCGCAGCAAGCCGCTGCTGCTGCCGGACGGGACGCTCGTCTCGGGCACGTCCGTCGAAAGCTACCGGTCGTGGGCTTGCTGGATCGAGCGCAGCGCCGACCATGGCCGGAGCTGGCAACGCATCGGCCCGATCACCGTCGCCCGGGACGTTCCCCGCCGGGATGCCGCCGGGCCGGCGCCCGCCGAAGTTCCCGGGTCCTCGGAATGGAAGCGGATCGACGGCATCATTCAACCGGCGGTCGTGCCGTTGGGCGGCAACCGATTGCGGTTCTACGCGCGGTCCACGGCCAGTATCGGACGCATTTGCGTGGCCGATTCCTTCGACGACGGCCGCAGCTGGACGCAGGCCCGTCCGATCGACTTGCCCAACCCCAATGCCGCCGTGGACGCGATCCGCTTGGATGATGGCCGCATCGTGCTGATTTACAATCACAGCGACCGGGCGCGGACGCCCCTCAATCTGGCGGTGAGCCGCGACGGCGAGCGCTTCCGCAGCTTTTACACCCTCGAGGATCAGCCGGGCGAATATTCCTACCCCGCCCTGATTCAGGCGCGCAACGGCGACCTGCTGATCACCTACACCTGGAGGCGACAGCGGATCGCGTTTGTGCGGTTTCCGCTCGGGTTGGTGCCGGCGGAGTGAGGGAACGCTGACCGGCGAGGGCCGAGCGGATCCGAGGAAATAAGGGCCGCAGTTGGAGGGGTTTTTCGACGCCCCGAGCGGTGCCTATTTTTCTTGGCGGATCAACCAAACTTCCGCCACCTGGCAGCCCCGCCCGTTGCCGCCGAGTCCCAGCTCGCGGTACCAGCGCAGCTCCAGGGTGCCGGCTGCCGTAGCCTCGCGAGGGATCTCGAATTCGATCGGCCGCACCGGCGCGGGCTTTTCGATCAGCGGGTGAATCTCGAACCGGTCGTTGGCGACCAGCCGGATCTTACGGGTCGGACTGTCCCCGGCGTAAACGACGCGGATTTTGTACCGAGCCGTGGGATCGAGGTTGTCGTACCGAAGGGTCAGCGGCTGGTCGTTCAAGGCCTCTGCGTGATCCCACCAGGATTTGCGCCATCCGGGTCGGTAGGTAAAGCCGACGAGGGGCGATTCCAGAAACGCAGGATCCGCTTCGTAAGATTTCGTCCGGACCAAGTGGGGCTGGCGGGCCGGATTGCCCAGGTCGTCATAGAAGCCGCCCGGTCCGGGATTGCTCCAGTTGAGGATCTCTTCGATGGCGCGCAGGCGGGCGGCCTCGTCGGCCAGCGCGCGGATCTCGGCGAACCGGTCCTTGAGCCACAGCCGGTTGTTGAGCGGAACATCCACGGTGTCCAGATTGGCGCCGCGGTCCACCGCGATGGCCTTGTAACGGGGCACGCTGAGTTGCATGCGGATGCTTTGGAACAAGGCCTCGGCAAGTTCGAAGATGCGGGCGCGCCAAGCCGGCGCCGGCGGCTTGGAGGCGGCTTGGTCCAATAGGGCTTCGGCGCGGCCCACGGCTGCCAGCGAGCCCAGCGCACGAGCCTCCCGCAGCGTTTCCATCGCCTTTTCTTCGAGCTCCGTCTCGTAGAGCAGGCGGCGTCGCGTGTAGGCGTCATAGTAGGCGCGGTAGAGCGCTTGCTGGAACCGCCAGTTGGCGAGCAATTGCGGCGGAGCGGCTCGCTCCATTGCCTGGAACTGTTCCAGGGTCGTGTAGACGCCGCTGTTGGTCGCCAAGGGCCCACGCCAGTTCCGCTCCAGAGCGAGCAGGCCCTGAGCGAAACTTTCGGTGAACGGCTCGCCGATGAAAAAGCGGCTGTAGTCGCGAAGAATTTCGATAACGGGCCGGTCCGGATCCCAGCCGAGGCCGCTCCAGACGAACTTGTTGACGTCGTCGTTGACACCTTCCGAATACGTCAGGAATCCGACGGTGTAGGGAGCGAGCAGGCGGAAGATGGCGGCCTGGTCCCGCGGCCTGGGGTTGATCGTTTCGCGTCCTTCGGTGACGGCGTAGGCGGTGTCCCAGTCTGGCACGGGATACTGGCAGCGAAGGCTGTGGGTGATGTCGGGGTAATAACGAATGGGATACCGCTCCGGCACCGCACGGCGGAGCTCCGGCAGGCTCATGCGGATTTGCGGGCCAAAGACCACGCCCGCCAGCCAAGCCGGCTGCTCGTCGCGGAGGATGCCCAAAAACTCCTCCATCCACGCCTGGCTGAATCCCTGCGGCGACACCCACATCGTCGCCTTGGGGTGGTAGCGGCGCAGGTTGGCCGTCTGTTTTTCGAGCAACGCCATGAGGTGCCGGGGTTGCGTGTGGCCCGGATCCCCGCCCGGCACGAACACCGCGTCAATGCGGGGCAACTGGCGGAAGACCTCGCCCCATTCTTTGAGCGCGAACGCCACCGTGTTCGGATCGGAATAATCTTTGTCGAGCGCGGGATACCAGATCCAGACGTCCAAACCGTAGGAGTCTGCCAGCCGCGACATTTCCACCATCATGTGCATGGGCGGCAGAGGGAAGTGGGGACTGTCGGCGGCGTCGTCCGAGCGCGGTGGAATCAGCTCGACCGCGTTGGCGCCGAACAGGGCCAGTTCGCGCAGGTATTGGTCCCACATGGCCACCGTGAAGCCGTCGTAGGAGTTCGTCTTGGGACGATAGCCGAGCTGGTGGCCGCGCAAGCGGTAGCGGGGCGCGGTCGCGACGTGGAATCCGTCGGGAAGCTCCACGCCGTGTCGGCGTATCCGCAAGGCGCTCAACAGGCGCCCGACGCCGTAAAGCACCCCGCGCGCGTCGTTGCCCGTCACCGTGACTGTTGGGCCGTCGGTCGTGATCCGGAAGCCCTCCGGCGGCCCGGAGCCTCGTGCAAGGAGCACGACCGGTGCACCGCCGCGGGGGCGGCTCGTCGCCACCGGCCAGCGAACCTGCGAACGCTTCTCCACTTCTTCCACGAGCACCGCGGCAGCTTTCTGCTCGAGAGATCCCAGGCCATGCGAAACCACCACGGTGGCCCGAGTCAGGTCCAGTGCGAGGGCTGAGGCCGAGCAGCACAAGAGCAACAACGCGCGGTTCATAGCTCACTCCACCGGGAGACGGAACCGAGTTCGAGCGGGCCGGGGCATCGAGTCGGTTGGTGCAGCCGCCGCGGAGTTCAGTCCGTGAGCCCCTTCACCTTCACCGCCACGTCAATGCCCTGACGGACGCTGGCGGTGACCGTGCAAAAGTCTTCGAACAGTTCCAGGCAGCGCCGTGCGTTGTCGCGCTCCGACTCCGGGATGTGGGGATCGATGACCACCTCCACCTTGCCGATCCGTAAGCGGCGGTTCTCGTTGCGCACCACGTGCACGGTCACCTCGGTGTGGAGATGGTCCACCGGCACGCGGGCCTTGCGCGCGCAGAACAACAGGCTCGCGGTGAGGCAATTGCCGATGGCCGCGGCCAGCACGCGCCCGGCGTTCGGCCCCCGATCCTTTCCAAGCGGCGGCGGCTCGTCCATGAGCAGCTCGGGAAACTGCTCCTTGTCGAATCGCACCCGGAACTCGTAGCCCTCGATCTGGTCCACGGTGATGGAGAATTGGCTGACTGGTTCGCTCATGCTACCGTTTTCCCAGAAGTTCCTGTAAGGCGGCAACGATGCGCGGCGCCGCCTCCGGGCCTACAGAATTGACCTCGCCATACCAGCGCCGCGGGCTGTTCTGCAGCCACGGCTCGTTTTCGTCCCACTCGGCCTTGGGGATAATGTAGCCGATCTCGTCATTGGCGAGCCCGAACAGCATGCGGTAGGGGGCGCGCATCAGCTTCTTGATGGGGGGCTCGAGCGGCGCCTCGGGAAAATCGGCGCCCGGGTACCGCTCGATGCCGCCCACGCTCAGCTCCGGATAGAGCTCGCCCGGCACGAGCGCGATCTCCAGCACGGGACGCTGGCCGCGGCTCAAGCGGATCCATCCCACCGGGGTGGTGGTGACAGCCTGCGGATCCATGACCTTGCGGCCTCGGAAGACACCGGCTTCGGCGGCCTTCAGAAATCGTACGTTCGTCACCGGGATCGAGATGAGCTTCTCGTGGTATTCGACCCGTTCAATGGCGACCGGCCTTGCGGGACCCAGCGCCTGGGCGGCCAGCTCCGCCACGCGCCGGCCGATTAGCTCGGCTTTCCGAAAGGTTCCGTCCGGCGCTTCCGCCCCCGTGGCCGGATCGATAACCTTGGCGCCGAGCGGCGATTGCATCCCGCCCACAGCGCCATTGACGAAGACAGCAACGCCGCCCAGAAGCTCTTCCAGACGTGTGTACAGATGCGCCGGATAATCCGCCGTCACCAGGGTGTTCTTCGAGCCGAGCGCCTCCGGGTGGTTGGCCCAGTTGACCAGCGTGGCGATGGGCCGGCCGTCGCGCCCGGCCGCCGAGAGAATCACCAGCTCGGAGTCGTGCACCACGGGCGGGCGGTTGTCGTGGATGAAACGGTCGAGTTCCGGGCTGTGGAAGCGTGCCAGACGGATCGTCGCGGGGCGGAGGGAGCCCACGGCCTCGGCCGCAGCCTCCGCCGTGCGTTCCACCACGAAAGCGTTGTAGGCTTCGCTGATGCCGCTCACGCCCAGTTTCGGACCCCACAGGCCCATGGTGTCCGGCGCCTCGTGGTTGTGGGACGACGCGACCACAAGGTCGGCGGGGCCTGTCAGTTGCGAACGAGCAGCGGCGCGGATCTTTTCGACGTCTTCGTAGAAGAGGCCGATCGAATCCACGCCGCAGATCACCAGGCGTCCGCCGCCGGCCTCCAGCGCCAGGCATCGCGCCCACAGGTCGTCGTGAATACCGGTGGCGCGACGGTTCAGGCCGAACCCGGCCAAAAAGACGGGAGCGTGCCCCTCCAGGTCCGGGGTGATCGGGCGCTTGGCGGCCCCGGCTCGCAGCTCGGCCCGCAGAGCGCCCGCCCCGACCAGCAGTAGGAGCGCGACAAGGGCCGCCCCGAACCTTGCGCTGCGGCCGCGACGCATCCCGGCGGCTCCGGCCCCGGCTACGCCCAGTACGCCACGCCGGGTTTCTCGCGAATCACGATGTCCTTGAGGAAGTTGATGGCCTTCGTCAGCCCTTCCTCGGGCGACATGAGGCTGTCCTCGTGCTCGATGGAAAGCACGTAGTCGTAGCCCACCATCCGCAGCGTGGAGACAAACTCGCGCCAGAAGTCCGCGCCGTGACCCCAGCCACAGGTGCGGAAGATCCAGGCGCGGTTGCGCTCGTCTGTATAGCGCTTCATATCGAGCACGCCGCTCTTGGGCAGGTTGACGGGATAGATCTGCGTGTCCTTGGCGTGGACGTGGAAGACCGCATCGCCCAGAACGCGCACTGCCGCGCAGGGGTCAATTCCCTGCCAGAACATGTGGCTCGGGTCGAAGTTGCACCCGATATTGTTGCCCGCGATCGAGCGCAACTTGAGCAACGTCTCCGGGCTGTAGACGACGTAGCCGGGGTGCATCTCGATGGCGATCTTCACGCCGTGATCGGCGGCGAACTTCGCCCGCTCGGTCCAGTAGGGCGCCACTTTCTTCTCCCACTGCCAGGCCAGCAGCTCCTGGTAGTGCGGCGGCCACGGCGAAACCACCCAGTTCGGATACTTGGCGTTGTCACTGTCGCCCGGGCAGCCGGAGAAGTCGATCACCACCGGCACGCCGAGCTTTTCCGCCAGCAGAATGGTCTTGCGGCTGATCTCCTGAGCCTTACCGGAAACTGCCGGATCGGGATGCAACGGCTCGCCGTGACAGCTTAGGGCGCTCACGGTGATGCCGTTGTCGTCCAGCATCTTCTTGAACTCCTTGAGTTCGCTCTCGTTGTCGAGCATGGACAACTTGCAGTGGGCATCCCCCGGGTAGTTGCCCGTTCCGAGCTCGATGGTGTCCACGCCCAGCGCTTTGAGCTTCTGAATCACCTGCGGTAGGGGAAGATCCGACATCAAAACGGTGAACACTCCAATTTTCACGGCCTCTCTCCTCGTGTCACTCGAAGATGTACGGCATGGCGCCGGCAGACAGCATATCACTTTCAAAGCAGCGGGAACTACTCGCGCCGTGCTCGAAGCGCTGCCGCAAGTCGCATCGTAGCGGCGCACGGCCTCGCTCGAGGGTCGCCTGCCGTTGGCCGGCCTCCAGCAGAGCTCCCAGCGAGACCCCGGCAACGCTCACCGACAACCGTCGGCCGGCGCACCTTTGCTGGGTCGAACACCCGCGGATCCGGTGGAACGGCTTTGTACGGGGTCAGATCCGGTTCGTGGGTGAACAGATCGGACAAGTCCGAGGCCGTCGCGTCGAACAAGTTCAGCGGTGGGATCTTCAGCAGCCGGAAGATGGTCTTGAGCAAACCCGGAAAGCTGGAATTGACTTTGGAAACATAGTTCCTCTTGGCATACGGACTCACCAGGAGCAGGAGCGTGCGGTGCGAGTCGATGTGGTCCACCCCGCCCTGGGCGTCGTCCTCGGTAATGAAGATGGCCATTTGAGGCCACCATGGCGAGTGGGAAAGAAATTCGACGATGCGCCCCAAGGCAAAGTCATTGTCCGCGACGTAAGAGGCTTCGAACGGGTAGCCGTATGCCGGGCGGGGACGGCCCGTATGGTCGTTGGGCAGATGGAGGTAGACGAATTGCGGGAAAGGCTCTCCGCCCCGGAGGTAACGCCGTTCCACGTCTTCGATGAAGCGGTCCGCGCGGTACTGGTCGGAAATCTGCAGGTTGAACTGGGGATACGTCCGGGAGGTGTGGCGGTACAGCGGGTCTGGCAGCGGGACGTTCGTAAGATAGCGTGCGCCGGTCGGTTCGAGATCCTCCCCTGCATAGACGCCCGCCAGCTCCAAGCCCTCGCCATAGTTGCGGAAGCGGACTCCGTGGCGCTCGAGGTGGTGCCACAGCGTGCCCGCTTCCAGCTGCGCCTCCGGATGCACCGAGGCGGCGCTGCCGCGAAACATCCAGCGGCCCGGCGCGCGGGTGGAAAAACGAAAGTCCTGGTGGCCGCCAGAGCCGGCCGCCGCCGAGACGGCGACCCAGACGTCGGGATAGACGCCCGCGAGCCAGTGGTGCCCTTCCACGCTGGTGTGCGCCTCGGCGTAGAAATTGTCGCTGAAGGCCCAGCGGGCCGCCAGCGCGTGATGATTGGGAGTGACGTTGACGTTGCGCAGATTGAGGCGGGCGTCGAAGGCGCGGCGTTCGTGCCATAGGTATCCCCGCTGGCCGAAACGCGCCAGAGCCGGCGCCGACCGTACCGCGCCGTTCGCAGCCGCCACCACATCGCCCAGGATCTCGTCGAAGCTGCGGTCCTCCTTGACGATGAGGACCACGTAACGGATCGCGGCGGGCAATCGGGCGGGCGCTTCTTTCACCGGCGTCAGCCCGTTGAGCCGCCAGACGCGCGCAGTATGGCCGTCGAGCTCGTCGCGGCCCGGAAGCGGAAACACGGAGATCGTTCCCCGCTGCAGGAGGCCCTGCAACGTTTCGCGGTACGGCTCTCGGGCGCTGCCACTCGGCCCGGTCCCGTGTCCCCAGGCGCTGGCCACGAAGACGGTGTCGCGATCCAAGGCCACGCGCGTCGGAAACCAGCCCGCCGGCAGATGCCCGATCACCCGATGGCTTCGCGTGTCGATGACCCCGACGGCATTGATCCCCGCTTCGGCCACCAGCAGCCAGCCGCTGGGCTCGTGAAACGCCAAACCCGCCGGAAGCACGCCGCGCAGGTGTTCCAAGCCGGGCACGCGCAACAAGATCTCCCCGACGACCTCGTAGGTCCTCCTGTCGAGGACCGTGACGGAGTCGTTATGCGCGTTGGAAACGTACACGCGGTCTGTGGTCGCCAGCACGCCGGAGGGGCTGCTGCACCCGAGACTGCCCTCGCTGAAATGCCGGCCCGTTTTCACCCATGTCTGCACGCGCGGTGCCCGCGGATCTTCCACGTCGACGACCGCCACGGAGCACGCCTCCGGCGCGTTCGGGTCGGCGACGCCAGGAACCTGCACCGGCCCGGATTCCGTCTCCCGGCCCACCCCCGCCAGCGCCTCCGGCGACGGAAAACCAAAAGCTGGAAATGCCAGACCGGTTTGTTTAGGCCGCAGCGGGTCCGCGCCCGGGATCGGGCGGTACTCGATCAGCCCGACGTGCGTCACGTACAGCCTCCGCCCATCCGGCGCCAGGGCCAAGGCGAAAGGCAAACGTCCGGTCCGTACCGAGGACACGATTGCGCGCTTGCGCACGTCCACGATCACGAGCCGGAAGTTGGCTTGGTCTACGACGTAGAGCAAGCCCCGCTCGCGGTCGATCGCCAACTCACCGGTGTGGCTGTCAGCAAAGCCGTCGCGGTTCACATCGAACAGACGCCGCGTGTCGCCGCTGCCGGCATCGAGCAGTCGCACCCGCCCGGAGTCACCTTCGGAGACGTAGAGTTCGTCCTCTCGGCCGAAAACAATGCCCGTAGAAACGCCGGCCCAATCCCCGAGGCGATTCTCGGAATCGCTTCGAGCAACCGGCTCGCGGTGTACCGCACGCCAGCGATTCTTGTGCCGGTGCAGTACAGTAATGGAATAGCGCCGCGGGCCCAGATTGGCCGTGGCCACGAATTTGCCGCCGGGACTGACGGCGAGGCCGAAGGCGCCCGGTCCGGTAGAAAACTGGCGGCCTAACGGCAGCAGCAAGCGGCCGCCCGGTAGGACGCTTTCCGCTCCGGGCCGGCGAATGGCGGGGCGCGTCCCGGCGGGAGCGCGATACTCCGCGCTCAGCATGACCAGCGCGGCGCTGACGAGGAAGACGGCGGGCATGCCGCACCACGGTTATAGCGTGTCCGCCAGCGTGGAGGCAAATGACCGCACCATGGATCGGAGATCGTTCGTAGGAATGCTCGGCGGGCTCAGCCTGGCGGCCGGCCAGCGGCCGGAGGGCGAGGAACGGAAGACACGCTTGTACCTGCTCGAGCTCTTTTACCTCAAACACGGCACGCAGCTCGGGCGCCTGCACAATTATTTGAGCCAAGCAGTGCTGCCGGCCCTGAATCAGGTTCACGCCGGCCCGAAAATCGTGCTCGAGGCCCTGGTAGCGCCGCATATGCCGCAAGTGGCGATGTTGCTGGGCTTTCAGTCGGTGGCCGAGATGTGGCAAGTGCGCGCCAAACTGCAAGAAGACGAGGCCCTCAAGAAAGCCTTCGAAACCTGGCAGGAAGGTCCGGAGCCTCCGTTCGAGCAACAGCACAACATCTTGCTCGAGGCCGCCGCGTACTCGCCCGAGGTAGTGCCCCTCGATCCGCCGCCCAAGACGCCCCGCATCTTCGAGCTGCGCGTCTATCACTCGCCCACTTGGCGGCAGTTGAAGGCGTTGCACGAACGCTTCGAGGGCCCGGAAATCAAGATCTTTCACCGCGTGGGCGTGCACCCGATCTTGTACACGTCCACCGTGATCGGACCGAACATGCCCAACCTGACTTATTTGATCCCTTTCGAGGATTTGGCGGCGCGGGAGAAGGCTTGGAGCGCCTTTGCGGCGGATCCGGAGTGGATCAAAGTGCGGCAGGAGTCCATCGAGCGGCACGGACAAATCGCCAGCGTCATTCAGATCGCCCTGTACCGGGCCGCTCCCTACTCGCCAGTGCGCTGAGGCCCCCTTCTTCGGGGAGCGAATTCGGAGAAGAACTCAGTTGCGGCGCTTCAACGTGGGCCGTTCGTCTTCGTCCGCCTTGCTTTTCTCGTCTTTCTTTTCTTCGATGGGCGACGTGCTTCCTGGGCTGCGCCGCAGGGTGGGCCGGTTGACGTCCTTTTCATCCACCTTGCGGCGGCTGTGCATGGCGGCCAAGCGCGCCTTCACCAAATTGAACTCCGAGGTGTTGACGACGTATTCAGGCTTAGCCCGGAGAATCTCCTGAATGTTTTTCTGAGCCTTCTGGATGCGGTCGTCCGTGGGCGGATGGGTGGAAAAGACCGAAGCCATCGTGCCCGGCTTCTTTTTCTCGAGCGCCTGAATCTTCTCGAAGAAATCAATGAACGCCGTCGGATCGTAGCCGGTCTTGTACAGATACTGCAAGCCCAGCAAGTCGGCCTCTTCTTCAAAGCCTCGCGAGAACTTCAAGAAGGCCAACGGGATTCCGACCCCGGCTCCTTGGCGAATGATATAACCCGTCCAGCCGCCCCAGAAGATGAGCGGAAGACTCAGCAAGTTGGCGATTTGCGCCCGGCTGGCCTGCCGTGTGCCATGGCGGGCCGCCACGTGGGCAATTTCGTGGGCCATGACGCCGGCCAGCTCCGCCTCGGTCTCCGCCCGGAGGATCAAACCCGAGTTCACGAAAAAGAAGCCGCCGGGCAAGGCGAACGCGTTGACCTCTTCGGCATCGAGCACCTTGATGGTGAAGGGCACCTTGGCGTCAGAGTTGCGCGCCAAATTCTGGCCGATGCGATTGACGTATTCGGCGATGATTGGATCGTCGATCACCTTAGCCTGGTGCTCCACCTCCTGGGCGAGCTGCTTGCCCAACGCGATTTCTTTTTCGAGGGAATAGAGATTGATCCCTTTGCCGACGTCGCGGTTGCCGATCTCGTCGGGATCTTTCTTTTTGTCCTTGGCGATGACAGCGGGCACCAGCAGCGCAACCGCAATCAAAACTCCTAAAACTTGGCGGACTGCCCTCATCGTTACCTCCCGGGTCCCGAGGCCCTGCCCACATTATACTCCCCGCCGCCCGGGTCCCTATTGGGTTTAACGTAGACTTGGGGATATGGGTTACCCAGCCCGGCCGGTGGCGGAGGTTCAACCGCTGTGGAAACAGTACCGTGACGCCTTCCCTGTGACCGAGCAGCTGGTGTACCTCAACCATGCCGGCGTGGCCCCCTTGTCCAAACCCGCCGCCGCTGCCATGCAGCATTTCGCGGAAGACGCCCTGCGGTACGGCGCGCTGCACTACGACGAGTGGATGGCAGCGTGCGAGGGATTGCGCGATGCGGCCGCACGGCTGATCGGGGCTTCGCGCCAGGAGATCGCCATCGTGAAGAACACCTCGGAGGGGATCGCTACGGTGGCCATGGGTTTAGACTGGAGACCCCGCGACAAGGTCGTGGCCTTCCGAGAGGAGTTCGCGGCCAACTATTTCCCTTGGAAGCTGCTGGAGCGGAGGGGAATCCACGTCGAGTGGCTGTCGGTCGAAGATCCTTTGGACCGCGTCGACACGGCCTGTCGCGGGGCGAAGCTGCTGACCATCAGCTTCGTGCAGTACTTGAGCGGCTACCGCGCGGATCTGGAGGCCATCGGACGGATCTGCCGCTCCCACGACTGCCTGTTTTTCGTGGACGCCATCCAGGGGCTGGGGGCGTTGCCACTGGATGTCGAGCGGGCGCAAATTGACGCGCTCGCGGCCGATGGCCACAAGTGGCTGCTCGGGCCCGAAGGGTGCGGGATCCTTTACGTCCGCCGCCGCGTGCAGGACCGAATCCAGCCGGCGGAAATCGGCTGGATGAACTTTGTCGGCTACGCCGACTACGGCTGCCGCGACACGACGCTGCGCCCCGATGCGGCCCGCTACGAATGCGGTACGCTGAACACCGCCGGCTGCTTCGGACTACGCGCCTCCATTGAGTTCTTGCTCGAGGTGGGACTGGACCGGATCAGCCAAGCGGTGCTGCATCTGGCCGAGCGCTTGGCGCGGGGCCTGCGCCAGAAGGGATACGAAGTCCTCGGCCGGGGCCTCGGATCGGGCATCGTCAGCTTCCGCCGGCCGGACGCGGACAGCGCGACGCTGGTGCGCGCGCTCCGGCAGAAGGGATTCCTCCTGGCGGCGCGCCAAGGCTGGGTCCGGGCATCTCCCCACTTCTACATCAGCGAACAGGAAATCGACGCGCTGCTGGCGGAACTGCCGTAACCGAGGCGCGGGTCAACTGGGAGGCGCGCCCAGGCCCGTGTACACCGGCTCGGTACGGACCGACTCGCGGCGGCGGTCGAGCCAGCGCGCCACGCCCGCCGACGTCCGCAGGTTCCCCCGAAGCAACTCCAGTAGCAGCTCATGGCTCAGCACGGTGTTGAACGGCCGGTCGTAAACCAGCGGTCGCGTCTTGCCCGTCAGTTTGAGCAGAAACGGCACGCGATGGTCCTTGTGGCCGTCAATGAGCTCGGAGGTTCGCAGCCAGTGGTCCGACGTCACCAAGACCGCAGTCTGCTGCCACAATCCCGCGTCTTCCAGCTGCTGCCGGAACTCCCCCAGCGTGCGATCCAGTAACACTAGGCTATCGAAATAACCAAAAACCGGATGGCGGTCGAACCGATACGCGCCCGTGTGGCGGTCGTAGAAGTACGGACCGTGAGGCACCGGCAAATGCACGAGAACCAGATCGAAAGAGGCGTCGGCAAGCACTTTGGCCGCTTCCCGGCGCATCTGATCGAACAGCTGGCTGTGATGGAACGCATCCAGCGACTCGAGCGACACGGAAAAGACGGCCTTTTTCATTACCAGTTGCCACTGCCCCGTCAACAGGCGCGACAGTGAGGAGCCGCTCACCCCTCCGAGGGGCTCGTTTTGCCAGCACACATCGGTGGCGTCCGACAACAAGGCGCAATATGGGAGGTACCAGCCGACGACCGCCGTGCGGAAGCCTTCGTTTTTGGCGCGGCGGAATAAGTTGGGGTACGCGCCCCAAAGGGCACTTTCAGGGAAATCGCGAAACAGGAGACGGAGGTCACGGCTGGGATCCGGCTCCAGGCCCGTCAGGACGCGGCCAGCCAGAACGGAGAGCATGGAATACTGGGTCTGCTCGGCGGGAGCATAGGCTGCCGCACCGAAAAACGATTCGCCCCGGAGCCGGTCCAATTCCGGCAGGGCAAGATCGGCCGGGCGTTGCTCGAAGGTCAAGCGCTGGTCCCACTCGTCGAAGACCAGCCAGACCACGCGCGAGGCGGCCGGCGGGCGGTGCATTTCCGAGCTCGTCCGGGACGCAGAGGTGGGAGCGGCCAAGGGCGGCCCCTGTCGGGCCGCGTACAAGCGCCAGCCGGCGCGGGCGAACGTGACGCCGACAAAGGGAGAGAAAATCAGCAACACCGCGTAACACGCCGCAGCGATGCGCCGGTACAGGCGCGGCAAGGCCAGCAGGAGCAGCAGCAGCGCGCACGCCGTCAGGGCGGGTCCGGCGCTAACCGGCAGCAGCGTGTCGAGGGAGGGTTTGGGACGGTAGTGGCGCAGCACGGTGTAGCCAGCCACCAGAGGCGCCCACGCTAGGACTCCGGCTGCTGCAACCGTCGCTGCCAGCTTGAGACCCGTCAGCCTCCGCCGCACGGCCAGGATCGCCAGGTAAAAGGCGCCGGCCAGAAGCAGCACGTTCACAATGGCGGCCGCGTACTCGGCCGGAGGCAACAACCGCAGTCGCGCGAGCGGATCCTTTGCCTCTGCCAGTAGCGAGGACCAGAATCCGAAAAAGCACAAGTTCGCCAGCGACAGCGCCACCGCGAGGTCTTTCCACATCCGTCAAACGTAAACAGTTTACTGCGACACATACGAGGCACTGTGGACGCGGTGGGGCACGACTTCGTCTACACTCGAAGAAGAGCAGAGATCGGCGCCGCACGCCGCGCCCAGGGAGGCTGTCTTGGCGTGCACGACCTGGTGAGACATGGAGAATTGGGGGTTACATAACCTGTCCCCGAAATTCATGGAGGAGGCGCTTGCGCTGGCCCGGCAGGGCGTCGGGCAGACCAGCCCGAATCCGGCCGTGGGCGCGGTGCTGGTGCGCAACGGCGATGTCGTGGGGCGCGGTTCGCACACTTGGGCGGGGGTAAAACACGCCGAAGTGTTGGCCCTCGAGCAAGCTGGCGAGGCCGCGCGCGGCGCCACCTTGTACGTCACCCTCGAGCCGTGCGCACACCAAGGCCGCACGCCGCCGTGCACGGAAGCGCTCATCGCGGCCGGCGTGCGGCGGGTCGTGACCGCCATGGAGGATCCAAACCCCTTGGTGCGGGGCGCCGGCCTGCGGCGGCTGCGCGAGGCCGGCATCGAGACGGAGGTGGCCTCAGCCTACACGGAAGCGGCGCGGGAGATCAACGAAGAATTCGTCCACTTCATGCGCACTGGCCGGCCGCTGGTCACGCTGAAGGCGGCGCTCACTCTGGACGGCAAAATCGCCGCCCCGGCCGACAACGAGGGCTGGATCACGTCGGAAACGGCCCGGGCGCACGTGCAGCAGCTCCGCCACCGCTCCGACGCGATCCTGACGGGAATCGGCACGGTGCTGACGGACGATTGTCTGCTCACGGACCGCACGGGCCTGGAACGCAGCCGCCCGCTGTTGCGCATCGTGCTCGATTCGCAGCTCCGGTTGCCCCCGGAATCGCGCCTCGTCAAGAGCTGCCGCAGCGACGTGCTCGTGGTGACCACCTCGGCCGCCTCGGCCGAGCGCCGACGGGCACTCGAGGAACGCGGCGTGCGCATCCTGGCGCTCGACGGGCCCGGCGGCCGCACCGACCTCCGCCAGTTGGTCGAGCATCTGGCGGCGGAAAAGTACCTGTCACTGATGATCGAGGCGGGCAGCAAGGTCAACTGGGCGGCTTTGGAGGCGGGCGTCGTGGACCGGATCTTCTTTTACTACGCCCCCAAGATCCTCGGCGGGCTGGAATCGCTGCCGGTCGTCGGGGGCGCCGGACGCCGGCGACGGGCCGACGCCATCCGATTTCACCGCGTGCGCCTGCACCCGATTCCGCCGGACGAGTTCGCCGTCGAAGCCTGGCTGGTCAAGGAGCCGTAAGCGTGTTTACAGGGCTCGTCGAGGAGGTCGGGACGGTAGAATCCTTCGAGCGGCTGCCCGCAGGGGCACGGCTGCGTGTCCGCTGTCGTACGGTGCTCGAGGATCTGCGGGAAGGGTCGAGCATCGCCGTCAATGGGGTGTGCCTGACCGCGCGCGAGCTGCGGCGCGAATCCTTTGCTGCGGATCTGGCACCCGAGACGCTCGCTCGTTCCAACCTCGGCGACGTGCGCCCCGGCTCGCTCGTCAACCTTGAACGGCCGCTTTCAGCTTCGGGCCGTCTGGGAGGACACATCGTGCAGGGCCACGTGGATGGCACCGGCGAGTTCCTTTCCCTCGAACCGCTCGGCAGCGACAACTGGTGGCTCCGAATCCGCGTGCCGCCGGAGCTGGACCGCTACTTGGTGTACAAAGGCTCGGTGGCGATTGACGGCATCAGCCTGACCGTGGCTTCGATCGAGGCGAGCGTGCTCTCGGTGACCATCGTGCCCCACACCTATGAAAACACCAACCTCCGAACCAGGAGGCTCGGCGACCGGGTGAACCTGGAGTGTGACATCCTGGCCAAGTATCTCGACAAACTACTCGTGACGCGTGAGGCGCTTCCGGAAGCCCGGCGCCTGACGCTCGAAAAGCTGCGGGAGATGGGGTACTGAGGCGCGGCCAGGCTCTGCGCGAGTCACGGTCGCTCGAACAAGAGGCGCGGCGCGCCCATCGCACCTTGGCTGGCAGGCCGAATGGGTCTCCCGTCGCCAGGGCATCAGAACGGCTCGACGACCAGCTCGTTGACGACGCGTTTGACGCCTTTGACCTTGCGCGCGATGCGTTCGGCTTTGCTTTTCTGTTTCTCCGTGCGGACCTTTCCGCGTAGCGTGACCACCCCATCGCGCACTTCCACGTCGAGCCCCCCGCCTTTGACGTCACGGTCTCCCGCCAGCCGTCGGCGGACCTCGTCGTAGATCCAATCGTCGGAGACCGGCTTTTGCGCCCAGGCCGCGGCCGCGAAGGCCGACAAGAGCATGAAAACGGTCACCAGCGACAGCCAGCGCATGGTCAGCTTACCTCGAAACCCGCCATCGAACGCCAGTCTAGCGCATTGAGAAAGGCAGGGTTCTCGCGCCACTTCGGGCGCACCTTGACGTACAGCTCCAGGAAGATCTTGCGGCCGAACAGCAGCTCCATCTCTTGCCGGGCCAGCGTCCCGATCTTCTTGAGCCGGGAACCCTGCGCGCCGATGACGATGCCCTTCTGCCCCTCGCGCTCGACATAGATCGTGGCGGAAATCCGCGTCAGCTTGGGCGTCTCTTCCCAGCGTTCGACCACGACCGCCACGGCGTGCGGGACTTCCTGGCGGGTCTCGTGCAGAATCTTCTCGCGGATCAGCTCGGCGGCCAGGAAGCGCTCGGGCTGGTCGGTGAGGTAATCCGGCGGAAAATAGGGTGGGCCTTCGGGAAGGCGTTTGACGATCTCCTGCCGCAGCACGTCCAAACCCTCACCGGTCAAGGCCGAGATCGGGATGAAGTCAGCGAATTCGTGCAGTCCCCGGTATTGTTCGATCAGAGGCAGCAGGCGCGACTTGTCCTTGAGCCGGTCGATCTTGTTCAGGGCCAGCAAGACTGGGGTGCGCGCCGACTTGACGATTTCGACGGCCGCTCGGTCTTCGTCGGTCAATGGCAGCGTGGCGTCCGCCAGGAACACCAGCAGGTCCCGTCCGTCGAGCGCCGCTTTCACGGTTTCCAACATGCGCTTGTTGAACAGCGTGTCGGGCCTGTGGATGCCCGGCGTGTCCACGAACACGATCTGAGCGCCGGGCAAGTTGACGACCCCCTGAATCGCAGTGCGCGTGGTCTGCGGCTTGTCGGCCACGATGGCCAACTTGGTTCCCACGAGCGCGTTCAACAGCGTCGACTTTCCCGTGTTCGGGCGCCCGAGGAGCGACACGAAGCCCGAAACGAACCGACTATCCGGAGCCGGAGTCATGACTGTCTATTGCGACCGGCCTGACCCGAAGCTGTTCCACGCGGCGCTCGTCGGCAGCCAGAACTTCCAAGCGGATGCCGTCGCGCTCGACCACCTCACCCGGCTGCGGCACGTGCCCCGCCCACTCGGCCACCAGCCCGCCCACGGTCGTGGACTCGATGCCCTGGTCGGGGCGGAAACCGAACAGCTCGCGCAGCCGGTCCACGTCGCAGCTGCCGGACACCACCCAGGCGCCGTCCGGCTCCGGCGTGGCGTCCAGCTCGGGTTCGTGCTCGTCGCGGATCTCACCCAGGATTTCCTCGACCAGGTCTTCCATCGTGGCCAGGCCGGCCGTGTTGCCGTATTCATCCACGACGATGGCCATATGCGCCCGGTCCTCCTGCATCTCGCGCATCAGCTCGCGCACGGGTTTGGTCTCCGGCACCAGCCGCACCGGCCGGACCAGCTCGCGCACCGTGCGCCGGCGGCGCTCCGGCTCGTCGAGCTCGAACATGTCACGCACGTGGACGAAGCCGATGATCTGGTCAATCGTGCCCTCGTAGACCGGGATGCGCGAGTATTGCTCGTGGATCACGAGCTGGCGCAAATCTTCCAACGTGCGCGAGGCCTCGATCGCCACGATGTTAGGCCGGGGCGTCATGACCTCACGCACGGTCTTATCGCCGAACTCCACAGCGGCCTGGATGAGCTCCCGGTCCTCTTCCCCGATGATCCCCTCCTCGGCGCCGGCCGAGATCAGCGCCTCGATGTGCTCGGCATGGTTGGCGCCAGCGGCGGCCGACTCCTCGTGATCCGCCAGTTCCACGACCGCCTGGAAAAACTCCAGCACGGCGATCACCGGACGCACCATCCAGGCCGCCAGCCGAAGCCCCGGCACGAGCGGCCGAACCCAACGGCCATCCGTCTTACGGTAAAGCGTCTGGGGAACGATGTAAGCGCCGGCCAGCATGGCGGCCCATGCCAGCAGGGCGGCTTCCGCCAGGGCCCGCCAAAGACCCGCCGATTCGGACAGCGTCGCGCCGAGGATCGCGACCCCCAGCGCCACCAGGATCGTATGTTTGAGCAGCGAGAAGACCAGCGCGCCGCGGGCGCCTTTCAGACCGATTTGGCCCTCGAGCGTCTTTTTGAAGAATTCCAGGGCCGGTAGCTCCCGGCTCCGAAGCCGGAGCGATTCCAAGTAGAGCACCTGGACAAAGGTGATCGGCGCCAGCACCGTGGCCAGCACCACGGCCAAAACGACCAGCGCGGCGGTCACACATCCCTCCGTTCGGTGAGCGCCTGAGGCAGGCCCAACCGCTTGCGCCAGGCGCGCTCGACGCGAGCCATGCGGCCCCGATCGGTCTCGTGATCCATCCCCAGAAGATGCAGCACGCCGTGCAACATCAGGATCTGGATTTCCTCGGCGACCGAATGGCCGAAGCGCGCCGCTTGTTCGGCCGCCCGATCGACAGAGATCGCGATCTCGCCGAGCCAGCCGGTCTGGCCGGGCTGAGGGAACGAAAGCACGTCGGTGGGCTCATCGCGGCCGAGGAAACGGCGGTTCAAATCGCGTAGCTCGCGGTCGGTGGCGAGCAAGCAAGTGAAGCGCTGGCCTCCCGCGACCGTCTCCTCCAGCCGGCGTGCGAAGGCTGCCAGCGCCCGGCGCGGCAGCCGACGTCGGCCGCGAAAAATCAGCGGATCTTCCGTCGCCGACATGGGGGAGGCGATCAGGCTCGCGGCGTCTCGGTCGCCCACGAACGCTCTTCTTCTAGCTCGCGCGCGACGGCGGCTGCGCGCGGCGCCGAACCGTCGCCGAGCTTCAGACTGAGCTGGCGGCCCGCCTCCTGAGCTTCCTGGTACCGTTCGTAGGCCTTGACGATGCGCTGGACGAGGTTGTGGCGCACCACATCGCGTTCGTCGAAATAGATGAAACGGATGCCCTCGACGCCCCGGAGCACCTCGATGGCTTCCAGCAGTCCACTGCGCTTGCCGGCGGGGAGGTCAATTTGCGTCACGTCGCCGGTGACCACCATCTTGGAATTGAACCCCTGCCGCGTCAAGACCATCTTCATCTGCTCCGAGGTCGCGTTCTGGGCCTCGTCCATGATGATGAAACTGTCGTTGAGCGTGCGGCCCCGCATGAAGGCGATGGGAGCGACTTCGATCACGGAGCGCTCGAGCAACTTCTCCACCTTCTCCGCATCCAGCATGTCGTAGAGCGCGTCGTAGAGCGGGCGCAGGTACGGATCCACCTTTTCCTGAAGCGTGCCGGGCAGGAACCCGAGCCGCTCGCCGGCTTCGAGCGCGGGCCGGGTGAGGACGATGCGGCTGACGCGCTTGGAGGTCAGCGCCGAGACCGCCATGGCCACCGCCAGATACGTCTTGCCCGTGCCGGCCGGGCCGATGCCAAACACCAGGTCGCAGCGCTCGATCGCCTCCACGTAGCGGCGCTGGTTGACCGATTTCGGAGCCACCGCTTTCTTGCCGAAGTTGCGCTGGCGGCCGCTCAAAACCAGCTCCCGGAGGCTCACTTCCGGGTCTTCGGTCACCACGCGGAGATAACTGTTCAGATCCCCGTTGGTGAACTGGTGGCCTTCCTGCACCAGCGCCACGTAGTCGTTGAGGATCTGCCCCGCACGGGACACTCCCGCCTCGTCCCCTTCGATCTCCAGGCTGTCCTCACGGAGCTGCGCGCTGACGTTCAGACCCTTCTCGAGCAGACGAATATTCTCGTCGCGGGTGCCAAACAGAGGCTCGATCCCGCGGCTGATCTGGACACTGATTCTGGTTCTCAAACGAGTGTTGCCACCTCCATTACAGGGCGAGCCCGTTTCCAGTTGGGGTAGGAGCTAAACAGAGGAGGAAACGCCCGGCTGCGAGCCGGGCCCAGAGGCTGTGCCGCGTCCGCATCCGCGGAGGTTGCGCCATCCGCCCTCATTATAGCCCAAAGCCGGGGCGTTCGGAACCGCCGAACTGCCCACCCCGGCAATGCCAGGCCTCGTTCGCACCGGTCGTCGCTCCGGCCGGCACCCCTCGGAAACTCCGCGTGCCTCGACGCCTTCCCGAGCCGAATGAGACGCTGGCTCGGTCCTCACACCGCGAGCACCACTTTGCCGAACTGTTCCTTGTTTTCGAGCCAGCGGTGCGCCGCGGCGGCCTCCGCTAGAGGATAGACGCGGTCAATCACCGGGCCCACCTCGTTGTGGAAGACGAGATCGAGGACTCGATACAGCTCGCCGAGCGTGCCCATGAAGGAGCCGAGCACCGACTGCTGCCGGTAGAACAGGAACCGGATGTCGAGGGCGGCCTCCGGTCCGGTGGTGGCGCCGCAGGTCACCAGGCGCCCGCCTGGAGCCAGACACTGCACGCTCCGGGACCACGTGGCCGCGCCCACGTGCTCGAACACCACGTCCACGCCGCGGCGGTCCGTGAGGCGCTTGACCTCGGCGACGAAGTCCTGCGCGTAGTGGTCCACCACTTCATCGGCGCCGAGCTCCTTGGCCTTCGCCAGCTTGGCCTCTCCTCCCGCGGTGGCGATGACCCGGCAGCGGAACCATTTCGCCAGCTGCACCGCGGCGGAGCCCACGCCGCTCGAGGCCGCCACCACCAGCACGGTCTCTCCGGCCTGGAGCCGGGCCCGCTCGAACAGCATGTGGTAGGCCGTCAGGAAGACCAGAGGCACAGCGGCCGCTTGCTCGAAGCTCAAATGCTCAGGAATCGGAATGGCGGCGTATTCGGGGGCCGCAAGGTACTCCGCGTTGCCGCCGGGAATCTGGTAGCCGAACAGGGAGTACCGCCCGCAGCGGTTGTCCCGGCCGGAGACGCACTCGCGGCATTGGCGGCAGCTCAAGGCCGGTGCGAGCAGCACCCGCTGCCCCGGCCGAATGCGCTCGCAGAACTCGCCGACCTCTGCGACCTGGCCCGCGATGTCGCTGCCGAGGATGTGGGGCAACGGAATTGGAACACCTGGCAGTCCCCGGCGCACCCACAAATCGAGATGGTTCAGCGCGCAGGCCCGCACGCGGAGCAGGATCTGGTCGGCGCGCGGCCGAGGTTCCGGAACGTCTTCGTAAACCAGAACCTCGGGGCCTCCGTGACGGTGAATGCGAACAGCTTTCATGTTGCCATTGTGTCGAAAACGCCCGAGCGTGTGCGGACCCGCAGCGGCGAAACCGCAGGGCTCCCACTGCGGCTGCTAGGATAGAGGAATGATTTCACTGCGAGGGTTGATGATCACGGCGGCGCTGGCCGGCGCCGGAAACGTCTGCTTCGGACAGATGCTCGAGGCCGGGATTAGCGGAGGGGGCTCTTTGCTCCGCAACAATTTGCTCACCACCGTGGACACTGGAGCCGCGCGCCTCCCCGTGAGCCTCGATGGCGGATATCGGATCACGTTCCGGCTCACGTTGAACACCTACCGTTTCTTCGGCCATGAGGGTGGCTATGCTTACAACCGCACGAAGCTGGACCTCGGGACTCTCGGCCAGCCGGGTATGGCCATTCACCAGGGTTTTTACAACTTTCTCGCCTACGCCACCTCCGAGGGCACCGGGGTGCGTCCCTTCGCTGCCGGCGGCGTGCACTTCAACAACTTCGTTCCACCCGGGGCTTCCGTGCAAACAGGCGGCGGCGTCACCAAGTTCGGAATCAATTACGGGGGTGGCATCAAAGCCCGGGTCAGCCCCATGTTCCTGATGCGGTTCGACCTGCGGCAGTACCACACGCCCAAGCCAGACTTCTTCGTGGGTCCGGAGCCGCAAGGCTGGCTGCGCCAGGTGGAAGTGAGTGCGGGACTGGCCTTCACCCTCTGACTCGCTCCAGGCCCGCCGTCAGGACCGCGTAGTAACCCATCAAGCCGATAATCACCACGGAAGCGACCCAGACGGCTACCGTCGCGTACCACGGCGGCTGAATCTCTTCCGGAAGCCGCTTGTGGCGGAGCCACAGCGCGCCAGCGGCGATGACCGGAATCATCAGCGCCTGCGCCACGCCGCCCGCAACGACCATCTTCACCGGGGACTGAAAGATCAGGAACAGCGCCACCGGGATGAGGGTGAGGGCCCAGACGAAGCGATCGCGGTAGCGCACGCGCGCGGCGTAATCGTCAGCGCGGAAAAACCCCATTAAACGGAACATGTCCGCATACACGCGGGAGTGGGCCGCCGTAGCGGCAAAGATGGTTCCGTAGAGGGTCACCACGGCTCCGGCGTAGAACACCCACAAGGACCACCCGCCGAGAGTCTGCGTGTAGATGTGCGAGAGCACGCGGATCATGTCTTTGGCGGCGGGCACCAGTCCCATGCCGTGAAGCACCCCCGCCCCGAGCAAATAAAACGCCACGGTCGCCACCGTATAGATCAGCATGGACGCGAAGATGTCCAGGTTCATGACGCGAATCCAGCCTTGTGCCCGGAGCCTCCAGGCGCTCGAGCCGTCGCGCCGCCCGGTGAAACGCGCGTAGCCCTTCTCCACGCACCAGTACGGATACATGAACAGCTCGGTGGCGCCCACGCCGGTGATGCCGAACACGGCCACTGCCGTGGCGAGTCCCTCGCCCGGAGCGCGAAACTTCAACCCCTCGAGCAGGCGCTTCCACGAGAAATACTGCGGCATGCGCAGCAGCAGCAGCGCCGCCAGAAAAGTGAGCAGCGTGAACAGGCCCACTTTGACCATGGCGAGGCGTTCGATGCGCTCATAGCCGCCGCCCAGAAGCAGCGCCAGCGTGATGGCGAGAAACACGAACACCCAGGCATTGACCGGCACCGACGGCACCAGTTCGTGCATGACTTGGGCGACGCCGCCGAACATGGCCCCGACCTGGAACTGCGTCATGAGCACCATCAAGGCCCACGCCCAGACGACCCAGCTCACTTTCCAGCGCGGGCCCGGCAAGCGGTTGAAGCTTTCCAGGCCGGTTTCTCCCGTGGCGATGGTGTAGCGGCCGAGCTCGGCCTGAACGGCGGGCTTGATGAAGCAGCTCAGCAGGATTACCCAGAGGGCGGCGTAGCCGACTTGCGCGCCGAGTGTGGTCGTGGCGATGAGCTCGCCGGAGCCGACGATCGAGGCGGCCAGGATCATGCCTGGCCCGATGCGGCGGAATGCGGCCCCGAGGCTACGGGGCGGCTCCTGAACATCCTCGGGGCTCAGCTCGTAGAGATCCTTGAGTCCCGGCTTGGCCGCAGTCGCCATTCCGTCTTACTGTAGCGAATTTCCGGGGGCCTTCCGCGACGCGGAGTACTCGGGGCTAACTGAGCGCGTCCAAATCAGCCAGATCCTGGGGCCGGCCCACGGCCCGCTTGTTGCGGACGTACTCCTCGCGCCCGATGAAGCTTACCGGCAGGCCACCAAGCCGAGCCGGGACGCGTCCCGCCCAGACTTCGTCGAACGTACACCCGGTCAGCGAGGTAAGCAGATCGATGCGCCGGGGCGCGACGCCCAGTTGCACGACCCGGTCCTCGACGAGGAAGTCCGCCGCTGACAATCCGGTCCCAAAGCCAAAGCTGCGCAAAGCCGCCTCCAGCCGGCGGGCGTTTTCCGGGCTGGGCCGTACCAGGATGTCCAAGTCGCCCGTGAACCGGGGCCGGCCATGGAAGGCCTGCGCGTAGCCGCCCACGATGACATACTCAACCCCGTTGGCGTTCAAGCACTCGATAAATTCTTTGAAGTCCTTCGGAAGATCCATGGCGGGCGATGAGCTCTAACAAGATGTCCAAGCGTTGTTCCGGGGTGAGCGACTTGTAGAATTCGCGGTCGGCCGCTTCGGCTTCCTGGAAGGACTGGAAGATGCGGACTCGCCGTTCGGAGGTGCTCATCTCTCGATTGTACGCCCCGCGCCCGTCCGCAACGGCACCCGCACCAGCACATAGACCAGCGTGGCGAATGCCCCGAGCGAGAGCCACATGCCCGCTCGTTGGTACAGGGCCAGCTCGGGGCGTCCGGTGAGGAGCTCGGTGAGCGAGGGGACCCCAGCCAGGAACAAGGCCGCCAGCAAAATGCCCATGATCGCCTCGCCGGCGATCAACCCGGAAGCCAGCAGCGTGCCCCGCTCTTCGATCTGCGCGCGCTCGCGGTCGCTGCGGCGGACCGCCAAATGGTCGGCCACGAGCCGGATCAGCCCGCCGGTGAAGATGGCCGAGGAGGTGTCGAAGGGCAAGTACATGCCCACCGCGATGAGCATAGGAGCGCGGGCGCCGCACAGAATCAGAGCGGTCGCAAACGCCGCGCCGATGCCGAGCAAGCCCCATGGCATTTCACCCCCGACGATGCCGGTGGCCAATTGCGCCATCAGGCCGGCTTGCGGCGCGGGCAGCGCCCGGCCGCCGATGCCGCCGCTGTCCAGGTTGGCCTCGTGCAAGACGATGATCGGCGCCATCAGGAAAAACGCCAGCAGCGAGACGGCCAGCATCTCCACCAGCTGCATCTTCCAGGGCGTGCCGCCCAGCAGGTGGCCGGCCTTCAAATCTTGGACAAGCGAGCCGGAAACGCAACAAGCGCAGCAGACCACTGCCGCGACGCCGAGCACGGCGGCCACGCCCGGCGCCCCGCGTACGCCCAGGGCCAGCATCATCGAGGCGGCGACCACCAGCGCCGACAGCGTGAGTCCAGAGACGGGCTGGTTGGAGCTGCCCACCACGCCGACCAGGTAACCGCCCACCGCTGAAAGCAGAAAGCCGGTGACGGCCATCACGAACGCCGCCGCCAGAGCCGCCCTCCAGCCGCGCGTGTAGTGGTAATAGATCGCCGTGACCGGGATGAGCAGGAACAACGTGCCGAGCAGGATCCACCGTGGCGGAATGTCGCGCTCCGTCCGCTCGACGGGGCCGCCGGTGCGCGCCGCCGAAGCAGCCACGACGGCGCCGCGCACGGAGCGGAAGATCGAGGCGCGCATCGAATAGAGCGTGTACAACGCCGCCACGAGCATCGCGCCTACGGCCACTGGACGGACCACGTTGTACCAAACCGTAAACGCGACCACGTCTGGGCTCGGACTCCCCAGGCGGTGCGGCAGGTCCGGATCGAAAAACAGCAGCAGGGGAATCAGCAACCACCAGGCGATGACGCCGCCAGCTACGTTGATCGAGGCCAGCCGCGGCCCGATCAAGTAGCCGATGCCCATGAGGGCCGGCGACAGGCTGGGCGTGGACCACGCGATGCCCCCGGCGTGAGCGACGGCCGCAAGCGGCCGGCGCGCAAAGTCGAAGTGGCGGATCCGCGACAGGGGAAACGACCAAAAGCCTTCCGCGTAGTCTCGCAGGATCCGGAGTCCCTTGTCGCTTTTGAGGAGCTGGATCAGCGCCCCATAACCCATGGCGCCGAAGATCAGGCGTGAGGCGGCGCCGGCGCGGTCGCCCGCCTTGACGATCTCCGCGCTAGCGACGCTTTCCGGCCACGGCAGGCCGGCCTCGACGCACAGCGGGCGCCGCAACAGAATGATGAATAAGACGCCGAGCAGGCCGCCGACCAGCAAAATCAGCGATGCTTCCCAGTAGTGCGCGCGCAGGCTCGTCCACAGCGAACGGCCGCCCGGTTGCGCCAGCACGAAGGCGGGCAGAGTGAAGATCGCTCCGGCAACCAGCGCCTCTCCCACCGAGGCGGCCGTCCGCGCGATGTTCTGCTCCAGCACCGTACCGCGGAAGCCAGGTAGACGGAACAAGGTGACAGCGATCACCGCCGCGGGGATGGTGGCCGCCACGGTCTGCCCAGCGCGCAAGCCCAGATAAGCGTTGGCCGCCCCGAAGACGAACGCGAGAACCAATCCCAGCCCCAAAGCCTTCGCGGTGATTTCAGCGGGTTCGCGCATCGAGCAATCGTGAAGTCCTTCGCACGAGGCTTTCCGCGCCGGCCGTCACAGCCGCGCGCCTCAAGTTGGGCCCCCGACGAAAACCCGTGCGGGAGGCGGCCTGCGCACGGTCCTACGGCTTGGTGTATGCCGCCGCCTCCACCCCGGCATTGATGCGCACCTCGGTCACCTTCTGCTCGCCGCGCTTCTGGCCGCCCTGATACAGCGTCGTGACGAACGGCAGTTTCAGACCTTCCGCCTCCCGCCAGTCCGAGTACACTTCCTCCAACTCGCCGGGCGCGCCCATCAAGCCCCCCACGTAGGTCTTCTTCACGAGCAGGTTGGTCTCCGGATCCACATACAACTTGACTTGTAACTTCCGCGATGCATCACTTACGGCCACCACTTCCAGTTTCTTCCCTTGAAACTCCTCGGTACCCGCCCACTGCACCGTGTAATCGGGCCGCTCGAGGTTGCGCAACAAGAGGACTGTGTTCCGAAACAGGGCAGCCTCGAGCTCCGTCTTCATTTGCGACGGAGCATCCCGCACGCCCTGCGGCGTTTTCATCCAGGCCGTCTGGCCGTCGAAGCCTTGCACGATTTCCCCCATGGGTGTCGTCACTTTCTCGAGCAACTTTCCCTCCACATTGACTGTGGATTCGCTCGAGAGACTGAATTCCCCTTGTGGCGTGGACATGGTTACCGAAGCCCGCAGCACATAGTCCTTAACTTGGTCCAGCTTCGCCCCGCCGAGAGCTTCGCGCACCGCGGCGAGAATCCGCTTGCCGCGCGCGGTCGTCTCCGGCGTAGCTGCCGCCAGCTCGGCCGGTTTCGGCTGCGGAATTGTGATATCCCAGGCCACGACCTTGCCGAAAGCGGACAGCGGCCGCTCGAAACCTTTTTCCCTGCCCAAGACCAGTACGGTGAGCTTTTCCAGATCCAGGCGGCTCCGGGCAGCCCGCAGCACATCGGCGGGCGTGACTTTCTCGATGCCGGCCCGGAAGCGCTGGAGATAATCGCGCGGATAGCCGTAGTATTCGTAGCTCACCATGCGCTCGACGATCTCCTGCGTGGAATCGAACTCGAAGGCGAAGCCCTTCAAGATCGAGTCGCGGGCCCGCGTGAATTCGGAGGGTTCCACCTCGATTTGGCGCAGCTTGGCGATCTCGGCGCGAATCGCCTCCAGAATCCGCGCTGTGGTCTCGAGCTTCGTATTGCCAAAGGCGCGGAAGATGCCGGGCCGATCCCATCCGGCTTCCCAAACCGAACCCGTGGCGTAGGCCAGACCGGCCGCGGTGCGCACGTTGTTCAGCAGCCGCCAGCTCAGCACGCTGTTGGCCACCGTCAGAGCGAAGTAATCGGGATCGTCGCGCCGGCCCGCCAAGCCCCCGACCAGCACCCAGGACTGGTTGACGTCTTCTTTGTTGATGAGGTAGATTTCGCCCGCGACCCGGCTTTCGACCGTAGGGGGCGCGGGCTTCGGCCGGCCGCCGCGGGGCCACGCTCCGAAGATCCTCTCGATCCGGGCGCGCATGTCGCTCGAACGGAAGTCGCCCCACACGCCCATAATGACGTTCTCCGGCTGGAAAAACTCTCGATGGAACCGCACCAGATCGTCCCGGGTGATCGAGTCGATGGTTTCGTACTCCGGCTGCCGCCCGTAGGGACTGTCTTTGCTGTACAGGATCCGGGCGAATTCGCGAAAGGCCACGCCCGAGGGGTCGTCGTTGCGCCGCGCAATCGCGTCGCGTTGAGCGATCTTGGCCAGCTCGATCTTGTCCTGGGGAAACGCCGGGTTGCGCAGCAGGTCGGCCAGAATTTCCAAGCCCCGGTCGACGTCCTCTTTGAGGACCAACATGGTCGCTCGCCCAAACTCCAAGCCGATGCTGGTCTCCACCACGGCCGCCAGGCGGTCCAGCTCTTCGTCCAACTGGTCTCCGGAGCGCGACGTGCTGCCGCCCGTGCGCATCACCGTTCCGGTGATGGAGGCGAGACCAGCTTTCCCCGGGGGCTCCCACCGCGCGCCCGTGCGGACGAGGGCGGTGGCGCCGATCAGTGGCAGCTCCCGGTCTTCGACAAGGTAGACCACCATGCCGTTGGCCAGCTCGAAGCGCACCGGTTCCGGCGCTTTGATCTCGCCGAGGGGCGGGAATTTCAGATCCCGGTAACTTTTCGGGATGGGCTGCGCTGCCAGCGTCGCCCATCCCAGGGCAATTCCGGCGGCGAAAATCTGCAAGGCGTGTTTCACGACGTCCTCCTGGGGTTTCTATTGGGTGGCCTCCGCCGGTTCGATGACCCCAACCGTGCGGTTTGCCCGCGTGAATGTCGCTCGAGCGACGCGCTGGATGTCGGCGGCGGTCACCGCCTCGATCCGCTCGAGGTAGCGGAACAGGTTGCGCCAGTCGCCCGTGAGAACTTGCCACCGCGCCAGCTGCAAGGCCATCGTGGAGTTGTCGCGGAGCTGGTCGAGGAGATTGGCGCGGGCCCGCCGCTTGACCCCCTCCAACTCTTCTGGTTTCACGAGCTCGGTCTTCAATTTCTCGATCTCTTCGTCGAGCGCCTTTTCCACCTCTTCGTTGGTGCGGCCCGGCGCCGTGAAGGCCGCAAAAAGGAACAGGCCCGGGTATTTCTCCCCCGGGAGCCCGGGAAATCCGAACGCCTGCACGGCCACCTTCTTGTCCCGCACCAGGCTGCGGTAGAGCCGCGACGAGCGTCCCTCGCTCAGCAGGCTGCTCAAGGCTTCGTAGACGGCGTGGTCCGGATGCAAGATGTTGCCTTTGTGATAGCCCACGAACACCAGCCGTTGTGCTTGGAGTCGCAGGGTGACGCGCTTTTCGGCTTCTTGCGGCGGCTCGACGGTCCGCAGCGACTCCGGCTTCGGCCCTCCCGGAATTCGGCCAAAATACTTTTCGGCCAGCTTCCGCACGCGAGCGGGATCGACGTCCCCGACGATAACGCCGGTCAGATTCGCGGGCGAGTAATACTTCCGGAAGAAGGCCTCCGCGTCGGCCCGGGTGATGTTCTCCAGGTCGCTCATGTGCCCCACCACCGGCTCGCCGTAAGGATGCGCCTTGTAAGCGGCCGCGAGAAACTCCTCGAGCAGCTTGCCGATGGGATTGCTCTCCGTCCGCATCCGCCGTTCTTCCATGACCACGTCGCGCTCTTTGTAAAACTCCCGCAACACCGGCTTGAGGAACCGCTCCGATTCCAGGTAAAACCACAGCTCGATCGCATTGGACGGCAAACTGTAGTAATAAGTCGTCCAGTCCCAGGAGGTGCTGGCGTTCAAACCGCGGCCGCCTTCGCGCGTGATCGCCTCGGCGAATTCGTTCGGCACGACGAACTTGCCCGCTCTTTCCTGCGCGGCTTGGAACTCGGCCTCGAGCTGCTTCAACTTTTGCGGGTCCGCGCCGGCGCCCTTGCGCCGCTCGGCCTGCAGCGCAGCGAACGCCTGGTCGACCCGTTCCAGCGACAGGCGCTCTTCGGCATAGTTGTTCGTTCCGATCGTGTCCGTGCCCTTGAAGGCCATGTGCTCGAAAATGTGGGCCAGACCGGTGATGCCTTTGACTTCCTGCGCCGCGCCCACATCCGCCCAGGTCAGAAAAGAGGCCACCGGCGCATTGTGGCGCTCGAGCACCAAAAACCGCATGCCGTTCGGCAGCACAAACTCGCTGACGCGCTTCTGAATTTCGGCGAAACTTTCCTGCGCCGCCAGGGGCGTTGCCGCCAGCCAGGCGGCGAACACGAAACGCAAAGACATAACGCTCTCCCGCGTGTTGATCCCCCCTACGCTAGCACGAAACGGTGATGCCGGGCCGGCTCAGCGGACCTGCCGCACCATCTGCTCGAGTCTCTCCAAAGCTGGCTCCAAGCGTTGCGGCTTGCGCAGCACGCCCTCGAATAGGTCCCCGCGCCGCTCGAACCGCTCGAGAACGTTCCGGATGTGAAATTGCGCGGGCGACAGCCCCGGCGTGACCTCGGCCCACTCGAGCGGCGTCGCCACCGGCGCCCCCGGAAGCGGCCGGGCCACGTACGGGGCCGAGACCGTCTTGCCGCGGCCGTTTTGCAGGTAGTCGAAGTACACCTTGCCCTTCTC
Organism: Bryobacteraceae bacterium; assembly: GCA_025055455.1. GTDB lineage: Bacteria > Acidobacteriota > Terriglobia > Bryobacterales > Bryobacteraceae > JANWXD01. The sequence goes on from JANWXD010000008.1 coordinate 116,528, forward strand.
GCGCGAGGCCACGGCGCGCGGCGCGGGGTCAATGCTCGCCGTGCATCCGTTCCGCCCCCGTCCCGTCGGCCTCGTGCTGACCCGGCTGCCGGGGCTGAAGGAGAGCGTGCTCGAGGGCACGGTCGCGGCCACCCG
>JANWXD010000090.1 GCA_025055455.1 Bryobacteraceae bacterium
GGCGGCCGCCGTGGGGCCGGGAGCGCATGGCGAAGCCGGGTGGGAAGTCCCGCTGCCGGACGGACGGGCGGTGGTAGAGTGGGTTTCGCCCTCGTCGTTTCGGATTTGCCGCGAGTGGACGCCGGGTCCCCGTTGCCAAGGCGGCGCCCGAAGCGAAAATACGTCCGTTTCTCCCGTAGAGGCTCCGGATCAGGTCATCTTTCAAACGCAGTATCTACGGGCGGAGGTGAGCAAGCGCCACGGCGGCGTCCGGGTCACGAACCGGGAAGGCACGACGATCTTCGAGGATCTCGATGGGCCGCGCCGCCTGGGTCACGGCATTTCGGCGCGGCGCAGAGCGGTGGAGAAAGAACGGTTCTACGGGTTGGCGGCGGCGTCAACGCAGGGCGCGGACTTACGCGGTCAGATCATCGAGACCGACTGGCCGTTCCTGATTTCCAGCCGAGGTTATGGCATATACCATCCGCAGGAGGGCCGCTACCGGTTCGAGTTAGCGACCGGTGTATCCAGTGAATGGCGAATTAGCGCTGCCGGGGAGCGAGTCTTCGAGTATTGGTTTTACTACGGGCCGACCCCGAAAGAGATCCTCGAGGAACACAAGAACGTGGTCGCGCCGCCGCCCGCTCTTCGGCTCTGGCAGCTCGGGGTCCTGCAACCCGGTCAAGAACCGCGAGGAAGCTGGAAGTTGTCCGCCTCTCCCAGCTGGGAGGGTCTCCGGCAGAGCATCCGCGCGCTCGTCCATGGATCTCTTTCCGCCAGGCTGGTGCCGGTGCTGGACCTGAGCGCCTATGAGGAGGCGCCTCCGGAGTTGATGCGTCGCGCCGTCGCGCTCGGTTCGGTGGTTCCGCTGGTCGTGAGCAGTCTGCCGGGGCCGTCGGCGGACGAGATGGCGGAAGCGATCGGCCGGCTGCGGCAGCGCCGCACACGGTGGTCCCGATTTTTTCTTTCCTATGCGGACGAGATCGAAGTGCGAGGCCTTCCGGTGATCCGCCCTCTGGCGATGCAGTTTCCCGCGGACGAGGAAGCATCCCGGGTGGACGACGCGTTTCTGATCGGCGATGAGGTTCTGGCAGCGCCGGTATCGAGTCCAGGGGGATGCCGCAGCGTCTACTTGCCGATGGGCATCTGGACCGAATGGCGTACGAACCGGGTGCATCCCGGCCGCCGGCGAGTGACGGCGTGCGCCCCCGAGGATGAGGTGCCACTGTACGTGAAGAACGGGTCGCTGGTTCCTGTTGCGTCAGAGGAGGAAAGCGGATTGATAGAGGTACACTATTTCCCCAAGCTCGCTGGGGAGTTTTTTCTGCCGGAGCCGGAAGCCAACGACTACACCCAAATCCACGCGGCGCCCGCCCTGGACACGATGCGACTGGAGGTGGAATCGAAGGTGACGCGGTCCTACGAGTGGGTGGTGCACCACGTGAGCCGGGTCCGGCAGGTGAGAGGGGCCACGGGACTGCTGCGGGAGGTGTCCGAGGGGCGGCTGCGGGACGGGGAGTGGAGGCAGGAGGGCGAGAACCTGCGAGTGCGCGTACGCGTGGCCGCCGGCAGCACGGACGTATCTTACGTCGTGTTTTGAGTGCGGGGAGCGGTTGCGGTTGCCGGGCGACCATGGTAGCCTCGACGAGGAACGTCAAGCAGGAGGTTCCGCATGAGGCGGAGAGGCTGGATGCTGGCCGTGGCACTGCTTGCAGGCTTGGCCGGAGCGCAAGGGCAACCGGCGCCGCAACGAACGCATTTGAAAGTCGGCGATATGGCGCCGGATTTCACGCTGCCCTCGACGACCGGCAAGTTCACGCTGTCGGATTACCGCGGCAAAAAGACGGTCGTGCTGGCGTTTATCTCGGCGGCCTTCACCGGGGGTTGAACGAAGCAACTGAACGCGTACCAGGGTGGTATCGCGAAATTCGAGGGGTTGGAGGCACAAGTGGTGGCGATCAGCACGGACAATTTGCCGGCGCTGCGCCACTGGGCCGAAGAGATGA
>JANWXD010000091.1 GCA_025055455.1 Bryobacteraceae bacterium
TGCGGGTTCGCTTTCGGTTGTCTTTCAGCATGCGTGAGAACTCTCTCCGGCCAGATGAACGACCCTACCGATTGTACTCAACTGGCAATTCCTGTCAACCACAAAATCTTCCGTCTGTTCTATGGCTTGCCACCGCCGTGCGAGGCGCACCCTCCCGCGGCGCTGGAGCAAAAATACCACAAAACGTGATGAATGGCAAATGTTCTTGGCGCGCCTACCCGCCTCCGACAAATTGCACGATCTCCAGACGCGCGCCCTCGCGAAGCCGCGTCTCCGCCCATCGCTCTCGCTTGAGAATTTCCAGGTCCATCTCGACGGCGACCCGCGCCGGATCCACATCCAGCGACCGGAGAAACTCGAGGACGGTTTGACCCTCCGGCACACGGCGCCGTTCCCCGTTCACGACGATCTCAATGTGCTTGGACGGCGCCGCTTCCATCGCACTGAGCCCGTGATTTGACACCCCGTTCCGCACCTCATTATAGTCGAAGTGTAGACTCGCTTCCGGGCCGAAGAGGATGCCAACCTCCTACACCGAACTTTATTTCCCGGTGCTGCTGCAAACCTTCATCGCCATGGCGGTGGCCGGGGGCATGCTCGGAGCGTCCTACGTGCTCGGCAAACGCGTCCGCAACCGCGTCAAGGACATGCCCTACGAGTGCGGCATCCCTCCGGTCGGTTCGGCGCGCGAGCGCTTCAGCGTGAAGTTTTATCTGGTGGCCATGGTCTTTATCCTGTTCGACATCGAAGTCGTCTTCCTGTATCCGTGGGCAGTGGTCTACCGCGAGCTCGGGCTGTTTGCCTTTGCGGAGATGGCGCTGTTTCTGGCGCTGATTCTGTGCGGCTATTTCTACATCTGGAAAAAGGGGGCCCTGGACTGGCCCGCGCAAGAGGCTGGCGAGCTGGCGCGGCCCGAGCCCGCCCGACAAGATGCTGCCTGAAGCCCTGGTGCACCACGAAACCGTGACCGCGCTCGAGCAGGCTCTGCCGGGCGCCCTCCTCGCCGGGAAGCTTGACCGTGGTGAAGTCACGCTCGAGGTGACTCCGGAGCGCATCGTTGCGGTCTGCCGGTTCTTGAAAGGCGAGCGGCAGTTCGTGCGCCTGAGCGATGTCACCGCCGTGGACTGGTACCCCCAGGAGCCTCGCTTCGAGGTCGTCTACCATTTGCATTCGCTCGAGCGCAACGAGCGGTTGCGGTTGAAATGCCGGCTCGCAGGCCAGGAACCGGAAATCGATTCGGTGACCAGCGTGTGGCGCTCGGCCAACTGGTACGAGCGGGAAGTGTACGATCTGTTCGGCATCCGGTTCCGTAACCACCCCGAGCTGCGCCGGATCATGATGCCGGAGGACTGGGAAGGACACCCGCTGCGTAAGGATTATCCCGTGCACGGCTTCAAGTACAGCTACGGCGAGCAATAGGAGGAGGCCGCGTGAGCGATCCGGAGCTGCCCGTCGACGTGGCCGAGGAAACAGAAACGGCCCCTCGGCGCATGGTCCTGAACATGGGACCGCAACACCCGTCCACCCATGGCGTGCTCCGCCTGATCCTGGAACTGGACGGGGAGAACATTCAGAAGGCCGACTTGGACATCGGGTACCTTCATACCGGAATCGAAAAACAGTGCGAGTCCCTCACCTACCAGCAAGCCGTCACGCTCACGGACCGGGTGGATTACCTGGCCAACCTCTCCAATAACCTCTGCTACTGCCTCGCCGTCGAAAAGCTCCTCGGCCTCGAAATTCCGCCGTTAGCCCAGTGGATGCGCGTCATGCTCACCGAACTGACGCGCATCAGCAGCCACCTGGTGTGGCTCGGAACTCACGCCATTGACATTGGGGCCATGAGCGTCTTTCTGTACTGCTTCCGGGAACGCGAGGACCTGTTGCGCATCTTCGAAATGTTTTCCGGCCAGCGCATGATGACGAGCTACTTCCGCATCGGCGGTCTCGCCCTCGAGCCGCCCCGGGGCTGGCACCGTCC
>JANWXD010000092.1 GCA_025055455.1 Bryobacteraceae bacterium
TTGAGTCCCTCGTCGAGCTTGGCCGCGGCGCGGCTGACTTGGGCGATGGAGAGCGAAATCTCAGGCCCAAGCAGGCGTTGCAGGACGTCGATGACGCGGCGGGTGGAGACCCCCTGGACATACATTTCAGCCAGGGCGAGATGGACGGCTTGGTCGATACGGGCACCCTTTTCCAGGGCGGAGGGGTAAAAATCGCCAGAACGCACTTGGGGCACTTGGAAAGTCACTTCGCCAAGCCGGGTGAGCATGGTCTTGGGCTTGAAGCCGTTGGCGTAATCGCGTCGTGTTTCAGCGCGTTCGTAGGGCGCCGCGCCGATGAACTCGGCGCGTCTGATCTTGGCGGCTTCATTGACGAGGATACGCAGGGCTTCGCCGGCCCCATCAAGGCCGTTCTCAAGCAGGACAGCATAGGCGGCTTCCAGAGGGTTCGTTTCGACACGCATCGCCATGAGGGATACACTCCTTTCTCGAAGTCATGGCGTCAGACTCAACAGCGCGCCGCCTGCAGTGCGGGCAGCTTCGGCGCTACGCGCCTTCGCCCCCCGCACTGCAGACAACGGCAAAAACGGAATTTACAGAAAGAACGATACACAACTGAACACACACACCGCGGGTTTGACTGCAGCAACCGCCGCCACCGTGGGCTACGAGGCCCAGCTCTGGCAGATGGCCGAGGCGCTGCGCGGCTCGATGGACGCCGCCGAATACAAGCACGTCGTGCTGGGCCTTATTTTCCTGAAATACCATCTCGGACGCCTTCGAAGAGCAGCATAAGAAGCTCGAAGCCGAACGCGCGCAGGGCGCCGATCCCGAGGATTCGGACGAATACCGCGCCGCCAACATCTTCTGGGTGCCGCCCGAGGCGCGCTGGGCGCACCTCAAGGCCCAGGCCCGCCAGCCCACCATCGGCCAACTCTCGGACGACGCGATGAGCGCGATCGAGCGCGACAATCCGGCCCTCAAGGGCGTGTTGCCGATAGAGTACGCCCGCCCCACGCTCGACAAGACCCGCCTGGGCCAGTTGATCGACCTCATCAGCAACATCCGCGTCGGCGACGAAGAAGCTCGCGCCAAGGACGTGCTCGGCCGCGTGTACGAGTACTTTCTTGCGCAGTTCGCCAGCGCCGAGGGCAAGAAGGGCGGCGAGTTCTACACGCCGCGCTGCGTGGTCAAGCTCCTGGTCGAGATGCTCGAGCCCTACCGCGGCCGCGTCTACGACCCCTGCTGCGGTTCCTCGGGCATGTTTGTGCAGTCGGTCGAGTTCATCCGCGCGCACGCCAATGGCAACGGCAACGGCGGCCGTGCCCGGGCCGACATCTCGATCTATGGTCAGGAGTCGAACTACACCACTTGGCGGCTCGCCAAGATGAACCTGGCGATCCGCGGCATCGACGGGCAGATCGCGCATGGCGACACCTTTCACAATGATCGCTTTCCGGACCTGAAGGCCGATTTCATCCTCGCCAATCCGCCATTTAACGTCTCCGACTGGGGCGGCGAGCGGCTGCGCGACGACAAGCGCTGGAAGTACGGCGTGCCGCCGGTGGGCGATGCGAACTTCGCCTGGGTTCAGCACATCATTCACCATCTTGCGCCCACGGGCGTGGCCGGTTTCGTGCTGGCCAACGGCTCGATGTCCTCGAACCAGTCGGGCGAAGGGGATATCCGCAGGGCCATCATCGAAGCGGACCTCGTGGACTGCATGATCGCGCTGCCGGACAAACTGTTCTACTCGACGCAGATTCCCGCCTGCCTGTGGTTCCTGGCACGCGACAAATCGGGTAGGGGCGGGCCGCGCGATCGCCCGCTACGCGACCGGCGCGGCGAGGTGCTCTTCATCGACGCGCGCAAGCTGGGGCGCATGGTCGATCGCACCCACCGCGAGCTGACGGACGAAGAGATCGCCCGCATCGCGAACACGTATCACGCCTGGCGCGGCGAATCTGTCGT
>JANWXD010000093.1 GCA_025055455.1 Bryobacteraceae bacterium
CGCCGCCGCGCGGGACAGATCCACAATACGTCCCTCGACGAAGGGGCCGCGATCGTGGATGCGCACGGTGACCGTGCGCTGGTTGTCGAGATTGCGCACGAGCACCCACGTGCCGAAGGGGAGGGTGCGGTGGGCGGCGGTGAGCTGCTCCATGTCGTAGATCTCGCCGCTGGCGGCGCGCCGGCCGTGATAGGGCCGCCCGTACCAGCTCGCGATCCCGGTTTCGGTCCAGCCCGGAACGGGCGCCGCCGGCAGAGGCGGCGTCTTCTTCTTCGCGCACGCGGCCAGCAGCGCGGCGAGGGCTGCTCCCAGGCTGCGGCGCGTAATGCCGGCGCTCGGCCCCATGTTCCTATTAGAACAATTCGGCGTTTCCACGTTTTTCCTCGCACCGCCGGGCGGCGCTCGCCGGCGGTTTCCGGCGGTCCTCATGCATTTTTCTCTTGACTTTCAGACGATTTGACTTTATATATGAATCACGCTGCGATCTTTTCCGAGATCGTGCGACATTCGATGTTTAGGGAGAATCAAGCGATGAAGAACGCAACCAAGAAGAAAGCTGCTCCGAAGAAGAAGGCCGCTCCGAAGAAGAAAAAGTAGCGGTCCGGTCCCCTCACGGGGACGGCAGCCAGGATCACTCAAGGCCCCGAGCCATCGGGGCCTTTTTTATTGGACGCTGCGTTTGCGCAGCAGGAGCGCCCGATAGCTTTCCCCCATGCCAAAGAGCAGCGTCTTGAGCTGGAGGCGGCGCCACAAGCTCTCGGCGGGTGTGGCGGCGGCCAGCACCGAGGCGAACTCATCCCGGCGTCCCGCGGCCAGCAGCGTCTGGGCCAGGGATTCGAACGCCACACGCTCGAAACCGTTCCGGGCGGCGTGATCCTCGAGCGCGGTGAAGCAAACGTGCGCCGTTATGTCTCGCTCGCCGGGGTCGGCGAGCACGTCCGGCAGGGCGCAATGCCGGCGATAGCTCAGCAGAGTTCCCTCCGGGAAGCGTGCGAGTTCGCGCGAGGTGTAGCCATAGTCGAGCACGAACAAGAAGCCGCGCTCGAGCCGGCGGGCGATCTCCTCGATCCAGCGGAGGGCCTCGAGCGGGATCTCGACCCGCGTGCCCTCGCCCGCGGCGGAGGCGTAGCGCCGCACGTACGCGGCAGCTTCCCCGCCGAGCGGTTGGCCTTCGACCCACACAAAGCTCCCGTTGCGGAAATCCACGCGCAGCTCCTGGAAGCCGCCGTCACGGAACACGGCCACATCCACCGGCAGCGCGTCGAAGAACTCGTTGGCGAATACGACGCCGCAAAACCGCTCCGGCCAGCCGCCGCCGCACTCGACGGGTATATAGCGAAAGGCGGAGAACGCTTCCGCCATCTCGCCGCGCCCGGCGCCGAGCTCCACCACCACGAAGTCGCCCGGACAGCCTAACTCCTGCCAGAGCCAGTGGACGCGGGTGGCGATGAGGGCGCCGAAGACGGGCTGAAGCTGTTCCGCCGTAAAGTAGTCGCCGCGCTTGCCGAAGGGATCGCGTCCCCGACGGTAGTAGCCGTGCTCAGGGTGGTAGAGCGCGACTTCCATGAAGCGGTGGAAAGGGATCGGACCCGTGCGAGCGATTTCGTCGGCGAGGAGGCGGCCGGCCGGCGTCATCGCCGGCGGCGGGGACGGGAGGAGATCACTCCCGTGTTCAGCCCGATCGTGCTCAAGCCCCCGAAGAAGCGCGCGTGTTCAATCTTGATGCAGCGGTCCATGACCACCTCCAGCCCCGCGGCGCGCGCCCGCGCGGCGGCCTCTTCGTGGATGACGCC
>JANWXD010000094.1 GCA_025055455.1 Bryobacteraceae bacterium
ATCCAGGATCCTCGGTAGCGGGGGTGGGACTCGAACCTACGGCCCTCGCCTTACGAGTCGGCCGCGCCGCCACCGCCCCACTCCGCGCCTGAAATGGTTCGCCCGTCACGGCATGGACGGGCGTGAGCTTCAAAGTCTCCTGCAATCGGCGAAGGATCACATCGCAGTAGGCCGGGCTGATCTCGACGCCGAAGCCAGAGCGGCCGAGCAACCCGGCGGCGACCAGCGTCGTGCCGCTGCCGGCGAACGGATCGAAGATCCCGTCGCCTGCGTCAGAGAACGCCTTGATGAAGAACTCCGGGATCGCGCGCGGGAACGGCGCCGAGTGGTTCCCTTGCGAGGACTCGGTCTTGCGCCAGCAGAACTCATCGATGAACCGCCAGCCCCACTGCCGCTTGTGGGCGAGCACCAGGTCCATCACGTAGGTGTGCCGCTCGCCCTCCTCGGCGTGCGCCTTGATGTTGAGGAAGTAAGAGCCATCAGTCGCGAGCACCGATTCGATCGCCGCGGCCACGTCCTTGAACCAGGCGACGTACTTCTCGGGTGGCACCGGCGCGAAGCCGCTCGACGGATCGTACTGCCGCTGCGTGGCGTAGGGCGGCGAGGTGATCACCACGTTCGCTTTGCGATGCTCGAACAGCCGCGCGATGACGTCGCGATCGCGGCAGTCTCCGCAGATCAGCCGGTGCGGCCCGATCAGCCACAGGTCACCCGGCCGGGTGACGGCTTGAGCGGGCGGTGCGGGTACAACGTCCTCGGCCTCGTCGGACTCCGGCTCCGCGTCCCGTTCAAGCGACGCAAGGAAGTCGTCGATCTCCTTCGAGTCGAATCCGGCAAGCGTGGCGTCGAACCCCGCGTCCGCCAATTCCTTCAGCTCGAGCGCCAGCAACTCGTGATCCCATCCGGCCAGCTCCGACAACCGGTTGTCAGCCAACAGGTACGCGCGCCGCTGGGTCTCGTTGAGGTGATCCAGCACGATCACCGGCGCCTCGGCGAGCCCGAGTTTCTTCGCCGCGAGCAGCCGCCCGTGTCGGCGATGATGCCATCGCGCGAGTCGACCAGAATCGGATTGCAGAAGCCGAACTCCGCAATCGAGGCCGCGATCTGGGTCACCTGCTCCTCGGAATGGGTCCCCGGGTTCCGCTGATAGGGCGCCAGCCGCTCGAGCGGCCACAACTCGATGCGCTTCGCCATGGCCGGCGTCGCGCGCTCAACTGGCATAGCTCGGAACCCAGATCCAATACGCGACGATCAAGCCCTCGCCCGCCGTGTTGGCGTCGAGGTAGTAGTCCGACGGCCGCAGATCGCCCGAGGCGGATTCGAGCACCAGCTCGTCGGCCACGCCGCCGCCCGCCCCCGTCGGCCAGAACTCCTTCACTACGCCCGAGCCGGTCGCCTTGTTCATGCCCTGGACGCCGAGGAACACCCGTCCCGTTTCGCCGATGACGACGGCGAACCGGATCCGGTGGGCGCGGATCGAGGTGTCGGAGGTCACCCGGACGGGTGTTCCTGGCGTCGAGACCGCGATCTTCCCAAGCGATCGCGGTTGGAGGGATGGAGAATCAGCCATGGCTTGCTGGAGGCCTCAATGGAGGCAGTGACAACCGACCACCGACCACCTTCTTTCCGCCGTGACGCAAGCGAAATCGGGCCGCCATTCGACCTGCCGCCCAGCCGCTTCAAGTCCCAACAGACGCCGTGCCCGAGGTGATCGAGGAAGCTGTACCGCGTGCCCATGTAAGCCGTCCTCGGCATGGGCGCCTCACCGGGCCGGACGAACAGAATC
>JANWXD010000095.1 GCA_025055455.1 Bryobacteraceae bacterium
GTTGAAGCGAGAGCAGAAGAAACCTTTCTGGGTTCCGTTGAATCCAGTCCACAGCTTCACCGAGGCGGCGGCGATTGTAAGCGACCTCCCCGAGTTGACGAACCATTTGTAGATGGTCGGGATTTCCTCCGGGGTGCAACGTCATCCAATGGCGGAACTGTGGCGATCCTGCCGGAAAGGCCTCATAGGCAAGAATCGGGTGCGCTCGGTCGTTATTGCTAAGGGCAAGCTCTAAGCCGAAGTTACTCCGGACAAAAACCCAACCACCGAGCTGAACGCGGTTACGAAGAGTCCACGGCAGTAGGGCGAGCGACGCACCGAGACAAGCCGCGGCGAGGGTCTTGAGCCGAAGGCGGCGCAGCCAAGTCAACAGTCCGAGCCAGAGCAGGCACACGGGAAGGAGTCCCGGATCGGCGTGGAACGCGACACCGCAAGCGACACCGTACACCAGGGCGCGGGTGGCGGATGGGCTGTGGTCGCGAAACCATGCAAGGGTGAGGATTTGCAGGCCGATCCACGTCAACCCTCGCAATTGGGAGCCGCCTGCAGCCAGCATCAACTCAGTTAGGACACGCATCGGGACCAGCGCGCCAATCAAACCTGCGAGCAGACCGACGGCTGTGGGCAACCCGGAGAGTTTCGCCAAAACCGGCAGGCAGGCGTACATCAGGCTCGCCAAAGTCGCGTTAAGCACGATGGCGATTAACCGGCCGTCGCTGTCGTAGCCTCCGGCGCGGAAGGCTAAGCTCAGCAGGAAAGGATAGGCGGGCGCCGAATGGGCGGTCGGCCCCGTGGGCGCTCCGTAAGGGTCGGCGAATCGTCCCGTCTCGGCAAGATTTTTCGCAATCCGCTCCCACTCGCCAACGTCCTCCGGTCGATAATGCAGTTGCCAGAGCCATACCAGGGCCAAACGAATTGCCAACCCGAGGACGAATATAGTGATGGAGAGCGTGCCGAAGGGCAGGGAGATTTGAGCGAGCCGGGATATCGTCTGCCGCGGGGGCCTCAAAGTCAAATACAGACGCGAATTATACCCCTAGGCTTCCAAGGAAGCACGAGGTTCGGCCCGCTCCAGCGCCTCCAGTTGGGGCCAAAGGCCGCTACACGGCGCTTG
>JANWXD010000096.1 GCA_025055455.1 Bryobacteraceae bacterium
GCACCTCCGCGGTCGGCGCCAGCCAGAAGTCATAACCCTCGCATTTAAACAGGTCACCGGCAAATTTCGGCAACTGGCCCGTGCCGTACAGGCTAGCCGAATTGATCAGGAACGGCGGCAGCACCTCGGTGTAGCCATGCTCCCGGGTGTGCAGGTCCAGCATGAAGTTGATGAGCGCCCGTTCCAGTTTCGCGCCGAGATCCCAGTACACTGCAAAACGCGCCCCTGTGATCTTAGCGGCCCGCTCGAAATCGAGAATCCCTAATTCCGGGCCCAGATCCCAATGCGCCTTGGGCGCGAAATCGAATTCTCGCGGGCATCCCCACCGGCGCACCTCCACATTGCCCGTCTCGTCGGCGCCGACGGGGACCGATTCGTGCGGCAGATTGGGGACGCCCGCCAGCTCCTGGCGGAACTCCTCGTCCAGCCGCTTGGCCTCCTCCTCGAGCGCGCTGATCCGCCCGGCCAGCTCGCGGACTTTCTGCTGCCGCTCGGTGGTGTCCTCGCCCCGCTGGCGCAGCCGGCCGATTTCCGCGGTCTCGGCGTTGCGCTGAGCGCGCAGCCGCTCCGCCTCCGTGATCGCCGCCCGCCGCCGCGCATCGAGGTCGCGGAACTTGTCCACGTCCAGCGCCAGGCCCCGCGTCGCCAGCCTGCGAGCGATCTCATCCAGGTGGGCGCGAAAGTATGCCAGATCGTACATACGCTTTCATGCTCCACTGTCCAGTCTCCGGCACGCAACCGCAGCAGCGTACGATAGTTCCGTACGGCAATGCTGCGATCCGGTTGGAGGAACAGCGCCGTAGCGGCCTGCTTTCTGCTTGCAGCCGCCTGCGGCCGGCGCTCATCGGAACCCCCGCCTCTCTCCCCTCGAGAGGCTCTCCAGAGCTTTCGTCTCAGCGAAGACTTTCGCGTGGAACTTTTCCTGGCCGAGCCGGACGTGGTGGATCCGGTGGACCTGGCCTTCGA
>JANWXD010000097.1:0-318 GCA_025055455.1 Bryobacteraceae bacterium
CGAAATCTGCGCGACGATCTCGCGATCCAGGCCCTTGCGCGTCTTGAAAACATATCGCTCTGGGTCATGAAAGCCGTACTTTTCCCTGTACTGCTCGTTGATATCAATTCGTTCAAGCTCCGGCATGTCAACCTCCATACTATTCGCTATCGGCTATCAGCCATCTAGCTATCAGCCATCAGCTATCTAGCTATCGGCCATCAGCCATCGGCCAGCTCACCATGCTTCTCCCGCACCCAATCGTAGCCATGTTCCTCAAGGTGCAGGGCCAGGTCGGCGCCGCCGCTCTCGACGATGCGCCCGTCGAGCATAATGTGC
>JANWXD010000097.1:328-895 GCA_025055455.1 Bryobacteraceae bacterium
GGATGCGCTGGTAGTGGGTGATGACCAGCACGCCGAGGTTCGGGCCGGCCAGCGTATTCACGCCGGCGGCCACGATGCGCAGCGCATCAATGTCCAGGCCGGAGTCGGTCTCGTCCAGGATAGCGATCTCCGGTTCGAGCACCGCCAGTTGCAGAATCTCCGCGCGCTTCTTCTCGCCGCCCGAAAAGCCGTCGTTCAGGTAACGACCTGCAAAATCGTGCGGCATCTGGAGCAGGTCCATCTTGCTGCGCAACAACTTGCGGAACTCGGGGATGGAGATGCCTTTGTCTTCGGGGTTGGCGGCGCGGCGGCGGGCATTGATGGCCGTGCGCAGGATGTTGGCCACCGAGACACCGGGGATGGCGACGGGATATTGGAAAGCCAGGAACAGGCCCAACCGTGCACGCTCGTCTGGCTCCAGTTCCAGTAAATCAACGCCTTTGAAGATGACCTGCCCGGCGGTGACGGTGTAACTCGGATGGCCCATAAGGGTGTAGGCCAACGTGGATTTGCCCGTGCCGTTCGGGCCCATTAGGGCGTGGATCTCACCCTGCTTGATGATAAGGT
>JANWXD010000098.1 GCA_025055455.1 Bryobacteraceae bacterium
CTTTCTTACTTTTCCAACTTGGCATCCACTCAACGCCGCCCCTTGAAATCTTCAGCCGTCCGAAGGTTTGTCCGTCTCGGCGAACGGTGAAAACGACATCGACTTTCCCTACTTCAAGCGCAGGAGTCTTGACGTTGACTGTATGTTCTGCCATAGAATCATGTCCCGACTACCTCACGAACTAACGGATCGGCACAATTCAAGCGCCGCCCGTGCTTAACGACAGCTAGCGGATTCTACCAGACTCTCGGCTGAAAAGTGGTTGACTGATGTCTCGGCCCTACCGCTGGCAGTGAGGGGGCGGACAGTGTGTCTCCGTGTTTAGGTCATGACGCGAGCAGAACTAATCGAGAAGATCGCGCGGGCGATCGCCGAGATGGAGGGTTTCTACGTCAACGCCGCGAAGCCGACTCTTGCCCAGCGGAACGCGAATCCCGGCAACGTCCGGCAGTGGCGCGACGTGCGCGGCCGACCGTATCCCACGCATCGCGGCTATGTGGACTTCGTCGCGTGGGCGTCCGAGCGGTTTCCGGGCGCCTCGCGCGAGGAGATGAGCCGGCGGGCGATCGAGGAAGGCTGGCGCATCCTGCGTGTGCTCGTCGGGCAGTATCTCGATGGAAAGTACACGCAGGGCAAGCCGCCGACAGTCGAGGAGATGTTTCGGGTCTACGCGCCCTCGGCGGATGGGAACCATCCGGAGAACTACGCTCGCTTTGTCGCGCGTAAGATCGGCGCGCGGCCGAATCAACGGTTAATCGACTTGGTCTCAGCTTGATGGAATGGCTGGCTACTCCTTGTATTTGAATACGAAAACCTCGTCCTCGACTGCGACGTTGATTGAGAATGGGGCCTT
>JANWXD010000099.1 GCA_025055455.1 Bryobacteraceae bacterium
TGCCGCGGGCCGCATACCCGCTGGTTCTGTCTCGATTGCGAGGGAGGCGATGACCGCCAACGCAAGAGATCAAGTCCCAAGCGAGCGGCATCGTGCAGAAGATTCTCGTGGACGAAGGCGACTGGGTGGAGCAGGGCCAGACGCTCGTCGAGCTGGGCAAGGAGGAATTGCGCGCCCGACTGCGGGAGGCGGCCGCTACGCTCGCGGCCGCCGAAGCGGGGGAGGAGTCGGCCCGCGCCGCTGTTGGAGCGCCACAAGGTCGAGCCGAAGGGCCTGACTTGCCGTTCTTGAACTCCGCCATAGAGCGGGCGCGAAAACTTTACGAGGAAGGTTCGATCGCCCGCTCCGTCCTCGAGGAGGCCGAGAAGGCCTACCAGATGGCCTTGAACCAGCCGATGCGCGCGCTCGGAAACCTCGCCGTGGCCCGGGCCGAGTTGGCCCGCGCCGCTGGGCAGGTGAGGTCGGCTCGAGCTGCTCTGGAGCGGGGCAAGCCATCTGGACATCTCACTCGCCACCGTGGCGATCTCGCCGGCGGTTCTGACTCTGGCGGGCGTGCTCAGCGGCCTCGTGCCGGCAATTGGATCCTCGCGCCTCCATCCGGCGGAAGCGCTGCGGTACGAATAGCCGGAGCAACCAGGCCGCGGCCGTTAGCGATTGATTTCGGTGACAGACTGCCCAACCCCTATTCGCAGGTTCGCTCGGTCGACGGGAGCTTTGGGGTTCCGTAGCCTATCCCCGAAATCCGTGGCTTCGGCGGCGAGGCGTTCGTAGAGGCGCGTGGCCTCCTCGAACTGCGCCAACACGTGCGCGCGCTCCTTCCCCGAGCGCCACCAGGGCCACTG
>JANWXD010000009.1 GCA_025055455.1 Bryobacteraceae bacterium
CCTTTCCCGAGGCCTCGATCGAGCTGCGGTATTCCAAAACCGAGATCACAGCCATCGCCCGAAAGTTTCTCGAAAGCCGCGGATTCTCCTTGCATGGCTTCCGGCAGATCACGTTGTTCGATCCCGACGAGGAGGCTCAGATTTACCTGGAGCGCGAGCTCGGACTGGCAGAGGCCAACCGGCTGATGCGCGATGTGGCGCCGGTGTGGCGCTGGCGGGCACGTTGGTTCCGTCCACCTGAGGAGGAGGAATGGGTCGTTTTTCTGTCTCCGGATGGTAGGCAGGGGGGGTTACCCCACCTCATAACGGAACGGCAGGCCGGCGCCCGGTTTGAACGCGCGGAGGCGCTCCGTCGGGCCGAGTCGTTCCTGCGAGAGCAGAGCGGAACTGCGCACGCGCTCGTGGAGGAGCGGCGGGAGGAACGTCCGAACCGGCTGGACTACGTCTTCACGTGGGAACAGCAAGGGTTCCGAGCCAAGGACGCCACGTTGCGCCGCCGGGTAGTGGTGCAGGGTGCGGAGGTCGGCCGTTACGAGGTTTTTCTCCACGTGCCGGAGGCGTGGAAGCGGGAGTTCGCCGGCCTGCGGTCACGCAACGAGCTGTACGCGCAGGCGGCGCAGTTTTTCTACCTGCCGCTCGTGCTGGCAGCGGTGGGGGTGCTGCTTCGATCGTTCCGCGGCCGCTCGATTCCGTGGCGGCCGCTGCTGGCTGTGGCGGGCCTCGTGGGTGTCTTGATGGTCGTCACGCAGTGGAACTCGCTGCCCTTCTTCATCGACAGCATGCCTACGAGTTCGCCGTTCGGCGAGACGGTGGCGTGGGGCCTGCTGCAAGGCCTCGGGGCGGGCGTCGCCGCGTTCTTCTACGTCATTTTGGCGGCGGCCGCGGGTGAGCCTCTTTACCGGCAGTTGCGGCCCCAGCATCTTTCCCTGACGAACCTGCTCGAACCGCGAATCCTGCGAACCAAGCAGTTCTTTCTAGCCACGCTCGCCGGATACGGATTCGCGGCGGTGCATATCGCCTTCGTGGTGGGGTTTTACCTCGTCGGCCGCCGATTCGGCGTGTGGACGCCACAGGAGATCAACTACTCGGACTTCCTCTCCACGCGGCTGCCGTGGATCTACCCGCTCACCATCTCGCTACTCGCAGCGACCTCGGAGGAGTTCTGGTTCCGGCTGTTCGCCATCCCCTGGCTGAAACGCTGGCTGCGCGCCACATGGCCGGCGGTGGTGATCCCGGCCCTGATCTGGGGTTTTCTTCACGCGAACTACCCACAACAGCCTCCCTACATTCGAGGGATCGAAGTCGGGCTGATCGGCATCGCCGCCGGCTGGCTCATGCTGCGCTTCGGCATCCTGGCGGCCCTGATCTGGCACTACGCCGTGGATGCGGTGCTGATCGGGATGTTCCTGATCCGGGCCGAGAGCTGGTATTTCAAGATGAGCGGCTGGCTGGTGGGCGGCGTGCTGCTGTTGCCGCTGCTATATTCCATCGTCTGCTACCGGCGTCACGGAGGCTTCTTCAGCGCGGCGCCGTTGGTGAATAGCGCCTCGTCGGTGGTGCGCGCCGAGGGCCTGCCGGCGCCGGCGCGGGTGTGCGGCGAGCCTTTGCCGCCGTCGTGGAACGCCAGGAGGCTTTACTGGGTGGCGGCCGTCGTCGGCGCGGGCGTTCTCTTGCGACCGGTGAAATTCGGCGACTTCGTCCAGGTCCGCCATTCGCCCGCCGAGGCCGAGGCGATCGCGGACCAGGAATTGCGCAGGCGGGGACTGGACCCGGCGAGTTGGCGGCGCGCTGCCACGTTCGTGGCGAATCTGGACGTGGCCCAATTCGAGTATCTGCGCCGCGCGGTAGGCGCCAAGGCGGCGAATGCAATCGTACGGGATCGCACGCAAACGGGCCTCTGGATGGTCCGTTACTTCCGGCCGTTGCAAAAGGAGGAGTGGCGAGTTTTCGTGGACCACAACGGCCGGGTAGTGCGCAGCGATCATATCTTGGACGAGCGCGCCCCCGGCCCCAATTTGACGCCCGAAGAAGCCAGGGCGGTGGCCGCCAGGTATCTGGAAAGCCGGCATGGGATCACGGCAGGCCGACTCCGCCTCGTCGAGTCGAGGAGCGAGAAGCGGGACAAGCGCACGGATCACTTTTTCGTTTGGGAAGATCCGGCCTGGCAAGCGGGGCAGGCTCGGGCGCGCGTCTCGGTGGCGGTTGTCGGCGACGAACCGTCCGAGTACCGGCGCTACCTGAAGCTTCCTGAGGAATGGTTGCGCCAGTTCGAACGGCCCCGTTTGACCTCGGTGGTGCTTCCTGGGACGATCGGGGCGGCGGCGCTTTGGCTGCTGGTGGTTTTCGTGCGGCGCCTGGGAGAGCGTTCGCCGGAGGCGATCCCCGTGCACCACTACCACTGGCGGGCCTACGTGGGCGGTGGTGTGCTGGCGGCCGCCGCGGCAGCGTGCTCCGCTCTGAACCAGTGGCCGGAGCGGCTCGCAGGATACGACACCGCGCAGCCGTTTGAAAACTACCAGGTGGAATGGCTGCTCGGGCGTCTGTCCACGGTCGCGCTGATGGGTTTCGGGGTTTTCGTGGCGCTCCTGGCCGCTGACGTGTTTCTCCAACGGGCGTTGGGGGACCGCCGCTTGCCGCCGTTCTCCTTCCGGCGTGCGCTGGCTTTGTGCCTGTTGATGGTGGGCGGCGGCTCCGCGGTGGGCTGGCTCTGGGAGCACGTGCCGGGCCCGAGGCGGTTTCTCCCGCTATGGGAATTGCCGGCCCCCGCCTCGCTGATTCCGGGGGTCACGGCTCTGGCGCAGTCCTTGCTGAGCGCGATATGGCTGGTTTGTGCGCTGACCGTAGCGGTCTCGGCCTTTGTGCGCATCGAGCGGCCGCACGCGCGAAAGATGGTGCTGACGCTGGCGCCCCTCATCGTGGCCGCCAGTCGATCGGAGACCTGGACGCAGGGGGCGTTCTGGGCGGCAGTGGCTGCCGCGGCGCTCTGGGTGGTGGCGGTCGTCGTTCGGACGTGCGCCGCGGATCTGGTCACTTTCGGTGTTGCGCTCTTCTGGGCACAGGCGGGGGCGGTTGCCGCAACCCTGCTGTCGCAGCCGTCCGGTTGGTTCCGCCTCAACGGGGCTTTGTGCCTAGCCGGGGCGGCCGCGCTCGGGTTCTGTGCGGCGCGCTTGGGGCGGGGCCGCGCCGCGGCGGCGGTGGCCGCTCAGTAAAGCGTCCTGGTCTCCGGCCGCGGCGTGAACTTCCCGAGGGGTTCGAGAAAGCGGCGCATGCCGCTGGCCATGAAGCCGAGGTCGGTCGTGCATTGGAAAAAGCGGAAGCCTTGCTTGAGGAACTCCTTGACTTGGTCCGGGTTGCCTGCAGGCCGGCCGAGGACTTTGTGGTGGCGTTGCCCGGCTTCGACGATTCGGGCCACGGCCTCGCGGTGTTTAGGGTGCTGCTGATCGCCCCGCAGTCCCAAGGAAAAGGAAAGGTCCGAGGTGCCGATGAACAGCACATCCACGCCGGGCGTGGCGGCAATGGCTTCGATGTTTTCGACGGCGCGGGCCTCTTCGATGATGATCACCACCATGACGTTGCGGTCTGCGGAGTCGTAGTAAGACTCGGGCTCCGGCCATGTGCGCATGGCGAGGCCGGCGCCGGAGCCGCGGCGCCCGAGGGGCGGGTACTTGCAAGCGTGAACCGCCTGGGCGGCCAGCTCGGGCGTGCTCGTAAACGGAAAGATCACCCCGTGGACGCCGGCGTCGAGCACGCGTTTGGCGGTCCAGAGTTCGTTCACGGGGACGCGTGCGAAGGGCACAGCGCGGAGGCCGCGAGTGGCGAGCACGATGTTGCGCAGACTCTCCAGCGTGAGCGGGGCGTGCTCCATCTCGATCCACAAGAAGTCGAAGCCCACTGTGGCGGCTTGCAACGCCACGTCGGGGCTGGAAACGGTGATCGTAGCACCGACCACGGGTTTGTCCTCGCGCAGGAGTTGCTTAACGGGGTTTTCCCAAGGCATATGCCGACATTCTACGGCGAGACGCCTGAGGCGGCTCCTGGAGCCGCACCGCTCCCGCACGGACGGACTGGCCCTTGCCGTTTTCTTTGGTACAATGCCCCGGTCTTATGCAAAGCCAGAGCCTGATTGCGGAGGTTGTGGCCGAGTTCCTCGGCACCATGGTGTTGATCCTGTTCGGCTGCGGGGTGGTGGCGATGGTCACGCTGTTCGGCTCTGGGGCGCCCGGGGAGGTCGTCAAAGGCGGTTACACCAATGTGACGCTGGCGTGGGGATTGGGCGTGACCATGGGGTTGTACGTGGCGGGGCGCGTCAGCGGGGCACATATCAACCCGGCGGTGACGCTCGCGCTGGCGGTGTTTCGCGGATTTCCGTGGAAAAAGGTGTTGCCGTACTGGGTCGCTCAGACGGCGGGTGCCTTCGCAGGAGCAGCCGTAGTGTTTTGGAACTACCGTCCCGCGTTTTTCAAGGCGGACCCGTTGCTCGAACGCACGGCCGTCGTGTTCACGACATTTCCGGCGTTTCCGGAAGCGCCGATGGCCGGCTTGTTCGACCAGGTGCTGGGCACGGCGCTGTTGATGCTGCTCGTGCTGGCGATCGTGGACGAACGCAACCAGCCTTTGGGTTCGGGCTTGACGCCGGTGGCGATCGGGTTGGTGGTGGTGGCGATCGGCATGTCATTCGGAGGCATGCACGGCTACGCCATCAACCCGGCGCGCGATTTCGGCCCGCGGCTGTTTGCGGCGCTGGCTGGGTTTCGCCACAACGGGCTCACGGACGGCAGCGGGGTGTTTTGGGTGCCGATCGTCGGGCCGCTGGCGGGCGGGTTGCTCGGCGCTTGGGTGTACGACCACCTCGTGCGGCGCTACTTACCCGCGCGATAGCGACGCAGGGGTTCTCTGGGCCATCATGGGAGCCAGTGGGAGGGCAACATGAACTCAGACTCGCGGTCTGTTGCGGAGAATCCTGCGATCGCGGACGCCATCGGGGAATCCCACCTGGCGTTGTCCCTGGTGGGGGTAGTGGAGGAGGCGGCGATCGCCGCGGCACGCACCATGGGGCGCGGCAACCCAGAGCTGGCGGACCGGGCCGCGGTCGAGGCCATGCGCGCGGCGTTCGAGAAAGTTCCGATCAACGGCACGATCGTGATCGGCGAGGGGGAGCGGGATGAGGCGCCGATGCTGTACATCGGCGAACAGGTCGGAGCGCCGGCGCCGTCCGGGTTCGCCTATCCCAGCTATGACGTGGCGGTGGACCCGCTCGAAGGGACGAATCTGTGCGCCACGGGCGGGCCCGGCTCGATCGCTGTGCTGGCCGCCTCGGAACCCGGCGGGCTGCTGCATGCACCGGATTGCTACATGGAGAAGATCATCGCCGGACCGGCGTGCCGGGGCGCCTTGGACCTGGAGGCACCCGTGGCGGAAAATCTCCGCACCATCGCCCGCTGCCTGGACCGCGACGTGGAGGATCTGGTGGTGATCGTGTTGGACCGGCCGCGGCATCGGAAGCTGATCGAAGAAATTCGCCAGGCGGGGGCGCGCATCCGGCTGATCAGCGACGGGGATCTCTCTGCGGGAATCGCCGTGGCGGTGCGCGGCGCGGGCGTACATGCGGTCATGGGAATCGGCGGCGCGCCGGAGGGCGTGTTGACGGCGGCGGCGCTGCGTTGTCTGGGCGGGGCGATGGTGGCGCGGCTGGTGATCGATACGCCGGAGCTCGAGGAGCGCATCCAGATGATGGGGATCCGCGACCCGCGGCGCGTGTACACGGCGCGCGATCTGGCGCCCGGCAAACGGCTCATCTTTGCCGCCTGCGGCGTCACGGACGGTGCGCTACTGCACGGCGTGCGCTTTTTCGGCGACGGGTGCCGCACGCACTCTTTGGTGATGACTCTGGCGTCGCACACAGTGCGTTTCGTGGATTCCGTGCGCCTGGAGGGCCCGCCGGGACCGCGGGGGGTGCGGCTGTATTGAGGCGCCCGCGGCCTAGCGCGGTTTGTAGGCGATACAGTCGATTTCGACCTTCATCTCCGGAACGGCGAATTTGGCCTCCACCGTGGTGCGGGCCGGCTTCTGATCTCCGAAGAACTCCGCGTAGACTTCGTTCATCGCGGCGAAGTCGCGCCCATCGGCCAAAAAGACGGAGCACTTGACCACGTCCCGTAAGGACGCGCCGCAGGCTTCCAGGATCCGCTGGATGTTGGTCAGCACCAGGCGCGTTTCGTGGCGGATGTCGCCGAAGGAGAAGCGATTCGTGGCCGGGTCGATGGGTCCCTGACCGGAGACGAAGATGAAATCGCCGGCGCGGACGGCCGGGGAGTACGGTCCGCGGGGCGTAGGCACACCTTCCGGAACGATGCGTTCGATCATGCTGCCAGCTCCCGAATCCGGCTATTGTACTGTTTCTGGGGCGGACTCGCGCCGTCGCCGGGGGCGCGCAGGAGCGGTTGCCGCAACGGACTCCGGCTGGCCCGTGCGTTTGCGCCGGGAGGTGCGGCGCTTCTTCGGCACCTCGGCGGGCTCGGGGGCGACGACAGGGACCTTGAAGTCCGCCGGCGGATAGAACTCCGCTCCCAGATAGACGAGCAGGCCCTTTTCCTCGTGCGGCTCGACGCGCACCACGAGCTTGTCCTGGGCGTAGTTGAGGAACTCGGCGAACTCGCGGAAGCCGTAAGCCGCCGGATTGAAGTCGGGATGCTCCTCGCGGAACCAGGCCTCCACCTCTTCGGCGGGCCGGCCGTTTTCGAGCTCGAGCCGGTGGGTTTCCAAGACGTCGCGCAGCAGCGGCAGCGCCTCCTCGGGATCGAGGAGGGGGGCCGGCGGCGCCGCCTCGGTCTTGCGTTCGATGACGTAACGTCCCTCGCTGCCGGAAAGCTCCACGTAGCCGGCGTTGCGCAGCTTCTCGACGAATTCGGAGAAGCTGCCGGCGCCGTAGTCTTTTTCGCTGAAGGCGGGGTCGAGCTGGAGCATGGTGGACTTGAGCAGGCCGAGCTGCGGCTGCACACCGCGGCGCTCGAGCACTTGCAGGGCGCGCTCTACCAGTGGCATGGCGTGCGCAGGGTCCAGCGCGGGCTGGCGCCGCTTCGGCGCTCGCTGGTTCGACTGCCGGGAGGTCTTCTGGGCTTCATCGAGCAGCGACTCGTAGCTGATGAACTCGTGGCAGTTCTGCTGGAGGATGGTGCTCGTGAAGGCCTTGCCGCCCAGCACGTACACAGTCTTGCCGTACTCGCGCAGCTTGTTGACCAAAGGGATGAAGTCGCTGTCGCCGCTGACGATGGCGAAGGCGTTGATGTGGTCGTGAGTGACGGCCATCTCCCGGGCGTCCAGGGCGTGGTTGATATCGGCGCCGTTTTTGTCGCCGCGCGGCGACGGGATGCGCTGCACCATTTGCACGGCATTCTCCGCCATCTTGCGCGTGGCGCCCTCCTGACGGCCCCAGTTGGCGTAGGCGAACTTGGCCACCACGTCGCCTCGCTCTTTGAGCGCATTGAGGGCGAGCGCGACGTCGAATTCGCGGCCGAGCGTGGATTTCACGCCGATTTCGATGTTGTCGTAGTCGATGAAGACTGCGATGTTGGGTCTTTCTTGCATGGTGGCTGTTTCGTCACGGGCCTAGAGCCCGGGTGAGGCGGCCTGCTGGACCGAGGATCGGATGAAGTTCACGATCTGCTCTAGCGAGGCCCCCGGCTGAAATACGGCGGCCACTCCCAGCTTCTTCAAGTGCGCGACGTCCTCGTCGGGAATGATGCCGCCGACGATCACGAGGACGTCGTCCATGCCCTTCTCTTTGAGCAATTCCATGACGCGGGGCACGATCGCGTTGTGGGCGCCGGAGAGGATGGACAAGCCGATGACCTGCACGTCCTCCTGAAGCGCCGCGTTCACGATCATCTCCGGGGTCTGCCGCAGACCCGTGTAGATGACCTCCATGCCGGCGTCGCGCAAGGCGCGGGCGATGACTTTGACGCCCCGGTCGTGGCCGTCGAGCCCCGGCTTGGCGACCAGCACTCGAATCGGACGTTCCATCACGCGGTCAGAGCACGCTGGATTCCTGGTACGTGCCGAAGACGTCCCTCAGCGCGTCGCAGATCTCCCCCAGTGTGGCATAGGCGCGCACGGCGTCGAGCAGGTAGGGCATCGTGTTCTCTCGGCCCTCTGCTGCTCGCCGCACGGCGTCGAGGGCGGCGGCGACGCGCGTGGCGCTGCGCCGTTTGCGCAGCGCCGCCAGCCGCTCCTGCTGCTTACGGGCGGCGGAGTCGTCGATCTGGAGAATCTCGATGGGCTCGTCGCGTTCGCTCCGGAAGGCGTTGAGGCCCACAACGATGCGCTCGCCGGCTTCGACAGCACGCTGATAGGCGTAACTGGCCTGCGCAATCTCCCGCTGCGGGTAATTCTGCTCGATGGCCGCAATCATGCTGCCCATCTCGTCGATACGGCGGATGTAATCCTGAGCCCTGGCTTCCATCTGCTGCGTGAGCCACTCCAGATAATAACTGCCGCCGAGCGGGTCGGGCACGGCGGTGACGCCGCTTTCGTAGGCGATGACTTGCTGGGTGCGCAGCGCCAGGGTGACAGCGTGCTCGCTCGGAAGCGCATAGGCCTCATCGAGGGAGTTGGTGTGCAGCGACTGACAGCCGCCCAGGACCGCCGCCAGGGCTTGCAGTGTGGTCCGCACGACGTTGTTGTACGGTTGCTGCCAGGTGAGCGAACAGCCGGCCGTCTGGGCATGAAACCGCAGCTTCATGCTGCGTTCGTTGCGGGCGCCGAACCGATCCCGCATGATGTAGGCCCACATCTTCCGCGCGGCGCGGTATTTGGCGATCTCCTCGAAGAAATCGTTGTGCGCGTTGAAGAAGAAACTCAGCCGGGGCGCGAACTCGTCCACAGCCAGGCCGCGGGCGAGCGTCCATTCCACATATTCGATGCCGTCGCGCAGGGTGAACGCCAGCTCTTGCACCGCCGTCGAGCCCGCCTCGCGGATGTGGTAGCCGCTGATCGAAATGGGGTTGAAGCGTGGCACGTGACGCGTGGCGAACTCGATGACGTCGGTGACCAGCCGCATGGAAGGCCGCGGCGGAAAGATGTACTCCTTCTGGGCGATGTACTCCTTCAGGATGTCGTTCTGAAGCGTGCCGTTCAGACGGGACCATTCGACGCCCTGCTGTTCCGCCACGGCCAAGTACATGGCCCAGATGACGGGCGCGGGCGAGTTGATGGTCATGGAAACGGACACGTCGCCGAGCGGGATACCCCGGAACAACGTTTCCATGTCCTCGAGCGACGAGATCGCCACGCCGCACTTTCCCACTTCGCCGACCGAGGCCGGGTGGTCGGAGTCGAAGCCCATCAGGGTGGGCAGGTCGAAGGCGACGGACAGGCCGGTCTGACCTTGTTCGAGCAGGTAGAGGTAGCGCCGGTTGGTCTCCTCGGCGGTGGCGAACCCTGCGAACTGGCGCATGGTCCAGAGCTTGCCCTGGTACATGGTGCGGTGGATGCCGCGGGTGTAAGGGAACGCTCCGGGCTCCCCCAGGTCCCGGGCCGAATCGAATCCGGTCAGGTGTTCCGGTCCGTACACTGGCGCGACCGGGATTCCGCTGAGGGTGGTGACCACTTTGGGCGCGGCGTCGGTTGCGCCCGCAGCTTTCTTCATCCGCCCCCATTGTCGAATTTCGGGGACAGGCGACGCAACCCCCGGATTCGGCTTGAGTCGCGTGTCCACAGCCCCAGCCGTGACAGCGGTCTTGGGCGATTTGGCCCACCGGGCCTTCCGCGAGAGCCGCTACGGCGCAGCCGGACCGCCCCCAAGCCTTTTTCGGACAAATATATCTGATTTGGCACGACGCTTGCTGTTTGGCCGGGCGGAGCAGCCACCGAGCTGCGGGGAGGCGATATGGCTGCATACGGGTGGTTGTTCGACCCCAAGCGTTGCATCGAATGCCGCGCTTGCGAGGCGGCTTGCAAGCAATGGAATCAGGTGGAGACCGGCGCCGGGGTCCGCTGGCGCCAAGTTCACGTATACGAAAAAGGCATCTTCCCTCAAGTGGTTACGCAGGCGCTGTCTGTGGCCTGCAACCACTGCGACCGGCCGCTTTGCCTGATGGCCTGTCCGGTGAAGGCCTACTATCGCCGGGCCGACGGCATCGTGATTTTGGATTCGAACAAGTGTGTCGGCTGCCGTTACTGCCTGAAGTGGTGCCCCTACGGGGCGCCGCAATTCAACCAGCGCACGCGCAAGATGGAGAAGTGCACCATGTGCGCCGACCGTGTGGACGCCGGCCTTCCGCCAGCGTGCGCGGCCTCTTGTCCGACGGGCGCGCTGCGCTGGGGCAAGTGGGAGGAAATCGTCTCCCAAGGAACGGACCAAGTGGAGAACTTCCCGACGCCCGTGACGACGCGGCCCGCCATCCGTTTCGTCACGGCGCCGTGGGGACGCTGAGGCAAGGAGGCGGAACGCCATGGCACTGACCAGAAGAAGCTTCCTGCAAATCACCGGAGCCGCGGGAGCCGGGCCGGTACTGGCTTCGTTCGGCGACGTATTTCGTCCCGCGCAGCCAGCGCCGCTGGCCGAGCGCACCTTGATTACGGCCTGCGGTCTTTGCGACTCCGCCTGCGGCATCCGGGCCACCGTGCGGGACGGCGTGTTGCGCTTTCTCGAGGGTCTGCCGGAAGACCTACAAGGGCGCGGGCATCTGTGCGGCAAAGGCGCCGCCGGCGCGGCTCTGCTGTACGACCCGGACCGGCTGAAGTACCCCATGAAGCGCACCAATCCCGCAAAGGGTCTGGATGAGGATCCCGGTTGGGTGAGGATCACGTGGACCGAGGCGCTGGACACCATCGCGGCGCGCTTCCAGGAGGTGCTGGACAAGCACGGTCCGGAAGCCTTGCTGTTCATCAGCCGTCCTTCGCCCGACATCTGGGTCCGATTCCTGCGTGCCATCGGGGTGGTGAACCGCGTGGATCACATCGACGTGTGCTACACGGCCGACCGCGTGGTGCAGCGCTACATGATCGGCGGGCGCACCTGGTGCACGGACTTCGACAACTCCCGTTACATCGTGCTCTTCGGATGGGACCTGGTGGCCCGGAACAAACTCGTGTTCACGCATGGCATCGTGGCGGCCAAGGAGAAGGGCGCCAAGGTGGTCTGCTTCAACCCTCAGTATTCGATCACCGCGCGCTTTGCCGACGAGTGGCATCCGATCCGGCCCGGCTCGGATCTGGCGGTGGTGCTGGCCATGATCCACGTGATCCTGGCGGAGAACCTCTTCGACCGGGATTTCGTGACGAACTACACCAACTTCCCGCAGTACGAGGCGCAGATCCGCCAGCACTTTGCCCAGTACACGCCGGAGTGGGCGGAACGGGAAAGCGACATTCCCGCGGCGACGATCCGGCGCATCGCCCGGGAATTCGCCACGATCCGACCCTCCGTGGCGCCGTCTTACAAGAAGACGCTCACGGCCAACTACGCCAACTCCGGGCAATTCTCCCAGGCGGTCTGCATCCTGAACATCCTGGTGGGCAACATCGACCGTCCAGGTGGCCCGTTCTTCGCGCGCACGATCTCGATTCCGGGCGTGGATGCGATCGTGCCGCCGCCCCGCTACCCGACGCCGCGAGGGCGGCGGGTCGACGGACGGGATAAGCTGCCCTTCGTGCAGGAGGATGACAGCGGGTTGTTCAGCACGCTCGCCGACGGCATGCTGAACCGGTATCCGGGGATGATTCGGGCGGCCTTCATCAACTCCTACAGTCTGCTGTCATTCCCAAATCCGCGGCGAATGGAAGAGGCGTTGAAAACCGTGCCGTTCGTGGTGGTGATGGACACTTTGCCGGCGGACGGCACGGCGCTGGCCGACATCGTGCTGCCCTCGACCATGTACTTGGAGAGCTCGGATCTGGTCTCCCGGGACCGCTACGCGCCGCGGCCGCAGGTGGTGGCCCGGCAGCCAGTGGTGTCACCAATGTTCGAAGCGCGGTCCATCAGCTTCGTCGCCATCGAGCTCGGCAAGCGTCTGGCGCCGGACTATTTCAAGAACCCGGACGGATCCTGGATCAGCACGTCGGCGGTGCTCGACGAACGGACGCGACGCGCAGGCTTAGGCGCCAGCTTCGCCGAGTTCGCTGCCCGCGGCATCGAGACGCGGGACCAACCATTCGTGCCGCGCACCACTTTTGCCACGCCCGGCGGCACGGGCAAGTGCCAGATCTACGTGCCGCAGTTTGCCGAACGCGGCGCTGAGCCGTTGCCGACCTGGAAACCGCGCCGCGACGTGCCCTCGGCCGAATACCCGTACTACTACTTGACCTACATCCCGGCCGTGCATCGCCGCAACAGCACGGAGAACAATGCCATTCTCCACGAGATGATGCCGACCAATACCGCCATGATCAACCCGGCCCTGGCGGCGAAGCTGGGCGTTCGCGAAGGCGACCTCGTACGGATTCGCTCGCGCGTCGGATCCATCGAACTCCCCGCTCACCTGACCGAGACGCTGCGGCCGGACTGCGTGCTGGTAGCTCACGGCTTCGGACACCGTTCCCGGTTCCTCCGTCTGGCGTCCGGAAAAGGAGTGCGGGATGGGGATGTCATTCCCGACTGGTCCGTCGACGAGATGCTCCAGGCCGGGGACTGGTTCGGATCGGGCGCGATCATGGATGCAGTGGTCCGTATCGAACGGGTGGCGGTATGAGCACGGGATCGCGCGAGCAGCTTGCCGCGCGTTGCGCGTTTCTGGCCCGCGGATTTCTCTCCACGGACCCGGAGGCTGTGCGCCAAGCCGCGACGCTTCTGGCCGCGCAAGAGCGCCAAGCGGCGGAAAATGCTCTCGCGGGTGATGCTGCGGAGCTCGAGAAGGAATATGTCCGGCTCTTCTTGAGTCCGTCTGGCGCGCCGTGCCCGCCGTGGCAGTCGGCCTACAGCGAGGAGGGCACACTCATGGGCGAGCCGCACGCCAGCGCCCTCGAGTGGTACCGGTCCAAAGGCGTCGAGCCGGTTCGAGAGAGCGAACCGGCCGATCACGCCGGCATGCTGCTGGCCTTCTACGCGCACCTATTGGAAAGTCAAGCGCCACCCGAGGAACTCGCCGCCTTCCGCCAACAACACCTCATGTGGCTAAGGCAGCTCTCGGAGCTTGTGGGCGAACATGCACGGCACCCTTTCTACCGGCTGGTCGCAGAAATGACCCGCCGGGTCGTGGACGATTCCCTTCCCGGCTCTGGATAAGCCCGGGCGGAGTTTGCAGCGAGGACAGCCCCGGTCGGCCCGCACCCACGACAAGCCGTTGATTCGCCGAAAAGCAAAAACGCCGGCCCTTGCGGGCCGGCCCGCGCAGCTTGAGGCAAGAAAGGTTACTGCGGCGGAAGAATCACTTTGTCAATGACATGGATGACCCCGTTGGAGGCGGCCACGTCTGCCTGGGTCACTTTGGCCTCGTTGACTCGTACCGTGCCGCCGGTGACCGAAATACGGATCTTCTTGCCGTTCAACGCAGTAGCTTCCCTCAGCTTGACCACCTGAGACGAAGTCACTTTGCCGGAGACCACGTGGTAGGTGAGGATATCCTTGAGCCGGTCGCGATTCGCCGGCTTCAACAGATCCTCGAGCGTGCCGGCCGGAAGCTGTGCAAAGGCTTCATCCGTCGGCGCGAACACGGTAAACGGCCCCGGCCCTTTGAGGGCCTGCACTAGATCGGCGGCCTGAAGGGCCTTCGCCAAGGTTTTAAACTGCCCCGCGGCCACGGCGGTTTCGACAATGTCCCCAGCCACCGCCGCGGCCGGAAGCCAACTTGCCCCAGCCAGTACGGCCAAGGCCAACGTATTCGAGATTCTCATCGGTTCATGTCCTCCTGATCGGAATGTTCAAAATCTACACACTGATTGTACAGAGTATGCACCGGTTTTGTCAAGAGATGTGGCGAAAAATATGGACAAAATCTTCATATTCGGTTATCCTATTGGTAGCGTTGGCCAAAATGTACAAGTTGGGGACGGTCTCGCGACTGACCGGCTTTTCGCCGTCGACGCTACGGGCTTGGGAGCGGCGCTACGGTCTGCTCCGGCCTGCCCGCAGTCACGGTGGCCAGCGCCTGTACTCAGAGGAGGATGTGCGGCTGTTGCTCCGCGTTCGGGAGCTGATGGATCAGGGCCATCGCATCGGCGAGATCGTCCTGCGGGATCCCAAGGAGCTCCTGGAGGGTTCCCATCCCGCGTGCTCGGAGGTGGCGGCGCTGGGGGATTTGGAAGAGATCCGGCGAGCGCTGGTGGAGGCGGCGCTCGCCTTTGACGCCGATCGTCTCGAGCAGATCTTCGACGAGACCTTTGCCCGCCTTTCTCCCCAGCTTGTTCTGGAAAGGGTCGTGGGACCGGTGGCCGAGCGGATTGGCGAGTTGTGGGCTTCCGGTCGGTGCACGGTGGCCAGTGAACATCTCTTCACCGAGGTGGCGAGCCGGCGCTTGCGGTCGCTGCAGGGGGCGATTCGCCCCGATCCGCCGCAGGTGCTCGCCGCATGTTTTCCCGACGAGCGGCACGAGCTCGGTCTGCTGATGGCGACCTACGAGATCATGCGGCGCGGCATCGGCGTGCTGTACTTGGGCGCCGCCGTGCCCTTTGCTGATCTCGAGCACGCCTATTTGGTCCGGCATCCGGTGGCGGTGCTTTTGTCGGTGACGCTGCCATCGCTGTGGGCCGAGCATCGGGATGATCTGGCTGCTTTATTGAAGCGGCACGGGCGACAAGCGGTTTGGGCGATCGGAGGCCGGGGTTCGCCCGTGGAGGATCCCGAACTGAGCGAGGCGGGGGCGATCCTGTGGCCCGCCGGAAAATCCCCCGCCGAGTTGGCGGACAAGCTCAGGCAAGCGCTTCGGGGGCGACTCGTGTGACCGCACGTGCGGTCCCCAGCCTCGAGTCGGGTCAGGCGTGCAGCGGCCGTATGCTAGAGTGAAATCCTGAATTCGAAGTCTGGTCTCGCGGGACAGCACATGCGGTCAACCGCTGCAGCTACGGCCGGCGAAAAGTTTCAACGGCTCGTGGAGATTATGGCGCGGCTGCGTGCGCCCGACGGGTGTCCCTGGGATCGCCAGCAGACCTTCGACACGATCCAGGCGTACTTGCTCGAGGAGACCTACGAAGTCCTGGAGGCGATCGATCAACGCAACTGGGATCAGTTGGCCGAGGAGCTGGGGGATCTGATGCTTCAAGCGGTCTTCTTCGCGCAGATGGCCGCCGAGCAGAATCTGTTTCGCATCGAAGACAGCCTGGAAGCGATCCATGACAAACTCGTGCGCCGGCATCCGCACGTTTTCGGAGACGCCCGAGCGGAGACGGCCGCGGAGGTGAAGCGCCGCTGGGACGAAATCAAGGCCGCAGAAAAAAACGAAAAAGCGCCCGGGAATACATCGCTGCTCGCCGGGATTCCGCGGGCGCTGCCGGCGCTGGCCGAGGCCCAGCAGATCGGCCTCCGCGCCGGCCGGGCGGGCTTCGACTGGAGCAATGCCGACCAAGTGCGGCGCAAAGTGGAAGAAGAACTGCAGGAACTGGACGAGGCCAGAACCTCAGGTTCGCCCGAGCGACTCGAGCAAGAAATCGGTGATGTTCTATTTGCGATCGTGAATTTGGCGCGGTTTCTGCACGTGGATGCCGAGCAAGCGCTTCGCCGGGCCAACGCCCGCTTCCGGGCGCGCTTCGCTTACATCGAAGAGAAGCTCAAGGAGCGCGGACGGCCGCTGCCTGGAGCGACCCTCGAGGAGATGGAGGCGCTGTGGCAGGAAGCCAAGCAAGTCCGATGATCGAGGTGCGCGCCCTGAAGGAAGTGGAAGAGTTTCGGGACGCCGTCGCCTTGCAGCGCACCATCTGGGGGTTCGAGGAACACGAGCTGCTGCCGGTGCGGCTGTTCGTGGTCGCCACCAAGGTGGGCGGTCAAGCTTTCGGCGCCTTCGACGGCGAGCGGATGGTGGGTTTCTGCCTGGCGATCCCGGGCCTCAAGCCCGGGGGTAAGCCGTACCTGCACAGCCACATGCTGGGCGTGCTGCCCGAGTACAACAACCGTGGCATCGGACGGCTGCTGAAACTGGAACAGCGGCGGGACGCATTGAGCCGAGGATTGGATCTGGTGGAATGGACGTTCGACCCGCTGGAGCTGAAGAACGCTTATTTCAACATCGAGCGGCTGGGCGCGGTGGTGCGTCGCTACGTGCTCAACCAGTACGGCATCACCACGAGTCCGCTCCACGGGAGCCTGCCCACGGATCGCTGCGTGGCGGAGTGGTGGATCGCCAGTGACCGCGTTCGAAAGATTCTGGAGCGACAACCCGTTGTGCGGCCGTCGCCGGCGGCCCGGATCCCCGTGCCGTCCGAGATCGCAATGCTGCGCAAACAAGACCCGGCTCGCGCCCGGGAGATTCAAAAGCGGGTGAGCGACGCGTTCCTGGAACACTTCGGCCGCGGATTGGCCGTCTACGGCTTCGAGCGATCCGACGCCGCTGGCGAATACCTCCTGGCGCCTTGGCCGTTCGATTGATCCGCTCGTGGCGCAGCGATCTTTCCCAGAGGTGTCCGCGCAGGGGGCGTAACGCATGGCCTTTCGAATCGAGCGCATCGTCTTGCGACGGCTCAAGATGCCGTTGCGGCACTTCTTCGAGACGAGCTTTGGCCGCACCACCGAGCGGCAGATCCTGCTGGTGGAAGCCGTCTCGGAGGGAATCTCCGGCTGGGGCGAGGTGACCGCCGGCGAGCATCCCTTTTACAACGAGGAGTGGACGGACTCGGCCTGGTTGATCCTCCGCGATTATGTCGCACCGGCCGTTCTGGGCCGGGGCCTCGATTCGGCGGCGCAGGCCGGCGCTATGTTTCCGCGCGTTCGGGGGCACCGGATGGCGTTGGGCGGCTTGGAGGCCGCGCTATGGGACCTGGAGGCGCGTCTTGCGGGAGAGCCGTTGTGGAAGCGGATCGGTGGCGGGGCGCGCCGCGAGATCCCGTGCGGAGTGTCTATCGGCATCCAGGACTCCGTGGCCCAGCTGTTGGAGAAGATCGCGGTGGAACTCGAGGCGGGCTACCAGCGAATCAAGATCAAGATCAAACCAGGATGGGATGTGGACGTCGTGCGAGAGGTTCGGGAGCGGTTTCCCACGATCAAATTGATGGCGGATGCCAACTCCGCCTATACGATCAACGATGCGGCACATCTCAAGCAGCTCGACGCCTACTATCTGATGATGCTCGAGCAGCCGCTGGCCCACGACGACATCCTCGACCATGCGGCGCTGCAACTCCAGCTCGACACGCCGATTTGCCTGGACGAGTCCATCCGCTCGGCCCGGCACGCGGAGCAGGCGATCCGGGCGGGCGCCTGCCGAATCATCAACATCAAGCTTGGGCGCGTGGGAGGGTTCGCCGAAGCGCGCCGCGTGCACGATGTCGCTCAGGCGGCGGGCGTTCCGGTCTGGTGCGGGGGGATGCTGGAGTCGGGCGTGGGACGGGCGCACAACATCGCCCTGGCGACGCTGCCCAACTTCGTGCTGCCGGGCGATGTTTCGGCCAGCAAGCGCTACTGGCAACGGGACATCATCGAGCCGCCCGTGGAAGTTACCCCGCGCGGGACCATCGAGATCCGCGAGGAACCGGGTTTCGGCTACGCGCTCGACCTGGACTATGTCCGGCACGTGACGGTTCAGGAGGAGACGCTTCGTTGAGCCATCCAACGGTCGTTCCCGCACCGACCCGCGAGGCAACGCGTTGCAGCGGGGGCAGTCGGCGCGCGGCCACGGCCCGACTGTACGCCCTGATCCTGCTGATGGTCCTCTTCTGGACCGCCAATTTTCTCATCGGCAAGGTGGCGTTGCGCGAGTTTCCTATCCTGCTGCTGGCGGGGATGCGCACGGCGCTGGCGGCCGTGCTGCTGCTGCCCGTGTATGTCTGGAGCCGCAGGGCTGCCGCGCGCGCTGTGCGGATCGAAGGTCCGGACCGGCGCCGGCTGTTGCTGCTCGGCGTCTTCGGCGTGACGCTGAACCAACTGTTCTTCGTCGGCGGCCTGGCGCTGACCAGCGCCGCCCACGCTTCGGTTTTGATGAGCCTCACGCCGATCCTCGTGCTGGTGCTGGCGGCGGCCGCAGGTCAGGAACGGGTCACGGTCAAGAAGGCCGCCGGGATGAGTGTGGCGCTGTTGGGCGCCGCCTGGCTGAGCGGGTCTTCCTCGGAGAGCTCCGGGGCCACGGTGACCGGCGATGTGTTGGTGTTGTTGGCCGCGCTAGCCTTTGCCGGCTTCACGGTCGGGGGCAAACAACCTTCGGCGCGCTATGGCAGCGTCACGGTCAACACCTTCGCCTATGGGAGCGGCGCGCTGATGCTCGCCCCGCTCACCGCGTGGCAGGCTTTCCGATTCGATTTTGCGACGGTGAGCGCCGCGGCGTGGGCGAGTTTCGCGTACATGGCCCTGTTTCCGTCGCTGGTCTGCTACCTGATTTTCTCCTACGCCCTAGCGCGGCTTCCCGCCTCGCGGCTGACTGCCTTCGGCTACTTACAACCGTTGCTGGCCACAACGGGAGCGGCCGTATTTCTCGGCGAGCCGGTGACCTTGGGGCTGGTGGCGGCGGGCGCGCTGGTGCTCGCCGGGGTGTATCTGGCCGAGCGGGCATGAAATCGGGGTTCCTCGAGCTACTGCGGTCCAACCGCAATTACCGCTACACCTGGATGGGGCAAGTGGTCAGCGAAATCGGCGACCACTTCAACAACATCGCCGTATTCAGCCTGGCGGTGGAGCGCACCGGTTCCGGGCTCGTGGTGACCGGTATCATGCTCGCCCGGGGCTTGGCGGTGGTGCTCGCCGGTCCACTGGCTGGGGTGCTGCTCGACCGCATGGACCGCAAGCGGCTGATGATCGCCAGCGACCTCGTCCGGGCCGGGCTAGCGGCCTTGTTCCTGCTGACCGTGCGGCATCCGGAGCCATGGCTTCTGTATCTGCTGAGCGGACTGTTGATGTTCGCCTCGCCGTTTTTCACGAGCGGGCGCGCTGCGCTGTTACCCGTGATCGCCACGCGCGAGGAGCTCCATACGGCCAACGCGCTCACGCAAACGACCCAATGGGCGACGCTCACCATTGGAACGATGACCGCCGGCTGGAGCGCGGCGGCGCTGGGCTACCACTGGGCGTTCCTGATCAATGCGTTTTCCTTTGTGGTTTCGGCCTGCTGTATTGCGCGGCTGCGGGCGCCTCGAGGACGCTTCCGCGCCCGCAGCACCGCGCTGACGGAAACGGAGGTGCTGCGGCCCTGGCAGGAATACCGTGAGGGACTGCGGTACATGCGGGCCAGCCCCCTGATTTTCGGCATCGCCCTGCTGCACGTGGGCTGGGCCAGCGGCGGCGGCGCGGCGCAGATTCTCTTTTCGTTGTTCGGTGAAATCGTCTTTCGCCGCGGCGCGGCCGGCATCGGCGTGATCTGGGGCTTCGCCGGGCTCGGGTTGCTGGCCGGCGGCGCCATCGGCCATCGGCTCGGTAAACGCCTTTCGTTTGCCGGCTACAAGCGTACGGTGGCCCTCTGTTATCTGATCCACGGCGGCGCCTACGTGGTGTTCAGCTTGATGGAGCGCTTTTGGGCGGCGCTGCTGTTCATTGCGCTTTCGCGGGCGGCGGTGGGCGTAACGTCCGTGCTGAACTATTCCCAACTGCTGCGGCACGTCTCCGACGCCTTTCGGGGCCGCGTGTTCGCCACGATCGAATCGCTTACCTGGGCCACGATGATGGCGTCCATGCTGGGAGCGGGCCTGGCCTCCACGCTCACGGACCCGCGGACCATCGGCGTCTGTTCGGGCCTGCTGAGTTCTTCGACCGCGTTATTCTGGCTGTGGGCCGACCGCACCGGCCGGTTGCCGGAACCACCCGAGGTGGGCGTCCAGCCGGAAGAGGTGGAGGTGCACGGGGAGCCGACGGTGTAGGGGCGGCTCGAAGCGGTCAAGAGGAATCGAGGCGCGCGCAGGACCGCATGGCCAGCAAACTCCTGGGCAAAGTCGTGCTCGTCACGGGGGCGGCGAAGCGCATCGGCCGGGCGATCGCGCTGCGGCTGGCGCAGGAGGGCGCCCGCGTCGTCGTCCACTACCACACCTCGGAGGCCGAGGCGTACCAAACCGCTGCGGAGTGCGGCGGAGCGCTGCTTGTCCGCGCCAACCTCGAAGATGTCCGCCAGATCGAGCGCATGTTCCTCGAGGTGGAGCAGAAAGCGGGTGGCCTCTACGGTCTGGTCAACAATGCGGCACGCTTTGCTCGCCTGGATCCGATGGAGATCACCGAAGCGGACTGGGATTTCATCCACAGCGTCAACCTCAAGGCGGTGTTCTTCTGCTCGAAAGAGGCGGCGCGGCGGATGCGGCAGGCAGGCGGCGGGCGGATCGTCAATGTGAGCTCCTTGGGCGGAGTGCGGCCCTGGGCAGAGCATGCTCATTACTGCGCCTCCAAAGCCGGGGTCATCATGCTCACGCGAGCCCTCGCCAAGGCCTTCGCCCCGGAGATTACGGTGAACTCCGTGGCACCGGGCGTGATTCCCTTCGAGGACATTGACGAGCGCGGTCTGGCTCTGATCCGGCGCACGCCGGCGGGCCGGGGGGGCAAACCCGAAGAAGTCGCCGATGCGGTGGCTTATTTCCTGAACGCCTCGGAGTTCATCACGGGTCAGTTGCTCATCGTCGGCGGCGGCTTGGAACTGGCCTAGCGGCGATCGCCCACGGGGATCTGACGAGCGGGCGGCAGCTCGCCTATACTGCGAAAGGAACCACCCAGGAGGAAACATGCCCTTGCTTCGGGAACGCGATCGTCAGGAGCTCAAAGACCGGTTCGCGGAGAGACTCACCGGGCCGGTCAAGCTCGTCGTGTATACCCAGCGCCAGTCCCCGATCTGGGTTCCGGGCATGCCGACCTGCGAATTCTGCGAGCAGACGGAACAGCTCGTCCGGGAGGTGGCGGAGCTTTCCGACAAGCTCGCCGTCGAGGTGTACGATTTCGTCAAGGACGAGGCGGGGGCCCGGGCTCAGGGCATCGACAAAATCCCCGCCATCGCGCTCATCGGCGCTCGGGATTATGGCATTCGGTTCTACGGGATTCCAAGCGGTTACGAATTCGGCACGCTCGTCGAGGCGATCCTCGACGTTTCGCGCGGCGCCACGGACTTGAGCCCCGATGTCAAGCAGCAGCTGGCCAAGCTGAACCGCGACGTGCACATCCAGGTCTTCGCCACGCCGACTTGACCCTACTGCCCGCGGGCCGTGCGCACCGCACACCAGATGGCGATCGAGAGCGACCACGTCCGCGCCGACGCCGTCGAGATCACGGAGTTCCCCCAGCTGGCCAGCCGCTACATGGTGCGGGGCGTTCCAAAGGTCGTGATCAATGAAGTGGGAAGCTTCGAGGGCGCCGTTCCGCCGAGCATCTTCGTCGCACATGTGCTGCGGGCGGCAGGCGTAGACGGGGAAACTTCCTGAGCCGCCCCCGCGGAGGCAGCAGGTATTTCAGCGTCGCCTCAAAACGGCTCCGCTGCACCCGACTCGAGCAGTGCCCGCCGCTGGAGCATTTGGTAGATGTGGTGCGCCTCGTGGTAGACCATGTACTCGACCTGAAACTGCACGTCGTAGTGGGGAAACTCCGGGTGCCGACCTGAGCGGCGCCACTGCTCCGGCGCAAGCTGCCGCAGCCGCCCTAACAGACGCTCCCGGCCGAGCAAGTAATGTCCTAAGGCATGAGCCGTGGGCTTCGCGGCTAGGACGAAGAACTCCTCGTCGTGTTCCGGATCGTACGGGTCGATAAGCGGCTCCTCCTCGGCGAGCATCGCCTCGATGCGTGTCTCGAAGATCTGTTGCACCCGGTGCAAATGACAGACCAGCTCCTTGAGTGACCACTGGTGGGGCGCCGGGCGCCGCGAGAGGAGCTCTTCGGACAGTCCTGAGGCCAAGCGCCGCACCTCCAGGGCCTGATCGCGCAGCCGGACGAGGAGCCGGAGATTTAGATCCGTCCTCTCCTGACCTTGGCCGGTGGACACAGGTTCGATTCTACCCGAGGGCACTTTGTCGCCTGAGGGGGTGGAGGATATGGTCCCGCACCGTGCGGCGTAAAGTTCACCAGTCACAGGCCTGGGCCTCTCATTGCCGCCGTATTTTCAATCGGATACGTAGTGTATCCTTTTGCTGGGCGGATACGGTCCCTTACCCTGGAAGCGGATCAGGGAATCCGGTCCAGCCTGACTCGACCTCTACCTTGCACCTCGACGAGACCCACCCTGCGACCCTGCCAGCTCCTCGATCGGAGCTATCCTCACTCGTTCGGCCGGATTCCCCACTTCTACCAGCTCTACCAGCGGGGCAACACGCGACGCCAGCTCGGATCCACGCGCTTTTGCATCTCCGCTTCGTCGTCCCGTTTGCGGTAGGGTAGTTTGCGGTAGCGCTCCACGCCGCGGGCGACTTGATCGTAGTCCAGCTCGATGCCGAGGCCGGGTCGCTCCGGGATGTGAACCTCGCCGTTCACGATGGGAACGCGTCCGCCCAGCACCACCTCGTCGGCGGCGTGCTGCCACGGATAGTGGGTGTCGCAGGCGTAGGTCAAATAAGGCGAGGCGGCCGCTGCGTGGGCCATGGCCATCAGGCTGATCCCCAGGTGGCTGTTCGAGTGCATGGAAACCCCCATGCCGAGGGCATGGCAGAGATAGGAGAGATGCTGCACGTGGCGGATGCCGCCCCAGTAGTGGGGATCGGACAGCACGATCTGGACCGCGTCGAGTCGATGCGCCTCGGCGACGTGCTCGAAGCACGTCACGGCGACGTTGCTCGCCAACGGCGTGGCGACCCCTGCGACCAGGAGACGCCGCCTGACTTCCGCCATGGCTTCGAGAGTCGCGGTGGGATCCTCGAGGTAACCTCCGCCGTCGAGCTCCTCACGGAGCGCCAGTCCGACGCGCACCGACGTTTCCACGGACCAGGCGCAGTTGGGGTCAATGCGCAGCGGGACGGAGGGACCGAACTCTTCGCGCAGTGCGCGGATCGCGGCGATCTCCTGATCTGGATCGAACACGCCGCCTTTGAGTTTGATCTCGCGGAAACCGTACTGCGCCCTCATCTGCCGCGCTTCGCGCACGATCGCCCGGGCATCGAGCACTTCCCCGTATTCGTCCTCGCGCGAGTCCATGCCCTCGCCGCCCCCGCCGGCGTGCTTGTAGAAGAGGTAGGCGGCGAAGGGAACGGCAGATCGGACGCGCCCGCCGAGCAGGTCACAAACGGGCTTGCCCAGCGCCTTACCGATCAGATCGAGGCACGCCATTTCGATGGCGGCGAAGCTCCGGGCGTGCCGGTCGAGGGGATTCTCGCCGGGTAGCAGCCAGGTTTGCGTCCGGTCCCCGTGTGCCTCGGCGCGATCGGGCTCGGCCTGTGCGGAAAGTTCCAGCCACAGCCGCGTAAGCTGAAACGGATCGGTGCCGACGACGCGATCCCGCAGCGACTCTAACGCCGCCAGCGGACCATCTCCGCCGTAAGTTTCGCTCACCCCTTCGATGCCGTCGGTAGATCGGACCACGACGATCGTGCGGAGCGCATAGGGAGCATGGAGCCCGTAGGAACTCCGTAGGGGTGGGTCGGCGATGGCGATCGGATAGAGTCGCAGGTCGGAGATCCGCATCGGCCGGCGGGGACTACTTGCGCGCGCCCCGCTGCGGATTTTTCAGCCGTGACTGGCGCAACTTTTTGCGATTGCGCTTGGGTTTGTGAATGATGAAGGTGCCGCTGCCGTGATATTCGGCGCGATAGGTCTTGTCGTCGGTGTTTTCGGGCGCCAAGCGAGTATCGCTCCTCACACAAACGATGTGGATGAACTCCCATTGTATCAGTCCTTGCCGCTTACTCGCGGATGACCGTGACCTGGTCGAAGCCCTCTGCGACGCTCGGCGGCACCAACTTGACCGCCATGCGGTCCAGCACCTCGTCGGGCACCACGCGGTGGCGCCGCCGGTTGCGCTCGCGGCAGATCTCCAAGGGAACGTCGAAAAAGAGCGCCTCGACGCGACAACCGTAGAGCTGCGCCAGCCGGATGTAAGGTCGCCGCTCCCACGGGGTCAGGTGGGTGGCGTCGATATAGGTCACCGGCCGGCCGATTTCCAGCCGGTGCCGCAGAAGATAGCGCAGGACTGCGAAGACGCGCCGGTGGATGGTTTGATCCGTGGGATCGTCGGCGATCAGCCCCCGCACGGCGTCCGAGGACAGCGGCGTGACACCGAGTCGCTCCACATAGGTGGATTTCCCGGAACCGGGCAAGCCCACCAGCACGATCACTCGCGGGCGGGCATTAGACGACATAGCGGCCGGCATCGAGCAATCGTTGGGCAATCCGGCGCCGCAGCTCGATCAAGTTGGCGGGCTCGGTTCGCGCCAGACGGCGCAGCGCCGCCAGGGCCACGCGGAGCGAGTCCCCTTCGGCGCACGCCGCCAGGGCCTGCCGCGCGGCGGTTTCGGCCTGCTCTAGCGCTTCCCGAACGAAAACCGCGCACAGGTCTGCCGCCTGGTCGGCCCGGCCCCGGGTGGCGAGCTTGCGCGCCCGGAGCCACACCGACTCGGCAGCGAATGCTTGGATCGAAATGTCGGTAATGGCTGCCAGAATTTCCTGCTGCTCCTCGAGCTGGTCCAAGTAGCGCTGCCAAGCGGCGCCCATCACTAGCAGAGCGATCTTCTTGGCGTTCGACGCCAGATGTCCTTCCTCCTCGAGCGGTTCTCCTCGGGCTTCCGCGATCGCGGGAGGACTCAAGAGCTCCGACTGAAGCTTTTTGACGGCTTCCGCGAGGGACAACTGCCCGCGCTGGGCCCGCTTGAGAAGCATACCCGTGGCCAGCAGGCGGTTGATCTCGTTGGTGCCTTCGAAAATACGGTTGATGCGCGCGTCGCGGTAAGCGCGTTCGACCAGATAATCCTGGTGATAGCCGTAGCCGCCGTGGATCTGCACACCTTCGTCGGCGACATAGTCGAGCATTTCCGAGGCGAACACCTTGACGTAGGAGCACTCGGCGGCGAACTCCTCGACGGCCTTCAGCTTGACCTGCGCCGCGTCCGGCTGGTCCCAGGAAAACCCCTCGAGCAGGCTCTCGATCATGCCCGCGACGCGGTAGCTCATGGTTTCGGCGGCGAAAATCCGCACCGCCATTTCCGCCAGCTTGTGGCGGATCAGACCGAATTCGCAGATCGGTTTGCCGAAAGCCTTCCGCTCTTTGGAATAGCGGAGCGAGGCCGCCAGCACTTCTTTGGCCCCGCCGACGGCGAAAGGACCGAGCTTGAGCCGTCCCAGGTTCAGGATGTTGAAGGCGATGAC
The DNA here is from genome assembly GCA_025055455.1 of Bryobacteraceae bacterium. GTDB lineage: Bacteria > Acidobacteriota > Terriglobia > Bryobacterales > Bryobacteraceae > JANWXD01. Next base: position 25,316 of record JANWXD010000009.1, read on the forward strand.
GTGGCCGCGGCCGATTTCTCCGAGCACGTTTTCGACCGGCACTCGCACGTTGTCGAAATACAGCGCCGTGGTCGAGCTGCCCTTGATGCCCATCTTCTTTTCTTCGGCCCCGGAGGTGACGCCGCCGAAAGCGCGCTCGACGAGAAACGCCGTGAACTTTTCGCCCTCCACTTTAGCGAAGACGGTGAAAAGGTCCGCCGCGCCGCCGTTGGTGATCCACATCTTCTGGCCGTTGAGGATGTAGTGGGAGCCGTCCGGGCTCCGGTCGGCGCGCGTCTTTATGGCCAAGGCGTCGGATCCGGCGTGGGGCTCCGTCAGACAGTAGGCGCCGATCATCTCACCGCGAGCGAGTTTGGGCAGGTACTTCCGTTTCTGCTCCTCGGTGCCGAACAGCAAGACGGGCAACGTGCCGATGCCGCTGTGAGCGCCGTGCCAGGCGGCATAGGAGCCGTCGCGCGCCAAGCGCTCGGCCACGATCATGGACGAAATCAAGTCCATCTCCATGCCGCCGTAGCGCTCCGGGACGGTGACGGCCGTGAGGCCCAATTCCGCGGATTTGCGTAAGAGCTCCGGGCCCACGCCGGGTTCCTGGTGCTGGAGGGCTTCGAGCCGCGGCGCTACTTCCCGCTCCCAGAATTCGTCGGTGGCTCGGGCGATGGCGAGGTGTTCTTCGGTGAAGTCCTCGGGGGTGAAGATCTCCTCCGGAGTGCGTGTTTCGAGGAGAAACGCCCCGCCTTTGGTCTTCGGCAGGGGGCGCACCGTGGAAGCCATGGGACCGTCCTCCTTCAAAGCCGTTCGAAGATGCCCGCGGCGCCCTGACCTCCCCCGACGCACATCGTGACCATTCCGTAGCGGACTCGGCGGCGCTCCATCTCGCGGAGCAGAGTGGCGGTCAGTTTCGCGCCGGTGCAGCCGAGCGGGTGGCCCAGAGCGATAGCGCCGCCGTTGACGTTGACGCGCTCCAGATCCAGACCGGCGAGCCGAATCACAGCCAAGGCCTGCACGGCGAAGGCCTCGTTGAGCTCGATCAACCCGATGTCGTCGAGCTTCAGTCCGGCCAGCGCCAGCGCCTTGGGGATCGCCACCACCGGGCCGATGCCCATGATTTCCGGCGGAACGCCCGCCGTCGCATAACACACAAAGCGCGCTCGGGGCCGCAGGCCCAGTTCGCGCGCTTTCCGTTCCGCCATCACCAGAGCCGCCGCGGCGCCGTCGCTCGTCTGCGACGAGTTGCCCGCCGTGACCGTGCCGTGAACATCGAAAACGGGCTTCAGCTTCGCCAGGGCTTCGAGCGAAGTGTCCGCCCGGGGGCCTTCGTCTTTGGAAAACACGGTGGTGGAAGTCTTCGGGCGGCCGTTGTCGAGCGCGGTCGTCCTGATCTCGAACGGGACGATCTCCTCGTCGAATTTTCCTTCCGCCTGCGCTTTGAGGGCGTTTTGGTGACTGCGCAGGGCGAACCTGTCTTGGTCTTCGCGCGAGATGCCGTATTTGCGCTGGAGTCGCTCGGCGGTCAAGCCCATGGCGAGGTAGATCTCGGGGCGGTGATCCACCAGCCAGGGATTGGGCGCGAAGTGGTGGCCGGCGCGCGGCAACAAACTCATGGACTCGCTGCCACCGGCGACGATGATTTGCGCCGCCCCGGAACGGATGCGCTCGGCGGCCAAGGCGATGGCTTGCAAGCCGGAAGCGCAAAAGCGGTTGATGGTCATGCCAGGCACCAAGTCCGGCAGCCCGGCTAGCAACGCCACGTTGCGCGCCATGTTCATCCCGGACTCAGCTTCCGGAAAGGCGCAGCCCAGAATGACGTCGTCCACCTCTTCTTGGGGCACCTGCGGGTAACGCTCGAGCAAGGCTCGGACGACGGCTGCGGCCAGATCGTCGGGGCGGCTGTTGCGGAGCGAACCGCGCGGAGCTTTGCCCACGGCAGTTCGCAAGCAGTCCACGATAACGGCTTCTTCCATCGTGTTCCCTCTCAGTTACGGAGGGGTTTCCCCATCTTGAGCATTTGGCTGTCCCTCACAACGTTCCGGGCGCGCGGGATCCTCTCAGTTCCGGAGCGGCTTCCCCATCTTGAGCATATACTGCATGCGCTCCTGCGTTTTTGGGTTCCCGCAGAGACTCAAGAACGCTTCGCGTTCCAGATCGAGCAGATATTGCTCGGATACGGTTTGGGAACCGCTCAGACGGCCGCCGCTCAATACCAGCGCGAGTTTGTCAGCGATGACCAGATCGTATTCCGTGATTTGATGGGCTTGGTAAGCCATCCACGCTCGAAGTTTGAGCGTTGCGTAACCGGCTTCGCCGGCCACGCGGATGGCGTCTTGCGGAACCGGGGGCAGGTAGGAGGGCGCCAGCGCCAGGGCCAGCGCCTTGGCGTCACCGATCAGCCGGTCCGGGTTCATCGAGATGCCGTCGGTTTCGCGCAACAAACCGAGCTGGCGGGCTTCCTCCGCGCTCGAGGAGATTTTCGCCAGTCCGATCAGTTCGAACGCCTTCTGTGGGTCCTCAAGCCGCAAGAGCATCTCTTTGGAGCCCCCGCCGGCGGGAATCAATCCGACGCCGGTCTCCACGAGTCCCATGTACAGCTCCGCCGAGGCTTGGACGCGGGCGCAGTGCAGGACAATCTCCGCGCCGCCGCCCAACGTCCGCCCGAAGGGCGCAGCCACGACGGGCTTGGGGCTGTACTTGAGGGCGAGGTTGGCTTGCTGGAAGCGACGCACCGCCAGGTCCAAGGATTCCCAGTCGCCCTCCTGCACTGCCATCAGCACCAGCATCAAGTTGGCCCCGGCGCTGAACAGTTCCCCTTGATTGGCGATCACCAACGCCTGGAAGTTCCGTTCCGTCTCCTGAAGCGCGGCGTGGACCATGGCGATTTGATCCTCGCCGATCGTGTTCATCTTGCTGTGGAACTCCAGGCAGAGCACGCCGTCGCCGAGATCCACGAGCGAGGCGCCAGCGTTGCGTTTCACGACGCCGCGGGCGCGCTTGAGAGGCGCGAGTTCGATGACCCCGGGGCGCTCCTCGAGCAGCCGGTACGAGCCCCCGCAGAGGTCGAAATATGCGGTGCGGGGCGTCCCGTTGGTATCCGCAGGACGGTAGAAACTCTTGGCTCCCGAGGCGAGCATCTTTTCGATCAGCGGGGGCAGAGGCAACCCCTCGTTGCGGATGCGCTCGGCGGTTTCTTCAAAGCCGAGGGCGTCCCAAAGCTCGAAGGGACCGAGCTTGTGGGCGTAACCCCAGCGCAGGGCGCGGTCGATTTCGACAATACGGTCGGAAATCTCCGGGACGCGCTCGGCCGAGTACAGAAGCACGTCGCGGAACAGCTTCCACAGGAAGGAGCCGGCCCGGTCCGCGCTGCGCACGAGGAACCAAATGCGCGCCGGCAAGTCCTCGATGTTGCGGGCAGCCTCCACCGTCTCGAAGCTCACCTTCCGCACCGGGTGGTATTCCAGCGTCTTCCAATCCAGCACGTGGATCTCGCGTTCGGGCCCGCCTCCCACCCGCTTGTAGAAACCCTGCCCGCTTTTTTCGCCGAGCCAACCCCGCTCGAGCATCTGGGAGACGAATTCCGGAGGAAGAAACCGCTCGCGCCACGGATCGTGGGGAACCAGTTCGTAGAGGTTGCGGGCCACGAAGGTCCACACGTCGAGGCCGACGATGTCCAGCAGCCGAAAGCTGGCGCTGCTCGGCAAGCCGATTAACGGGCCCGTCAGGGCATCCACCTCCTCGATCGTGTAGTCATCCTCCAGCATGATCTTCTGGACGGTGGCCCCGAAGAAGGTGCCGATGCGGTTGGCGATGAAGTTGGGCGTATCTTTGCACGGGACCACGCCCTTACCGAGGCGGCGGTCACAAAAATCCGCGACGAAGGCGAGCAGGCTCGGATCCGTTTCCGGACCTGGGATCAGCTCCACCAGATGCAGGTAACGGGGCGGATTGAAGAAGTGCGTGCCGAGGAAGTTGCGGCGGAACGAGCTCGGGAATCCCTCGCAGATGCGCTCCAAGGGGATGCCGCTCGTGTTGGTCGAAAGAATAGCATCCGGACGACGGCACAGATCGACTTTGCGCCAGATCTCCCGCTTGACTTCCAGGTTTTCGACGACGGCCTCGATGATCCAGTCCGCCTCGCGGATCTTGGGCAGATCGTCTTCGAAGTTGCCCGGAGTCACCAGGGCCGTGCGGGCCTCGGTGAAGAAGGCGCCGGGCCGCTGTTTGAGGGCGTTCTCGATGCCCTTGCGGGCTGCGGCGTTGCGGTCCGGCTCGCCGGGAAGAACGAGGTCGAGCAAAAGGGAGGGAATGCCGGCATTGGCGAGATGAGCGGCGATCCGGGATCCCATCGTCCCGGCGCCCAGCACAGCGACACGGCGGATCATCCCCCTCAGTCTGCTATTTCCAGCTCGGAGGCGCAAGCGGCGCGCGCGAACCGGAACCGCGGCGTCCGGTTTGCGGTGCTCATTCCGACAGGAGTTCCAGCACCGCGGCGGTCATGGCCTTCACTCCGGTTTCGATGGTGGGGTGCCGTGCGGGCCAGAACTCGGGCGAGTGTAAGGACGGCTTGGTCAGCGGCATGCGCGGTGGGTCGATCACCCCGAGCCGGAACAAGACAAGCGGGATCTTCGGTTCCAGGCGTCCGTAGCGAGAAAAATCCTCGCCGCCCATTTCCGGATCGCGCTCGACGACGTTCTGGTCGCCCAATTCCCGCTTCCAGACCGGCACGAGCCGCCGCACCAACGCCGGGTCATTGTAGGTGGCAGGCGTGTACGCATCCGGAGTGATCCGGGTGATCGGCGCCCGATCGGGCGGCACCCCCGCAGCCTGGGCCATTTCCACGGTGATGCGCCGGATGGCGCTCAAAATTCGCTCGCGGGTCTCCTCTGAAAACGAGCGCACCGTGAGCTGGAGGTCCACTTGGTCGGGGATGATGTTGTGTTTCGTTCCTCCGTGGATAGAGCCGACGGTGACCACGGCGGGATCCAGCGGCCGGACCTCGCGGCTGACGATGGTTTGCAGCGCCAGTATCACCTGCGCGGCGAGCACGATCGGGTCTTTGGTCAGGTGCGGGTAGGCGCCGTGGCCGCCGACTCCGTAAAGCGTGATGTCCACGGAGTCTACATTCGCAAAGACGAAGCCTTCCCGATAGCCGATTTTGCCGGCTTCGAGGGCGGCGTCTACGTGAAGGGCGAGCGCATAATCCGGCCGGGGAAAGCGAGTGAATAAACCATCGTTGAGCATGGCCGCGGCGCCGGAGCCCAGTTCTTCGGCCGGCTGGGCCACCAGGAGCACCGTGCCGCGCCAGCGGTCTTTCAAGCGTGCCAGCAGCCGCGCCGTACCGACAAATACGGTCATGTGCATGTCATGGCCGCAGGCGTGCATGACGCCGACCTCGCGTCCCGCCGCGTCGCGCGTGCGCACCGTGCTGGCATACGGCAGGCCCGTTTTTTCCGTCACGGGCAACGCGTCCATGTCGGTGCGGACCATGACGGTGGGGCCCCTGCCGTTGCGCATCACCCCGACGACGCCGTGGCCACCCACGCCGGTGGTCACTTCGAAGCCCGCCGCGCGCAACTCCGAAGCGATGCGCTCGGCGGTCCGTTTCTCCTCCAGGGAAAGTTCCGGGTTGCGATGCAGATGGATGTAGAGCGCCTCGAGGGAGGCCAAGTCGGCGTCCACGAGCGCGTCGGGAACTCGCGGCGACTCGGCGTAGAGCCAGCCAGCAGCGCAGAGCGCCGTGAGCAGCCGTGAGCGCCTCATGTCTTCAGACCGTGAGGAACCAATGGCAGCGCCCGCAGGCGCACGCCCACGGCGCCAAAAACCGCGTTGCCCACGGCAGGGGCGATACCGACGATCGGCGTTTCGCCGCCGCCGGCAGGGGGCAGATCCTTCCGGTCGAGGAGCACGACTTCGATCTGCGGCAGATCGGAGAAGCGGGGCACTCGGTAATTGGAAAAGCGCGGGTTCAGGATACGGCCGTCTTCAAACTCGATGGCTTCGAACAGCGCCCCGCCCAGGCCCATGACGATGCAGCCCTCCACCTGACTCCGCAAATGATCGGGGTTGACGATGGCGCCGCATTCGAAGGCTTCTACCACGCGCACGACGCGCACGGCGCCGCTCGTGCGGTCCACGGAAACTTCGGCGCAGGTGGCGACGTAGCCGCCCTTCTCGAAGCCGGCCGCCACGCCAAAGCCCGTGCCCGAGGCTTTCTGGCGGCGGCTCCAGCCGAATTTCTCGGCGGCGGCTGCCAGCACCGCCCTCAGACGGGGATCCTTGGAGTTCTTGAGGCGGAACTCCAACGGATCCATGCCCACCAGGGCAGCCAGCTCGTCCATGTGGGTCTCGCGAGCGAAATGATTCGCCGTGGCCGCCAGCGCGCGGTAAGACCCTTGGCGCAGCGGGGAACGCGCCGGGTGAAATTCGATGTGTTGGTGTTCGATCGCGTAGGGGGTCCGAATGGCGGCAGGGCCGGAGTTATAGTTATGAAATTCCCAAGCCGTGACGATGCCGTCGCGCCGAACTCCGCTCGTGACTTCGATCACGCCCGCGGGTCGAAAATACGCCCACGTGAATTCTTCCTCGCGCGTCCAGACGACCTTGACCGGTTTGCCGGCGGCGCGCGCCAAGCGGGCCGCCTCGATGGCGGCGTCTCCGGCGTGTTTGCCGCCGTAGCCGGAGCCAGTGTCCGGCACGATGACGCGCACCTGTGTCTCGGACACTCCAAAGGCCCGCGCGAGCTCGCTGCGGACCCCGAAGGGCCGCTGGGTTCCGGTCCACACCGTGAGCTTGCCGTTTTCCCAGTGGGCCACGGCAGCGCGCGGCTCCAGGGGTGCGTGAGCGATGTAGGCCACCGTGTAGCTCTGGCGGAGCTGGTGGTCCGCGGCGGCCAGGCCCTGTGACACGTCGCCGACCACGTGGCGCGAGGCGCCGCCGAAGCCCTCCATCGGAGCAGGGTTTTTCTTGAGGTAGTCGAAAAGCTCGGCGGCGCGAGGTTGGGGTGTGAGTTTCCATTCAGCGCGGATCGCCGCCACGGCCTGGGAAGCCGTCGCTTCGTCCGGCGCCGCCGCGCCGATGAAATTGCCCTCGCGAACGACCGTCACGCCGGGGATGCGCTCGGCCTGGCTGGGGTCGGCGGAAACCAGCGTGGCGCCGAAGGCCGGCGGCCGCAAGACCTTCCCGTACAGCATGCCCGGCAGGCGGATGTCGGAGGGGAATTCATGCCGTCCGGTCACCAAGGCCACCCCGTTCGCCTTGGGCACGGACGAACCCAGGGTTTTCCAATGCTCCGGCCGCGCGAGCGGGGTGCTCTCGCCAATTTCCTTGAGGATGCGCTGACCCTTGGTGAGCTCGCTGAACGTCGCCGTCTTGCCGGCGGGCCCCTTGACCAAGCCGGCTTCGATCGTCACCGCCTCGGGCGAACAGCCCCAGCGTTCGGCCGCCAGTTCCGCGAGGACCTGGCGCATGGCCGCGGCGGCTCGGCGCAATTGCGGCGCCATGAAGGGAGTCGTGCGGCTGCCGAAGGTGCCCATGTCGAACGGCACACGATCGGTGTCACCCATCACCAAGCGGATGCTGGACACCGGAGCGTGCAACTCTTCCGCCACGGCCTGGGCCAGCGAGGTGCGAATGTCTTGTCCCACCTCGACCTTGCCGGTGAAAACGGTCGTGACGTTATCCTCGCCGATGTGAAGCCAGGCGGCGATATCCCGGGGCGCCGCCTGCGAAGCGCCGCTTCCCTGCTGCGCCTCGAGCGGCTCCGCCGTGAGCAAAACCACCACGCCGCCGAGCGTTCGGAAAAACTCCCGGCGGTCCATTACCGCGTGCGACCACAGCCCGGCCGGCGTCATCACACCGTCCTCCTCATCTTGGCGGCAGCGCTGCGGATCGCGGCGATGATGCGGGAATAGACGCCGCAGCGGCAGATGTTGCCGTCCATGAAGCGCACGATCTCGGCGATCCCCGGATCGGGGTGGCGGGAGAGCAGGGCCACGGCCGAAAGGATCATCCCCGGGGTACAGTAGCCGCACTGCATCGCTCCGGCCTCGAGAAACGCCTCCTGTACCGGATGGAGGCGGTCCTTGGGCGCGAGACCCTCGATGGTGGTGATCGCGCGCCCCACCACCGCGCGCAGGGGCGTAACGCAGGAGCGGACTGCGCGTCCGTCCACCAGCACGGTGCAGGCGCCGCAGACCCCCTCGCCGCAACCGTATTTGGTTCCGGTCAGACCGAGCTCGTCCCGTAGCACACCGAGCAGCGGGCGTTCCGAGGGGGCGCCGGTCGTGTAGGTCTTGCCATTGACATGCAATTCGATCACGGAGCTCTCCTCCCGCGAACGGCGAATCGCCTCAAGCCGTCTGAAGTATCATAACAACATGCGCTCTCCTAAAACGATCCTTCGGGCCCTCTTGTTAGTCGGCTTGACGGCTCCTCTTTCAGCCTCTGACGTGGCGGGCAAGTGGACCGGGACCGCGGAGGTCAAGATGCCCGACGGCGAGGTCCGTACGTATCCGCTTCACCTGGAAGTGCAACAAAGCGGCGAGCGGGTTACGGGCACGATCGGACGGGAGCCCGAGGAAAAGCTGCCGCTCGAGAAAGCGAAGCTCGAAGGAGGCAAGCTTTCCTTCGAAGTGGTTCCCCCTGACGCTGGAGCTCCGGTGGCGTTTGAACTGGAAGTTACGGGAGGCCGGTTGGAAGGCACGTTAAAAGGCGACACGGACGCGGGCCCCATTTCGGGTAAGGTTACACTGGCCCGCGCCGCCGGCTAGGCGTTCGCAGGCTGTGGCCTGCGCCCTGCCGCCTCCCGGGGCGCGGGTGATGACCGGGGGCGGTGATCAGGGCGCAGACCACCTGGAGGTGAGGGTCTCAGACCTTCTGCGTTTCGGGAACCTCACGGCCGGTCCGGTCCTTCATCGGAACGAAGTGCCGCAAGCCGTGGCCGATGTAAATCTGCCGGGGTCGCGCGATCTTCTGCTCGGGATCTTCCAGCATCTCCTGCCACTGGGCTAGCCAGCCGACCGTCCGCGGGATGGCGAACAGAACCGTGAACATGTCCGGAGTGAACCCCATGGCTTGATAAATAATGCCGGAGTAGAAGTCTACGTTCGGATAGAGCTTGCGCGAGACGAAATACTCGTCTTGGAGCGCGATGCGCTCGAGCTCCAAAGCGATGTCCAGCTTCGGGTTGCGGCCGGTCACCTTGAAGACCTCGTCGGCGGTTTGCTTGATGATGCGGGCCCGCGGGTCGTAGTTTTTGTAGATCCGGTGTCCGAAGCCCATGAGCCGGACGTGCCCCGCCTTCACCTTCTCGATATAGGCCGGCACGTTGTCCACCGAGCCGATCTCATCGAGCATGCGTAACACCGCCTCGTTGGCGCCGCCATGGAGCGGGCCGGAGAGGGCCGCCGCGGCAGCCGCCGTGGCCACGTAGGGATCGGCGTGCGCGCTGCCCACCGAGCGCATGGCGTTGGCGCTGCAATTCTGCTCGTGATCGGCATGCAGGATGAAAAGAATGTCCAGCGCTCGGGCGAGCACCGGATTGGGCTCGTACTTGGGCTCAGCCGGCATCTTCCAGAGCATGCTCATGAAGTTTTCCGTGTAGCTGAGGGAGTTATCCGGATAGACGTAGGGCAGGCCGAGGCTGTGGCGGTAGGCGTACGCCGCAATCGTGGGGACCTTGCCGACCAGCCGCAAAATCTGTAGGTGCCGCGAGTGCCGGTCGTGAATGTTCTTGGCGTCGGGATAGAAGGTCGAAAGCGCGGCGATGGTGCTGACGAACATCCCCATGGGGTGGGCGTCATGGTGGAACCCATCCATGAACTTCTTGATGTTTTCGTGGATCATCGTGTGGTGGGTGACCTTGTCTACCCACTCTCTGAGTTCGCTTTCGGTGGGCAGCTCCCCGAACAGAATCAGGTAGGCCACTTCGAGGAAGGTGCACTTTTCGGCCAGCTCCTCGATCGGGTAGCCCCGGTAGCGCAGAATCCCTTTGTCGCCGTCGATGAAGGTGATCGCGCTCTGGCAGGAGGCGGTATTCATGAAGGCCGGATCGTAACTCATGACGCCGAAGTCGTCCGGCCCAGTCTTGATCTGGCGCAGATCCATGGCGCGCACGGCGCCCTTGAACAGCGGAACCGTGTAGGACTTACCGGTGCGATTGTCGGTGATGGTCAGGGTGTCCTCAGGCATGCTGGCTTCTCCTTTTGGCTGCTCGCATTCTAGCTTGGCGCGGCCTCAGGAGGCCCGCGCCCAAAGGTTGCATTCGAGGGAACAGACGCCCCGGGTGAGGCCGAGGGCACAAGCAGGGAAAGGGATAGGTAAGGGGTCGAGGAGGGTGGCCGGCACGCCAAAGAGCACCCGCCCAGGATTGGCGATGCCAGCCTTGCGTGGCCATTTCGGCCTCCCCGGGGCGAACTGTCCCCGTTTGCGCCTTGCATTCGACGTGCCACAGGGGCGGATCCGCAGTGGCGGAGCTTACCGCAGCGGGGCCCTGCCGGCTTGGGGGCATTTGCCCCAGCGTGCTGGGAAGAATGGGAAAAATCAGACTATTGAGTCTGATTATGCCCGTTGTTATAGTGGATGCCGGGGCAGGATTCGCCCTTGCCGAGCGCCCGGCACGTGTGCCCGAGAGCTTGGGCTACAATCCGTCCGACGGGGCCCGCGCCCCGGCGCAACGGCAGCACGAAAATTGCAGAGAGGAGCGCCATGGATTCATACAACGGTATTCCGGTACCCTCCGAGGGCGCCTCGATCGAGGTGCGGGATGGTCGCTTCGTGGTTCCGGATAACCCCATCATTCCCTTCATCGAAGGCGACGGCACGGGTCCGGACATTTGGCGCGCCGCGCGCCTGGTGTTCGACGCGGCGGTCGAGCGAGCCTACGGCGGCCGCCGGCGCGTGGTCTGGTACGAGGTCTTCGCCGGCGAGAAAGCCTACAACCGATTCAACACCTGGCTGCCCGAGGACACGCTGGCGGCGATTCAGCGCTTCCGCATTGCCATCAAAGGGCCGCTGACCACGCCGGTAGGCGGCGGCATCCGGAGCCTAAACGTCGCCTTGCGGCAGTTGCTGACCCTGTATGTATGCATGCGCCCGGTGCGCTACTACCCGGGCGTGCCCTCCCCGATGAAGCACCCCGAGCTTCTGGACGTGGTGATTTTCCGGGAGAACACAGAGGACGTTTACGCCGGCATCGAGTGGCGCCAGGGCACACCCGAGGCCAGGAAAGTGATCGAGTGGCTGAACCGCGAGATGGGCTGCAAGATCCGCGAGGATTCGGGCCTCGGCGTCAAACCGATCAGCGTCACGGGCTCCAAGCGGCTGATCCGGCGCGCCATCCGCTACGCCCTCGACAACGGCCGCCGCAGCGTCACTCTGGTTCACAAAGGCAACATCATGAAGTTCACTGAAGGCGCCTTCCGCGACTGGGGCTACGAGCTGGCCAAAGAGGAGTTCCCGGAGGTGTGCCTCACGGAGACCGAGGCCGGCGGCGCGCTGTCGATTCCCGGGAAGGTGATCATCAAAGACCGGATCGCGGACTCCATGTTCCAGCAGGTGCTGCTGCGGCCCGAAGAGTATGACGTCATCGCCACGCCCAACTTGAACGGCGACTACCTCTCGGATGCTTGCGCAGCGCAAGTGGGCGGCTTGGGTATGGCGCCGGGAGGCAACATCGGCGACGAACATGCCGTCTTCGAGGCCACCCACGGGACCGCGCCCAAGTACGCCGGGCAGGACGTCGTCAATCCTTCCAGTCTGATCCTTTCCGGCTCGCTCATGTTTCGCTTCATGGGTTGGAAAGAAGTCTCCGACCTCATCGAGGCGGGCATCACCGAGACCATCCGGCAGAAGCGCGTGACCTACGATTTGCACCGTTTGATGGAAGGCGCCACCAAGCTCAAAACGAGCGAGTTCGGCGCAGCGATCGTCGAGAATATGGCCGCTGTAGCGGCGGCCTGAAGCCCCGTGCAGCGGATGGTTTGCAAAAGGGAGGCCCTCATGCGGAAGAAGGTGACCGTAATCGGTGCGGGCAACGTCGGAGCCAGCTGTGCGGTGCGGCTGGCGGACCAGGAACTGGCCGACGTCGTGCTGGTGGACGTCGTGGAAGGCGTTCCTCAAGGCAAGGCTTTGGACATCATGCAGTCCGGGCCGGTCCAGGGCGTGGACGTGCGGCTGGTGGGCGCCAACGACTATGAGCCAACGGCGAACTCCGACATCGTGATTGTGACGGCGGGTTTTCCGCGCAAGCCCGGCATGAGCCGCGATGACCTGCTGTGGGCAAACTACGACATCGTCAAGACGACGGTGGAACAGGCGGTGAAGTATTCGCCCAACGCCATCCTGATCGTCGTGACGAACCCCCTGGATGCCATGTGTCACGTGGCGCTCAAGGTGAGCGGATTTTCCAAGAATCGGGTGATCGGGATGGCGGGGATCCTGGATACGGCGCGCTTCCGGACCTTTATCGCTGAGGCGCTGGAGGTGTCCTTCGAGGACGTCTTCACGCTGGTGCTCGGCGGCCACGGAGACACCATGGTGCCGCTGGTGCGTTACTCGAGCGTGGGCGGGATCCCCATCACCGATCTGCTCGATGCCGAAACGATCCAGCGGCTGGTGCAGCGCACTCGGGACGGCGGCGCCGAGATCGTCCGCTACTTGAAGACGGGCAGCGCCTATTACGCGCCGTCGGCCGCGGCGGTCCAGATGGCCGAGGCGATCCTCAAGGACAAGAAGCGGGTACTGCCGTGCTCGGCCTACCTGGAGGGCGAGTACGGGATCCGGGACCTGTTCGTGGGCGTGCCCGTTAAGCTCGGGGCCCGAGGCATCGAAAAAATCTACGAGGTCAAGCTCAGCGAAGAAGAGTTGGCGGCGCTCCACAAGAGCGCGGCCGCGGTGAAGGAGCTCGTGGACGTGATGGCCCCGAAGCTGGCGGAGGTCGAAGCAGCCCGCGCGGCAAGCTGAGCGGCACGGCCCGACTGGCTTCGGCGCCCAGGCTCGCTCGGGTTTGAGGGAGGGCAGCTCTCCGTCCAAGATCCGGAGATCGAACTCAACAGGGGCGGGCTCCCAGCGGCGGGACAGCCGCCAACTTACCGTTCCCGTTTTGCCTCGATCTGCCATTCCGTAAACGGCGACCGCACCCCGCGAATGTTTACGTTGACTAGGTAAGGTTTCTCGGAGGCCAAGGCGCGCGCAATGGCACCGGCCAACTCCCGCAGCGTATCCACGTTTTCTCCTTCCCCGCCAAAGCCCTTCATGATCAGGTCGTACCGCGTCGGCCGCAACTCGCAGGCCACAGTCGGCAGCCCGGGGTGGAGTTCGCGTTGGAGCTCTCGCTCGAGCCCCCATCCGGCGTCGTTGCCTACGACGATAATCACAGGCAGTCCCAGACGCACCAGCGTGTCCAGCTCGGCTAAGTAAAACCCTAAGGCGCCGTCGCCTGTGAGGGCCACCACGCGTTTTCCGGGATTCGCTAGCTGGAGAGCGGTGGCGTTCGGCAGCGACGCGCCGATGGCGCCGAGCGGCCCCAAACGCACCCAGCCGCCGGGCTGAAGCGCCGGCAACATCGCCCGCCCCCAGTGCGTGAAGTCTCCCCCGTCCCAGGCATAGAGCACATCGCGGGGCAGGAGCTCGCGGAGCGTGCGGAAAACTGCGGCCGGATGCAGTGGCGTGCCTTCGTCACGGGCGAGCTGATCGAGTTGTTCCCGCCAGTGGCGGTCCAGTTGCCTCAACTGCTCGAGCCAGGGCCGCTGGGGCCACCTCTCCCTGCCGAGCGCCTGGAGAAACGCCCGCAACGTCTCCCGTACATCCGCGCACAGCCCCACTGCCACCGGGCGGTTCTTGCCGAGTTCAGGTGCGTGAATGTCCACCTGAATGAATTGCGCCTCCGGCGAGAACAGGCGCGGGCCCCCGAGCGCCAGCCGGTAGTCCACCCGCTTGCCCAGCACCAGCACGACGTCGGCCTGGTGGAACGCAGCGGCGGCGGCGCGGTTCAGCGCCGGGTCCGCATAGCCCATGGCCAGCGCGTGGTCATCGGGCAGGGTCCCGCGGGCCAGGGTGACCGTGTAAACCGGCAGCGAGGTCCGTTCCGCGAACTGCCGCAATTCGGCTTCGGCGTGGGCCCACCAAACGCCGCTGCCTGCGATCACCACTGGCCGCTGGGCGCTCCGCAGCAGCGACAGGGCTCGCTCGACGTCTGGAGGGTGCGGTGGGCTTGCCTCCGGCCGGCACGGACGGGGAAGCGGAGGAGGACGATCCACGGGCGCCGAGAACAGATCCACGGGAATCGTCAGATGAACGGCGCCCATCCGCCCGGACAGAGCTTCCCTACAAGCGAGTTCCAACATCCTGGGGATTTCCGCGCCGCTCGCCGGCTGCCCGGCCCACTTCACCAGCGGCTGCGCACAGGCGACTTGATCGATCTCCTGGAAGCCCTGACGGCCTCTCGATCCGGTGGCGATTGCTCCGCTCACCGCCAGTAACGGGCTGCCCGCCAGTTGCGCCGTGGCGATGCCGGTCAACGCGTTCGTGTGTCCCGGTCCGCCCGTCACCAAGGCCAGCGCCGGCCGCCGGTGCAGCCTCGCCCAGACTTCGGCTGCGTGCGCCGCCCCGGACTCATGCCGGAAGTCGAAAAGGCGAAAGGCCCGGCGCGCGGCTTCGATCAGCGCGTCGTTGAGGTGGTCGCCCACCAGTGTGAAGATCTCGCGTATTCCAAGGTTGTCCAGCGCCGAGACGAACAGTTCGGCTCCCGTGGGCATTCCGGCGCCATGCTACTACAGTCCCGCTCGCGGTCGGCGCAGTGGTCCGGGCCGCGCCCGACGATCCGTGTGCTGTGCCCGGCTGTCGGCGGTCCGGGTTGGTCCTGCGGGATCCCCCACACCAGACCGGCCTCGCGGGCCGCTACAATTGCCTTTCGCCATGCCGAGGATCCTGGTCACCGGCGGCGCCGGCTACATCGGCTCGCACACCGTTCATCTGCTCCTGCGCCGTGGCTACGACGTCGTCGTCGTGGACAACCTCTGCCGCGGCCATGCCCATAACGTGCCACCGGAACGGCTTCGGCGCCTCTCGTTGCAGGATACGGACGCGCTGACCGGGCTGCTGCGCGATCCGCCTTGCGCGGCGGTGATTCACTTTGCCGCCTACATCGCCGTGGGCGAATCCATGGAGAAGCCCGAGCTCTATTTCGCCAACAATGTCGGCGGCTCGCTCTCGCTCGTGTCGGCCATGCTGGCCGCGGGCGTGGACAAGCTCGTGTTCTCCTCCACGGCAGCCGTCTACGGCATGCCGGAGCGCGTGCCGGTCACCGAGGAGGCGCCGTTTGCCCCGGTGAGTCCGTACGGCGAATCCAAAGTCATGGTGGAGAAGATGCTGGGCTGGCTCGACCAATGCCGGGGCCTCCGCAGCGTCTCGTTGCGTTATTTCAACGCCTGCGGCGCGGATCCGGAGGCCGGGCTCGGCGAGGAGCACGATCCGGAAACGCACCTCGTTCCGCTCCTGTTGCGCGCCGTGCGCACCGGCGAACCGGTGACGATCTTCGGCGACGATTATGACACCCCGGACGGAACGTGCATCCGGGACTACATTCACGTCTCCGACCTGGCCGAGGCGCACGCGATAGCGCTCGAGTCGCTGCTGGCGGGAGCCCCGTCGGCGGCATACAACGCCGGCACGGGCCAGGGCCATTCGGTCCTCGAGGTCGTGCGCGCCGTGGAGGAGGTCACCGGCCGGACCGTCCCGCGCCGGATCGGTCCTCGTCGGCCCGGCGATGCCCCCGTGCTGGTGGCCGACCCGAGCCGCCTCCGGGCGGCCCTGGGCTGGCGCCCGGGCTATACCGATCTGCGGGACATCGTCGCCACGGCCTGGGAGTTCGAATGTCGGCGGGCCGCGTGCCGTCCGGTAGAATAGCCCTCATGAAGCTTGTCGTCGTCTTGATTGCTGCCTCTTGGCTGCTGGCACAAGCCGATTACGATCTTCTGCTCAAGGGCGGCCAGGTCATTGACCCCAAAAACCGGGTGAACGCCCGCCGGGACGTCGCCATCAAGGACGGTCGCATCGCCGAGGTGGCGGCGGACATCCCGCCCGCGCGCGCCCACAAGGTCGTCGACGTCTCGGGCCTGTTTGTCACTCCGGGGCTGGTGGACATCCACGTGCACGTGTTCGCAGGCGAAGGTCCCGCCTACACCGGACGCAACAGCGTGTTCCCTGACGATCACAGCTTCCGCAGCGGCGTCACCACGGTCGTGGACGCGGGCAGTTCCGGCTGGAAGAATTTTGCCGACTTCAAGCGGCGCGTCGTTGACCGTTCGCGCACGCGCGTGCTGGCCCTGCTGAACATCGTGGGCGCCGGCATGGCGGGGCCGCCCGAGCAAGACACCTCCGACATGGATCCGAAGGCGACGGCCGAGCAGATTTTGCGGCATCGCGACATCCTGGTCGGCGTAAAGACCGCCCACTATCAGGCGCCGGACTGGATTGCGGTGGAGCGTGCCGTCGAGGCGGGACGCTTGGCCAACGTGCCCGTCATGGTAGATTTCGGCGCCTTTCGTCCCGAGCGACCTTTCCAGGATTTGGTGCTCAAGAAGCTCCGCCCGGGCGACATCTACACCCACGCGTATCTGGCCTGGGTGCCGATGCTGGACGACAACGGTCGGGTGCAACCCTATTTGTTCGAGGCGCGCAAGCGGGGCATCATCTTCGATGTCGGCCACGGCGGCGGTAGCTTCGTCTTCCGTCACGCCGTGCCCGCGGTGCGCCAGGGTTTCTTCCCGGACTCTATCTCCACGGACTTGCATATCGGCAGCATGAACGCCGGCATGAAGGACATGCTCAACGTGATGTCGAAGTTCCTCAACATGGGGATGTCGCTCGAGGAGGTCATTCTGCGCTCGACGTGGAATCCGGCCCGCTTCATCCGGCGCGAGGAACTTGGCCACCTTACGGTCGGGGCCGTGGCCGACGTGGCGGTGCTTCGGCTTCTCAAAGGGGACTTCGGCTTCGTGGACGTCTACGGGGCGCGCCTGCGCGGCACGCAGAAGCTCGCGGCCGAACTCACGGTCAAAGACGGGCTCGTCGTCTGGGATCTCAACGGCATCACGCGCCAGGACTGGGACAAGCTGGGCCAGTACGGGCCGCAGGGCGATGCCCGCTGGGACGGCACCATCGGTCACGCTGGGCGCCAGCGCAAATGAAGTTGCTGTTCAGGGGGCTTCCACCGGGTGGGTTCCCGTGACGGGCGCGGCGGCCAGCGGACCGGCTATCCACGGCGAAAAGAGCCGGTACGGATAGTTGGCGATGGACACAGTGATCCGATCCGCACTTGTGCCTGGGTTGCTCCGGCTCACCAGCACCATGTCCGGGGTGAGCCCCAGGGTCCCCGGGGGCGAGCCCGGTGGTGCGGTTGTCTGCCCATACAAGACAATGTTCCGAATCCCCGTCTGGTCGTCCGGATAGACCGCTCCGTATCGCACTGCGCTTCGGACTCGCGCCACGAACGTCTGCCGTATGAGCAAAATCTGCGCCATGTCGAAAATTGCGATCAACACCGCCAGAAAGGCCAGCGCCACTAAGGCGCCCTCGACCATCGCCGACCCCCTGCGTCGGCTCCCACCTTTTCCCAGCATCGTTCGGCTCCCGATCTACGGCGCGAATCGCCCCATGTACGGCATCGTAACTTTGGGCTTCCCGTTCAGCGTGAAGGACCGGACAGCCGCGTCCACGGTGTAGCCTACAATGGCCACGCTCACCTCTTTGGGGACATTGCGGTCCATCGAGATTGTGACTTGGACCTGCTCCGGTCGGAGACCGGGCGCCCGCCTGGGACCTGTGCCGGCAGGATTCCCGTAGATCACCACATTGCGCACTTCCGCCAGATAGGCCGCCGACGGCGTGGACGTGCTGGAGTCGTACACCCGCAGCGAGGCGTAGCGCGCCCCGGCCCGCACCGCCGTTTGTAGATTGTTGTAGATCACGAACGTATAGCCGAATTGAAACACGCCCGCGAAAACGGAAAACAGCAATCCGAAGGAGAGAGCAAATTCGAGGATGGCATTGCCCCGCCGTGTCATTGCACCAGCCTTACGACATAAGCGCCCGGGCCGCCTGCGCCCTTGCGCCGACTTCCCTGCACGAACGGGCCCACGTACTCCGCACAGAACGACTTGTTGCCCCCATGCGGATACTCAGAGGGAAGCAACAGGAAAAACGCCGCAAAACCGACAACGCGGTACTCGGGGTGCCAGGTATTGACGGGAACCACCACTAAGCGCCGGCCGTTACCCGCGTCGTTGGCCACATACTGGGCATACGTCGCCGAGTAGTTGTCCGTGTCTTGGTTGACCCGATTGATGAGGCTATCGCGCTGGGTTTGCTTGGTGCCTCCGGTCATATTCACGATGTCGCCCACCGCCAAAGGTCGCGATTGGTAATTTTGTTCGATCGCCATGCGGATGACGGCCGAACTGGTTTCTTCGATGTAGCCCCGTTCGGAGGCGTTCCCCGCCTCCGCCCGCGCGACCCAGGTTTGATGGTTGTCGCCCGGGCAGACGTTGGGGCCCAGCTTCGGCTTGGCGCCCCAGCGAAGGGTGTAGCGTTGACCTGGGGTGAATCCGAAGTTGGGGTCGCTGGCGTCGTGCGCCATTGGCGAGAATGGCAAGATCCCTTCGGTGAAATGAGTCTTGGGCACCTGCGCCGCGACCGCTAGGGCCCGGACCGTGGAATGCGTCTGCCCGGCCAGTGCGGGGATAAAGTACAGCGACGCCGTGGCGCTGGCACGCACGCGTACGAAGCGGTAGCTGTCAGCCGGGTTGGGCCGCCGCCACCCAGGGCCCAGCGGCACTCGTTGCGAATTCGACTTCCGTGCCGCTGAAGCGGGTCGTTCCAGAGTGCCAGCGGTTGGGGAAGTTCAGGGCCCGGTCCCGGGCGCGCGCGATCCCGACCGCCGTGCCGTCAAGTTCGAGAGCCGCCGCCAGCGCCGCTGCGTCCGCATAACTCTGAGCTTCGTTCCGGGCAATATAGAGGCGGCCGAGATCCACCGACAGCCCCAGCGCTCCGACCATCGCGATCAGTCCCGCTGCCGTGGCCAGCAGGACGAACCCGCGCCGTGTCCGTGCGCCCGCTCGCTCCGGCAGTTGTCTCATGATGCAGCCTCCCTACAGGCAGTCTACGGTCTCCAGGCTTTTCACAAGCGGGGAAAAACGCCCGAACGCGCCACAAGAATTCACCGAGGCGACCTTAAGACCCCGAGCGGAGAGGTCGTGCCCAGCTTTGCTATTCTGAAACTTCCCCCGAAGCACTTCCGGTATGGCCCAAGTCTTCCCGTTCCGCCCCTATCGCTACGCCCCGGCGGCTGGCCCGCTGGAGCGACTGGTAACGCAGCCCTACGACAAGATCACCCCAGAGATGCAAGCGCGATACCTGTCCCTGAGCCCCTACAACATCGTCCGCATCATCCTCGGCCCGCGCACGCCGGAGGATTCGCCGGCCGATAACGTCTACACGCGCGCCGCGCGCTATCTGGAAGATTGGATTCGCTCCGGAGTGCTGATCCAGGAGCCGGAGCCGTGTCTGCTGGCTTACTTTCAAACGTTTACCTTGCCGGACACGGGGGAGCGCCTCACCCGCAAAGGGTTCATCGGACTCGGGGCCGTGGAGGACTACAGCGCCGGCACGGTCCACCGCCACGAGCACACGCTGTCGGGCCCGAAGCAAGATCGCCTCGAATTGTTGCGCTTCACCCGCGCCGATTGCGGCCCTATCTTCATGCTGTATCCCGATCCCGAGGGAGCGGTGGAGGCGGTTCTGGACGAAGCCGCCGCGGGACCTCCGGAAGTCGAAGTCTTCGACGAGTACGGCGCCGTGCATCGCCTCTGGACGATCCGCGGCCCGCGCGTCGCGCACATCCAGCGGCTCATGGCGGACAAACCACTCGTCATCGCCGACGGCCATCACCGCTATGAAACCGCCCTGGCCTTCGCCCGTGAGCACCCGGAGCTCGAGGACGCGCGCAAGGTCATGATGGCTTTCGTCAACCTGTACTCGCCCGGCCTCCGCATTCTCGCCACACACCGGCTCGTCCAAAACGGCGACCCGGCGCAGTTCCTCGAAGCGGCGCGGGCTCGCTTCCGGCTGACGGCTGTGACGTCGCTCGAAGCGTTGCGGCGCGACTGGGACGCGTCCCCCGACGAGTACGCGCGTCTCGGGGTGGCGGAGCCCCAGGGGCTGTGGCTGCTGGAGGCGCCCCGGGCGGAGGGCGAGCTCGATGTGTCGTTCCTGCACGGCCGCATTCTCGGGCCGCTGCTCGGCCTGGACGAGGATGCAGTGCGCCAAGAACGCGGGTTGCGCTACGTCCGGTCTGCCGCGGAGGCCCTCGAGAGCGTGCGCCACGGCCAAGCCGCCCTCGCCTTCCTGCTGAAGCCGGTGCGCGTGCAAGAGGTGGCCCGAGTGGCCTTCTCCGGCGGCGTCATGCCCCAGAAATCCACGGATTTCTACCCGAAACTGCTCTCGGGGCTCGCCATTTACAAGTTTGAGCGGTGACCGGTTCGCTACGGCCGAGCCTTCAAGCAAGGTTCACAGAGCGTGCCAGCTCGCGGATCCGCAGGGCATCCTTGCAGGTCGAGGCCAGCGGCTTTTCAACAATGACGTGAATCTTGCGCGGCGCGCACGCCTGAACGATCTCCCCATGCCGGTTATTCTCCACGAAGGCCCAGACAATGTCCGGCTTGGCTTCCTAGAGCACGCGGTGGTAGTCGTCGAAGAACACCGCCGACGGCGCCGCGGCGCTTGGCCTCCGCGATCCAGTCCTGCCGGGTCTCGGCGATGCCCACCAGTCGCGCGGGCAGACCCTGGATCATCTTGTTCGAGTGTCCCCACACGTGGGAGTGAATCAGACCCACGACGGCGATTCTCGGTTCTTGGCCGGCGCCCGACCAGAACGCGAGCAAGGTCAGAAGAACCGTCCGCTTCATGTGAGTGCCTCGGAGTCCGTTGTTTCCCGCCCGGGCCGAATTTACATCTGCTGCGTTGTGCCCGCGCCGCCCCTTGCCGTAGAATGTCCGCCGGGTTGCCCGTCTGAAAAAGTGGTACATTAAATAGCCAAAGAGAGCGAGACGGCGACCGAAAGAGGGCCAACCATGAGGGTGACCGCGCTGGTTGTGTTCGGTGTCCTGGCTTCTTCCCTCCCCTTGCTTGGGCAGGATCTCCTGATCCAGGCGAGGGATTTGGAGCGAAAAGGAGAGAGCGCGGCGGCGCGGCAGTTGCTCCGCCGCGCCGCGGAGAACGCTCCGACCGATCCCGCCATTCTGTCGGCGTACGCCCAATTCCTCGACCGCTACCGCGATCCTGCGGCGCGCGAGGTTTATGACAAGCTGCTGGGCCTGCTCCATCGGCCAGCCGACCGCGAGGCCCGGGCCGCCACCGCCCGTCGCCTAGTGCTGCTTTCCCTGGCCGCGGGAGACCGGGCGGCCGCGGCACGCTATCTGGACGCCTACCGCGCTGCGGGCGGCGGTGACTGGCCCGCCAACCTACGCCTGGAGGCGCGGCCTGCCGAGGAGGGGCCCTACATCGAAATCCCAGGACCGTTCGAATCTTTCGCCCGGATGGCGGCGGTTTCCCAGGAAACCCCTTTGAACGAACTGCTCGGAGCTCTGGCCCGCAATGTCGTCACCAACGGGTATCAGGCTTCTTCTGGGAACGAGGCTCTGGAACCCACCGAGTACATGAAGCTGCTGGTGCGCTACATCTCCCAGGCACGCGAGCTGGAGCGGTTCGCGGGACCGGAGAAGATCATCCGGGTGGAGTCCTGCGAGTCGCCTCAAGCCGGCGAACTGCTGCGCATCCTCGGCTATCGCATGCGCGGTGCTTGCGGTAGCGAGGTCGTGCTGGAAACCGTCAATGCCACCCGCGCATTTCTCACGATCGATTCGGGGTTCCCGGTGGCCGAGCTGGAGCAAGCGCTCCGCACCAATCGCCCGTTCGTGTACGATTTCAAGCCCACGCGCGTTCCGATCTTGTATGGAGCGGAGTACTGGCTCGGCGCGCGGGAACGATCCGGCGGCGACTTCATCGACGCCTACCTGGCGGATCCTGCGCTCTGCCGCCTGTACCTCGGGCTGTCCAAGCTGGACCGGGAAACGGCCGATGAGTTGCGCAAGGCCGTGCCGGTGCAGCGTCTGCGGGCCTTCGCTCACGTGCTGGATTTCTACGGCGGCATGTTCGAGATCCGCAATGGCAGGGCTTTAGTTCCGGGCGGGGCGCGTTCGGAAAAAGCCTGGGAGGAACTGGTCGGAGTGTCCCCGGCGAAGGGCGCCGAATTCTTCGAGCGCCTCATCGCCAAGGACGACGGCTGGCTGGCCAGTTTCTTTGACGCGCTGGCCCGCATCCACGGCCCGGTCAAGGACTACCTGACCGAACCGGAGCGCATGAAGCGCTTCTACATGGCCGTCCGTGGCCGGGTCACCAGCCCCGGCCCGGCCCGGCCTGTCTTCCGCGCCAACACGGAGATGCTCCTGCTCACGCACCGCCTCCGTTTGGATCCCGACGGCCGCCCCCATATCCCCGGCAACCTGGAGGTGTGGAAGAACCTGTTCATTAAACATCCGCATGCCAAATACGATGGGCGCCTGACACGCTTGGCCACCACGTGGTCCCAGCCCGACGATCTGCTCGAAGCCTTGTTCGCCCTTTGCCGCAAGGCGGTCGAAAACGAACCCCTGAAGATTTTCATGTCTTTGAGCGATATCAACCGGTATCGGGCACGCCCCTTGGAGCCGGCCACCGTGGACCGGCTGGCGCGCAAATACCGCGACCTCGGTGCTCAATACCCGATATTTAACGACGCGCCGACGGTCACCGATAAGACCATCCTCCAGTTTGTCGACACGACCGAGAGCATCGACCGCATCCGCAGCTCCTCCCTTCGCGCCGACACCGCCGGAACCATGCAAGCGCTCGTGGGGATTTGGCAGATTCTCTGCCGCTTGGGCGCCATTCCGCCCGCGGAGGCCGACGCCGCCCTCTCCGCCATTCTGAGCCCGTTCGCCGAGATCAACGACGCGAAAGAGCTTTTCGACGCCGGGCGGAGCGGTGTGGCCACGCTGCTCAAAGCGGCCGGCTTCCCAGGGGAACCGCGGCCCCAGGATCGCCTGCTCGACTTGCTGGCCGGCACGGCCCAGCCTTCCGACGCCGAAACGCATAGCCGTCTGGTCGAGGAGATGGTCCGGATCCTGGAGGCCCAGAAGCTCATCCCGTTGAACACATTGTTCGAGCTCGCCGACCACCTTGACGCGCTGGCCCGCGGCGAGAAGCTCAACACGGCGCTGATCAACCGCATCGCGTCGCGCATCGCAGAGATCCAACTGCCGCGGACGTTCCTCAGCAGCGTCGAGCGCAATGCATTCGCCTTCGGCTACTGGACCGAACGGCACATCGAGAACCAGCGCCGGCTCAACTTGCAGGCCGCCATCGAGCGCGCCGGAACCGATGCGGACCGGCTGGCGGAGGTGCGCGGCTCTTTGGCGCCCCTGCTGCGTGACACGTTGGTGGGACTGAATTACGCTCACTATGCTCCTCCGGGAGCCCAAGTACTCTACACCAACCCGCAATTCGTCCGCAGCCATGATTTTCTTGGCATGCAGGGGACCAACCAGACCTGGCGCGCTACCGACGTCTTCGGTACGGGTTGGCCTTCCAATGCGGGCGGCCGTCTCGTAGGGTCCCTTTCCGGTCTGGCCTACGCCCTTGCTGAAGCCGAACAGAATTTCATGGTGCCTTCGCGCGAGCAAGCTCTCATCTGGGGCGACTTGGTGCCGCAGATGATCCTGAGCGCCAAGATCCCGCGCTGGTGGAATGTCAGTCCCGCCCAGATGCACTGGGTCGGCCTGCATATGCGCTATGCCGAATCGCTGGTGGCGGAAGCGTCTCTCGACGCGGAGCTGCGCCGCCGTGTGCTCGACAGTTTGAGCCGCCTGGCCCTGCCCGCGCGCGTCCGGCGCGTGGCCTCGGCGCTTGAGACCTTCGATGTTCCGGAGGCCTGGAACCATATCACGCCGCTCGAGGCTTTCGCTCTGGCCCGGGAGGCTCTGGAAGCCGGCTTCGGCCCGCAGAACTTTCTAGCGGTCGAAATTCGCCGCATGACCGCGGAGGCGCCGGATCGCATCAATTACCAAGTTATTTCCCGCACGTTCGGCACCCCCAAGCCGACGCTGACCAACTCTTACCAGCCCGAGCTTCTGTACCTGCGTACGCTGCCGACGCTCATGGGATACTCCAGCCGCATCATGGCCGAAAGCTGGGAGTCCAACACCTTGTATTGGGCCGCGCTCGCTGACGAGATGCACCTGCCCCCTGGACAGTTGAACGTCTTGATCCCGGAATGGACGCGGCAAACCGTCGAACGGATCTTCGCCACGCATCTGGAGGACTGGCCCGCCGTGCTGCGTTCGCTGCGGAATGTCGGCGAGGACATCCGCGTGCGGGCCAGAAAGGAGATGTTCGCGGATCAAAAAGCTTCATTGCAAGACGAATGAGGAATCGGCTATGACCAAACCCATGCCGTGTTTGCGCTACCCCTTGCTGGTGGCATTGGCCCTTCTGGCCGGAGCCCCGGTGCGATCCCAGGAGCGGCCGGTGTTCCGTGTCAAGGTGGACATGGTCGTGCTGACCTTTACGGTGACCGACAGCAAGGGTCGTTACGTCAACGGACTCAAGCCCAGCGACTTCCGGATCCTCGAAGACGGCATCGTGCAGAGGATCGCGACCTTTGCCGAAGGCAACAAACCGGCCGTCCAAGTGTTGCCCGACGGCAGCACGCGTCCGTTGGTGGGCTCGGCGGGCGGCTCGGACGACCCGAAGGGCCTGGAAGGCCGCGCCGACGCCCTGGTCGGCACAAACGTGTTCATCCTGTTCGACACCAGCAACTACATGTACCGCGGCTTCGTCTACGCTTCCGACGCCATCGCGGATTTCATCCGCGGACTGGACCGGGCCGACTCGGTGGCCGTCTACACCTTCAGCCGGAACCTGTCCCGCGTCGCCCCGCTGACGCGCGACCGCAACGAGGCCATCCTCGGCCTGCGCAAAGCCGTGGCCGGCGACGACGCCGCGCTCTACAACGCCCTCCTGCTCTGTCTCCGGGATGCTGCCAAAGTCCCGGGTCGAAAGGTGATCGTGGTCTTTTCCAATGGCCCCGACAACGCCAGTATGGTCGCGCCCGACGACGTGCGCGCCGTAGCTGAAGACGAAGGCATCCCGATTTACGTCATCTCCACCAACGAAGTGAACAAGGACCCGATTTCGAGCGCCGTGTTCCGGCGCATCACCGCGCGCACCGGTGGCCGCGCCTATTTCGCCAAGACGTGGCAGAAACAGGTCGAAGCCTTCGAGTCGGTCCGCGAAGACCTCGGCAACTCCTACACCGTGACCTACTATCCGGCGCCGAACCCGAACGAAGGCTTCCGCAAGATCACCGTCGAGATCGTCTCCGACGTGGCCAAGAAATACCGGATCCGCGCCCGGCCCGGCTACCGTCCGCGCCCGGCGTTCTGAGCCGGGAGCCGAAAACTTCCCGGGAAGCGGCGGAGCGCAGCCAGCGCGCTCGTCCTGCAAGAATCCGACGTGCACCTCTTGCCGGGCAGACAACTCCGGTTTGTGTTGACTTTTTGCGGACTTACTGGCGCGAACCGTTCGCATGCCAGGCGCGATCGGTGCATGAAGACGATCTTCGGCTGTCCCGGAGGCGGCCTTCCGCCCGCAGATGCGAGAGACTGTAATTGCGGTTGGTCGGAGGCTATTGGAGGTGTCACGTGACAGAAGTGATCTTGAAGCTTGCCGTGGTGGTTTCACTGGCGACTTCAGTAACTTGGGCGCAAAGCCACGTGCTCGGCACGATCGAGTGGGAGCCCCAACACCGGAAGTTTGCGTGCGATTCGTCCGTGGTAGTGCAGGCTTCGCTGTCCCCCAATGCCGCTGACGAGCTGATCGTCGGCTTGGAGGGCGCCCCGGAGGCTGCGGGCGTGGAACTCGCGCTTGGCTCCGTCGTACCTGTCGCTGCGCATCCCACCCCGACGCGGCGAGTCTTCACGAATCGTTCAACCGCAATCCGGCAAACCGCGCCCTGCCTGTTTGAGTTTTCGGCGGAGCCGCCCGGCAGGGAACGGCTCGCGTTGCACGTCCGGGTCAGACCGAACACTCGAGTGACGTTGTTGGTCAACGGGGAAACGTCAGCCAGCCTCGTGGTGACACGCGGGGTTCTGCTGCACAACGGCCGAATCATAGCCGACGCCGGGGCGCTGTATGTCTTGCGGGCGGCCGCGGCTGGCGTGACTCGCGGTTTCTTCAAGGACGCCCCGGAACTGGTGCGCGATCCTCGAGGGCTACATATCATAACCGCCACAGGATTCCGCAACCATTTGATCGAGACCCCCGGTCTCAAGTTCGCTAGCCGAAGTCGTCAGGAGGACGGATGTTGTGCCGGTGCGACGTTGGTCACGTTCAAAGTGGGCGTCGCCCCGAGCGGTGAGGTGGTGTCGGTCGAACCATTGCATGTTCCTCCGCAGCTTGCTCAGAAACTGACTCGCCTGCTCGAAGAGCTGCGGCTGAAGCCATTTGAACAGGATGGGGTGGGCGTCTACGCCGAAGGCTTCCTGACGCTTCTGCTGGATCGGACCGGGCGCGTTTGGTATCCGTACTGACGGGCACGGGGTGGGAGCGGCACTCCACCCGCGGGGACCCCCTATATCGAGTCCCCGCTTCTGCTCCTCGAACTGCGCCTATTGAGGGCGCCCACTTGGGCTATGCACGTTCTGGATTCACGGCCGGCACAGATCCGCGACCCGGCGGGCAAACGGGCGGCATCGAAGCAGCGTCCCTTCCGGCGTAGACGTGCCCGGCTCTGACGCCTCCCTTCAGGCCCGTGCCGTGCTACACTGACGGCTTCCGGATAGTCTCAAGTCCCCATGTCGCTTCAAATCTTCCTCTGCGGCAAGATTCTGGGCGTCGAGGATTTCATTTTGTCGCCGGTCCCCGCGGGGGTCGCGGAGGATCGGTTGTTGCTCGGCCGTTGCCGCTGGGTCAGTCTGTTGAGTGAAGTCTTGCCACGCGCTTTGTTGGCGGAACTCCGACTGGCCCGGATGTTGCTCGGTTCGAGCGGCGGGGGCCAGTTTTTGCTCGTGCTTCCCGACGAGACGCGACCCGCTGCCGAAACCTTTCTCGCCGCCGCAGCCGCGGACATCGCGCGCCTCAGCGGCGGATTTCTCCGGCTCATCTGGGGCATCACCGAGAATTTGGGGGATTGGAGCATCGTCCGGCGAAGGCTTTCGGAGGAGCTGGGCCGCAAGCGCGGCGCGCCTGTGGCTGGCGGCGATGCGGGTATCTTTGAACCCTTTGGGCAACTAACCGATCCGGCCGCTTGCGACTATTTTGTGCAGGACCTGGCTGGACGTCTCCAGGAAGCGCGGCACATCGGCTGGAGCCCCGCGGCGCCGGGCCGTGTGGCCGTGGAAGCCGGCGTCTACAGTTGGCCCGTCGGCTCGGCGGGGCCCGACAGCATTGCCTTCGCCCGCCAGGCGGCCCCCGAAGACGACACCAGCGGTCCCGCCACGCTGGCTACCTTGGCCGCCCGGGCCGAGGGCCGTAAGACGTGGGGCGTGCTTTGCGGCGACGTGGATCACTTCGAAATTCGTTTGCGGCGCCTGGACTCCATCGAAGAGCATGTACAGCTTTCGGTGATGTACAAGCAGTTCTTCCTTGGCGAGCTCGAACTGGTCTGCTCGCTGCCCGAGTACTGGCGCAAGGCCGTCATCTTGTACACGGGGGGAGACGACTTTGCAGTCTACGGCTCCTGGGATGTGCTCCTACCGCTCGCCCGTGAGATTCAGCGGTTGTTCCACCGCTTTACGGAGGAGAACCTCAAAGAGTTTCCCGGGCCCGAGGGCAAGACCATCAGCATGGCGGTCTCGGTGGCGCCCGACCCAGCTGCCTCCTTCCTGTCGGTGTACGCCGAGGCCGTGCGCAATCTCCATGCGGCCAAGTCAGCGGGCAAGGACTCCCTGTGGATGGCGGGTCGCGCCCTGGATTGGCGTCAACTCGCCCTGGCCGCGGAACTTCAGGAAACCATGCGGCAGGCCGCCGAGGTGCTGCCATCGCCCAAGCCTTTGTTTCACGAGCTTGGCGCCTTCTACCGCCGCGAAACTGGGGACGAGGCAGGCCGTGGGGCCGACGGCTATCTGGACAAGCCCTGGCGCGTGCACCGCGGCCTGAGCCGCGCGTTCGCCGAGGGCCGCGGCCGCGAAGCGCAGAAACTCCGCACCCAGCTTTCCAACGAAATCCGGACCAAGACCGCGGGCCACGTGCGCCTGCGTCCGGCAGGCCGCCTGGCCCTTGAGTGGACGAGGTTATTGACCGAGGTGTGACCATGGCCGAAGTCCAGCAGGAAACCAAGACTCGCGAGTCACGTCCTGCTCGGGAAGGCAAACCCGCGCGGGCCGATGACCGGCGCGCCGACCGCACGCGCCCCGAGGGCCCCCCCGAGATCGATCTGGATCGCCTCATCAGCGACAGCCTGTACCTCGACAATCAAGCTCACAGTATCGTCAGCCGCATGCGCGATCTGGACTCCGGCACCAAGAGCCAGCTCCGCCGGCTCTACAACGCGGTTCGGCGCGCCTGCCGCGCACCGGAGGGCGAGCGCCAGCACCAGTTCGTTATGCTCCGCGCCCGCTTGGCGTACACGATCGCGCGCCACTCTCTGCGAAGCTTGGACACGCTGGAACGATTGCTGCTCCAGGTGACCCGGAAGAACGACCCCCGGGGCTACGAGCGTTTCCGCGATCTGTTCGAGGCGATCGTGGCTTACAACGAATAAACCGAGGACTCATGAGCGCACACACAGCTCACACCGAATTGCGACTGATCGGAAAGCTGATTCTGGAGGGGGAACTGCATTGCCAGACGGGCTTGCACATCGGGGCAGGCAAAGGGTCGCTGGAAATCGGCGGCGCCGATAATCCCGTGGTCAAAGATGCTTTCGGGCGCCCTTACGTTCCCGGCAGCTCCTTGCGGGGGCGGCTGCGCGCCCTGCTCGAGCAAGCCTCCGGTCTGGCCGTGCCCTCGGAGCTGGTCTACCTGTCGCGGCGGAGAGGGCAGGAGGTCCGCATTCACCAAAGCGACCGTCCCGACGACGAAATCTGCCTCCTGTTCGGCCGCAGCGCGGGCCGCTTGGAACGGGTCGAGGGCGAACCGCTCGAGGGCGGCGTCGCGACACCCGCTCGCTTGACCGTCTACGACGCCCCGCTCGATCCCGACAGCATCACCCCCCAGATGCGGGAAAATCTCGATGACGAGCTCACCGAGGTGAAAAGCGAGAACGCAATCGACCGCATCACCTCTCAGGCCAACCCCCGCACTCTCGAGCGTGTACCTGCCGGCGCCCGGTTCAAAGTCCGCTTCGTCGTGGACATTCTCTGCGAAGAAGACAAGGCCCTCCCGGCGCGCTTGGCCGAAGGCCTTCGTTTGTTGGAAGATGACACCCTGGGAGGCGGAGGTTCTCGCGGCAGCGGACGCGTCTCGTTCGCCAATCTGCGCCTGGTCTGGCGCCCTCGTTCGTTCTACGCCGCCGGCGCTCCGGAGCAGGAGCTACTGGCTGGGGCCGATGTGGCCGCCCTCCAGGCAACCCTGAGCGCGCCCGACTTCCCCAGCCGGCTGACGGCGTAACGATGCCGGACGGGTTCAGCGTTCGTTTCTATCCGTGCGGGCCTTGGCGGATCGGTCCCCTTTCCGGGTCGCCGGATTGCGCGGAAGTCCTTCTGCACAGCGATGCCGTGTATTCGGCGGTGACCCACGCCATGAACCTTTTGGGTCTCTTACGGGACTGGCTCGATGCGGTCTTCGAAAACCCTCGTGGGCCCGCCGTACGCTTCTCCTCGTTGTTCCCGTTCCGGCGACGGACCCTCTTCGTTCCTCCCCCGCGGAGCCTCTGGCCTCCCGCCCCTTCGCCGAAGGTACGCTGGAAAGGGGCGCGGTTCGTGCCCTTGTCGTTCGCCCAATCCTTGATCGAGCAAAAGCCCCTCGAGGAGGACGCCTGGGTCGTGGAGGGGGAGAGCCAGTGCGTGGTGCCCGCAGAAGACCCGG
The DNA here is from genome assembly GCA_025055455.1 of Bryobacteraceae bacterium. Classification (GTDB taxonomy): domain Bacteria; phylum Acidobacteriota; class Terriglobia; order Bryobacterales; family Bryobacteraceae; genus JANWXD01. Next base: position 55,424 of record JANWXD010000009.1, read on the forward strand.
TCGGCCCGTTCCGGTTGGCGCTTCGCTCGTTTGTGGCCGTGGATCGTTTGGGCGCCGGCGTGGAGCCGCACCGTGCCGCCTGCCTCGAGTTCCGTCCCGATGCGGGATTTTGGGGCGGCATCCGCTTCGCTTCCGAAGAGGCCAGCCAGCACTGGTCCGGGCCGGTCCAGGCCGCCTTGCGACTGCTCGGCGACAGCGGCATCGGCGGCAACCGCTCCCTCGGATGGGGCCATGCCTCGTCGGTGGAGTTTGACGCCGATCCGTTCGCCGGCTGGCCGAATCCTGAGGCCCAGTTTCACGAGGAGCGGACTCCGAGAAGCGAGTGCAACTGGTGGTTTCTGTCTGTCTTCAACCCGGCGCCGGAGGACACCGTGGCTTGGGACCGAGGCCGATACGACCTGCTCGTCCGATCCGGACGAGTCGCCAGTGCCGCCGCCCAGGGCGCTGTCAAAAGAGCGGCCCGGATGGTCTCCGAAGGTTCCGTGCTGGCCTGCGAGGATCCCCCTCGGGGCCGGGCCCTCAACGTAGCGCCCCCGGAGTGTCCGCATCCGGTGTACTGCGCCGGCTATGCGTACGCGCAGCCGTTACCGGTGAACCCGTGAATTACCGTCTGACCTGCTTGACCCCGGTGCTGATTGGCGACGGCCAGAAGCTCTCGCCAGTGGATTATATGGTCTGGAAGGATCAGGTCAGCGTCCTCGATCAGCGCCGGATCTTTCGTCTGCTCGCCAAAGGCCCGCGGTTGGAGAATTATTTGGCCCAGATCAAGCGCGCCGAGCGGCTGGAGTTCGCCTCTTGGGGCGGCTTTGCCCAGAGCTACGCTGGCCGGCGGATCCCCTTCGAGAGCGCCGCCTGTGCCCGCTACTGGGAGCAGGCCCGCGGCGATAGTTTGCACATCCCGACGTTTGCCTCGGGTCCCTCGGGACCCTATTTGCCGGCCAGCGCCCTGAAAGGCGCGCTGCACACCGCCATGCTGGCGGCGTCCATGGACCGGAGCGTTCTAGACGCCGTGGCGGCGCAGTTCGACGCCGATCGCCCGCCGCGCCGACCCGCGGATGTGGCTGAAGAACGTACGATGGGTCTTCCAGGCGCCAGCCGCATGCGCTGGTTCCGTCTGTCCGATTCGAAGCCCATTTCGCCCTCTTGTTTGAAAATTTACCTGTTGAGAGTGGCGACCGTGGTGCTCCGGGGTGGCAAACCGGAGCTCGGCTGGAAAATCAGTCCGCGTGGCGCCGCGGAAGGCAACCGGCCGGAAGAGGCAACTCCGTGGTTTGCCGAGATGGCAGTCCCGGGTACGGTCTTCGAGGGCCGCTGGCGGGAGGACGAGTTTCTCCGCAGCCCGGAAGTCGCCCGGGCCCTGCGCTGGGACCAGCCGCCGAATCGCGCCGCGATTCTGGGGGCGGCCAACGGCTTGGCCGCCCGGTTGCTCGCGCTCCACCGAACCTACGCCGAGTCCCTGGGTCTGGACGGGGTGGCCGCTAGCCTCCGGGAGCTAGAGCAAAAGCTGGCTGCTTGCCGCAACCGGGACGATGCCTGCCTGCTCACGCTCGGCTGGGGGGCCGGGTTGCTTGCCAAAATCGCGTGGACGGATACGTCCGACGAAACCTACCGGCGCATCCTCCGCCGCTCGTCAGGATACGCGAGCGCCCCTTCGAGCGCGCTTCCGTTCCCCAAGACCCGCCGGATCGTATTCGTGAACGATCGCCCCGCGGCTCTTCCCGGTTGGGCTCTCCTGGAGCTCTCTTGAAGTGTCCTCCCCGGGAATTTCGGTGGACGCGGTCGTGATTCCGGCGGTTCCCCAAGCCCTCGCAGCCCCTCGTGCTAAGATGCGAGGATGAGGTTAGCGGCGGTGGGCACGCTGCTCTATCGCAATGTATAACGCCTTTTTCGGGTTCAAGGAGAACCCTTTCAATCTTAGCCCCGACCCGGCGTTCCTGTACCGCAGCGCTCAACACGAAGAAGCGCTGGCCAATCTCATTTATGGCGTCGAGCAGCGCAAGGGGTTCATTGTGTTGACCGGCGAGGTCGGCACGGGCAAGACCACCCTGCTTGAGTGTCTTCGCGACACGCTGGACCGGGACGGCGTGGATTTCGCCTTTTTGTTCAATTCCCGCCTCACGGTGGAGCAGTTCTTCGAGATGGTGGCCTACGATTTCGAGCTGCCTTGCAACCGGGGATCGAAAACCGAAGTGCTGTTTGCTTTGAACGAATTTCTGATCCGCAATGCGTCGCAGGGCCAAATCACCGCGTTGATCGTGGACGAGGCCCACGACCTCGGCTTCGACGTGCTCGAGGAGATTCGGATGCTGGGCAACCTGGAAGACCGCACCGGCAAGCTGCTCCAGATCGTGCTCTGCGGCCAGCCGGAACTGGACCGGAAGCTGGACGCCCCCAACTTGCGCCAGCTCAAGCAACGCGTTGTCCTGCGGTACACGCTGCAACCCTTCTCCGAGCGTGAGAGCATCGAGTACATTCGCTGGCGGCTGGCCAAGGCGGGCATGGAAGACCAAACGGTGTTCCCCCCGGCGGTGCTTGCGGAGATCCACCGCCGCGCCCAAGGCATCCCGCGCCTCATCAACATCATCTGCGACAATCTCCTGCTCACCGCATTTGCCCTGGGGAGCAAGATCGTCACCTCGGCCATGCTCGACGAAGTCACTGCGGACATGCGCCTTCAACCGCCCGGTCTCGCTCCAGCCCGCTCCCCGTACACCGTTTCCGACTCCCACAAATAGGGCCGGAGCTTCTGCGGCTTGGAAGCTTGGGGGAACGACACAACGGGAGGCAGGGCCCGTATCCCTTGGTCTGACCGGTGCAGTCGCGAGGGCGTGCCGGGCCGGTCAGCGCTGCTCGGCAACCGAACGCTCCGCCAATTCGCCGAGGATGGGGAGCTTGTACACCTGATCCTGGCTGGTCTTAATGAGCATAAAGATCCAGACGGCGAAGAGGGCGGCCTTGAGCAGCCCGCCCAGGAAGAAGCTGTGTCGCATGGGATCGGGGAGCGGGGCGAGCGCGAACCGGAACATGGGGCCAATCACCCAGTCCACGATCAGCCAGACGACGAAGAGGTAGATGCCCTGGAAGGCGTGGAAGCGGACAGTGCGGTCGTCGCGGAAGCGCTCGGAGGCGAGCACCACGATAGCCGGGATCCAGCCGACGAGGGGCAGGTAGCAGAGCATCGAAGCGGTGCGGGGGGTGATGCCCTCGAGCGCGGGGCGGCGCGCGGCGGCAGGCTGCGGCGCGCCGCAGTTGCGGCAGTAGACGTCGGACTCCCCGGTGGGGCTTCCGCACCGGCAGCAAAACGGCATGGTTCGGTCCCGTAAGGTTCTACGTTACGCCGGGCAGCGAGGTTCGGGCCAAATGGGCGGCACTTGCATCCAAGTGCAGCGGCGGCTCGAATTCTACATCATGTGGCCTTTCTAACCGCGCTCTAGGCCATCTGCGGATCGCTTACCGGTTTCGCCTCCCGGGTCGGTTTTCTCCTCCCCGACCGGTTCGATCCTTAGGTCGTTGCAAGCCTCGATGATGCGTTTGATGGCCCCTGTACGGTTCACGTAAAATTCCGATTCTCGAATCCGGACGAACTTCCATCCCACCCGCTCGAGTTGCCGCTGGCGATCCATGTCTTTTGCGAATTGCTCCGGTCCATGCCAGGCGTCCCCGTCGCATTCCACCGCGAGCCGGTTCGCCAGTCCCTCGACCACGAGGTCAATACGGTAGCCGGCGACCTCGACTTGTGGGCGGATGCGATACTTCCTTCGGAGCAGTTCCAGGGCTACGTCGACCTCGAACCAGCTATCGTAAGGCTCGGGCTGTGACCCGGGCATCCGACGGACAGACTTAGCGGCCCGCTCCAAGCGATCCAAGTGCTCATAAATATTCTCAAGCTCGAATCTTGAGGCATTCTCGAAAAACTGCAGCAAGCGCCGGCGCAAGTCATTCTGCCCAAGCTCATGCAGCTGCACACTGTGAAAAAGTACAACTTGGTCTCTGGCGCGACTCATGGCCACGTTGAAGCGGCGCTCGGCCTCGAGCTCGGTCAACGCTCGGTACGAATAATCCGGGGCGATGACTAGCGACAGGAAGATCACGTCCCGTTCGTCTCCCTGAAAGGTTGCGGGCACGCCGCATCGCAGTTTCCTCTCTTCACGGACTTTCGGCTCGAGGCACTCCGCCAGTCTGGCCTCGATATATTCTGCCTGGGCGTGGCCTTGCAAGGCGATCACTCCCATGGTCTTGTTCGCGTACTCGGACGTGTCGATACACTCTCGAATAAGAGTCACGATTGCTTCCGCTTCCGGCTTGTTGAGGAGGCGCTGCCCCTCGCCTTCGCAGTGCCCGTTCGGCACAAACTTGCGGAGCAGAGGCGGGAGGCGGTTCGGCGGGGGTTGACGCAACGGAATCAACGGTGCTTCACGGTAGCACAGCTCGTTGCTAAAACGGATGATTTCCGGCACGCAGCGGAAGTGTTCTCGCAAAAAGACCGGAGTACCGAAAGCACGCTCGGCGTGGTCGTAAAGGCTGCTGTCGGGCCGATATTCCTCTCGGAAGTGAAATTGTTGGAGGTGTTCTCGCGCTAGCCGGGCGATATCGTCTTCGTGCACGCCCACCGCCTCCGGGCTGTTCTGCTTGTCGTCGCCGACGACGATGATGCGTTTCGCCAACAAGAAGAGGACAAGAGCTTCCACGCCTGCCTGGGACGCCTCATCGATGATCACCGTATCGAACAACCCAGCGATCGGTTTGGTGGTCTCCCAAACCTTGTGAAGCGGCATGATCCAAGCAGGGATTTTGGCAACGCACTCCGCGAGCCGCTGCTGAGCGGTCCTCCGGTGGCTATACGCGTACTTGCCCGTGCCCTTACCGATTCGCGCCATCGCTTTTTGCCATGCGACCAAGTTTTGCCGAGTTCGGTCGTCCAGACGCTGCAAGAATGTGCCCCAGGCTTTCTGCGCCACCAGCTTTGCAAGGACGTTCTCGATCCGCAGTTGCAGCTGCTGACGGCGAGCAGCAAGACTCTCGTAATTCTGGGGATTCGCGAATTCGCGAAGGCATTGTCTTGCTTGACGCCAACGCCAGGCTGGGCCGAGCTCACGAAGGCGGTCGCTCCATTCCCGCTGTCCCTGCGTGCGCTCGATCAGCGCGGCCAAGTTGGGGCAGAGCGGCTCGAGCCGCTGCACTATCGACCGATAGAGCTGAACCTGCTGCTGTTTCTCCATCAATTGCTTCCGTCTCGCCCAGGCTTCGCTCCAAAGAGCGCGATCTCGTCGCTCGATCGCGTGCGCGAGCTGGCCCAGGCACGGGTGTGCCACGCCCGCGTCGGGCTGACGAAGCCGTCCGAGTAGCTCATCTAAACGCTGCTGCGCTGCCTGAACACGACGGCGGGCGAGCTCGGCTTCGATCAGCCGCCGCCACCTGCCGCGCCCTGTCTCTTCCGCTAGGCCGATTCTTTGACTGATTGGGACGACTTGCAAGGCCGAGCCAGTGTGGTCTCTGAACAACGACAACAAGTCGTGAAGGCATGCGACCTGATCCTCAATCTCACCGACCACCAGTCCGCGCTCGGAGGACGAGCTGATCACACCGCGAGGCCATAATTTGGAAAAGCGCAGCCGCAGATGCTCGAACTCTAGGAATGAGACCAACAGCTCCAAGGACTCTAAGTCGCGTGGGGGGCTCCCTCTGACTCGCGTCCACTCTTCGACGTAGCGAGTCTCCCGCACGACGCCGGGGGCGAACGGACCCCACCCGCGACGGCCTCCGTACCGGAAGTGTTCCAGTCGACGGGAGGCATCCTCCAGCAACTTCGTGTGGTCCGCATCGGGCGGTATCTGAACTTGGGCGTCCGCCAGCGTGCCCTGTGCGGCTCGGAGCCTCCTTGCGATGTCCTTCGCTTCTTGTGCCACGCGCTGCCAGCGGTCGGGTTCACCGACCAGCAGGTCCTTTAAGATGTCGTCCGTGCAGTCGCCCAGCAGACGGGCCGCGCGCGCAGCTTGCCGCTCTAAGTGATCTAAGAACTGCTTGCATGACTCGAGGTCGACGTCGGAAAATTGGCACAAGCGCTCTAGCTCATCGCTATCGACACCCCTGCGCAAGGCCTCTGCTACCTGCTCTTCCTGTTCGAGCTTCTCGAGTATTTGGGAAAACTCTTCAGGGTCAGGCAGAGGGAATGTGCCGAGACACTGACTGATTTCGGCCAAAGTTTCGGGCGTCAACGCGGTGTGCACTCGGGCGAGAAGCTGGATCTCCTCGGGCTGCAGAGGACACTCACAATTCGGACTGGGCAACTCCGGGAACCAGTCGTATCGGTTCCGGTGTGCCTCTAATTCCTGGGCCAGTTTTCCGGCAGTTCCCTGATATCCGCCAGGAAGGGTGATGGTCTGAGTCTCGGCCTCGCGGCACTGCCGGAGCTGCGCCTCGACCTCCCACAGTTGCCGTTCGAACTGCTGCAACTCGCGCTCGAGTCGTTCCGTTTGTTCGCGGTGCTGCTCCGCTGTCCAAGCCCTGGAGCGCTCCAAGATGCCGTTGACGCTCTCTTGCAAAAGTCGCTGCTCTTCGCGCGAGCCTCCAAGCGAGGGGACGCAGAGCGAACGGATTTCTTCCGGCAACAGGTCCCTAAGGACCGCGAGTGCCTTCGGTGCTTGGGCAGTGACGAGCACATTTTCCCCGTCAGCCAGCAGGTGACAAATGAGGTTCGCGATGGTATGGCTCTTGCCGGTGCCCGGTGGGCCCTTCACGAGCACGTAGGGGCGGGCCTGGAGAGACGTAAGGATATTTCGCTGCTCGTCGTTTGTCGGCAAAGGAAAATACAATCGACCCGGCTGGAGCGCCCCGCGTCCATAGTTTTGAGCCGCCATGGCATCCGAGCCTGTAGGCGTTTGGCCTTCATACAAGAGACGAGTCCAGGGAGGCGTGGCAGCGAAGTTGGGCTTCGTGGTGGAATCGATCAGGCTTTCGATCAGTACGTCGTAAGCGTTCAGCTGTCGCTCTCGAAGGACCAGGGCCGGTGCATAAAATATCCGCGGAGTTTGCTCCGCCCGCTCGGGGGAATCCCATGTATCTTCGAGCACCTCGGCAATAGGTTCCATACGATTAGCCACGATCCGTAGGATTCGGGCCACTGTCTTCCTGTCCCAGGCATGGATGTCCAGTTCCTCCAGTAACGGATTTAGCTTTTCGTTGTCTATCCGCGGGCGGCGTTCCAGTTCGAGCATGTCGAGTTCGATGTGAAATCCATCGAACGAAGTCGCCGGGGCAACTCGCAGGATTCCTCGAGCCGCGTCCAAGCTGATTTCCGCGCGAGTCGTTAGCACATGTCGTCGGATGATGGTGTTTTCCGGATTGCGCCAGACAAGGAGGCCGAGGCCGAGGATTAGCTCATAGCGTTCTTCCGCTTCCTCGAGACGTCGACGCATGAAATCGATGCGCTCGTAGATATCGTTTAGAGCTTTCCACTGTCGGTACTGTTGCCTCCACGGTTCCCAGTCGGATCTAAGATAGTTGTCCCACAGAGTTCGCAAATGAGGTTGCTCGTCGATTCGACGGAGCTTCACAGTGCGTGGTTTGCGGGAGGGATCGCCCCACGGCGATGGTTTCTCGACCGGCACATGGATTTCCTGGTTGAGCAGATCAAAAAGCTCCTCCAGATCGACGTCCAGGTAGCGTTCCGGGTGGTCTTGGAACTGTTGTGGAACCCAGTCGCGCAGCTCCGAAGGAACCGCTGGCGCGCGCGGTTGGCGCTCCTTTTGGATCTCTAGCCAGAGATCTGCGACTTCTTCCGGATTGTCCGAGTAGAAGACCGACTTGCACTTTTGTTTCCGGTTGGGCGGAAGGTCCCGCGGAAGCTCCGACAACCAGAGGAGTTTGTCTTCAGCTCGATAGGCGGTGATGGGCTTTCGTCGGAGTGCCGCGACGTCTCTGAGAAACCGAAGAAGCGCTTGGGACTTTTCGAGCCAGATTGACATGGGTCAGAGTCTCTCAGCTCGAAAACAGCTGGAATTTTACGTCCGACGAAACCATTCGGTCAAGGAGCTGGCCGCCGGTGCAACCGGCGCGATCATATCGCTCAACCGGCGCGGCGCGATGACTCACGCCACCGGGATCCCCAACGTCTGCTCCAAATACTCCCGGCTCATGCGCGCGCTTTCTTTGGGCGGGCGGAAGGGCGAAGAGTCCAGTTCCACCGTGAGCCAACCCCTCCAGGAGATCGAGTCCAGATGGGCTTTCAGGGCGGGGAAGTCCACGCCGCCGTGGCCGAGGGGGAAAAACGGCGGGTCTTTCATCAGATCGGGGCGTTCTAATCGTCGCTTGGCGCCGCCGCGGTGTTCGGGCGCGGTGTCCTTCAAGTGAAACTCGACGATGCGGTGACCCAGCTCCCGGGCAAGTGCGACGGGGTCGATGCCCGCCAACGTAATATGGCCGGTGTCCAGGACGAACCACACATGTTCGGGAGTAGTACGGCTCAGTACGAAGTCAATTTCGCGGCGGTTTTCGAATTGGCTCCACATGTGGGCGTGAACCGCGAGCTGGACGCCAAGGGCGCGGGTGCGCCGGCCCAGCTCTTCGAGCACCGTCGTCATGTGGCGGAGATCCTCGTCGGTCGTCCCTTCCGGCCGGCGCGGGCCTAAGTTGATCTTCAGATGCGTGCAACCAAAGTAGCGAACGAAACGCGCCAGACGCACATGTTCGTCGAGAATCGTGTCGTGCCGCGCCGGATCCTCGAAATGCATCTCCATCGGACCGCTGTTCGAGATCGTGACGAAGTTCACGCCGATCGTTTCGATTTCACGCTGCAAATCGCCCGGGCGGTCCACATACCCGACAAAGTAATGAAAGAAGGACTCGACATAGCGGTATCCCACTTCTCGCGCTTCGCGGAACGATAGAAAGACGTCTTTCTCCCAGCCGCCTCGCGTATTGGTGGTGATACCGACACGATAACGCGGGTGAGCGCCGCGCACGGCCGGAGGCAGTGTGGCGGCGGCCAACCACTGCCGCCGCGTCAGGCCCGTCAATGTACGCGGTGGCCCGCGATGAACACCATCTCGATCGTGCGCGTGTTGCGAATGTCGTCGAGCGGGTTCCTCGAGAGAACGATCAGATCGGCCCATTTGCCCACCTCCAGCGTTCCCAGATCGCGCGAGACACCGAGAAACTCGGCGGCGTATGCCGTCGCCGCGCGAAGAACGTCGGCGGATTTCAGGCCCGCCTCCGCCATGAGTTCCATTTCCACATGTTCGAAGTAACCCTGGAAGCGTGCGGGTGGCCCGCTGTCGGACCCGAAGCCGAACCGGACGCCGGCGTCGGCAAGTCTTTTCAAATTGTCCTGGGCTTGTTTCAGGAAGCCCGGGTACTTGGGAAAGTCCGGGTCGGAAGCGATGCGCTTGCGGCGCTCGGGGCTGCGCAGCTCCCGAAGCACGTCTTCGGAGACCGAACGCGTGAAGAACGGGTCACGGAGCGAAGGATGCTCGTCGGCGTAGATGAAGGTCGAAAGCTCCCGGGCGAGGGTGGGGGCGGCCAGCCAGGCGCCGCGTTGTTTCATGGCGGAGATCAAAGCGGCGTCCACGGGCTGGTCGCGGACGCTGTGGGCGAGGCCGTCCAGGCCCATTTCGACGAGTCGGCGGGCATCCTCGAGGTAGAAGATATGCGCGGCCACCTTGATGCGATGTTTGTGCGCGTTTTCGATGATGGCGCGGCAGAGCTCCATGGGAATTTTCGGTTCGCGGCCCAGGTGATCGTCCATCCAGATCTTGATGACGTCCACCTTGCGGTCGGCCAGCTCGGCTATGGCTTTCTCGACCTCGGCCACGGAGCCCACTTCGTAGGGCACGCCTTTCATGCCCGGGACACTCGTGGGATAACCGTTCCGATTGGTAAAGCCCCGCCCGGCGGTGAAGATGCGCGTGAGTGCGGGACGCCCGGCACGCTGCTCGGCGCGGATCTGGTAAATCAAATCCTGATCCGTGCCCAGGCTCACCACGGACGTAACCCCGTAGGAGGCGTAGGTGCGAAGCTGGCGCTCCACGTTGGCGCGCGTGAAGTTTTTCGGATCCTGGGCCAGGCCCACGGTGTTGCCGAGGTGGCCGTGGAGATTGATGATGCCGGGCATGACGAACTTTCCGCGAAGCTCGATCACCTCAGCGCCGGCCGGCACCTTGAGCTGCGATTCGGCGCCCACCCACCGGATGCGCCCGTCCGCAATTACTAACGCGGCCCCGGCGAGCGGCGGCTTGCCTGTGCCGTCAATCAGCGTGAAGCCGCGAAGGACTTTGGTCTCAGCGGACAGGGAAGCGGCCGCGAACCATGCCGCAAGGGTGTGAAAGAACAATCGCTTCTGAAGAGCCATACGTGTGCGCGTTCAGCGGGATTGTAGCATCCTTTGACCGGCGGCTTCGGGGCGGCTCACAATACAGGATGTGGAACGGCTGGAGTCAGGTCCGGGCGGCTGGCTGATTCAAGGGGCAGGAGAGCTGTGGCGGGACGGGACAACCGCGCGCTTTCTAGATGCGATCGTGGCTGGCAACCTGCCGGAGGAGGCCTTCCGGCGGTGGCTGGCGCAGGACTATTTTTTTGCCAAGGGGCTGGTGGCCTACCAGGCGCTGACGCTGGCCAAAGCGCCGCGGGACTGTCACGGTCCGCTGGTCGCGGGGCTCGGGGCGCTCGACAACGAACTGAGCTGGTTCGAGGGGCACGCAGCGCGGCTGGGCTTATCCCTGGACGCGGAACCGTTGCCGGCCTGCCGCGCCTACACGGACTTTCTGATGCGTTCGGCCACATCGCAACCTCTGCCGGTGCTGCTGGCGATCCTGTTCGGAGTGGAAGCGTCCTATCTGGCGGCCTGGAGCGCGCTGCGGCCGCAAGGGCCGTACGCCGAATTCATTGAGCGGTGGTCGAACCCGGAGTTCGGTGCATACGTGGCATCGCTCGGGCGGCTGGCGGACCGCTACCGGCACGAGGCTTCGCAGGCTTACTTCAACCGCGTGCTGGAGCACGAGCGGGATTTTTGGGCGATGACGTGGAGCGGGTAGAGCCGGGGGCTCGTCGCCGGAACCGAATTGAGCGGTGAGCTCGCGGATGTCGGGCCATGACCGGCGCCGGGTCAGGCTGGCGCGGGGGCGACCGTCGCGAATGGCCGGATGCCTGGTCATGTTACAGAAGCCGTAGAATGAGGGTGTGCGAGGGCGCATCTGGCTGGCGGCGGCCGTGTCGGTCGGCGTGTTGTCCGGAGCAGAATTTTTCCCGCTGGCGGCCGTGCGCCCAGGACTGAAAGGCACGGGAAAAACCGTCTTTTCGGGCACGCAGATCGAGGAGTTTCGGGTCGAGATTCTGGGCGTGCTGGAGAACGTCGGCCCGAAGCAGTCTTTGGTGCTGGCGCGCCTTTCGGGCGGGCCTCTGGACAGCGCGGGCGTGCTTCAGGGCATGAGCGGCAGTCCGGTCTACGTGGACGGCAAACTGCTCGGAGCCGTAGCCATGGCCTTTCCGTTCGCCAAGGAACCGGTGGCGGCGATCCGGCCGATTGAAGAGGTATTGCGCGCGTCGGTTCCGGCGCCTTCACCGCGGCGAATGGCGGCGGCACTCGGCGAAGGTAACCTGGCGCGGCTGTTCGACGCACCCCAGGACGTTCTGGCGCCTGGGGGCCGCCTCGTGGAGATCGCCACCCCGGTGCATTTCGGCGGCTTCACGCCGGCGACCATCGAACACTTCGCCCCGCAGCTCCGGGCGCTCGGACTCGAACCGCGGCAGGGCGTCGCCGGAGGCGGTATTCCGCCGGCGGAAATGGGCGATCGGTCGCTGCTTCAGCCCGGGGCCATGATCACGGTGCAGCTGATCTGTGGCGATTTGAGCCTCGGGGCAGACGGGACGGTAACACACATCGAGGGCGATCGCATCTACGCGTTCGGGCACCGGTTCCTCTCCGTGGGGGCGACGGAGCTTCCGTTCGCGCGCGCAGAGGTGTTGACGGTGCTACCGAACCTGGCGAGTTCGTTCAAAATTTCCGCGGCGCGGGAGTGGATGGGAACGATCACGGAGGACCGCAGCACCGCGGTGGCGGGAATCCTGGGACGCCGGGCTTCCCTGGCTCCGGTTTCGATCGAGGTGCGGCGGCGGTCCGCAAGCGGCGTGGCCGCCGCGTCGCGCTACCGGATGGAGATGGTGCGCGATCGCTTTCTGGCGCCGTTCCTGCTGCAAATGGCGGTGTTTTCTGCCATCGACGCCACCGAACGCATGTTCGGGAGCGCGACCATCGGCGTGGAAGGCGAGATCCGGTTTCAGAACGGGGCGGAGCCGCTGCGGTTGCGCAACATGTACGCGGGCGAGTTCAGCCTGCCCCAGCAGGTTTCCCTCGCCACCGCGGTGCCGCTGGCGTATGCGTTGCAGGCGACGGACACGCTGGAACTCAGAGACGTGCGGCTCGTGCTGGATGCGTACGATCAGAAGAAGCAGTTGCAGATCGATCAGGTGTGGGCTTGGCCGCGACAGGTGCGGCCGGGCGAAGCGGTAGAACTGACAGTGAGCTTGGTGTCGGGGAGCGGGACGGAGGTCACGCGCAAAGCCACCTATCGGGTGCCGGTGGGGATGCCGGAAGGACCGCTCTATTTCACGGTGGCCGACGGCGCGACCACGAACCTCTCCGAGTACCGGCAGCTATTGGGAGGCGGAGCGCGATCGGCGGCGCAGTTGCTCCAATTTTTGAACTCGCTGCGGGCCAACACGAAAGCGTACGTCCGCGTGTGGCGGGCGCAGCCATCCTATCAAGCGGGCGGGGAGGAATTCCCATCGCCGCCGCCGTCGCTGGCGCAGATTCTGGCGCGCGCCCAAGCGGCCCTGGGTCCGGCGATGGCCAGCGCGGGATCCAAAGTGGCAGAGTTGGAGATTACCGCGGGTGACGTGGTGATCACCGGGTCGAAGACGGTTCAGGTGGACGTGAGGGAATGAGGCTGCGGATCGGCCTTTGGACGGGTGCGGCGCTGCTGTGGGGGGCGAGCACCGCCACCTGGGAGATGAGCGGCTATCAAGAATTCATCCGCGGTCGCTTTGCGGGTGTCTCCCTGAGCCGGGACGGCGAGCTGATGCTGGCGCCGCGACTGGAGACGGTCGTGGCCTCCGACCAACCGGTGATTTGGAGCTTAGTCCGGGCGGCGGACGGAACCGTGTACGCCGGCACGGGCCATGGGGGGCGGGTGTTGAAGGTGGACCCCACCGGGCGGAGCAGCGTGCTGTGGACGGCCGACCAGCCGGAGGTGTTCGCCCTGGCGCTGGGCCCGGACGGGCTGCTGTATGCGGGCACGTCGCCCAACGGGAAGGTGTACCGGATCAACGCGCGCGGGGAAGCAACGGAGTTTTTCGCGCCGCAGACCACCTACATTTGGGCCCTCACGTTTGACCGCAGCGGAGCCCTCTACGTCGGCACGGGAGATCAGGGCAAGATCTTTCGGGTGGAGCCCTCCGGCAAAGGAGAGGTCTATTACGAGACGGGGCAAATTCACGTCACCTGTCTCGGGTGGGACGCGGCCGGTCGCCTCGTGGCGGGCACCGACCCGAACGGGATTTTGTATCGGATCACCGAAAAGGACAAAGGGTTCGTGCTGTACGATGCCAATCTGCCGGAGATCCGCTCCGTCGCGCTGGGCCCGGACGGAGCCCTGTATGCAGCGGCGCTTGGGGGGGCGATGCTGCGGCGGACTCCGGCCGTTCCGCCCAGCGCCTCCGGAGGGCAAGGCCCGCCGGCAACGGCGCCGGCCACGGTGACCGTCACGGTGAGCGAGGAGCTGGCTCAGGGCGGGGTGGAGATCAAGCCGAAGCCGGAAGCGGCCAAACCGGCGCCGCCGGCGGTGACGCTCCCCGCGCCCGCTCCAGTGGTGGACTTGGCGGGAGTCGAAAAGGCGGCGGTGTTTCGCATCGGGCCGGATCTCACCGTGGAGACGCTGTGGACGTCCAAGGAAGAAAACGTCTACGACTTGGCGCCCGTGGGAGAAGATCTCATCTTCGCCACAGACGGGCGGGGGCGTTTGTACCGGCTGGGGCGCGACCGCAAGGTGACGCTGCTGGCGCAGACCAACGAAAGCGAGGCGACGCGGCTGGCGGTGAGCGCCTCCGGGTTGCTGGCCGCCACGGGGAATCTGGGGAAGATCTTTCGGTTGAGCGACGAGTACGCCACCGCGGGCGAGTACGAGTCGCCAGTGCACGATGCCGGCTCGGTCGCCCGCTGGGGACGGATCAGCTGGCGGGCCGAGGCGGGGCAGCACGGCAAGATCCTGCTGCGGACGCGGACCGGCAATTCGGCGCGGCCCGACCGGACCTGGAGCGAGTGGTCGGAGCCGCTGACCGATGCCTCCGGCTCACTGATCCCGAGCCCGAACGCGCGCTACATCCAGTGGAAGGCGGAGTTTTTCGGGAACGGAAAATCCTCCCCGGTGCTGCGCAGCGTTACGGTGGCCTATCTGCCGCAGAACACGCCCCCGGCGGTGAAAAGCATCACCGTGAGCGCGGTCGCGGCGGCGGGGGCTGCGCCCCAGAAGGCGGCGGGCGCGGCAGCGCCGTCCAGCACCTACAGCATTACCGTCACCGACACCGGCGAGCCACCGGCGCCCACGTCCTCAGGAACGCCAGCCCAGGCCCTGGGGCGCGCGGGCGCCGGGCAGTTGCAGATCGGCTGGCAGGCCGAGGATCCGGACGGAGACCGGCTCACATATGCAGTCTATTTCCGCGGCGAAGACGAACGGCAGTGGAAGCTGATCAGAGACAATCTGATGGAGGCGAGCGTGCAAATCGACCGAGAGGCCCTCGCCGACGGCCGGTACTTTTTCCGCGTGGTCGCGTCCGACCAAGCCGCCAACCCGCCAGGAACGGCGCGACAGGCGGAGTTGGTGAGCGCACCCGTGCTGATCGACAACACCCCGCCGAAGGTGCGCTTGGGAGCGCCGCGGCGGGTGGGGACCGATCTGGAGATCGAGGTCGAGGCAACCGACGAGGTGAGCCCGCTGCGGCGTGCCGAGTTTTCTCTGGATGCCGGTCCCTGGACGCCGCTGGCGGCCGAAGACGGAGTGGCTGACTCGCCGCGGGAGCGGTTCCGCTTGCGCGTGGTGAGCCCTCCGCCCGGCGAACATGTGCTCGTCGTGCGCGTCTACGACGCGGCGGACAACGCCGGCCTGGCGAAGATCGTGCTGCCTTGAGCCCGGCCGGGCCGCCTTGGCCGCGCCGCGAGCCCCCGTGCTACGCTAAACTTTCGTCACCGTCGCGCCGAATCTGTCGAACGGATGTTCCAGCTCTTCCAGCACCTGATCCCTGCCTCGGTCCTCACGTTGCTGCTCGCGGACGCGGTGCTGCTCGCGACGTGTTACGCGGCAGCGGCCTACGTCTTGGTGGACGTGGACCCGACCGTGTTCCTTTTATATGACGGCGGGCTCGCACGGATCCTGATCGTGGTGGGGACGATCATGGCGGGGCTGTATTTTCACGATCTGTACTCCCAAGTGCGGGTGCGCTCCCGAGTGGTGCTGTTGCAGCAGTGCGTTCAAGTGTTCGGCATCGCGTTTCTCGTGCAGGCGGTGGTGAGCTATGTGAGCGCGAACTGGATGTTGCCGCGGTGGGTGATGATGAGCGGGAGCGGCGCGGCGCTGGCCACCTTGTACGGCTGGCGGCTCGTCTACAGCGCGGTCGTGCTGGCGGCGCTGGGGACGGTGCGGGTGCTGCTGGTGGGTTCGAGTTGCCTCGTCCGGGAAATCGCGGAGGAGATCGCGGAGCGGCCGCAACTGGGCATGACGGTGGCCGGCTGCTACGGGGACGAAGCCCTGGACGGTTCGCGCCTGATGGAACTGGTGCGGCAGACGCGACCCGACCGGATCGTGGTGGGTGTGCGGGAGCGCCGCGGGCGCCTGCCGCTGGACGAGTTGATGGAGTTGCGGTTTTCGGGGATCCGGATCGAGGAGGCGGCAGCTGCCTTCGAGGCGGTGTGCGGGCGCGTGCCGCTGGCCGAGCTGCAACCGGCCCACCTGATCTTCTCACGAGAGCTGGGGCCGCACCCGGGGCGGGTGGCGCTGCAAAGCCTGTATTCGTTGCTGCTCGCGCTGGTGGGAACCTTGCTGACGCTCCCCGTGATGATCCTGGTGGCGGCGGCCATCAAGCTGACCTCGCGGGGGCCGGTGCTGTTCCGCCAGCTCCGGGTGGGGCGCAACGGCCGGACGTTCGTGTTGTACAAGTTCCGCTCGATGTATCACGACGCCGAGGCGCGCACGGGGCCGGTGTGGGCGGCGCCGGACGACCCGCGGGTGACGCCGGTCGGGCGCTGGTTGCGGCGGCTGCGGCTGGACGAGCTGCCCCAATTCTTCAATGTGCTGCGGGGCGACATGGTGTTGGTGGGACCGCGACCCGAGCGGCCGGAGTTCGTCAAGGTGCTGGAGGCCAAGATCCCCTACTACCGCCAGCGCCACTGTGTAAAGCCGGGGATCACGGGATGGGCGCAGATCAATCACAAGTACGGGGACACGGTGGAAGACGCGATCCGGAAGCTGGAATACGATTTGTATTACATCAAGAATCTGTCCCCGGCGCTGGACGCCTACATTCTGTTTCACACCGTGAAGACGATGCTGCTGTTCCGCGGGGCGCAGTGAGGCCAGGCGGGTGCTAGAATCGGGACGGAAGCTAGTCCTGGCGGGTGCCGGGCCTGGTCTTCAAAACCAGTGTGCGGCCCGCGCGGCGGGTCGCGGGTGGGTTCGACTCCCACTAGCTTCCGCCACAAGTTTGCCGCTCCAACGCTGGGGTGTGTAAATCCTGCCGCTTGTGGGTGCGCTCCGGGCAGCTAAGTAGCCGCATCTCCGCAGCGCAGCTCTGGCATTTCGTTTGCACGCTCGGCTCGGGAGCGAAACGGGTCGGTGTGGCGGTATCGAGACGCGATCCCCGCGGGGGCAGCGGCGTTGCTCTGCGCCGGAGCCGCCCTGGGCCAGGAGAAGGGTTTCTATTTTTACCAGCGCGTCGAGGCCACAGCCAACGAGCTTGCTTGGATCACGCGACTGGAGGCCACCGCGGGATACAACGTCAACCGCTACCTGGGATTCGAGGCCGGCGTGCCGGTGTACTTTGTCCGGCCGCAGCCGCGCATCAAAGCGGCTCCCGCCGTCGAGCGGGCGGATGGTCTGGGCAACGTGCGCGTGACGGCGCGCCTCGCGGTTTCGACTGCCGCTGTGGACTATTTCGGGGCGGCTACGGTGACCGCCCCGACCGGCGACGAAGACAAGGGCCTGAGCACGGGGAAGGTGACCTGGGACTGGAGCAGCCATTTCGAGCGCTCCTTCGGCCGGATTACCCCGTTCGGGGCCGTGGGCGTGGCCAACACGATTACGGACACGCCCTTTTTCGTGCGGCCTTTTTCCTCCCAAGGGCTGGTGACGCGTCTGGAGGGCGGCGTGCGCGTCGGACTGCTGCGGCGCCTGAGCGCTGGAGCGCTCTTGTACACCATTCAGCCCTCCGGCGAGCAGACTGTGATCAGCCGGCTCCTGCGGGGAGGACCCGCCCCGCCGCTGGCGCCCGCCGGCAGAGGGAGGCGGCGCGGCGTGTTCGAGCAGGCGCCGAGGACGGTGGGGCCGGCGGAACTGGTGCGGGAGCGGGGAGGCGCGGTGTGGATTTCCGCGGGGCCGTTCGGCATCGTGGACTTTCAGTTGGGTTACAGCCGCAGCGCCCCTTACGCGCTGGACAGTCTGTTTGTAGGCATCGGCGCAAATCTGGGGTCGCTGATCCGGCAGCGGCGGCTGTAACCGCCGCAAGAAAACGAAGAGGGAAGGGCATGAAGCATCGTTGGACGTGGTTGGGAGTCGTTGCGGTGGTCGCCGGCGTGAGTCTTGCCCCGGCGCAGCGCGGCATGGGTCGCGGCGGCGGGCAGCCTCCCGCTGCGCGCGGGCCGGTCCAGCGGCCGGCGGAAGCGGGCCGGCCGGGCGGGGCTCCGCGAGGCGCGGACGCGCCGCGCGGTCCGGAAGCGAACAGGGCTGTGGTTCACCTGCAACGCCATCCGGAGCTAGCCGCGCGGCTGGCGCCGCTGCTGCCTCCGGGCGTGACGGCCGAGCAGGCGGCCGCGGGCTTTCGCAACTGGGGGCAGTTCGTCGCGGCGTTGCACGTGTCCAAGAACCTGGGCATTCCCTTCGAGGATGTGAAAGCGCGGGTGACCGGGCCCGAGAGTCTCTCGCTCGGCAAGGCCATCCGGGAGCTTCGTCCGCAATTGCCTCCGGAGCAGGTTCGTGCGGCGGTGCGGGAGGCCGAGCGCGAGGCGAAACGCATCCGGCGCGAGGCGGGCAAGTAGCACCGGCGCACCAAGCCCGCCGCGGGTCGGGCGGTGAGCTGAGGCGGTCACCGCGGGTGAGATTTGCGCCGCCCACAGCGCTTCCCGCCCAGGCCTGCGTTGTGGTAGAGCATAAAGCATGTCCACTACACGCCGGTCCTTTTTGCGCCGGGCCGCGGCGCCGGCGCTGCTCACTTCGCAAACGGCTACGCCTGCCCCCCGGCGTCCGGATCCCGCGGAAGTAGATCGGGCCGCAGCCAAGCCTGTGCTGCGCCGCGAAGGCCTCACCTCGCCCGTGATCATCGAGTCCATCCGCCTGCTCAAAAAAGGCAACGAGTATTTCGTGCACGTCCGCTCCAAGGACGGCGCCGAAGGCGTCTCGGTGACCAACCCCCCGCGGGCTCAATACCTGTACCCGATCCTCAACCAGTTGATCATTCCGTTTTTCATCGGCAAAGACGCCCGAGACCTGGAAAATCTGCTCTGGGAGCTCTACCGTTGGCAGGACAACTACAAATTGTACGGCCTGGCGTTCTGGAGTCCCCAAGCCTGGGTGGAATTCGCCATTCTGGACATGCTCGGCCGGATCACGAAAAAGCCCATGGGAGCCTTGCTCGGCGACATCCAGCGCAGAGAAGTGCCCATCTACGTGGCCAGCGGGCGGCGCGACACGACCCCGGAGCAGGAAGTCGACCACCTCCGCGAGCTGCTCGAAAAGTCCGGCGCCAGGGCCGTGAAGTTTCGCGTCGGCGGCCGCATGAGCCGCAACGCCGACGCCATGCCGGGCCGCACGGAGCGACTCATTCCGCTGGTGCGCAAAACGTTCGGCGACGCCATTGCGATCCATGCCGACGCCAACAGCTCTTACGATGCGGCCCATGGGATCCGGATCGGGCGGATGCTCGAGGAAGTCAAGGCGGTCTTCTTCGAGGAGCCCTGCGAGTTCGACCATCTGGAGGAGACCAAGGCGGTGGCCGACGCCCTGACGATTCCCGTGGCGGGAGGCGAGCAGGAATACAGCCACTGGCGGTTCCGGTGGATGATCTTGCACCGGGGCGTGGATATCGTGCAGCCGGACCTGCACTATTACGGCGGCATGATCCGTTCCATCCGCGTGGCGCGGATGGCCGACGTGGCAGGGATGCCCACCACCGTTCACATCTCCGGCGGATTCGGATTCGTGTACATGCTGCACTTCGCCTCGGCGATTCGCGATCCCGGGGCGTACCAGGAGTACAAGCTCGGCCTGGAGCGCTACGGGACTTGGTTCGACCCGCCCATTACGGTGCGTGACGGCAAGATGAGCATTCCCACCGGGCCGGGCGTGGGGATCAGGGATCTTCGGGGGCTGCTCGAGGGCGCAGTGGTCGTAACCTAAGGCGCGGCGGGACGCCGCTGGTCAGGCCGCGCACTCGGCGCGCCCTAGCTTGAGCGAAAACTCCACCTCGTCGCCCCAATCCTTATACAGGTCGGGGAAGAGTTCGGGCGGCTGGGCCAGATCACGCGTCAGCTCGCGGAAAAACTCGACTTTGTGGCGAAGGACATAATCGCGGAAGGTTTCGCCATCCAGGCGGTGGGCGAGGTAGTGATCCAGCACGCGGCGCACCGCCTCCGGCGCCAGCTTCGCGGCGATACTTTGCACGGCCAGACCGAAGCGCAGAATGCCTTGCTCGTCGCGACCGCCGCCGAGCAACATCTGATAATAGGGGATCTCGCGGCCGTCCACCTTGCGCGAATTGCCGTAAAAGCCGAGGTCGGCAATCCAGTGCTGTCCGCAGGCGTTGGGACAGCCGCTGACTTTGATGGAAAGCTCCCGGACGGCGGGATCCGTGTATTGGCTCACCATCTGCTGCAAGGCGGCGCCGAGGTTCATGGATTTCGTCAGGCCGAGGTTGCAGGAGTAGGCGCCGGGGCATGTGGTGATATCTTCGACCTGGCCCACTCCGGCGCCGGCAAGGCCCACCTGCTGCAAGGCGAGATAAACGCGGCGGAGGTTGTGTTGCGCAATGAAGGCCAGCAGCACGTTCTGGGTGATGGTGAGGCGCAGGGAGCCGTCGCCGGCGTCCCGGGCCAGGCGCGCAAGCGCCCGCATCTGTTCGCTGCGCAGATTGCCCTGATCCACGCGCACGCTCACCGCGACGTAGCCGGCTTGCTTTTGTTGCCGCACGTTGGTCTGAAGCCACCGCTCGTAGTCCGGATCCGGCTGGCCGTTGCCGTCCAGCACGGGCAGCGACGCGCCGGCGCCCAGAGGCGGCGGCTGGGACCGGAATCCCCCGAAACCTTCCGGGACGGCGGCGGGCGGGAGGATGCCGCCGTGCTCGAGGATCTGTTCGTATTCTTTCTCGACCTGCTCCTTGACCCAGTCGAAGCCGCGCTCGCGCAGGACGAACTTCAGACGCGCTTTGAATTTGTTCTTGCGGTTGCCGTGCTGATTGAACACGCGGAGCACCGCCTCGCATTTGTTCACCACGCGCTCGACCGGAACGAACTCGTCCAAAAGCTGCGCCTCGCAGGGCAGGGGTCCCAGGCCTCCGCCGATCAGCATCCGAAATCCGCGGCGCTGCTGGCCGTTTTCGTAACGAATCACGCCGCGCAGCCCGATGTCATGGATCGAGGCGGCCATACAGTCTTCCGGGCAGGCGGAAAAGGAGATCTTGAATTTCCGCGGCAGGTTATCGGTCAGCTCTTTGTGGAGGAAGGCGAAAGCCACTTGCCGCGCGTAGGGTCGCACGTCGAAGGCCTCGTCGGCCGCCAGACCGGCCAGCGGGCAGCAGGTGACGTTGCGCACCGTGTTGTAGCAAGCCTCGCGGGTCGTCAGGCGGGCGTCTGCCAGCATGTGTAGCAGGGCCGGGACCCGGCGGAGCGGCACGAAGTGAAATTGCACGTTCTGCCGCGTGGTCAGATGGGCGCGGCCGCCGCCGAATTCGTCGGCCACGCGCGCCAGCTGTTCCATCTGCTCGGCCGTGAGTAGGCCGCCTGGAATCTTGGTGCGCACCATCTGCACCCCCGGCTGGCGCTGGCCGTAAATGCCCCGCCGGAGGCGGAAGGCGCGGAACTCCTCTTCGCTGATCTGGCCCGCGAGGTACGCCTCGGCTTTTTCGCGGAACAGCTCGATGTCCTCGCGGACGGTGCGCTCGTAGTCGGCCTCGAGTCTCTCGCGGTCAACCATCGCGTCGTGCAGCGCGAAATCTCCCATTTCCCATCGAGAATATCATGATCACCACCGTTGCGCAAGCCGAAGCTGGCCCATCATGTCGACGCGGCGAATCCGGTGCTCAACCCAATGTTTCGTCACTCGGGCCGCTGGAATCTGTCCTCCGAGCAGGAGCGCTATCTCGTCACCGTTCCGAAATTTTGCCGAGATGCGTGTGAAACCGCGCTTGGCTAGGTTGGAATGGGGCACGTGCAGCGTTTGGTTATCGATCGCATAGATTGTTTCGATTGGAACGACTGGACGATACGGGATACCATGGAAACATCGAGACTCTGCCGTCTTGGGTCTGATCCGCTCTCCGCGACGAGGGTAAGAAGTGAGACAGGGTAGGGAGGAGTGTGTGAACGCAACCGAGATTTCCTCGACTGCAGTGCTGTACCATCTTGAGGACGGCGTGGAGGAATCTTTGACGGCCGCTCTCGTGCGCTTGGGGGTCACCGTCTACCGCATGGGCGCGAGGCACTCGCCGGCGCAATGCGTCGCCTTGGCACAACAAATCGACGCGGAGGTGATCTTCTGCGGCGACGACCGCATGCAATACCGAACGTTAGTCGAGGCGGCGGCCACACACGGCTCGCCGGCAGCGGTCGTGGTCATTTCTCGACTGCCGGACACCAACGACTGGCTGGACGCCCTCGAGGCCGGCGTGTTCGATTACTGCGCTGCTCCGTTCGAGGCGGCCCAGCTTCGGTGGTTGCTGGAGAGTGCTCGCCTGCGGCGTCGCGGCGCGCCGAGTTTGACTTCGCAGGCCGCTTGACCCTCACGGTCGGGTCTGGAAGGCGAGGGGAACTCCCGCATCGAACAAGAACCACCTCACCCGTACGTGACAGAGGAGGCACGCTGCAGCGGAAGTTCGGGAATTACGTCGCCTGTCGCCGACGTCGTTCACTTTTTGGGTAGCTTGCGCATCATGATGTCCTTGTAGTGGACCACGCTGCCTGGATCGTGCTGCTGCAACGCTAGGTACCCCTTGGTGTAGCGGTTCTGCGGGTCCGTGTAGTCCACCACTACTTTGTCGTTGACTTTGATGATGATGCGATTGCCATCGGCGATGATGTGCTGCGTCCACCAGGTGTCGTCCGGCACGAGTTGCTCCTTGACGTCCACAATGCCGTACAGGCTTCCAGTGCGCCGCCAGTCTTTGGCGCTGTTGTTGACCTGGGCTTCGTAGCCTTTGGGCCAGCCCGGTTCGAATTGCGCCCGGAAGTACATGCCGGAGTTGCCCCCTTTGTTGATCTTGACGGTGGCTTTGAACTCGCAGTTTTCGCACTCTTCCTCCATATAGAACAGGTGGCTGCGCTGGCCCCGGCCCACGATGGCGCCGTCCTCGACCGTCCAGCTGTCGGGATTTTCGTTGGCCTTCCAGCCCTTGAGCGTCTTACCGTCGAAGATCCGCTTCCAGCCTTCTTCCTGGCTACGGAGCGCGGCCGGGCCCAGCCCGAGGGTGAGCGCGAGTATGATCGGAATGGTTCGACTCATCCGGTCCTCCTCATCTCGAATGTTATTAAAGCACGCCTTGGGAGGCGTCCTGGCGGCAGGCAGCACGCCGCTTTCGAGGATGCCGCGAGTGAGGTATCGTTGACTGGAAAGGAGATGCCGCCGTGCCTTCCCTGAACCGCCGGACATGGTTGCAAGCCGCTGTCGCCGCCCCTTTCGTCGCGCGGCCCACCGTGCGCGGGGCCAATGACCGCATTCGGCTCGGCTTCATCGGCTTGGGCGGCCGCGCCCAGTGGCTCATCCAGCACGAGGAATTCCCCGGGGCCGAGATCGTGGCGCTGGCGGACTGCTTTTTGCCCCGGTGCGAGCAAGCTGCCAAGCTCAAGCCGAGCGGCGAGCGCTGGGCCAAGTACCAAGATTATCGGCGCATGCTCGACCGGGAGAAGCTCGACGCGGTCTTCGTGGCCACGACCACGCACGCCCGGGTGCTGATTTGTATTCACGCCCTGCAAGCCGGCCTCGATGTGTACGCCGAAAAGCCTCTGGCGCTCACCGTCGCCGAGGGCCGGGCGCTGGTTCATGCCGTTCGAAGGTACAACCGCGTCTTGCAGACGGGCACCCAGCAGCGCTCGATCCCGATCAACGTCTACGCCAGCAAGTTCATCCGCGAGGGCGGCCTGGGGAAGGTTCATACGGTCATCGCGTGCAACTTCGAAGGACCGCAGGGCTGGTATCCCAAGCCGCCCCAGCCGATTCCTGACGGGCTGGACTGGGATCTGTGGTGCAATCAGGCCGAGCTGCGTCCCTATCATCCTCACCTCCGGCGCCGCTGGGCCTGGTTCTGGGACTACGATGGCGGCGGCCAGTCCTGGGGCGTGACCGGCTGGGGCACGCACGCGCTCGATCAAGTGCAGTGCGGGCTCGGCACGGACGACACGGGCCCGGTCGAGATCTGGCCGGAATCGGACGGCTGGAATGCGCCCGTCACGATGCGCTACGCCAACGGAACGCTGCTCAAACTCCACGGCCAGCGCCGTCCGGACCATTCCGACCTGGGGGCGATCTTTATCGGCGACAAGGGCCGCATCGAGATCAAGCGAGGCACCTGTGTAGCGGACCCTCCCGAGTTGCTCAAAGGCGCACCGCCGGACACACCCGAGGGTCCCGGCGAAAATCGCTACCACATCGAGAATTTCTTGGACTGCGTGCGCACGCGCAAGAAACCGAACGCCCACGAAGAGATCGGCCACCGTTCGACCACCGTGTGTTTGCTGGTCAACATCTGCCGTGACCTCGGGCGCAAGCTCGAGTGGGACCCCGTAGCGGAACGATTCGTCGGCGACGAGCAAGCCAACAGCCTCCTGTCGCGGCCGCGGCGCAGGGGCTACGAGCTGCCCGCGATCGCCTGAGCCGGCGGCGTCGCCTGCCTCACCGTGGCGTGATGAGCCCGCCCAGTTTGTCTGGTTCTGTCTCCGCCCAGCGCGGCAAGCGGGTCGAGTAAGCCTCGGCGTACTTCAGTCCCGTGCCGGTGTTGTAAATGACAATCCGTTCTGCGGGACTCAAGAATCCATTCGCGAGAAGTTTCTCGAGTGCGACGATGCAAGCGGCGCCCTCCGGACAAAGGAAGAGCCCTTCCTCGGCTGCCAGGCGCAGCCCGGCGTCCAGGAGCTCAGCGTCGGAGACGGCGATGGCCGTGCCGCCGCTCGCGCGGAGGATCTCGAGGACCAAGAAATCGCCGAGGGGTTTGGGCACGCGCAAGCCCGAGGCCACGGTCCAGGCATTTTCCCAGTAGCGGCAGGCCGGATCTCCGCGGTGGAAGGCCTCGACGACCGGCTGGCAGCCGGCCGCTTGGACCGCGACCATCTTCGGACGGCGTGGCCCGATCCAGCCGAGTTCCTCCATTTCGGCGAACGCCTTCCACATGCCGATCAGTCCCACGCCGCCGCCGGTGGGATAGAGGATCGCGTCGGGCAACTGCCAGCGGAGCTGTTCGGCCAGCTCGTAGCCCAGAGTCTTCTTTCCTTCCACACGGTAGGGCTCCTTGAGGGAGCTGACGTCGAACCATCGCCCCGCGGCGGCGCCTTCGGCCACCAGGCGCGCGCAGTCACTGATCAAGCCGTCCACGAGCGTCACGCGCGCCCCGTACGCCTTGCACTCGAGAAAATTCGCCTGCGGCACGTCCTGCGGCATGAAGACGTGGGCTTCGAGGCCGGCCGCCGCGGCGTACGCCGCCAGCGCGCCGCCGGCATTGCCGGCGGAAGGTATCGCTAAGGCGCGGAGGCCGAGCTCGACGGCCATCGAAACGGCACAAGCCAGGCCGCGCGCCTTGAAGGTGCCCGTGGGGTTCAGCCCCTCGTCTTTGATCCAGAGCTGCTCGAGACCCAGGCGCGCCGCGAGCCGGCGAGCGGGCACGAGCGGCGTCATCCCTTCGCCCAGCGTCACGATGGCGGAAGGCTGGCTCACCGGCAGCACGGGAGCGTAACGCCACATGTTGGACGGAGCGTTCGCCAGCCATTCGCGGCTCCAGCTCGTGCGGACTTTGGCCAAGTCGTACTGCGCCGCCAGCGGCCCGCCGCATTCGCACAGATTGTGCGGTTTGCCCCGGTCGTAGCTGCGGCGGCAGCGGGTGCATTCCAGGTGAGTGAGCGCGGTCACGAGCTGTGGAATCCGCCGGCGAGTCTCGCCACGCTGGCAAGATTTACGGCCCGTACGGGATCCACACCATCATCGCGGTGGGCTCGCGGTTGGCAAAGGCGTAATACGGGATGAGCACCAGTTCCCGCGGCGCGCCGTGCGGTCGGGCCGCCGGCTGGAGGGGGCTGTAGAGCGGCCGTGTGGCCGAAGGTGGGACGACTTCGACCCCCGGGTGCCGCAGCTCCACGATGCCGCCGAGCTTCTCCGGCACGTACGTTTCCCGGAAGCGCGGCCGGCCGCCGGCGAGCTCCAGCCGCAGGTCGAACAACGATCCCGCACCCTTTTGATCGATCTCCTCCATGGCGTACACCAGCGGTCCGCGCTCGACCGCCACGCGCGCGAAGCTGTCCCGCACCCGCGGGTTGGCGGCGGTGAGCCGCGGCGCCACATCGAAGCTCAGCGATATGGTGTCCCCTGCCTTCCACTGTCGCCGCAGCGGAAGATAGGTGCCCGGTTTGACCGCCGCCACCGGGGCGCCGTTGACCGCCACCTTCGTCCGCGCACTCCACTCCGGAATGCGCACGAACAAAGTGAACTCCGCCGGGGAAGCGGGTTGCACTTCGATCGTCACGTTGCCGTCCCAGGGGTAGCGCGTCGTTTGGCGAAGCCGCAGAGGCGTTCCGCTTTCCAAACGCCAGTCGAGCTCGTTGTTGTCGTACAGATGAACGTAGACGCCCTCGGCGCTCGTGCTGTAAAAGTAACCCGGCAAGGAGGCCAACGTCCGCTGGAGGTTGGGCGGGCAGCAGGTGGTGGAGTACCAGGGGTTGCGGATCTTGTCGTCGGGGTTGCCCACCAGCTCGAGCGGGTTGCGGTAACAGTAGAGCGTGCCGTCGAGCGACATGCCGGAGTTGACGCCATTGTACAGGGCGCGTTCGAGCACGTCCGCAAAGCGGGCGTCCGCCGTCGCCGCTAGCATGCGCCAGTTCCACATGAAATTGCCAATGGCGGCGCAGCTTTCCGTGTAGGCGAGCTGGTTGGGGAGCTCGTAGGGCTCGCCGAAGGCCTCGCCCACGGCCCGCGAGCCGACGCCGCCCGTGATGTACATCTTTCGCCGAGTCAAATCCTCCCAGAGTCGCTCGAGAGTTTTCCAGTAGGCGGCGTCGCCGGTTTCCAGAAAATAGTCCGTGGCGCCGCTACAGGCATACATGGCCCGCACGGCGTGGCCTTCGAGCTTGGTCCTGGCAGTGAAGGGCTTGCCGCTGAACATGTAAACGAGGTCGCGCGGCGCGAGCTTCAACCGCTCCCCGTCGCCTTCGAGAAAGTAGGCGGCGAAATCGAGGTACCGACGGTCCCTTGTGGTCCGATACAACTCGACCAGCGCCAGTTCGATCTCGGGGTGGTCGGAGGATAGCGGGCGCTTGGTGCGGCCGAAGTTGTCCATCAGGTAGTTGACGAACTTGATCCCGGCGTCCAAAAGCCGCCGCTCGCCGTTGGCGCGATAAAGGGCAATGGCCCCCTGGAGCAGGTGGCCGAGGTTGTAGGTTTCGTGGCTCCGCGTGACCTCGGTGAACCGCAGGGCCTTGCGCTCGTCCACGTAGTAAGTGTTCAAGTAGCCGCTGGGCTCCTGGGCGGCGAGGATCTCCTCGATGGCGCGATCCACTTTGACGCGCAGGTCGGGACGGTCCTCGGATTGGAGGACGAAGGCCGCGGCTTCGATCCATTTGTAGATGTCGGAATCGGTGTACAGCGGTCCCCGGCGGGGCGCCGCCTTGCGGCCGGTCAAGCGGCGAAAGTTGTCGAGCACGCCGTGCTCTTCGAGGAGCTCCAGCATGGTCGGAATGCTCCGCTCCACGTTGACCTTGCGCCGCGCCGACCAAAAGCCGTCGCGGATGGTCACGGCCCGCACGGGGACGCTCCGGAGCTTCGCAAACGGGGCCTGGCACTGGTCCAGGACGCCCGCCTCGCGCGGGTCAGCCGCGGCGGCGTAATTGAGTGCCGCTGCGGCGCCGAGGAGCAAAAGCAGGTTGCGCATGACTTCCCGCCCCGATTAACTCGCCAGCATTTGCTGCGGCTCCCAGCGGCAGATGCGCTGCTCGAAGTAGCTGGTCAGGCACAGCAGGGCGGGAGCGGCGGCCCGAAACCCGAACACCGCATCTTCCACAACCGGCTTGCGGCTCCGCACGGCAGTCAGGAAGTTCTTGTGATGCTCCACATGGGCGTTGTAGTGGCGCGGCGGCGTGAAAACCAGTTCTTCGTCCGGCCGCAACCCTTCGGCGGTCACTGGACGCTCCGGATACTTCTCACGGTACCGGCGCAGGAATTCCCTCTGGACGGTTTGCGGAAAGCTGTCGATCATGTAGCCCGGCTCCGCCTCCGGCGGAGTTTTCGACAGAACCACGGAAGCTCCGGCGCGGATGGTGCCTTCGCTGCCGACGAAGCGGAAGCCGAACTGCTCGCCAGAAACGCCGCTCTTGAAGTTGACGCGCAGGGCGAGGGTGAACTCGGGATGGGCGTCGGTGGCGGGGTAGTGGAGCAGCGCCAGCATCACGTCCGGCACGTCGCGGCCGTCTTTCCAGTACCGGAGTCCGCCGGTGGCAAATACGACCGTGGGCCCCAGCGCATCGAGCGCCACGTGCACGGCGCTGAGGAAGTGAACGAACAGATCGCCGGCCACGCCCGTACCGTAGTCCCGGTAGTTGCGCCAGCGGAAGAAGCGGACGGGGTCGTAGGGCCGCTTGGGCGCCGGCCCGAGGAACCGCTCCCAGTCCACGGTCTGCGGTGAGGCGTCGGGCGGGATCGAGTACTGCCAGGCACCGAGGGCAGTGTTGCGGTCCAGCCAGGCCTCCACCAGGTTGACCTGGCCGATGGCGCCCGCCCGGATCAGCTCGCGGGTCTTGTGATAAATGACCGAGCTGACATACTGGCTGCCCACTTGCAGGATCCGGCCGCTGCGCGCGGCGGCGTCCACGAGTGGCTTGCCCTGCTCGATCTTCTGCACCATCGGTTTTTCCAGGTACACGTCTTTCCCCGCCGCCAGGGCGTCCACGGCGATTTGGTAGTGCCAGTGGTCGGGCGTGGCGATGATGACGGCGTCGACGTCGCGCCGGGCCAGCACCTCGCGGTAGTCGCGGGTCACGGCAACATCGTTGCCGAAGACCTCGCGGGCGCGCGTGAGGCGTCCGTCGTAGAGGTCGCAGGCGGCCACCAGTTTGACTCCCGGCAAGCCGACCGCCATGCGGGCGTTGCCGAAGCCCATACCGCCCGCGCCGATCAGCGCCATTTGGACGGTGTCGTTTGCAGAGATCCGTGAGGCCGTCTCCGAGCCTGGGACCGCCGCTACTCCCGCGCCGGCCGCTCGGAGGAACTGTCGTCGTGTGGCTCTCATGGTATGTTGGGGGTTCCTCTTTACTTTACTTCAATGCGCTTGCTGCGCTTTTCGGAACTCGTACTGATTGTTTATTTCGTCTATGCCATCGTCGTCTCGCAGGTGCTTCCGGTGAAAGCTTCGGTGCCCCGGACGGTGTTCGTCGTCAACGTGACGGTGTTGGCGGGGATCCTCCTGCTCGCTTATGCCGACGGGTTGCGGCGTCGGCGACCTCTTTCGATCATGCGGGATTGGTTTCCGCTGCCGTTGGTGCTGCTGGCGTACCGGCAAATGGGCTGGTTTGCGCCGGCGCACCATACCTACGAGCTCGAGCGAGGCTGGGTCGTCTGGGACCGTGTGTTCTTGTACGACCTCAAAGTTCGTGCGGCCGTGGAGGTTCTCGGGCCCGTGTTCCCGTCTGTGCTCGAGATCGCGTACTCGCTGGTGTACGTGATCCCTCATTTCTCGCTCGCCGTCTTGTACGTGTACCGCCGGCGCGCGCGCGCTTCGGCGTTCCTTTCGGTTTTCGTGCTGGCGGTTCTCGGCGCATACGCGCTGTTTCCCTACTTTCCCTCCGAGCCGCCGCGGACCGTCTTCCCGGACCAAGACCTGCCCAGCTACACGACCGTCTTCCGCCAGTTCAATTTGTGGCTGCTGGGCGGCTGGGGAATCCACACCAGCGTATTTCCGAGCGCCCATGTTTCGGGGGCATTTTCGGCAGCGTTCGCGATGCGGCGTCTGTTGCCGGAAAAGCCCTGGGTGGGACGGACGTTGCTCGTGCTGGCGATCCTGATCGCGCTCGCGACCGTCTACGGCCGCTACCACTATTTGGTAGACGCCCTGGCCGGCATCGCCCTGGCCCTCGTGGCCTTCCTATTTCGGGAACCGGCTCCGCAATCCCCGAGTCCCGCCCGCTGAGCTTCTGCCTCGGGGCCGAAGCCAGCCGGTGGAAGGGCACGGGCTTGGCCACCGGCAGATTCCGGTCTCGAATCATGATTTCCTTGCCGGCGCGGACGCATTGCCACTACGTGCGAGCCGGTTGTTGAGCTCGGCTCTCGAACGGTCGTCACGCGGCCAGGAAACGGCCCAAGTAAACACCCGGTGAGGCGCACAACGTGCGCCAGCCCAGCGTCGTCATGGGGCCAGGAAACGGCCCAAGTGGACACCAGCCTACGCCTCCACCGGCTGGGCGGCTTCGACGGTGAAGTAGATGCAGTCGGGGTGGTGGAAGACGAGCGCGCTGACGCTCGCCTCGGGCTCCATCATCATGCCCTCGGTGAGCCGCACGCCGATTTCTTCCGGGCGGAGCAGCTTCCAGATGCCTTGCTGGTCGTCGAGGTTGGGACAGGCCCCGTAGCCGAAGCTGTAACGCTTGCCCCGATAGCGGGCCTGGAAGCGGTCGTGCATGGTCATGGACGGAGGATCCGGAAAGCCCCAGTCTTCGCGGATGCGTCGGTGCAGCCATTCCGCCGCCGCCTCCGCCGTTTCGAGCGCCAACGCCTGCAGCGCATGGGCCTTGAAATATTCGCCCTCCTGTTTGCAGGCTTCGGCACGCTCGCGGATGCCCTCGCCCGCTGTGACCACAAAGATCGCGATGTGGTCGCGCCGGCCCTCTTCCGGATCGAGCACGAAATCGCTCAAGCAAAGTCCGTCCTCCCGCGGCTGGCGGCCGAACCGGAAGGTGTACAGCGGCTCCACCGCGCGCGGAGCGAACACATGAATGGCGTTGCCTTCCCGCTCCGCCTCGAAGAATTGCCACACGGCGCGGACCTTCATGAAGGTGGCCGCCTCGCGCTTCAAGTCCTCGATCCGGTGGTAGAGTTCGAGCGCTTTCGGGTCGCGCTCGGCCAGGCGCCTCTCGAAGTTGCCGCGGAAGCCGAGGTGTTTGCCGAACAGCATGTTCGGGTTCAGGTAACTCCAGATCTCGGCCAAATGCGGAATCGTTCGGACCTTGCGATCCAGGTAGGGCGCTTCGGGAATGGGGATGTCGGTGCGCACGCGCGCGCTGCGGGCCTCGCTGACCGGCCGTGCTTTTCGGGGCTCCTCCGCTGCCGCAAACTCGGAGGGCCGGTGCGCACGAAGCACCTCCTCGCGCCGAGTGGGATCCATCAGATCGTTCAGCACGCGCAACCCGGCCATGGCGTCGCGGCAGTAGCACACCGCCTCGCCGTAGGCGGGCGCGATCTTGAGCCGCGTGAATTTCTCCGAAAGCGCCGCGCCGCCCACCAGCAGCGGCACCCGGACGCCCGCCTCCCGGAGATCTCCAGCCGTGACGACCATCTGTTGTGCGCTTTTCACCAGCAGCCCGGAAAGCCCGATGACGTCCGGCTGGTGTTCTTGATAGGCGCGGATGAGCTCTTCGGGCGGGACCTTGATGCCGAGATTGATCACTTGGTAGCCATTGTTGGCGAAAATAATCTCCACGAGGTTCTTGCCGATGTCATGCACATCGCCCTTGACCGTGGCCAGGATCACCTTGCCGCGCACGGCGGTTTCGGCCTTTTCCATGAACGGCTCGAGATAGGCCACGGCGGCCTTCATGGCTTCGGCGGACTGGAGCACCTCGGCCACGATGAGCTCGTTGTTGTTGAACAGCCGTCCAACTTCCGTCATGCCGGCCATGAGCGGGCCGTTGATGATGTCGAGGGGCGCAGCGCCCTCGGCCAATTTGCGGTCGAGGTCTTCGATCAACCCGTCTTTGGTCCCCTCGATGATGTACCGCGCCAGGCGCTCGTCCAGGGTGAGCGGCCGCTCCTGTTCCCGCTTGCGCCGCGTGCGTTCGCGAAAATGCGCCGTGATGGCGGCGATGTGGTGCTGATTGATGGCGATCTTTTGCTCTCGGCTCTGGAGGCGCCAATCTTCCGGCGCCAGCCGCAGCCAGTCGTCTTCGGCCTCTGGCGGCGGCGTATTGAACAGGAGGTGCTCCGCCAGTCGGCGCTCCTCCTCCGGGATGGAGGCAAAACGCTCCAGTTTCTCGGCGTTGACGATCGCTAGGTCCAGCCCCGCCTTCGTGGCGTAATAGAGAAAGACCGAGTTGACCACCTCGCGCGCCGCCGCCGGTAGCCCGAAGCTGATGTTGGATATCCCGAGGATCGTTTTCACGTACGGGATGCGTTCCTTGATGAGCCGGACCGCTTCGATGGTCTCCACGGCGCCGCCGATGTAGTTCTCGTCGCCGGTGGCGCAGGGAAACACGAGCGGATCGATGATGATGTCCTCGGGCGGGATGCCGTATTTCTCCGTCAGCAAGCGCACGGAGCGCTCGGCCACGGCAAGTTTGCGCTCGCGGGTGAAGGCTTGGGCCTGAACGGGGTCCTCGTCGATGGTGCCCACGATGACGGCAGCGCCGTAAGCCCGCGCCAAGGGACAGACGCGGCGGAATTTCTCTTCGCCGTCCTCGAGGTTGATGGAGTTGATGATGCTTTTGCCTTGACACCAGGTGAGAGCTTCTTCGAGCGCCGCCGCATCGGTGGTGTCGATCATGATGGGGACTTTGACTTTCCGGATCAGGCGGTCATAGAAGCGGGGGATGTCGACCCGCTCGTCCCGCTCGCTTTGCTGGAGGCAGACGTCCACGATGTGGGCGCCGTTGCGCACCTGCCGCCGGGCGATCTCGCTGGCCTCCTCCCATTTCTCCTCGCTGATGAGCTGGCGGAACAGCCGGGATCCCACCACGTTGGTGCGCTCGCCCACGATCAGCGGCCGGTTGCTCTCCTCGGCCTCGACCAGTTCGATTCCGGAATAGTACGCCCGCCGACTGCGCGGAGGGACTTGGCGCGGCGGTTTGCCTTCGGTGACCTGCGCCAGCGCTCGGATGTGCGCCGGCGTGGTCCCGCAGCAGCCGCCCACCAGGTTCAGCCAGCCGTTCCGCACGAAGCGCTCGAGCTGTGCCGCCAGAGTTTCCGGCGTTTCCGGGTACCGGCCTTCTTCGTCCGGCAGGCCCGCGTTCGGGTAGCAAGAGATGCGCGTCCAGGCCATTTCGTGCAGCGTGCGGATGTGATCGGTCATGAATTCGGGCCCGGTGGCGCAGTTGAGACCGATCGCGAGCAGGTCCATGTGCGAGACCGACACCCAGAAGGCATCCGCTGTCTGGCCGCCCAGCATGGTGCCGGTGGGTTCGATGGTGCAGGAGACCATTACGGGAATGTCGAAGTCTAGCTCCCGGCGCAGCCGCTGGATGGCCAGCAGCGCCGCTTTCACGTTGCGCGTGTCTTGACAGGTCTCGACGAGCAACAGGTCGGCGCCACCCTCGACGAGCGCCTGGGCCTGTTCGTAGTAGGCGGTTTCGAGCTCCCGGAACGTGACGCCGCCGGTGACCGTGATGGCCTTGGTGGTGGGGCCCATGGCGCCGGCCACGAACCGGGGTTTGGCCGTCGTGGAGAACTCCTCGGCCGCCTGCCGGGCCAGCTGGGCCGCCGCACGGTTGATTTCGCCGACCCGGTCTTCGAGGCCGTATTCGCCCAGCACGATGCGTGTGCCGCCGAAGGTGTTGGTTTCGATCATGTCGGCGCCCGCTTCGAGATAGGCCCGGTGGATACCCAGGACCACATCCGGGCGCGTCAGCGCGAGGTGTTCGTTACAGCCTTCGAGCGAGGGGCCGCCGAAGTCTTCCGCGGTCAGGCGCGCCTGCTGGAGCATCGTGCCCATGGCGCCGTCCAGCAGCAGGATGCGCTCTTGCAGGGCGTCGAGAAGACGCTGCTGGCGCGGCCCAATCTTCTGCATCGACCTGAGACCCTTGCTTCCAATTGTAGCGGTCGCTCGTGGGCTACACCGATTCCGGGCTGGGGCGCCCGAGCGTTTCGCTCAGCGTCGGCGAGCCGGATCGGTCTGGGCCAGGGCCGCCTCCAATGGCTCGGATACGTCGAGCTCGGCGGGAATAGCGATGCCCACGGCTTTGGCGGCCCGGATCAGCTCCAGTTGCAGCGTGGCTAGTCTTCGAAAGCCGGGAAGGGCCATTCGTCGAATTCCCGAGAGATAAAACGTGGGGTCCTTTCGGAATTTTTCCGTCTCTCTCGACAGCAGCTCGAGAGATTCATGCACGAACCGGGTGAGGGCTTCAGCGTGCTCGCGCGCGACCAGACGGAATACGGCCAGCACCCGGCCGCCCAGAATCCACTGCAAGACCTTGAAGAGATCCTTGTATTCGTCCAACCGCGTCCTCAGGCACAACTCCAGAAGCTCGGCGCGGCGACCGACATCTGCCGGAGACGGTTTTTCCACTAAATTCTCGAGCACATTGGCCGGCACATATTCCGCGTGGCGGTACCGAATGCACTCGGCGGCGCCGACGACTTTCCGCGCATATCGCCGCAGAGCCGGCCGAAGTTTGCGAAAATCCCAAGGGTTGTCGACGCCGACGAGCTTCGCCATGTACCGAATGGACATTTTGTCGGTGCCGGCGAGCGCGGCCTCCGAGGCGAGCTCGCACAAGACCCGGAGTGGCCGGTCGTCGATGATTCGGCCGTACTTTTCGGCGAGGATCTGAATCTCGTCTTCAGGCAATTGCAGCAAGAATTCCACCCAGGAGGCAAACCCTCCCGGCTCGCGGGAGGCCAGGGCTAGAACGATCATATCCGCCTGCCAGCCGGACAGCCCGGTGACCTTCACGCCCTCGAGGCTTCTCGCAAGGTCGTCGTCATCGACCGGCAGGTACAGCATCTCATCTTCGCAGCGCCGCAAGCGCTCCATCGCGTTCTTCCAGGTCAACGGTTCCGGATAGCTGCCGACCCGCACCCACCGGCGCGGGTCCGAGGTGCTGTCCCAGTATCGGAGGGTGAATCCGCCCGCTCGGTTCTCCTCGAGCCGAATATCGGTGACGTAAATGTCGAATGCCGAGCAGAGTTCGTAGTACACCCGAATGACCCGGCGCGCCGCTTTGACTTTAACCGACATCCCTATCTAGACCTGCTATTCGGAGTTTCGGCCGCCGGAGGGCCGAGACAGGCGGCGCAACCTCGAAGGGAAAGCGCGCCGCGTTGTCATATAATGCCTCCGTGACACGACTTAAGACGCGGCACAAGGTTCTGGCGTTTCTGTTCCTGCTTTCGATCATTACTTACATCGACCGCGTGTGCATTTCCGTGGCCGGGCCGCGCATGCAGGAAGACCTGAACATTTCCCCCGAACGCTGGGGGTGGGTCGTAGGGGCCTTCACGATCGCCTATGCCGCTTTCGAGATCCCCAGCGGGGCTCTCGGAGACCGCATCGGGCCGCGCAAGGTGTTGACACGGATCGTGATCTGGTGGAGCGTCTTCACCACGCTGACCGGCCGCGTCTCCAACTACTGGCTCCTGCTGTTGGTCCGTTTCCTGTTCGGGGCAGGGGAGGCAGGGGCGTACCCGAACTCCTCGGCGAGCATCGCCCGTTGGTTTCCCACGGCCGAGCGGGCGCGCGCACAGGGCGTCGTGTGGATGGCCAGCCGCATCGGCGGCGGGCTGACGCCCTTGCTCGTCGTGCCGATCCAACAGCGTTGGGGCTGGCGGATGTCGTTCTACGTCTTCGGGCTGTTGGGCATCGTTTGGGCGTTGGTTTGGTATTGGTGGTATCGCGATCACCCCTCCCAGAAACGCGGGGTCAGCCCAGAGGAACTCCAAGAAATCGGCGCCGCGGCCCAGCCGGAACCGCACCGCGGTTTGCCCTGGCGGCAGGTCTTCACGAGCCCCAATCTGTGGACCATCATGCTCATGTACCACGCCTACTGTTGGGGCTCTTACTTCTATCTCTCCTGGCTGCACACGTACCTGCAAAAAGGGCGTGGCTTCACTGAGAACGAAATGGCGTTGTGGTCCATGCTGCCGTTCGCCATCGGAGCGTGCGCCAATCTGTTCGGGGGCTGGCTGAGCGACTTCCTGGTCAAACGCTACGGCTTGAAGATCGGCCGGCGGACCGTCGGCGCCGTGGGTTTAGCCCTGGCTGGAGCGGCGATGTTGGGCACGGCGCTCACCCCGAGCCGAACGCTGGCGGCGCTGCTGCTGGCCATCGGCTACGGCTGCATGGACTGCATGCTGCCGGTAGCCTGGGCCGTGTGCCTGGACGTCGGTAAGCGATATGCGGGCGCAGTGACGGGCGCCATGAACACGGCCGGCCAAGTCGGCTCGTTTTTATCCTCGGTGGCCTTCGGCTATTTGGTGACGTTTTTCGGCGACTACAACACCCCGCTGCTGCCCATGTCCGGCATGCTGTTTTTGAGTGCGGCGCTGTTTTTGAAGATCGACCCGACGCGCCCGCTGGTTGTGGAACCGGCGCCGGTCCCCGCCGAAGCACCACGTCATGTTTGAAATCCTCGACCATACGGCGGATATCGGCTTTCGGGCCTGGGGCGCCACGCGCGCCGAGCTGTTCGCCAACGCGGCGCTGGCGCTGGAATCCATCGCGGTCGACATGAGCGACGCCCGGGAGCAGGAGCCTTATCCCATTGCCGCCTCCGGTGAAGACGAGGAGTCCCTCCTGGTAAACTGGTTGAACGAAGTCCTCTACTACCTGGACGGGAGGCGGGTGGTGATGCGCCGGTTCGACATCGGGGAGCCGGCTCCGTTCCAGGTGGTGGGCAAAGCGTGGGGAGAGCCCAGAGATCCCGCCCGGCATCCGGGCAAGCTCGTCGTCAAGGGGGTCACGTATCACTTGCTCAAGATTGGAAAAGATGCCCGGGGCTGGTTTGCGGAGGTCTACCTGGACATTTGAGCCATGTCCGAAAAAATTCCCATCGAAGCGATCGACGAGGTCCGCTTCCGCATTCCGCGTGACGAGCGGCGCGGCATGCGCACCGACGTCGTCGTCTATGCCAGCCGGGAAATCCTCGAGCAAATCCGCAAGGATCTTTCCCTCGAGCAGGCCATGAACGTGGCCACGCTTCCGGGCATCGTCGGGCCCAGCCTCGCCATGCCGGACATTCATCAAGGTTATGGCTTCCCGATCGGCGGCGTCGCCGCCACCGACTGGGAGCACGGCGTGGTCTCGCCCGGCGGCGTGGGCTTTGACATCAACTGCGGCGTCCGTCTGGTGCGGACCAATTTGACGCGCACGGAAGTCGAGCCGCGCCTGCGCGAGCTGGTCAACCAGACCTTCCGCGACATCCCGTGCGGCACCGGCGGCGCGGGCCACCTCCAGATCACGGAAAAGCAACTGGACGAAGTGCTCGTCAAAGGCGCGCGATGGATGGTGGAAAACGGCTACGGCGAGCCGGCCGACGCCGAGTTCGCTGAGGAGGGCGGCCGGCTGGATGGCGCCGATCCGGACAAAGTTTCGCATCGGGCGAAGGAACGCGGCCGGCCGCAGCTCGGCACCATCGGCAGCGGCAACCATTTCCTCGAAATTCAGTACGTCGAGCAGATCCATGACGAGGCGGCAGCCCGGGCTTTGGGCCTCGAGCTGGGACAAGTAGTCGTACTCATTCACTGCGGCTCGCGCGGACTCGGCCACCAGGTCTGCACCGACTATTTGGCCCAGATGGGCGCCGCCATGAAGAAGTACAACATTAGCTTGCCGGATCGGCAGTTAGCCTGCGTGCCGATCCAGTCCCCGGAGGGGCAGGCCTACCTGGCAGCCATGCGCGCCTCGGCGAACTTTGCGTGGGCCAACCGCCAGGCCATCCTGCACTTCTTGCGCGGGTCCTTCGAGAAGGTGTTCGGCAAGAGCGCGCGGCTGACCCTGATCTACGACGTCTGCCACAACATCGCCAAACGAGAGCGGCACACCGTCAACGGCGAAAAGCGGGACGTGCTCGTGCACCGCAAGGGGGCGACGCGGGCTTTTCCGCCCGGACATCGCGAAATTCCGGCCGCCTACCGTCAGATCGGTCAGCCCGTGCTGATCCCGGGCAGCATGGGCACAGCCTCCTGGATTCTTGTCGGCGCCGAGGGCGCCATGAAGGAGACCTTCGGCAGTGTTTGCCACGGGGCAGGGCGGCTGCTGAGCCGTACGGCGGCCAAGAAAGGCCGGGATGCGCGGCAGGTGCTCAAGACGCTCGAGGAGGCTGGCATCGTGGCCAAGAGCGAGACCCGGGACGGGATTCTCGAAGAGATTCCCGAAGCCTACAAAAACGTGGACGAGGTGATCGAAGTCGTTCACCGAGCCGGTCTGGCGCGCAAAGTGGCGCGGCTGCGGCCGATCGGCGTCATCAAAGGCTAAGCGGCTCGCGCAGTCCCTCGCGCCGGACCTCCTCCCGCCAGCCGGCGAGCGCACCGACGAAGACGAAAATCCACGCCGCGAGGCCCAGCCGTTGCATGGGATAGTCGACGAGCCCGTGCAGGAAGACCGAAATGACGCCCAAGCCCCAGATGGAGCGCACGGCCGGCTCGAGGCTCCACAACGCCAGCGACGCCATGAGAACGAAGAAGGGCGTGCCCCCTTCGGCCAGCCACTCGGCCCAGTCGTTGTGCGCATGGTTGACGACCAGGCCGATGTCAAAGAAGGCGTAAGCGGGATACACGGTTTGGAACGTACCCAGGCCGAAGCCCGTCCACGGGCGCTCGTGCCACATTGCCAAAGCGGATTGCAGCATATCGCGCCGGTGAACGTAAGGATCCGCCTGTTGGAAGCGCCGCCACAGCGCCTCCCATC
Source organism: Bryobacteraceae bacterium (assembly GCA_025055455.1). Lineage (GTDB taxonomy): Bacteria > Acidobacteriota > Terriglobia > Bryobacterales > Bryobacteraceae > JANWXD01. Next base: position 93,902 of record JANWXD010000009.1, read on the forward strand.
CCACGACCGCCACAAACAGTACGGCGCACGCCACCAAGCCCGCCGCCGTGGTCCAGAAGCGGCGACCGGACAGCACCCGCCGCGCTCGCGCGAGCGTGAGGATCGCGAGCACTTCCGCCGTGGCCAGGGCCGATCCGGCGCGCGAGGTGGAAGCGATCACCGTGGCGTACATCGCCGCAGCCATCAGAGCATACGGCCAGGCACGGCCGCCCTCGCGTAGCGCCAGCCAGACCGCCAGCGGCAACAGCAGCTCGATGAAGGCCGCGTAGTTGTTGTGGTAAACGAACGGCCCCATGACCCTGTCGCGGTAGGGCGTCGCGAAGATCCAAAAAACCTTGCCCGGCGAGGTGAACCACTGCAGTACCGAGAGGACGCTTACGGCGAAGCCGAACCACAGCGCCGCCCGCAGAAAGGCTCCTCGCAGTCGCCCGTCTTGAAACAGATTGGCCGAGACCGTCAGCAGGACGAGCGCCGCCAGCCACTCCAGCAGCTCGTTCTCGGTGACAAACCGGTAGGCCGTCCAGCCGGCGGCGAGCTGGAGTGCGATCCAGCCGACGGCCGCCGCCACGCACCAGACGGGCAATGGCAAGCGAATCGAAAACGGGCGCACCGCCATGCGGGCAGCCCACACGATCCCTAAGGCGAAGACTCCCGCCTGGAACAGGCTGAGGGCCCAGCGCGGCCTGACCCAGAGTGAAAGGATGCACCATGCCAGCAGCAGACCGAGCGCCATCGCCGAGCGGCGGGCGAACGGCTCGCTCAGAGGCTCGAAAGGGCGCGGCAAAGCGACATCTTAGTACGCGCCGCTTAGTACGCGCCGCGGGCGGAGAGCACAGCCTTGACGGTGCGGGCCAGAATATACAGGTCGAGCCAGAGCGACCAGTTGCGGATGTAATAGGCGTCCAGTCTCTGCTGGGCGCTCAGATCGCCGTCGCTGCGCGCGGAGACTTGCCACAAGCCCGTCAGCCCGGGGCGCACCCGGGCCCGCAAAGCGCGGAACTCCGCCGGGAACTCGGCCAGATGATCTTCCGGAAAGGGACGCGGCCCCACCAAGCTCATTTCGCCTTTCAGAACGTTCCACAGTTGTGGCAACTCGTCCAGGCTCGTGCGCCGCAGCAGCCGCCCGATGCCGGGAAGCACTCGCGGGTCTTGTTTCAACTTGCGGAACCGGCGCCACTGCTCCTGCGCCACGGGATCGCTTTCCAAGTGCCGGTGGAGGATCTGTTCGGAGTTCGGGTGCATGGTTCGCAATTTCCAGATCCGGATCTGTCGGCCGCCGTGACCCTCGCGTAGCTGGCTGTAGAAGGCAGGTCCGGGACTGGCGCGCCGGATCCACACGGCGGCCAGCAGAATGATGGGGAGCGCCAGAAGGCCACCGGCGGCAGCCAGCACGATGTCCAGCGCACGCTTCAACCAGCGGTTGAACGGACTCAGCAGGTTTTGGCGGATCTCGAGCCCCAGCACCCCGTTGAGGTCCCGTGCGGACACCCACAGGCTCGCCATGCCGAACAGGTCCGGCACGACCATGACGTGCGGGAAGCGCATGCCCAGGCGCTCGACGAGGCTGAGGAGCTCGGCGCGGGTCGCCTCCGGCACCGCCACCAGCACATGGCGGATCCGGCCCACCGTGCTCGACTCGGCGGCGAGGCGCTGTGCCGCCTGCTCGTCCAGAGCCGCCACGGGCTTCCATCCGAGGGCAGGCTCCTCCTGAAGCCGCCGCAACACCGTCGAGGCCGCCTCGCCGCGGCCCACGACGAGCACGGGCGCCCCCCACCAACTCTTCCGGCCGCAGGCATGCCGCACGGTTCCGCGCGCCAGCGGCGCCAGCAGCATGGCCGCCGCCCAGGTGGACAAGTACACGCCCCGGGAGTGCGCGGCCGATTGTTTGCCCAAAAACATGGCGGCCGAAACCGCCAAATACACCAGTGTGATCCCGACCGCCAGGCGCCGGAGCTCTTCTGCGGGATTGATTCCCACCCCCGGATACAGCCCGAGCAAGGCAAAGGCGCCGACGCAAACCACGGCGATGGGCCAGGCGCTCCACGCTACGGCGCCGCTCGCTGTCGGACGCAGCAGAAGCCAGAAGGCGGTGCCCAGCATTAGGGCCAGCGTCAGGGCCGCCAGATCCGCTGCTGCCAGCACCGCGGCGGTGCGCAGCGGACTGGCGGCTGGAACGGCAGCACTGTGCGCCGCCGCCGTGCCGCGGAACGTTCCGACCAGGCCGTCGGCGACCGGCCACGACCCGTTCATACGCGCACTTCCACCCCGCTAGGAACGCGCCCGGCGCGGCGCAGCTCCGCCTCGATCCAGCGATAGGTGGGTTCGAGTCCGTCGCGCAGACGAGTGGGGGGCTCCCAGCCCAGCACGGCTCGGAGCTTGGCGTTGTCGCTGTTGCGGCCCCGCACCCCTTGCGGCGCTTGGAGATTGTGCCGCTTGCGAATGTGCTTGCCCGCGATCTCCGCCGTCAGATCCACGAGTTGGTTGATCGTGACCAACTCCTCGCTTCCCAGGTTCAGCGGCCCCGGGTGGTCCGACCGCATGATTCTCCAGATCCCTTCCACGCAGTCGTCCACGTACAGAAACGAGCGCGTCTGCTCGCCGTCGCCCCAGATCTCGATCTCATCGCCGTCGCGCGCCAGCGCCACCTTGCGGCAGATAGCCGCCGGAGCCTTCTCCCGGCCGCCTTCGTAGGTCCCCAGCGGCCCGTAGACGTTGTGGAAGCGCACCACGCGCGTTTCCAGCTTGTAGTCCTCGCGATAGTATTGACAGAGCTTCTCCATCCAGAGTTTTTCCCAGCCGTAGCCCTCTTCGGGGTCGGCCGGATAAGCATCCTCCTCCTTGAGCGGCGTCACTTCTGCGCTGCCCTGAAGCCGCTGCGGGTAAACGCAGGCGGAAGAGGAAAACAGAAATCGTTCCGCACCGTTCAACCGCGCCGCCTCGAGCATGTGCACGTTGATCATGGTGTTGTTGCGGGCAATGACGGCGTGGAACGCAGTGATGTAGCCGATACCGCCCATGTCGGCCGCAAGATGGTAGATCTCTCGCACGCCCCGTGTGGCAATCAGGCAACTGTCGAACCGGCGCAGATCCAAGATTTGGAATTCTTCGGCGGGGCTCGGCTCGAACTCGGGGTGTTTCAAGTCCACGCCCCGGACCCGCAATCCTGTTCGCTTGAGGTATTTCACTAAGTGGTGGCCGATGAAGCCACCAGCTCCGGTCACGAGTGCGTCAATCGGCATGTGGCTGCTCCTTGCCCGTCTCAGGTGAAGTCCCCAAAACGCCGGGGGCCTGTATCGTATATCGGCGCCAACCGGCGAGTTGAAAAGAGAAGAAGACCAGAAACCGTGGGTTGTGTTTGAGGTAGCGGCGCCAGAGCCGGCGCGGCTCGGTGGCCAGGCGGAACAGCCACTCCAGACCCGCCCCTTGCATCCAGGCCGGCGCCTGGGGCTTGGTGCCAGCCAGAAAATCGAACGCCGCCCCCACCCCCAGCATGACCGCGGGGATGCGACCGCGGTGGGCCGCCATCCAGTACTCCTGCTTGGGCGTGCTCAAGCCAACGAACAAGATCCGAACGCCCGAGGTCCGGATGGCGGCTGTCACCGTCGCGTCCTCTTCGGGGCGCAAGGGACGGAAGGGAGGCGCGAAGGCGTAGCGGATGGCCAGCTGGGGCCAGCGCCGTTGGACTGCCGCCCGCAGTTGGGCCAGCACTTCGGCCGTGCACCCGTAAAAGCCCACGGGCAGGCCTTCTGCGGCGGCCGCTGCCAGCACGTGCTCGGTGAGCCGGGGGCCGTAGACCCGCGTCGCCTCGGGCAGGCCGAGCCGCCGCAGACCCCAGACCAGCGGCATGCCGTCCGAGGTCACCAGGTCGGCGCCGTTCATAACGCGGCGAAATTCCGCCGAGTCGTAGGCCTCCATGACGTTGTTGACCGAAGCGCAGCAGACGTACCGCGACTCGCCGCGCCGGGCCCAGGCGACAATCTGGCGCGTAGCTCTCACGTAGTCGGTAGCATCCACTCGCATGCCGAGGATTCCCTCGACGGTGGCACGCGCTCCGGGCCGACGGATCACTCCAGCAAACTCCACTAGCATAGCCTTAATCCCAAGAGCTGTTGCCGGTGGGCACCGCTGTAGGCTCCGTTTCCGCCGAAACCGCCCTCCGCGCCAGAGCAGCCTCGTAGATCCGCACGAGCGACTCGAGGTTGGATTTCGCCGCGTATCGTGCGAGGTAGGTCCGCCGGGCCTGGGAGCCCATTCGATCCACGAGGGCGTCGTCGTCGAAGACGGTCCGCAGGACCTGCGCCAAAGAATCGGCATCGCCGGGAGCGAAGGTAAGTCCCGCGACGCCATTCGGCACGAGCTCTTGAAGTGCTCCGAGACCGGAGGCGATCACCGGCCTGCCGCTGGCTAAAGCCTCCAGCACCACCATGGGGCAGTTTTCGAACCACAGCGACGGCACGACCACGACGCGGGCGGTCTGCAGCAACTCCCCCACCTCTGGCCGGGTGCGGTAACCCATCAGCTCGACCGAGCCATTCCAACCAGAGGCGCACAGTTTCGATTCCAGGGACGCACGGAGCGGTCCGTCGCCAACGATGAGTAGCCGCCATGGCCACTGCGGGTTCAACCGACGCCACGCCTCGAGCAACACCAAGACACCCTTCTCCTCGGACCAGCGTCCGAAGAAAACCACGAGGCGAGACTCCGAAGGCTTCCGGGTGGGTGGACCCGGATCGACGACGAAATTCGGCTTCACGAAGATTCGATCCGCCGGCAAGCCGGCTGCTACGAAACGGGATCGAGCGAATTCGCTCAGGGCGATGAAGGCGTCGACGTCCTTGTCCCAGGTTCGCCGTAGGCGGTTGGCGATCACGAGGTGCGCCACAGCCGCCGAGGCCAGCGCGGAGTTCCGGTAGCAGCGCCGCAGCACGCCGCGCCAGGGCCAGCGTCCCAGGCAGTCTTGGCAGGGAACGCCCTTCCGCAGCAGAAAGGCGTTGACGCAAAGCAGCCGGTAGTTATGCAGCGTTTGCACCGTCGCTGCTCCGGCGGCCCGGCAAGCGGCGTGGACCGCCGGCGACAGCACTGCCCAGAAGTTGTGCACGTGCGCCACGTGCGGGCGAAACTGACGGCACAGCTCGAAGACTTCCTGGTACGACCGGCGGGACCATGCGCTGCCGACGACGGTTTTCACCGCCGAGGCCCAGCCGTCGAACTCGTTGGAGCGCTCGTAGCGCACGACCTCGAATCCATGCTGGCGCAGCAAGCTGACCTCGGCATCCACCACGGCATCTTCGCCGCCCGGCTGCCGATAGCGGTTGTGAAGGACCAGGACCCTCATGCCGCGCGGTCTTGCCGCGCTCCGCCCGCCGGCGCAAGCCCCCATCGCGCCGCGCGCAAAAACAGGTCCTCGAACGCGCGTGCGGCCCTCGGCGCGTCGAAGGCGCAGACGCGTCGCAGGCCCGCGTCGCGCAGCCGCGCCGTGAGTTCCGGCTGTGTCAGGATGCGATCCAGCGCTGCCGCCAAAGCTGGGACGTCCTCGGGTGGCACCAGCAATCCCGCCCGTCCGTCATCGAGCGCCATCCGCGGCCCGCCCCCGGGACAGTCAAATGCTACCGTGGGCGTTCCCAGCGTCATCGCTTCGAGCAGCGTCATGCCTAAACCTTCGAACCGCGAACTCACCACTACGGCGCTTGCGCGCGCCATCAAGGGAAAGGGATTGGACACCGGGCCGGGCATGCGCACGCGTCCTCGCAAGCCGAGGCGGCTCACCTGTGATTCCAGCTGGTTCTGCCCCGGCCCCTCGCCCGCCACCACCAAGAACGCTTCCGGGTGCCGGCTCAGGAGCACCTTAAAAGCCTCGAGCAGCAGGTCGAACCCTTTTTCTGCCGTCAGTCGTCCGCAGGTCACGATCACCTTGGCGCAGGCCTGTTGGGGAAACCAAGACGGAACATCCCCGGCCGACAGCTGACGGATCCGGGCGCAGTCCAAGGGATTGGGAAGCACGACGGTGCGTTCGGACAAAGAAGGCACCATCGCGGTGAGGTCTGCGGCTACCCCCGGTGAGACGCACACGGCTTGTGCCAGGCGCGGGTACAGCAGCGGAAAGACGCGACGGTGCCAGCTCGGCGCTGCGGCTAACAAACGACTCCACGGACCGTGGATCCACCCTACGACCGGCTTGCCCGTCAGTTTCCCGACAACTACCGCTAAGTAGGTCGGGCTGCCCTCCTGCATGGCGAAGATGCACTCCGCGCGCCGCGCCCGGCGCAACAGTTCGCCGCATAGCTGCGCGACCGCCGCGGAGCGGCCCTGGCGACCTAGCTTTCCGTAAAACGGTTCGCAATCCCGAGGCAGCTCGCTCGCCAGAGGTCCGTCCGCGCTCAGGTAAACTGCGTTGGGGCGGACCCGGGTCCGATCCAAATGCTGCAACAGCGTGACCTGAACCCGTTGCGCGCCGGCGGCGCGCAAATCCCGCCCCAAGCACAAAAGCTTCACAGGTCGGGTCGTCTGGCTCGGCACGGCCGGCTGTCGAAGCCATCGGAACCAACCGCCCAGGTCCGCCAAGGTCTCGTTCCCGCTTGCCCGCAACTCGGCTTGCACGTTCACGGCGTCTGGACCGACCACGAGCCTCGGCCGGCCACCGCGCGGAAACGCGGCTTGCCGTCGCTCGGATCCGTCGAACGGTCCCCGGCCGAATCGTACGCCAGCGCAATCCCCAACCCGAGCAGCGACCAGAACCAGATCCCCCCCTGAGGGCTTTCCAAATACACGTCGAACGTGGCATTGACGAAGGCGGCCGCCCAGTAACAGAAAACCCAGGCGAGCTGCGCCCATTGCGGCCGCCCCGCTCGCTTCCAGCTGCGCAGTCGGCGCAACACCCGCAGCGCAAACCACGCATTCAGGCCCAGCCAAAGCGCCAAGCCTGGCACCCCAGTGCGGGCCAGGATAGTGATATGCCCATTGTGAGGGCTGCGCAGAGCACCATCCGGGCGAACCTGGAACCCATCTTCATTGGCCAGATTCGGTCCGAAGCCTTTTCCCGTCCAGCGGTACGGTCCGTAGAAGGTGTAGTCGATTACCGTCCGCCACCACCTCAGACGCCATTGACGCGTGCCTTCGAGAAAAGCGTCTTCGCTGCCGGTGAGGCTTTTAAGGTTCTGAAGGATCTGCCGAGGGGAGGCTTGGCGGCCCGAAATCCAGTCGCGCTCCCAAGGGCGGACCGCCGCGACAAGAATCAATGCCAAACCGATCGCGGCCGCTGGCACAACTGATCGTCGGAACGCTAGCGCTCCCAGCGCTGCCATCGCGACCAGCAACGCCACCAAGCCTCCGCGATTGTGGGAGCCGTAGTAGAGAAAACAAAAGGCCCACAGGATCCACAAAATTCCCGCGCGGAGGCCGGACCTCCCGACGCGATGGGTGCCGCTCCCAGCATGGAAACCCAGGGCCAGAAAGCTACCGATTCCCGCCAGATGGACCGCGATGTCGCCGGGCTTGACCACCACGACGGGCACGCCGGAGGGGCTATTCGGAAAAATCGGCTCGGCGGAAATCAGCTTCGCGAGCGCTAGCCAGCTGTACCAGCCGAGCAAGAGCACGCTCAGGCGCCGATACCAAGTCAAAATGGCGGCGCGGTATGGAGCCCTGCGCACGACAGTTGCCACGATGACAGCGAAAGCGCCATAGCCCCAAATCGCGGCGTCCCGCAACGCGAAAACGCCGTATTGCGGCACGTCCGCCGCCGTGCGGACCGCGCACCATCCGAGGAATAGGAGCAAAGCAATCGGCAGCCTTGGCGCGGAAAGATACCCCATGACCATAGCCATGGCCAGGATCAGCGCGCAGCCCGCCAGAGCGATCTCCCCGACGTAGAACGGCGGGAGCCCCAAGTAGGCGAACCCCCGCCCCATGGCCGCGTAGCCAGCAAGCAGCGCCCCGAGGATCCAAAGCGCTGCGGCCGCCGCACGTCCGGAAACCGCTGCGAACCCGCAGAGCAATGCGCAGGCGCCACCCAAAGTGACCCAAGGGGCCACGGAGACGCCGCAAGCCAGAGACACTGCTGCCGCGCCCGCCGCAAGCCACTCCGCGAGGCGGCGCGCAAAGTGCGGCCAAAGCGGCTCGCCAGCTACCCTACTGGCAGCGACAACCGAATGAGCAGGCATCCGCGATTCCCATCCGTTGCCGCGTCCTCGCTTGTTCGGAACCAACGCCGCGGTCGAGGCCGCGGCGCGGGATCGCGGCGGGTTACGGCCGATACGCCACAAGCGAGATGCTATTGGTGAACACCCGTTCCCGCCGATGAGCGCAGATCAGGTAGATGGTGCGGTGCAAGAGATTCTCCGCCGCCAGGCGCACGGCCCCTAAGATACTGCCGGCGCGATGGCGGATGAGTCCGATCTGGACAAAACCGGCCGCCTCCAACAGTTGTGTAAGCGATGTCTGCGTGAAACTGCGACGGTGGGTCAGGTCAAGGTAGCGCGAGTAGGCGCCGAGCAGATTGGCAGCATTGGGCGTTCGGCACACCAGAAAACCACCCGATCGTAACGCCGCGCGGATGGCAGCAAGCCACCTCCAACAGGTGGCCTCGTCCAGGTGCTCGAGAACGTCCAAGCAAAAAATCGCGCCGTAGACCTCCTGGCGCAACTGCAAAAATTCCAGCCCATCGGCGCAATGAATGGCCACTTCCGGAATCCGGCGGCGTGCTGCCTCGACCTGACTCGGGGACACATCGACGCCTTCACTGATCAAATGGGGAAAACGCGACAGCCACTCGAGAAGCCATCCCGCGCCACAGCCGAGATCCAACACCCGGGTTCCCGCCGGCAGATCGCGAATCAGCCAGCCGTAAGTGCGTTCCAATTGCCGCCGCGCCGCCGCCGGCGCGGGCTTGTCGAGATCCCCGTTCAAGCGCGCATAATGCCGGCTGTACTCTTCGATCAGCCGCTGCTCGCACGATTGCATACCCGAACAATGCACTGTGACTGCTCCTATTTGGGCGCGGCGGCCAGGTTGCCGGAACCGGCAGCCACGGTGCCGTAGTAGGCCCAGCCAGCGCCCGACTGGTACCACCACAGACCATGGACCGCATTCTTGCCCACGATGAAGTAGCGCGTACCCGCGGCGGCCAGGCCGAATTGGGTCAAGGTGCCCCCCGTCGCCTGCCACGGTTGCCAGCGGCTGCCGCTGCCCTCCCGGAACGGCCGCACCCAGACGCTGTCGCCGCTCCCGCTCACCGCCACGTAGACCATGCCCGCCGCAGCGGCCGCTACGGGGTCCGAGGTCAGCTGCCCGCCGCCGAATTGCCAGGCTTCCCAGTTCGTGCCGACCACCCGCGCCAACCACAGCGCGTTGTCGGTGCCGCGCACAGCGACGTAGGCTGCCTCGTCCGATCCGGCTACGATCGCGGGTTTGCCGTTCGTCAGACCGCCGTTGGTGAACCAACCGAGAAAACCTTGGCTCGTGTACTGCCCGACCCAGACGCGCCCGTCCGGCCCCCGACCCGCGATGTACAGCGAGTCGCTCGCGGTGGCCGCCACCGAGGGATCCGAGGCAAAGGTGCCACCCAACGCAACCCACCCCGCAAAGGTGCCCGTGGGCAGGAAGCGATTCAGCCAGTAGGACGACGACGGAGAACGGACCACGACGAACACCGTCCCCGAGGGGGACACCGCCAGTGCCGGGCTGCCCACGATGGTGCCGCCAGCGTTGATCCATCCTTGCCAACTTCGGCTTGCGGACCGATACCAATTCAGCCACACGTTGCCGAGGCTATTCCGTGCGGCCACATAGAAGTCCCCGTTCAGCGCCTGACACAAGCCCACGTCGTCGGCCACCACGCCGCCCGCATTGAGTCGGGTCGTGTCGCCGTAAAGCAGGGCCAGAGTCGCTCCGCTCGCGTCCCTCCATGCCGCCACCGGAGCCGGGTACCCCACACGTGTGAGGAACCCGCTGACGCCACCCGGATTGCTGCCTTGGATTCCCGCAACGGCGGGCCAGTCCGGGGACTGCGTTTGACCGACCAGGTGCGCCTCCCCGCGCGCATCCACGGCCACGCCATAGGCCGCGTCGCTCCCACTTCCTCCGAGCAATGTACTCAGGGGCAACGAACCACCCTCCGACGTCAGCACGGTGAGGAAAACGTCATAGACGCCGGCGTTGGTGGCCCTCAGGGGATTCCGCAGCGGGAAGTTGGGCGAGGCCGTGTAGCCGGTCACATAAGCGTTCCCCCAGGCGTCCAGGTCCACTGCCGTGGCGGCATCCGAGCTGGCGCCCCCGAGGTAAGTGGAGTAAACCAGCGGGGCGCCGCTCGCCGGAAGCTTCGCCACGAAGGCGTCGGTCTGCCCTCCCCCGTGCGCGGACTGCCGCGCCGCCTGCACCGGGAAATCCGGTGAAGCCGTCACCCCCACGACCGTCACGCTGCCGTCGGCATCCACGCGAATCCCCGAAGCCGCCTCTTCCCCTCCGCCGCCCAGATAGGTGCTAAAGTGCCACGATCGCCCGTCGCTGCTGACTTTCGTCACGAAACCGTCGGAGATTCCCCTTAAGCTCGTTTGGACCGCGGCGGCGACAGGGAAGTCCGCAGAGTAAGTCGAGCCGGCCACGTAGGCAGCGCCCGAGGAGTCCACATCCACAGACCGGGCCGAATCGTCGCGTGTCCCTCCAAGATACGTGCTCCAAAGCAGCGAGCCACCCGAGGCGTCCAGCCGCGCCACAAAGGCGTCGCAGCCGCCCCGGTTGGTGAGCTGAGTGCCACGGATCACCGGGAAATCCAGCGACCAAGTCTCGCCCGTCACGGTCGCCACGCCAACGGCGTCGACGCGGAGGCCGTAGCCGGCGTCGTGACTCCCTCCCCCGAGGAATGTGCTGTAAACGAGACCGTTGCCCGCGCTGTTGAATTTCACCACGAAAGCGTCGCGGCCCCCGGCGAGAACGCGCTGGCGCGCCCCCGTGGTCGTTGGAAAGTTCGCGGAGTACGTCCAGCCCGTAACGTATGCCGCGCCGGCGCTGTCGACGGCGACGCCGAAGGCGCGGTCATCCCCACTGCCGCCGAGGTAAGTCAAGTAAATCAAGTTGCCGGAGGAACCGACCTTGGCGACGATGGCGTCCACGCCGCCGGCGTTCTGGTTCCGCCACCCATTGGCGCCGGGCACGTCACGGGAATCGGCAAACCCGGCGACGTAGATGTTTCGTGCCGGATCCAGGGCAACCGCTCGCAGGCTGTCAAAACCCGAGCCCCCGAGATAGGTGCTAAACGACAGCACGGGATCCACGATCAGGGGCAGCGACGGATCCCACCGGCCCAGCCGGAAACACACCGTGCCGTTGCTTACCTCGTAGCCGCCTTCGATCACCGTGCGTCGGCCCGCGCGTTGCTGGTAGATCTCGGGCTTGGCTTCCACCACCCTGGCACCGTCCAAGTCCACGACCAAATCGCCCTCACGATCCACCGAGATGCTTCGGGCTCCCGAGTACCTCCAGCGGATCTGGCGGGGATCGGCGCCGGGGGCGATGAGAAACTCACTCTTGAGGCCCTCGGGTGCCACCCGGTAGCGCAGGTCAACGCCCGGGTAGATGCCGCGGTAGAGCACTTCCCCATACGTCGGGACGTCGCGGACCCAAGCCTCCGGCTCGCCGCCGTGCAGAAAATGGATCCGGCTTGCCAGCTGAGGGCCGGGCTCCAGCCGCAGCGGCCCCGTGACGCCTTGGAATTCGACCGCCGCGCGGCGCCCCGCGATCGATAGCACGGGGCCTTCGTCGGTGAACCATACGGCTCCGCCTGCCCAGCGCGCGGCATAGCGCACGCTCTCCTCCCATTGCCCGCGGTTGGCGGCGATGACGAGAGGCAGTCCGGCGGGCCGCGCCGCCCGTGCCTCGAGCGGGCCGGGAGCACCCTGCTGCAAGCCTAGGGCGACGGCTACGGTCAAAATCGGGACCAGGCGCGGGAGAACGGATCGAATTTGGCCCGAATTCAGGCATTTTTGCTCCCCATCTCGGGTCATTGCGGTGGCCTCCCTGGGATGTTTCGTCAAAAAGCGACGGCCCCTTTATAGGTCAGTCGGCGCCGCTCCACCCACCGGATTGGCTCGCGTGGCGGTCCAGCCACAGCGCCGTTTGATGGACGTCGGACACCTCTCCACGGAGAATCGCTCCAGCCAGTTTCCGCGTCACCGTCGTCGTGAATCGGCCTCGATACTCCAGACCGGTGACCCCCCGGGGCAAACGCACCAGGAAAGGCACGCGCGGATCCAACGGAAGCCCCAACACCGGCGCACCGCGGTAGCTGTGATCGGAAGTCAGCAGGACCGCGGTCCGATCCCAGCAGTTGGCCTGCTCGAGCGCTACACGCAGCTCGCGCACTGAGTAATCCACCAGAATGAGCTGATCCAGGTAGCCTTCCGCCAGGCTGTTGGCACGGTCGAACCGCCCGCGGGCCCGGTCGTAGACGTACGGGGGGTGAGGCACCGGCAGATGCACGAACACCAGCCGCAGCGTGGGGTCCGCGGCCAGCCGGGTCGCCTCCGCCAGCATCGCTCTCCACGTCCGGTAGTGATGCTGCGCGGCGGCGGATTGGCCAAACGGCGAAAGCAGCGCCGTTTCGACCATGCTCCGCAGGTGCGAGGCCAAGATTTGTCCGTACCCGGAACCTTTGCTGATCCGGCGTGTGCTCATCTCCCACCAAGCGCACTCCGAAGCGTACGCGCCGTAGAGCCGACAATACGGCACGGCCCAACCGGCGATGCCCACGCGGGCGCCGTCCTCTACGGCGTCGCGGAACACACTGGGCGTTTCCGACCAGCGCACCCTGCCTGCGCCGCCGGCTAAGGTCAGGACGGCATCGTTGCGGTCGATCGCCTGAGCCTGCTCCACCGGCATCCCCGTCAGCAGGGCGGCAACCGATGTCAAGGTGTGGCTGGCGGGAGGCAGCGCCCGCCTCGCAAACAGCGACTCGCGACGCCAGCGGTCGAGCTCGGTCAGCTCGATCCCGGCCGGGCGCGCCTCGAAACTCAGCCGGTAGTCCCACTCGTCGAAAACGACCAGCACCAGCCGCATGCCGCTCCGGTCTTCCGCGTGCGCTCCGCTCACCTGCGGCCGCTGCGTCGAGGCCGCCACCGCTGTGGGACTGTGCGCCGAGCGCCACAGCGCCTGACCTGTGGTCACGGGCAACAACGGCAGCGAGATCAAAGCCGTCACGACGGGCCATCGCGGCGCGGAGCGGCGGAAGCGCCACACCACGGCCAGCCCGGCGACCGCCAGCAGCCCCGCCGAAAGCCACAGACCCTCGATGCTTATCCGTCCGATGACCGGCTGACGAAGATAACCGTAAAGCCACGGCACTTGTTCGGAAACTACGATGCGCAAGGCATTCAGAGGCACCAACAAGGCCACCACTGGGACCCACCGCAGCCACGGGAGCAGCCGACTCGGGAGCCTTCGGGCGAGGCGCACCGCCGCCCATGCTGCCAGTCCGAGCACGGTCATCCCCCCAAGCGCCGCCACATAGTCCGCCCGGGCCGGCTCGGAGACCATCGTGAACAGGTCGGCCTCGGTATAGCTGAGCAGTTCCGACCACACCCGCAGATAGCACAAGTTGGCCCAAGACAGGCACAGCGCCAAGTCGCGGACCGCCCTTCGGCGGCTCGTGGAGACCAATCCGGCCCGTTGGTGGTCCTCAGCGCTCTGCTTTAGAGGCGCGATAGTACTTCTCGTAGCGGGCATAGTAGTAGCCGCTGTCGGTGCCCCTGCGGACTTGATTGAGCACGAGGCCCACCACCTCGGCCCGCACGCGCCCGAGCGCCGCCAGCACGGCGGCTACGGCCTTGCGGTGGGTCTCACCGGCCCGGGCCACCACGACCACGCCGTCGGCGAGCGCCGCCATCTCCAACGGCTCGGCGAATCCCAGAAGAGGCGGAGCGTCCAGCACGACCAGGTCGTAGTCTAACGACGCCTCCGCCAACAGCTGCGCCAGGGCCGCGCCCATCCGGTCAGCCGCCTGCCGCGAGGGCGGACCGGCCGGCAGCAGATCCAGTCCGGGGACGCTTTCGACCGGTAGGACGGCTTCGCGCCAAGGCAGCTCGGCCACGAGCACGTTGGCCAGACCCACCGCCCCGGGCAGGCCAAAGCGGCGGTGCAGCGTAGGCCGGCGCAAGTCCCCGTCCACGAGCAGCGTCCGTCGGCCCTGGGCCGCATGGGTCGCTGCCAGGTGAGCCGCTACCGTCGACTTGCCTTCGCCGGGGAAAGCGCTCGTGATCATGAGCGACCGCAAGCGGCGGTCCAAGTCGCCGAGCAGGATCGAATTCCGCAGCGCCCGCACCGCCTCTTCGAAGCCGGCCACGGAGACGTCGCCGGGATCCCCGATGCGCACCAGGGCTCGGTGCGGCTCCGAGCGCGGCGCTGGGATGCGCCCCCGCCAGCCTCGCACGGACGGCAGAACGCCGATCACTTCCGCGCGCAGTGTGCGGGCCACCTGTTCCGGATCGCGCACGGTGTCATCCGCCAGATCGCCCAACACGGCCACGGCCGCAGCTAACAAGAAGGAAGCTACTAGCGCCAGCGCCAGATTCAATTTCATGTTGGGAAACACCGGCCGGATCGGCGGCCGCGCCGGGTCCGCGATCCGGATGGAACTGTTCTGAAAGCTGGCGTTGATGCCCGCCTCTTTGATCTTTTGCAGCAGCTCCTCGTAGAGCTTCTTGTCGGTTTCGGCCTCCCGCTTGAGGGCCTGGTATTCGAAGGAGCGCGCGTTGAGGGCGTCGTACTCCGCCTTGGTCTCCGCCACGGCCTTGCGGAGCATCTCTTCGCGCCGCACGGCCTCCTGATACTCGATGCGCACGCGCTCGGCGATGTTGTGACGCGCCGCCGCCAGTTGCCGCTCGATCTCCTGGACTTGCAAGGACGCCTTGCGATGTTCGGGGTGGTTGGCACCGTACTGGGCGCGCACTTCGGCAAAGCGCTGCCGCGCCTCGTCCAGCCGCTCGGCGAGCTTGCGCAGCACCTCGCCCTGCGCCGACACTTGCGCCGCCTCTAACGTGCCCCCCTGCACGGATTGCCACGCCGCTTGCTTGCGGACCCGGTCGGCCTGGGCGGCCGTGTACTCCGCATTGAGTTGGAGCAGCCGAGCCGACAGGATGTTGGTCTTCTCTTCCGGATTGATGACGTTCAACTCACGCTCGAAGTTGGCCAAAGCGGCGCTCGAGCGCTCCATCTTGGCCCGGAGTTCCTCGAGCTGCTTCTCCATGAAGGCCGACAGGCTGGCGGCCGCCCGATAACGGATCTTGTAGGTGTGCTCGAGATAGGATGCCGCTACGGCGTTGGCCACCTCCGCCGCCAGCTTGGGATCCGAAGAGCGGAAGCTGATCAGCAGCAGATAGGTGTTCGGCGGCCGGGTGACTTTGAGATGCTTGAGCCGCACCGGGGCTTCGGCGGCCGCTTCGGGCCGCGGCGGCTCCTCGAAGACCTCTCCCGGGATCTCCCGGAGGCGGTACTTGTCCACCACGGGCCGTAGGACCGAATCGGACTGGATCAGTCGGATCTGGGTCGCCAGGAATTGCTCGGCGTCGTTCGAAGCGGTGCGCACCGCCTCGGCGCCGATGATCCCGGGGGGCGTCTGCCGGTCCACGTCCACGGTGGCGGTGGCCTCGTAAATCGGCGTCAGCCGCGACGACACGATGGCCGTCGCGGCGACGGTTGCCGCCACAAAGGCCACGATCTTGCCGGCATGCCGCCGGAGCGCTGCAGCGTATTGACGCAGCGGCGCGCCGGGCACCTCGGGCTCCGCTTCGACGAATGAGACCGGTCGCTCCAGGGGCGCCAGCGCTCCGGGAGCGGGCAAACTGCGTTCGAGGGTGGTTTCCGCCATCGGTACTCCTCTCGGGATGCTCCAGGGTGAATTCGTGCGCGTGGAGAAGCCGGTTGAGTCTACCGGCGCCAGATCAGGATGCCGGAGGCGGTGGTTGCCCCGAATCCGGCAATGCGCTCGAGCGTGCGCACCGTGATGCGCCGCCCGGAACTGTCCGGCACGTACAGCAGATCATTGGCCACGAGCGCCACGTCCGGCGCCTTGCGGTCTAGAATCTTCTTGAGTTCGATAGGAATCTCTTGCCGTGAACCGGTGGCCGGATCGAGGCGATACACGTACGCGGTCTGCGAGGCAAACGGCGCCAGGCCTTCGGCCAGCGCCAGCAGTTGGAGCACGCTGATTTCCGCACTGTCGCGGATCGGGAACGAGCCGGGTTTTCGGACGCTGCCCGCCACATACACCCGACCGGCTTCCGGCACGCGAATCTCTTCTCCTCCCACCAGCGGGATGTTCAGCTCCGGGTCCGCGGCGTCGATCAGGCCCTTGACCGGAATGCGTTGCACCTGGGTCACTGTCGAACCGTCCTCGGCGATCTGCGCACGGCTCACCAGGATTTCGGGCCCGGCCTCCGGACTCAATCCCCCGGCCCGGGTCAGGGCGTCCAGCAGCGTCACCGTACCTTCAACCTGAAACGTGACGGGGTGACGCACGGCGCCCGCCACGCGCACCGGCCGACTGTGGTACTCCAGAATCGTCACGGTCACGATCGGATCGACCAGCAGCTCTTCGGCGCGCAGCGCCTGGGCGATCGCTTCTTCGACTTCGCTCGGAAGGCGACCGGCGGCCACGATGCGGCGCTTGAGCATCGGCAGACGAATGGTGCCGTCGGCGCCGACGCGCACGCTGCGCGTCAGCTCCGGAGCCTCGTACACCGATACCGCCAAGAGGTCATTCGGGCCGATCCGGCCGGCCGGCAGGTTGACGGCCTCGACGACCGGCACCGGCCGGCCGAGACGAGGTTGCGCCACCAGGGGCACCGCAGCGAATAACAGGGCGTACCACCGCATCATGATTCCTCCATCGCTTACTTCGGTCGCGATCCGTCCGGCCCAGGGCCGGGCTCGCGGAGGCCTTGTTCCCCACCCAGCAGGTTGCGCAGCATGGCCTCCAGCTCGGCGACGCGGCGCACGAGACTAGGGGACTGACGGCCAGAGCGGTCCCCGCGCGCTTGCCGCGCCGCAGCCCGCAGCACGGCCTCCCGCGCGAATTCCGAGAGGCTGCGCGCGCCGCTCGCCAGGGACGCGCTGCGCAGGCGTTCATATTCGTCTTCCGTCACACGGAAGTTGACCAAGCGACTGCGGAGACGGAACACGCGAAGACGGCGCTGTGACCGATTGTCAGGCGGGAGCCACGACGTCGCGCTCGACCTCGACCGCGACGGATCGCTGGAGCAGGTGCAGACTGACGACCACTCGCCAGCGGTCTTTGAGCGAGACCAGAATGCCTTCCAATCCGCGCAGCGGGCCGGCTTGGACCCGGACCCGCTGTCCCGCGCGCAGATAGGGCCATGGGCCGACGGAGCATCCGGAGGCCACCATGGCGCGGATGGAGTCGATCTCGGAATCTTCCAACGGCGCCGGCACGCCCCCGAAGCCCACGATGCTATTCACGCTGGGCGTGCCGAGCACAGCCGCCTTGCGGAAGGTGGGAAAGCGACAAAACACATATCCGGGAAACAGGGGCAGCTCTAAAGTCTTGATTCGGTCAGACCACTGACGGCGGGTGCGATAAAGGGGCAGAAACTCTTCGAACCCCTTATGCCGCAGCGCCAGCGCCACCGTTCGCTCGTGCTGGGGCTTCACCGTCAGGGCGAACCAGCGCGCCCCGAGATTTGGCTCCACCGCTTCCGCCGCCACTTCCTTGAGAGAAGTCGTGCTCACGGGCTGATCGTCTCCTTTTTTCGCTGGGTCAGGAATACGGCGGTGCCAGCGCCGGCGCCGCCGATAATGACGCCGGCGATGACCGCCTTCGCGGCGCCGGACATGCCGCGCCGCGGCGCGGGGACCGGAGGAGCGGGTTTGACTTCCGGGCTCGGCGGCGTGGGCGGAGTGGGTTGTACGGGCGGCGCCTCCGGCGGTGTGGGCTTGGGCGGCGCCGGCGCTGGCGCCGCCGGACAGCCCCGTCGTTGCCGGGAGAGCCTGCGGATCTGGACCACCTCCTGCGCCCCGGCCACCGGCTGCACTCCAGGCAGCGACACGGCCGTGACTTCGACCACATTGCCCACCTCACGATCCAAGCCTGTGCCGCGGACCTCGATCAGAACACCCGTGACGAGGTCCCGTATCACATAGCGATTGTCCCGGCGCTCCAAGCAGCCGGTCATTTCAAAGGGAAGCTGTGGGCTGGCCTGGGTCTGCGCTTCGAAGCGCAACGCCGTGCCGGCCCGAACGACCGCCACGAGCGGGCGCGGGTTCCGCAGGACGCGAAACTCTCCGGCTAGGGCGACAACCTCCACCGCGCGGCTCCCGGTAAGGAGGACTTGTCCCCACGCTGGTCCTTCCGCCGTCACGCGCAGGCCTCGCGCCTCGATGGCGTAGGAAGCCCCGGGCAGCCATTCGCTGGCGCCCCGCTCCAGCACCAGCCGTTCGGCGAACACGTGCGCCCGCGAACCGGCCGCCAACCGCACGCGCGCGCCTGCGAGCAGTCGCAGCTCGAGGGCGTCCGCCTCCGTTTCGACCACGCTGCCAGAGTGCACCGTGGCGTGCGCCACCACGGGGTGTTGATCCAGTCGAAAGCTACCGTTGCCGATGGCGACCCCGACGGGTTGGGCCTCAGCCGCAATCGGCGTCCCCGCCAGGAACAAAAAGAAAAAGCGCCCGCGAAATGTCCTTGTGCGCACAAACTCCTCCCTCGGAGCAATTCGCGTGCGGCGCTTTTCCGGATAGCTACCACGTCCGGCTGGCTGGTGTCAACGCCCGTTCGGGCAGAGCTCGCGCTTTGTGAGTCCCAAGGGGACCCCCTGCGCGCAACCGTCCCCCGAAGGCCGCCTTGAGCGGCCCGGGTGTCTTACAGAGCGCTTACATCAGCAATCTGCGCTCTCAGTGTTCATCGGGCGTTGGTCGGGGCAACTGTAGAGCTCGCGCACAAGCCGCCCCAAAGGTTCTGGAACACCGAGGTCTCGACGATCGTACTCGGGTTCGAGGCACTGTTGCCGCGGGCCGCATACCCGCTGGTTCTGTCTCGATTGCGAGGGAGGCGATGACCGCCAACGCAAGAGATCAAGTCC